>DASZXK010000087.1:0-68515 GCA_035545855.1 Polyangiaceae bacterium
CGAAGGCCGGCAGGACCTCGTGAAGGCGGAGAACCTCACCTACGGCCAGAGCATCACGGACGCCTGCATCTCCTGGGACCAGACCGTCCCCGTCGTGAAGGAGCTCGCCGCCGCCGTGCGAGACCGCAGACGTCGCGCCGCCGCGGAGTGAAGCCAGCAGGAACCGCGCGACGAGCGCCGGGGTGGTGGTATCTCCCCACCGGACACTTTGTATACAAACCATTCGCCCCGATTGGTCCAGCCGTTCCACGGCTACCCGCGAGCACGGCGAGCGCGCGCCCTATCGGGCGCGGCAGGGGGAGAGGTTCCCGAGGACCGCAGGGCGAAGCCCGAGGATCGCAGGGAAGCCTCGGAGGACAAGGTCCCCCACAAACAACCCCCACGCCGCCGTTCGTCGTCGCGTCGAGCTCGCCCGAAGGGCGGCGAGTCGCCCCCCGATTGGTCCAGCCGTTCCACGGCCCCGCGAGCACGGCGAGCGCGCGCCGCTAGGCGCGGCAGGGGGAGCGGTCCGAGGACCGCAGGGCGAAGCCCGAGGACCACAGGAGCCGCGGGGGACCAGGTCCCCCCACAAACCAGACCCACGACGAAAACCGTCGTTCCTTCATCGGTCGCGCCCCGCGACGACGACCGCCGTTCGGCTCTCAGTCGACCTTCTTCAGGGCAGCCAGGAGCTGATCGGGTTCGACGAAGTCGGTGTAGCGGACGGCCTCGGAGCCCTGGGAGTCGAACACGACGACCGTCGGGAGTCCGAGCACCCTGAACTCCGACATGGCGGCCTCGACGTGCGGATCGTCGTCGTTCGTCGCGTCCACCTTCACGGCGAGGAAGCGGCCGGCCTCGCGGCGAACGTCGTCCCGCGAGAACGTCACTTTGTCGAGCTCCTTGCAGGCGCCGCACCACGCGGCGCCGAAGTCCACGATGAGCGGGCGCTTCTCTCCGAGGGCCCGGGCCTTCGCCTCCGCCGCGGGGATGTGCTGCCACACGAGCGCGCCTGCCGGGGTCGTGAGGCCGACGATGAAGAGCGCGCTCGCGAGCGACGTCATCGCGACGCCGAAGCCCTTCCGAAGCTTGTCCGTCGTGCTTCCTTCGAACGACTTGTGCACCGCTCCGAGCCCGAGGCCGAGGAGCGCGACGGCGCCCGCGACCCCGAGGAAGGTCGGAGACGGCTTCGCGAACCGCCCGAAGATCCCGAAGGCGTTGTTCAGGAAGTAGAGCGCGACGACGATGAGCACGAGGCCGAGGACGCTCTTCACGTGGAGCATCCATTTCCCGCCCTTCGGGAGCTGCACGGCGAACGCGCCGACGAGGAAGAACGGCACTCCGAGCCCGGACGCGAACGCCGCCATGGCGGCCGCCCCGAGGCCCGCGCTCTGCGTCTTGGTGATCCAGGCGAGGAGACCCGTCAGGAACGGACCGGTGCACGGAGCGGCGATCGGGCCGCACGCGACGCCCAGGATGAACGCGCCGAGGTAGCCCGAGCCGCCCACCGTCGCGAGGCGGTTCTTCAGGGAAGAGGGGATGTCCAGCTCGAAGGCGCCGAACATCGCGGCGGCCATCACCAGGAAGAGCACGCTGATCGCGGTGATCACCCACGGGCTCTGCAGCACGGCGCCCGCGAGGTGGCCCGTCAGACCGGCCGCGACCCCGAGCGGAACGAACATCGCGACGATGCCGAGCACGAACGCGAAGGAGAGCGCCGCGCCCTGAAGCCGGCTCTCGACCTGGCGCGCCCCGAACACGCTCACCGTGATCGCGACCATCGGGTAGACGCACGGGGTCAGGCTGACGAGGAAGCCGCTCGCGAAGGCGACGAGACCCGCGTAGAGCGGTCCGCGGGCGAGCGCGGCGGCGAACGGGTCCGTCGCGGGCGCCGCGAGGGCGACCGCCGGAGCGAGGAGACACGCGAGGAACACGGCGACGGGGAGCGACGGGGGCCTTCGGGTCATGACGCGCGGCAAAGTATAGTGCCGGCACCGACGAGCGGCCCACCGATCGCCCACGAGCCGGGGGGGACTTCAGCGGCCGCGTACGGCCGACAGCGAGCGGAGCAGCTCCCGGGCGCGGCCGATTTCAGCCGACAGGGAGACTTCCAGCGCGACCCGACCGCCCGTCGACCGGCGGACGAACCCTTCCAGGTAGCGGCGCGCCTTCGGGGCGTCCCCCAGGTGGACCGAGAGCTCCCCGAGGACGAACTGGCCGTATCCCTGGCCGCAGGGCGCCTCCTCGAGCCGATCGCGGAGCTCTTCCAGACCGGAGACGGGGTCCCCGGCGGCGAGACGCGCGAGCGCGAGCTGCGCCGCGTACAGCGGGCGCGCCGTCGTGCCCCAGCGAGCGGCGCGAGAGAGCACGCCCGCGGCCTCCCGCGGACGACCGAGGAGATAAAGCGTGCTCCCGAGCGTCCACAGATGGAACGCGCGCCGCGACGCGGGGCTCACGCGGCTCGCGATGCGGAGGTGATTCTCCGCGCCCCGAGCGTCCCCGAGCGCGAGACACGCCCGGGACGCGTCCTGGTGAGCGACGTCCGGCATGACTCCCGTCGCGATCATCTGTTCCGCGACGCCGCGCGCTTCCTCGAAGCGCTTGCCTTCCATGTGGGCGAGGTAGAGCTGCCGGAGCAGCATCGCCTGGGTCGTGTCGTCGCTACCCGGCTCCGAGAGACCGCGCGTCGCGTACTTCGCGCGGAGCCCCGCGGTGCGGGCGAGCGTGGCCTTGCGGAGGAGGTCCACCGCGCGCGCGCTCTCGGTGGCGGCTCGGGCCTTCGGCACGAGACTCTACGTTAGCAGCACCTGCACACTCGTCCAGATGCCGCGGGAAAACCGCCGGATCCGCCCTTTTTCTCGTTCCTCGTTGCCGTTTTCGCCGGGCAATTCTATCTCGTGCCGTTGTGAAACCGTCGCTCGCGCTCGCCGCGTTCGTTCTCTTCGCCGCGCCGGGCTGCGGCCGACCCGCGACGGAGGCGGAGTGCGACGAGATCGTCGGGCGCATCGCGGAGCTCGAGCTTCGCGAGGCGAAGAGCGCCGACCCGGCCGACGTGCAGCGACAGGTGACGGAGACGAAGGAAGCGTTTCGCTCGAAGATGAAGACGCAGTGCGTGGGGAAGCGCGTCACCGACTACGCGCTCCGGTGCGTTCGAAACGCCAAGACGGCGGAAGAGATCGTCCAGAAGTGCCTCGACTGACGCTCCGTGCGCTCCTGCTCGGGCTCGCGTGTCCGATCGCCGCCGCGTGCGCGCGGCCGCTCGACGAGAGAGAGTGCGAGCGCCTCCTCGACCACTACACGGAGCTCCTCGTGAAGGAGGAAGATCCGACGGCGACGCCCGAGCACGTCGCGCAGGCGCTCGAGGACGCCCGGCGCCTCGCGGCCACGGACCCACGGTTCGAGATGTCCGCGTGCCCGAGGAAGATCGGCCGGAAGAGCTTCGAGTGCGCGATGGCGGCGCCTAGCGTGGACGCCGTCGAGCGCTGCCTGATTTTCTGAGACCCGGGCGAGAAGAAGCGCTACGCCTGTCTCCGTGGAGCGGATCTTCCTCGCGCTCTCCGGCGTCCTCGGCGCCCTCGGCGTCGGCCTCGGCGCCTTCGGCGCCCACGGTCTCGCAGCGCGGTTCGCGGACCTCGCGGACGGCGCGGACCGGAAACGCTGGTGGGAGACGGCCGCGCACTATCACCTCGTCCACGCGCTCGCGATCGCCGTCGCCGCGTTCGTCGCGTTCCGCGCGCCCGAGAGCCGTGCCGGCGCCGTCGCGGGCGTCGCGTTCTGCCTCGGCATCCTGCTCTTCAGCGGGAGCCTCTACGCGATGGCGCTGACCGGCGTTCGGGCGCTCGGGGCCGTGACGCCGTTCGGAGGGCTGTGTTTCATCGTGGGATGGGCCGCGATCGCGGTCGGCGCCCTGCGCCTCGGCCCATGACGAAGGACGCGCCGCACGGAGAGCTCCGGGTCGTTCCCATCGGCGTCGCGCGGACGCCGTTCACGGACCGGCAGAGCGCGCCGCGCCAGCCCCCGGCGGCGGCCGGCGTCCGCGGCACCATCGAGCTCTTCCCCGACGGGCGCTTCGAGCACGCGCTCGAGGACCTCGCGTCCTTCTCGCACCTCTGGGTGCTGTTCTGGTTTCACCTGAACGAGGGATGGACGGCGAAGGTGCGCCCGCCGCGGAGCGAGGTGCGGCGCGGCCTCTTCGCGACGCGAGCGCCGTATCGCCCGAACCCGATCGGGATGAGCGCCGTGCGGCTCGAGCGCATCGAAGGGCTCGTGCTCCACGTCTCCGACGTGGACCTCCTGGACGGGACGCCCGTGCTCGATCTGAAGCCGTACATCCCGTACACGGATTCGATCCCCACCGCGAACCACGGCTGGCTCGAGCCGCCGGCGGCGGATGCGGCCGCCGCGCCCGCGGACCCGCGAGCCGCGCACGAAGTCCGCTTCACGGCGGAGGCGGAAGCAGAGCTCGCGTTCCTCCGGGAAAGCCACGGAATCGACCTCCGCCCCCGGATCCTGGAGGTGCTCTCGCTCGGCGTGACGCCGCACCCGTACCGTCGGATCCGGAAGGAAGGCGACGGCTTCAAGCTCGCGCTGAAGGAATGGCGAGCGTGCTTCGTGCTGGACGGCGGCGCGGCCGTCGTGACGCGGATCGTCTCCGGCTATCGACCGAGCGAGCTCTTCTCCGCGAAAGGCGACTCCCTCGCGCCGCACCGAGACTTCACGGACCGCTTCGGCGCGGGGTGAGGCCCCACACTACCCGCCGAGGCGATCGATGAACGCCTTCGCGTCGGCGTAGTCGGGCTCCTGGGTGAGCGCGCGCTTCGCGAGGAAGATCGCCTTCTTCGGGTCGCCCTTCTTTTCCGCGATGATGCCCTGACGGAGGTAGGCCTCGGCCTTGCTCATCGGCGCCTCTCCCTTGAGCAGGGTGATGACCTGGAGCGCCTTCACGGCGATGTCCCACTCTTCCCGCTCCATCGCGACGAGGGCGAGCTCGGAGGCGGCGGCGCCGTTCTGGCGGTCCGTCTGCACCGCCGCGTCGAGCCACGCGAACACGGCTTCCCAGTCGCCGGCGAGGCGACCGATGCGGGCCATGCAGTGCTGGAGCTCGGAGAGCTCCGGCGAGCGCCTCTTGCCGAACGCGTCGATGGCGCGATCGAGGAGCGTCGCCGCTTCCTCGATCTCTCCCACGGCGCCGAGGGCGTCGGCGAGCTTCTGCACGACGCGGTGCTCCTCCGGCTTGATCGTGTATGCGCGACGGTACGCGTCGATGGCAGTCCGCTCGCCGCCTTCGACCCGGAGCGAAAGATCGCCGGCTTCCATGAGGCGATCGAACTTCGTGCCCTCGTCGGTCGCGTGTTCGGCCTCCGCGATCATGATGGCCGCGAGCTCGGCGTAGGCGCCGGCGGCCTCGTACATGCGGCGGAGACGCGTGCGGACGAGCTCGTCCCCCGGGGCCTTCTCGTGGACCATCTCGAGGAACGGACGAGCCTCCATCGGGCTTCCCGAGCGCTCGCAGGCCTCCGCGAGACGGACGACCGCGTCGATCTGATCCGGACCGTCCGTGATCTCGACGAGGCGCTGGTACGCCTTCGCGGCGGCGCTCCATTTTTCGGCGTTCGCGGCGAACTGGCCGAGGCCGCGCACGGCGTCCGCGTCGTTCGGCTTCTGCTTCACCCACGCGACCAGGAGCTCGAGGCCCCGCCGCTGATCGCCGACCCTCGGGAGCAGGTGGGCGAGCCGCATCGTCGCGGCGCGCTCCGTCTCTTCGTCTCCCGTCTCCGACGCGAGCACTCGCTGCTCTTCCAGCAGCGCGACGAGCTCGTCCGCGAAGCCGCCCTCGACGAGCGCGCTCGCCTGGTCGAGATCCGCGATGCCTTCCGCGAGGGCCGTGGGGTTCCGCTCGAAGACGCGGGGCCGCAGCCGCGCGCGTTCCACGAACAGACGGGCGCGAGCTTCCGCCGGGGACGGGTTCTGCGCGAGGGTGTCCGTCACGACGGCCAGGGCTTCGTCCGCGCGGCTCGCGTCGACGAGCGCCGACGTGAGGAGGAGCACGACGTCCACGTCTTCGGGCAGGGCGGCGTGCGCCTCCGCGAGGATCTCCGCCGCGCGCGCCGGATCGCCGAGCCGCTCGAGCTGGAGGATCGCCGCTTCCCGGAACTGACCCACCGCCTCGCGGGCGTTCTTCCGGCCCCGCGCGTCCGCGACGAGGACGTCCGACAGGCCGCCGTAGTCCTGGCTTTCCGTGTAGTAGGAAACGAGGCGATCGCGGAGCTCGACGTTCTCGGGATTCGCCTCGTAGCCACGACGGAGCGCGCGCTCCACGGCGCCGGCGTCGTTCCGCGCCTCGGCGAGGGAGGCGAGCTCGAGCGCGAGGCGCGCCGCGGGCTCACCCGTCTCGAGATCGAGGAGACGCTCGAGCACCTCGGCGCGCTCCGTCGGGTCGTCGTCCGGACCGTAGAGGCGGAGGAGCGCCTCGAGGAGGGCTCGATCGGCGTCCGCGACCTCGATGGACTCCTTGTAGAGCGCCATCGCGGCCGCGCGGTCCGTCTGCTCGAGGGTCCTGCCGATCCGGAGAGAGAGGGCGGCGACCCCGTTGGCGTCGCGCCGCTCGCGCGCCCCCTCGAGCTGGCGAGTCAGGAGCTCGTTCAGCTCGTCGAAGCGCTGCGTGCGCTCGAGGAGCTCCGCGAGCACGACGGAGGCCTGGACGTGATCCGGGTCTTCGTCGAGCACCTCGCGGAGGACCGTCTCGGCCTCTTCCTGGCGCGACGGGTCCTCGAGGAGGATCCGCCCGCGCTCCATGCGGAGGTGATTGCGCTCCGCCGGGTCGTACACGGCTTCCACGGTGGACGCGATGCACGCCTCGAGGTCCTTCCACGCGCGGAGCTTCCGGTAGACGTCGAGGAGCGGCTTCCAGACGCGGCTGTCCGCGGGCTCCTCCTTGCGGAGGCTCTCGTAGACCTCCGCCGCCCGGCGCGGATTGCCGAGCGGGCCGGCGGCGAACTCCGCGACGCGGAGCCGGAGGTCGAAGGACTCGGTGCCCGTGGTGTGCTTCGCGGCCTCTTCCAGGAGCTCGGCGGCGGATCCGAAGCTCTGCTCGGACTCGCGGATGCGCGCGAGATCCGTGAGCGCCCAGACGAAGTCCGCCGTGCGCTCCTCCTTGCGGGCGAACGCGACGAGCCGGTGGAGGAGCACCGACAGCCGGTCGCCGTCCTTCGTGACGCGCGCGAGCTCGACCGCGTCCTGCAGCACCTCGAGCGGCATGTCGGGAAGCGCGGAGCGGAGGGTGAGGGCGTCCAGTACGAGCGCGTCGTCCCCGATGGCGCGAGCGACCTTCTCGTAGACGCGGACGACCGCGACGCTCTCGGGAGCGCGGAGGACGGCCGGGGTGACGAGCTCGAGGGCGCGGTCGTAGTCCGGCGCGCGCTCGAGGGCCTGCTCGAGCCGTAGAGCGCCGGCGTCGGCGGTGCCGGCCGAGCCGAGCTCGAGCTCCGCGAGGCGGTAGAGCGCCTCGTTCCGCGGCGTCCCGTCCGTCTCGTCCTGATCGGACGCCTCGACGAAGGCGCGCGTCACGCGAGCCACGCGTTCGGCGTCCGTCTCCGGCACCGTGCGGAGGAGAGCGCGGTAGGCGCGGAGCGCCCGGCGGCCGGTCCCGAGCGAGCGTTCGTAGAACTCGGCCGCCTTCTCGGCGTTCGCGAGCTCGTTCTCCTCCATGGTGCCGAGTCGCATCCAGAGGTCGCTCGCGAGGAGCGGATCGTCCTTCTCGGCGGCCGAGGCGAGCTCGGCGAGCCGCGAGACGTACCGGGGCAGCGCATCGGCGCGAATCGCGAGATCCCTCGCCGACGTGAGGAGCGGGACGGAGCTCGGCGTCTTCCCGAGCGCGTCGAGGAGGCTCCCGAGCGCCTCCCCGAGACGGCCGGTCTCGGCGAGGAGGTCCGCCCGCGCGACGAGGATCTCCGCCGCGGCGGAAGGATCCGTGATGCGTTCGAGCCGCGTGTCGAGCACGCGGAGCACGAGATCCGTCTGCCCCGCGGAGCGGAGCGCCCGCTCCAGGCGGAGTGCTTCGACGTTGTTCGACGCGGCCGTCTCGAAGGCGGACTCGAGGAGGTCGTTCGCGCGGTCCGACTGGCCCTGCTCCTGCGCCATCTGGTGGAGGTCGAACATGACCTCGCTCGCCGCGACGACTTCCTCGTCGGATTCGGACTCCGACGGTTCGGCGGCGGGCTGCTGGCGCCGGACGATGAGGAGGAGCGCGCGGTACGCGCGTTCGGCGGCGTCCACCTCGCCCTTCTGCCTCGCGACGTCGCCGAGGAGCTTCAGGATCTTCGGGTCGGTGCGCTCGATGCTGGAAGCCGCCTCGAGCTGCGTGAGCGCCTGATCGAGATCTCCCTGTGCCTTCGCGATGCGCGCGAGGTGGTAGTGCACCGCGGCGCGCTCCGGCGTGCGCCGGCGCCCGAACTCGGCGAGCATCGCCTCGAGGATGTCCTTCGCTTCCTCGAAACGACCGGCGCTGCGGAGCGCGTCGGCGAGCGCGAGCCGGACGGAGCGATCTTCCGGAGCGAGCTGAGCCGCGTGCTCGAGGAGCGGGATCGCGGCGCCGAGCGACGCGAGCTTCCACCGCTGCACGGACGCCGCCTGCCGGAGGAGCGTGACCTTCTCCGCGTCGGTTCCGGCGTAGTCGACGCCGTCCGCGAGGAGCGGACCGAGCTCGGCCCACTTCTGCCCCGCCCGATACAGCTCGGCGAGGAACGCGCGGAGCGTCGTGGCCGCCGGGTCGGAGCCGAGCGCCTCGGCGAGACGTCCCTCGGCGGCCTCCACGGAGCCCGACGCTTCGTGGGCCCTGGCGAGCCGGAGGACGGCGTCGCGGCGCTCTTCGAGCTCCGCCGGAGATCTCCCCGTGCGTTCGAGGCGCTTCTCGAGCCAGCCGACGGCCGCGCCGTGCTCGCCCCGGCCGCGGTGGATCGCGGCGAGGCTGTCGTACACGGCGAGGTTCGGTTCGAGCGCGACGGAGCGCCGATACGCTTCGAGTGCCGGCTCGATGCGCGACGCCTTCTCCGCGACCCGGCCGCCACGCGCCCAGAGCTCCGCAGCGGCGTGGGCTTCCCCTCGGGCCTCCACGAGCGCGGCCTGGCGGGTGAGCTCGTCGTAGAGCTCCTCCGTACGACCCGCGGCTTCGAGAACCTCCGAGAGCGCGTCGATCGTCGGAACGTGGCCGGGGAGATCGGCGAGGTTATCGCGGAGCGCGGCGATGCGCTCGTCGGCGCTTCGCGAGAGCTCTCCGAGGACGCGTGCGACGTCCAGACGAAGCACGAGGCGCCGTTCCGTCTCCGGCCCGAGCGCGAGCTCCGCGCGGCGGAGGTCGAGGAGCTCTTCGAGCCGCCCTTCCTTGCCGTAGAGGCGCGCGAGGAGCGCGATGGCGCGCACGTCCCCGGGCTCCTCCCGGAGGATGCCCCGGCAGAGCTCCACGGCGCGCGCCGTGTCTCCGATCTGCTCGGCCGCGAGCTCCGCGGCGCGATAGCGGAGATCCCGCGATCTGTCCGCGGGGAGCGGCAGCTTGGCGCCCCGCTCGAGGAGGTCCGCCGCGCCGTCGGGCTTCTTCGCGTCGAGGAACAGCGCGACGAGCTGTTCGAGGGCCCAGAGCGCGTGGCCCGGGAACGAGTCCGGATCGCTCCCGGAGCTCTCCGCCGACGTCCAGCGCGCGGAGGCGAGATCCAGGACGCGTTCGAGGATCGGTCGAGAGAGCGCCGGATCGCGGACGACGAGGAGCGCGATGTTCCCCGCCTCCCGGTACACCTCGAGGTCGTCGTCCGTCGCGGCGGCGAGACGGAGCAGCGTCTCCACCAGGGGCCGTCCGGGGGAACGTCTTTCGAGGTCGGCGAGCATCCGGAGCGTCTCCGGATCCGTCTTGTGCGAGACGGCACGCTTCAGCACGGCCTCGGCCGCGTCCGCGTCGTCCCGCTCGTCCCGGTGCCAGATCGCGAGCTTCCGCTCGAGGTCGTGGAGGACGCCCGGGTCCTCGGAATTCGACCGCGCGAGCACCGTTTCGAGCGCAGCCGTCGCGGCCTGGAACCCCGCGGCGCGGCGCGCGGATTCCTCGAACGTGGAGACCACGGACGGATCGACGGCGCCGCGCGCGAAGGCGGAACGGGCGAGCGCGTCGGCTGCGACGTCCCACTTGCCCGTGAGCCCCGCGACGCGGACGAGCGCGACCGTCGGCGGAAGCTCGCCGGGCCTGAGCGCCGCAACGCGCGCGTAGGACGCGAGCGCCGCCGCCGGATCGGCGAGACGCTTCTCGACGATTCCACCATGCGAGAGGAGGAGCTCGGCGAGCCTGTCCTCGTTCGACTCGGCGGCGATGGCTTCGGCGTAGCCCGCCGCGCACGCCGCCCAGCCGTCGGACTCCTCGGCGAGCCGGACGAGCTCCGTCTCGATCTCCGGTTCACGGAGGAGCGCGAACGCGCGGCGGAGGTAGCCGAGCGCGCTCGCGCGGTCCTCTCCGCGGCGTTCGAGGAGGTGCGCGGCCTCGACGAGGACGTCCCTCCGGAACGCGTCGTCCTTCGCGCGGTACACGCGGCGCTCGACGAGCGCGAGCGTCCCCTGCCACTCGCCCGCCGTCGCGTACGCCTTCGCCAGCGCTTCCACGGCGAGACCGCCCGCGTCCCCGTCGTCGAGGAGCGCGCGGAGACCCTCGCGGGCGCCTTCGTGCACCGGAAGGATGTCGAGCGCGTCCCGGTACGCCTCCACCGCACGGAGCGGCGCTTCCCGCTGCGAGCGGTACACGTCGCCCATCCGCGCGAGGTGTGCGGCGCGACGGTCGGGCTCGTCGACCCGCTGAGCGGCCTCGCGGAGGAGCGCCGTGACGTCGCTCCACCGCTGCGCCGCGGCGGAGAGATCGGCGAGCGCGTCCATCGTGTCCGGCGTCGCGCCGAACTCCTTCTCCACGCGGCGATAGGCGTCGATGGCGGCCGGGAGGTCGTCGAGGCGGGTCTTCTGCGTGTCCGCGATGCGGACGAGATCCGCCCGGCGCGAGGCCGGGTCGGACGACGCGTCGTGCCGCTTCTCGAGAGCGCGGACCAGCGCGTCCCACCGGTGGTGGGCCTCGAGGAGGTCGACCGTGGCGTCGAGCGCCTCGGCGTCGGCCGGGTCCCGCTCGAGCCTGCGATTCCAGAGATCGAGGGCGTGGTCCGTCTCACCGAGCGCGGCGGCGAGCCGGGCCGCGTCCCCGAGGATCCGCTTCTGCTCGGCGGCGTCGGGTTCGAGCGCGAGCAGTCGCTCGAGGACCGCGAGCCGCCTCTTCGCGTCGTCGGGTTCCGAGAGCAGCGAGGCGAGCCGACGTGCGACGTCGAGGCGCGCCTCGTCGCTGGCGGCCTCGTCGTCCAGCACGCGGGAGAAGAGCTCGATGCCGCCCCGCACGTCTCCGAGCCGCTCGACGCGCGTGCGGCCGCCGTCGCGCGTGAAGTCCACGCGGAGCGAGCCGTCCTTCGTGGCGATGGCCGCGCGCACCAGCGCATCGGCATACCGCTCGAATTTTTCCGCCTTCCCGGCGAGCTCTTCGAGGGTGTTCTTGATGTCGAGAGACGGCGCGAGGACGAGCCATTCGGCCGCGTGCTCCGCCGCGTCCGAGAAGCGGCCTGCTTCCGAGAGGCGACGGGTGGCTTCCGCGCGGAGCTCGACGCGCTCTTCCGGCGCGTCCGCGACGCCGAGGAGGAGCTCGATCACCCGGACCACGTCCTCGGACTTGCCCGCGGCCGAGAGGCGCTCCTTCAGGAGCCCGAGCGCTTCACGCCGAGCCTCGAGCGGGGACGACGCGAACGTCCCGATCTTCTCGAGTAGCTTGTCGGCCTGGGCGTCCCCTCCCGGCGCGGAGAGGATCTCGCGCACGACGCCGAGCGCCGTCTTCGCGTCGGAGAGCTTCTCGAGCCACGTCTCCGCCATGCGCACGCGCGTGGAGAGCACCTCGGCCGGAGACAGCACGGGGAGGCGCGCGCTCCACACGTCCACGAGATCGCGGTGCCTCTTCTGCAGAAGGAGCCGCCGTTCGAGCGACTGGGCGAGCTGCGCGTCCTCCGGGCGAAGCGGCACGAGCTGCTTCAGGTACTGGATCGCTCGATCCGTGCTGCCCGCGAAGTCCTTCGCGATGCGCGCGGCCTCGTCGAGGAGCGCCTTCTTCTTCTCCTTGTCGGTGCAGGCGGCGAGCGCGACGTCGTACGCGGCGAGGAGATCGTCCCACCGCTCCGCCATCGTGAAGAGGAGAGAGAGTCGTTCGAACGCCCATTCGGAGCGCGGATCGATGTCGAGTGTCCGCTTGAGGATCTGAATGACGAGCGCCGGGTCCTCGAACCACTCGTCGTGGAACGCGACGGCGCGGCGTGCGATCCTGTCGGCCGAGTCGACCGACAGCGTGCGAGAGAGAGTCTCCCGATAGAGCTGGGAGACGGAGTCCGGCTTCTGCGTGTTCCGGGCGATCTCGTCGAGCTCGTCCCAGGCTTCTTCGTCCGCCGGGTTTTCGCGGACCCGGCTCGACAGGGCGATGCCCTCGGGGGGGAGCGACGTCGGAGGCCGGGACTCTCCCGTCTGGTCGTCTCCCTGGGGGGCTTCGACGCTCGCTGCTTCTCGTTTCATCGTCCTCGGCAATCTTCGGGGGAAGTAATCAGATTCGGGCATTTAGAGCTCCGACACAAGGAGCCGCGAACGCGCCATTTTTTGCCCCTCGCCACCCCGGCGCCGCCGCATCCCGGGAGCTCGAAAAGCCATCATCCGTTCAGTCCCGCTTCAGAACGGCGCGCGCGTGCCGTTCACCACTCCCGGAGATGTCCGACCCGACTCGAAACCGTCGTGGCGCCGTCACGGTGCCGGCCACTCCGCGCGAGCTCCAGAGCGGAACGCGCAAGGTCGTTCCCCCGCGCAAGTCCGTCGACAGTCTTCTCCTCGACTACCTGAACAAACCCACCACGCCGGGGATGCAGGCCGTCCGAGTGGACGTGCTGACGCACGGAGACGTCGTTCCACGGGGGCGTTCGAACTTTCCGACGACGCCGCCGAACCCACAGACGCTGCCCACGCTGGCCCCCAGCCGCGATCGGACCGATCTCTACGAGGACGAGCGGCCGACGGGACGATTCGACACCCCGGAGGAATCGAACCCGAAAGAGCTCGTCCGGGACCGTGGCGTCCTGGTCCGGCTCGACGGCGAGTCGAGCGGGCACGTGACGTCGCTCCCCCGGGACGAGATCCTCGTCGGACGGAGCACACGCGCCCACGTTCACCTCGTGGACCAGAGCGTGAGCCGCGACCACGCGCGCATCGTCTACCAGTACGGCGCCTACTACGTGGAGGACCTCGGCTCCCAGAACGGGACGCTGCTCGCCGGACGCCGCGTGACGCGCGGCGAGCTCCGGGACGGGGACCTCGTGCAGTTCGGGCAGCGCGCCTGCTTCCGCTTCGCGCTTATGGACGAGAAGCAGGAGCGCGTCATGCAGCGCCTCTACGACTCGAGCATGCGGGATCCGCTGACGGGCGCCGAGAACCGCCGGAGCATGGACCAGCGGCTCGAAGCCGAGATCGCGTTCGCGCGGCGCCATCAGCGGCCGCTCGCCGTCATCCTCGTCGACATCGACTTCTTCAAGGCGATCAACGATCGCCACGGCCACCAGGCGGGGGACGAGGTGCTCCGCGCCGTCGCGCTCATGATCCGCACCCAGCTCAGGACCGAAGACGTCTTCGCGCGCTACGGCGGCGAGGAGTTCGCGGTCGTGCTGCGGGACACGGCGCTCCCCGAAGGCGTGCTCGTCGCGGAGCGGATCCGCGAGCGCATCGCGCGGACGCCGATCGACGTGACCGGTCCGGGCATCGGCGTCACGGTGAGCGCCGGCGTCGCGACGCTCCAGTGCGTCGGGGCGCCGAGCGGGAGCGAGCTCATCGCGGCCGCGGACCGCCGCCTCTATCGGGCGAAGGCGCTCGGCAGAAACTGCGTCGTCTCTCGCGACGCGTGATCCGTCACCTCCAGGCGAAGACGGGTTGCTCGTAGTCGCGGACCCGCGTCGCCCGGCCGTGCACCGCCACCTCGCGGAGCTGGTAGACGATGGCCGCCGTCGGCGCGTGCACGATCGTGTCGAGCTCCGGAAGCGGAACGCCGATGAGCGTCCGCGGGCTCTCGGGGATGTTCCAGAGACGCGGCACGTCGGGCCGATCCAGGTGGGCGAGCGGCACCCGGTAGGCGGCTTCCACTTCCTGCGGCGCCTCGCGGAACGGCCCGTGGTACTCCGCCCAGACCACGACGGGGGTGATGGAAAATCCGGAGCGCGTCTCGTAGTCGTCGAGGAGGCCGAGCACGGAATCCTCGCTCGCGCGGACGCCCACCTCTTCCTCGAGCTCCCGGAGCGCGGCGGCCTCCGGCGATTCTCCGGGGTCCAGGCGTCCACCGGGGAGCGCCCACTGGCCCGAGTGGCGCCCCATGCGACTCGCCCGCCGCGTGAGGACGAAGCACGCTTCCCCGAGCGCGCCGGGAACGATCACGGCGGCGACGGCAGCGCGGAGGAGTGACGGATCGTCGATGGCGATGCGCGAGAAGGCGCCGACGTGCGCCGCGAGACGCGAACGGAGGGACAGCGTGAAGTCCAGGGGGGACATGCAGGGTGCCGGCGGGCCGAGCGACACTACCAACTTGGCCGAGGCGCGCCACCGACCGCGCCCTCAGATCCCGGTCGGGGGCAGCCCGAGATGCTCCGCGAGCTCGGCGGCGCTCAGGACGACGCCGTCTTCGTCTTCCTCTGCCTGCCCGGAAATCTGCGCCCGGAGGATCAGCACGCCCGCGTCCCCCGCGCGGATCGCGACGCCCTCCGCCGTTCGTGCGGCCTCCCCTGGCCGGAGCGAGGGCACGACTCTCGACGTGACGCGCGCGTCCGTCGCGAAGAAGCGAATCCCGCCGATCTCGAGCGCGAGCCCCGGGACCGGAGAGAGCGCCCGGATCCGGCGCACGACGCGCTCGGCCGGCCACGAGAAATCCGCGTGCAGGAGCTCCCCGTCGGGCTCCGGAGCCAGCGTCGCCTTCGACGGATCCTGGGGGACGTCCGGGGGCGGGTTCCCCTCCGCGAACGCGCGCACCACGCGACGCAGCGTGCGGAGACCCGGCCGATCGAGCGCTCGCGCGAGCTGCCAGGCGTTCCGCTCCGCGACCGGAATCGTCTCTCGTGCGAGCACGGCGCCCGCGTCGTATTCGTGAACGAGGCGATGAACCGTGACGCCCGTGACGGCGTCCCCCGCGTCGATGGCCGCGAAGAACGGGTTCGGCCCCCGGTGCCGCGGGAGGAGAGACGGATGGACGCCGATGGCGCCGAGACGCGCGGAACGGAGCGCGCGCTCCGGGAGCCTGCGCGTCCAGTACCAGGAGACGAGGAGATCCGGCGGCTCCCGTTCGAGACGCTCCACGAACGCGGCCTCGAGCGCCTCCGCGTCGTCCACGAGCTGCGCGTCCAGCACGTCAGCGGAGAGAGAGCGCGCGAGGCGCCGGCGCCCGGGCGCCTCCGGCGGCGCGAGCACGACGAGCGCCGGCGGGAGCCCGTCCGCGTGGAGCAGCAGCGCGCCGAGCGGGAGCCCGAAGTACGCGATCCGGATCACGCGTCCGATCGCGGCGACTCGGGGACCGTGAGCCCGCAGGCCGCGAGCGTCCCGCGGACGCCGGCGGCGAATGCCGCGCCCACCCGTTCGGCGTCGGGGCCGCCCTGGGCATCCAGCACGGAGAGCGCCACCTTGAACCACTTCTCCACGTGCGGCCGCGCCGCGAGCGCCGCGGCGGGGTTGTTCCGGCACTGATCGAGGAGCGCCGTCTCGGCCGCCGCCTGGTGCTCGTGCTCGTGCTCGTGGATCTCGCGGATGACGGCGCCGAGCCGCGCGTCCTTCACGTTCAGGTAGTCCCGAAGCTGCGCCGCCGCGGCGCGGTCCACGAGGTATCCCGCGACGGCGGCCTCGAGCCACGTCTTCGGCGCCGGGAGATGCGACGCGTGAGTCGCCGCGTGGTCGAAGAGCGAGCGGCCGGTGAGCTTCTCGTACAGGCTCGAGACGACCTCGAAGTGGGTGAGCTCTTCCCGGGCGTGCTCGAGGAGCATGATCTTGTCGTCGAGGGTGGGGGCAAACACCACGCCGGCCGTGAACAGGTGAGAGGACACGAGCTCCCGGAACCCCTGTCTCTCGAGAAGCTGCACGGTGCGTTCGTCGGAGTCCGACATCTCGGGACGAGAGCCTAGCTCCGCCCGCGCGGATTCCAAGGCTCAGATGGGGATCCCGAGCCGCTTTCCGAGCTCGCCGACCACCCGGGGCACGTCCGGACGGACGTCGAAGAAGCCGACGAGCGGGTCCCCGCGCTCGGCGACGCGGTCCGGAACGGTGAACATCGTGAGCTCGCGCGGATCGAGCGCCCGGTGGAGCTCCTCCCACCGAAGCGGCGTGCTCACGGGCGCGCCGGGCTGCGCGCGCACCGAGTACGGCGCGACGATCGTCCGGGCGCGGCCCGTCTGTCCCACGTCGATGAAGACCCGATCCCCGCGCTCGGCGATCCGTCTCTCCATCGTGGAGAGGTCCGGGTGGCGCGCCTGCACGACGCGCCCGACGAGATCCACCAGCATCTTGGATGCGTCGAAGGAGACTCCCGGACCGAGCGGCACGAGCACGTGGAGCCCCGACTGCCCCGACGTCTTCGGAAACCCGACGAGCCCGATCTCGGAGAGGACCTCCCGGAGCGTGAACGCGAGCGTCACGGCGTCCGCGAAGGTGCGTGGGCCGACGTCGAAGTCCACGACGAAGTAGTCGCTCTCCTCCATGCTAGTCGCGCGATACGGAAGCACGTGGATCGGGATGCAGCCGAGGTTCGCGACGTGCACGAGGCCGTCCGCGTCGTCCACCAGGAACGTGTGCTTGCCGGAGCCGCCCTCGTCGTCCGGGAGGTGGAGCGTCCGGATCCAGCTCGGCGTCCCCTCGGGGACGTTCCACTGGTAGAAGTTCTTGCCGACGATGCCGTCGGGGTAGCGGACGAGCACGATCGGCCGCTCCCGGAGGAACGGGAGGGCCGTCTCCGCGATGCGCGCGTAGTAGTCGACGAGATCGCCCTTCGTGTAGCCCTCGTCGGGCCAGAAGATCTTGTTCCGGTTCGAGACCTTCACGCGGGAGGGCCCCGCTTTCGCCGTCGCGGGCTTCGGCGGCGGAGGCTCCGGTGGCGGCCGTTCGAGGAGCTCTTCCACCGACTGCCGCGGCCGGGGCGCGGCGGTGCAGGACGTCGGGTCCACGTCCTCCCGGAGGCCGTGGAACACCGGGTGGCGGAGCCCCTGGTCTTCCGTCCACTCCGTGAAGGAGACGTTCGCGACGATCCGGGGCGTCACGAAGTGCCGCTTCCCTCCCCCGGGCATCGGCTCGCCCACGGCCGTCGGCGCGGACACCTCGAGCGGCCCGAGGAGCGCGAGCACCTTCTGGATCATGCCGTGATCGAAGCCGCTCCCGACGCGCGAACGGAGGACGTACTTTCCGTCCACGTAGCTTGCCACTTCCAGAGCGCCGAAGGACTTCCTTCCGGTGTTTCCCTCCGTCCACCCGACGACGGCGAAGTCGGCCTCTTGCTGGTGCTTGATCTTCACCCAGTCGTCCGTGCGATCGGGGCCCTCGCGGTAGGGAGCGCTCGCGCGCTTGCCGACGATGCCCTCGAGGCCGAGGCTCTTCACGAGCGCCTCGAGCGGCCGCCCGTCCCCTTCGAGGTGATCCAGGTAACGGACGATTCCTCTCTCCGGCACGACCTTCGCGAGGAGCTCCTTGCGATCCCGGAGCGGGAGCTTCCGGAGGTCGTACGGGCCGAGCTCGAGGAGGTCGAAGACGACGTACGTGACGGGGACCTCGGCCGCGGCGGCCGCCACGTCGTTCGGCCGCGTCACGTGCATGCGCCGTCCGAGGAGCTGGAAGCTCGGGTGGCCGCTCGCGTCGAACGCGACGACCTCGCCGTCGAGCACGAGCCGCGACGGCGCGAGGGCCCGGACGGCCCGGACGACCTCGGGGTAACTCGTCGTCATCACCCGCTGCGACCGGTAGACGAGGGTCACGTCGTTGTCCGCCTTTTCGGCGAGGAGCCGCACTCCGTCGATCTTGATCTCGTAGAGCCGCGACTCGTCCGTGAGCGTCTTCCCGCCCGGGTTTGCGAGCATCGGGACGGTCCGGCGTGCATCGACTCGCCCTTCCTTCGCCCCGCGCTCGGCCGCTTCCTTCTCCAGGGCGTCGGCGACCTTCTTCTTCTCGATGAGCTCCGCCGTGGTGAGACCGGAGAGGACGCTCTCCGGCATCTCGTCCACGATCTCCGGGCCCCCTTCGCGGGAGAACGCGTCCACCTTCTTCAGGAGGAGCCACTGGTTCTTTTCGTCCGGCTCCTTCCCTTTCCGATCGCCGATGCGGACGAGCGCGAACCGGCCACGGAGCTTGAAGCCCGACAGGACGAAATCGAGCTTCCCCTTCATGAAGCCCTCCTCCGCCGGCTCGAGGAACCGGACGCGCCCGAGGTCCCAGGCGATCATCGAACCAGCTCCGTAAGCGCCCTCCGGGATCACCTCCTCGAAGTCCGCGTACTCGATGGGATGGTCTTCCGTGTGGACGGCGAGGCGTTTCTCCCGCGGATCGAGCGTCGGCCCCCTGGGCACGGCGAAACTCTTCAGCGTCGCGCCCACTTGCAGACGGAGATCCCAGTGGCGTCGGCGCGCGTCGTGCTGGTGCACCACGAACGCGGCGCTGGTCGTCGAGCGACCGTCGCTGACAATTCGTTCAGCCGAGAAGGGCTCGTTCGTGAGCGCCGGGTCGCGCTTCTGACGGTAGAGATCGAGCGCGCCGCGCGACCGTGGCGCTTCGGTGGCTTCCGGCTCGGCCTTCTTTCGACCGCCTCCGCGTCCGCTCTTTGCTGAACTCTTCGTCACGGCAAAACGTTCCGGTTAGCATATCGCTCATGCCGGCTCGGGCGATTGCTTCAGGCGTGATCTCGTTCGGACTCGTTTCGATTCCCGTGAAGCTGTACACGTCGGCTTCGTCGGAGCAGGTCCGCTTCAATATGCTGGATGCGCGACACGGCGTGCGCGTGAAGCAGCAGTACTACTCGCCCGTCGACAACAAGGTTCTCGGCAAGGACGAGATCGTCAAAGGGTACGAGTACGCGCGCGATCAATTCGTCACCTTCACGGACGAAGAGCTGAAGGCGCTCGAAGCCGATCGGAGCAACCACATCGAGATCGTGGAGTTCGTCCCGCTCGAGACGTTCGATTTCGTGCAGATCGAGAAGACGTACTACCTCGGCGCCGACAAGGGCGGAGACAAGGCGTACACGCTCCTCTCCCGCGCGATGGAGGACAAGGACAAGGTCGCCGTCGGTCGCTGGGCGGCGCGCGGCAAGGAGCAGCTCGTCATCGTGAGGCCGTACAAGGAAGGGCTCATCCTCCACCAGCTCTACTACGCGAACGAGGTACGTAGCTTCGCCGAGGCGAACGACACGGCGACGATGCCGCTCAGCGACAAGGAGCTCGACCTGGCGGAGAAGCTCATCGATCAGCTCTCCTCCGACGAGTTCGACCCCGCGCGCTACAAGGACGACTACGCGGACCGGGTCCGCGAGGTGGTGGACCAGAAGGTCGCGGGCAAGGAGGTCGTCGTGGCGGCGGAAGCCCCGCGCGCCCAGATCATCGACCTCTTCGAGGCCCTGAAACGGAGCATCGCGGACACGCGAAAGTCCGAAGAGGCCGCCGAGTCCGAGGGCGGCGAGGAAAAGACCCATGCCCCGCGCGTGAAGAAGGCGGAGCCGCGGAAGGCGGCCGGCGGGAAGAAGAAGAGCGCCGGCGGATAGCCGCGTCCGGATATCCGACTAGACTCCGCCCGCCGTGGAACCGGGCTCGGATCGTGACAAGTCGGCGCAGGACCTCGAATGGTCGCCGCTCCTCGACCGCATCGCGCGTCACACCGTGAGCGCGGCCGGTGGAGCCGCGATCCGCGCGCTCTCGCCGACGAGCGAGCCGGAAGAGGCGAACCGTCGAGCGACGCTCGGCCGCCACGCGCTCGCCCTTCTTCGAGAGGGCTCCCCGATCCCGGCAGCTCAGACGGTGCCCGTCGCGGAGACCCTGTTCCGCGCCGAACGCGGCGGCGTCCTCTCCGGCAAGGAGCTCGCCGACGTGCGGCGGCTCCTCGAAGCCGCCCGTGTCCTCCGCGGGTACGCCGCGTCCCACGCCGAGGGGCGACCCGAGCTCGCCGCGGCCCTCGCGACCCCGCGCTCGCTCGACGCGCTCGCGAAGGAGATCGACGGCGCGATCGACGAATCGGGCGGAGTGGTGGACGACGCCACGCCGGAGCTCTCCCGCGCCCGGAAGAAGGTGAAGGACGCGCGCCGGGACCTCACGAGCCGCCTCGGAGACCTCCTGAACCGCTACGGGGACGTGCTCCGGGACCGCTTCTACACGGAGCGGGACGGTCGCTACGTGCTCCCCGTCCGTTCGGACGCCCCGTTCCGGGTCGACGGCATCGTGCTCGGGTCGAGCGCGTCCGGGGGCACGCTGTACGTGGAGCCCCGCGAGATCACGGAGCTCGGCAACAAGCTGCAGGTCGCGGAGGCCGAGGTGGAGCGGGAAATCGCGCGCGTCCTCGCCTCGCTCTCGCTCTCCGTGAAGCTCGTCGCGGGCGACGTTCGCGCCGCGGAGGAGGTCGCGACGCGAGCGGACGTGCTCGCGTCGCTCGCGCGCTTCGGAGACGAGCAGGATGCGGTGTTCCTCCCCGTCGCGGAGGGGCGCGAGATAGACCTTCGCACGATGCGGCACCCCCTCCTCGGCGAGGACGTCGTCCCGAACGACGTCAGGCTGTCCCGCGGGCGCGGCCTCGTCGTCTCGGGCCCGAACGCCGGCGGAAAGACCGTCGCCCTGAAATGTCTCGGGCTCGCGGTTTGGATGGTGCGCGCCGGGATCCCCCTCCCGGCCGACGGCGCCTCCCGCGTCGGGTTCTTCGAGCCCGTCCTGACGGACATCGGCGACGAGCAGTCCCTCGAGCGTTCCCTCTCGACGTTCAGCGCGCACTCGGCGCGCCTCGCTCACTACCTCGACGTCGCGGGCGACGGCGCGCTCGTGCTCCTGGACGAGATCGCGTCGGGCACGGATCCCGACGAGGGCGCGGCGCTCGCCGCGGCGGTGCTGGAAGCCCTCGTGGAAGCCGGGGCCGCCGTGGCGGTGACCACCCACTACGAGCGGCTGAAGCACCTCGCGACGCGGGACTCCCGATTCGAGAACGCGTCCGTGGGCTTCGACTTCGACCGCATGCTTCCCACCTTCCGTCTCACGCTCGGCGTGCCCGGCGCATCGAGCGCGCTCGCCGTCGCGCTCCGCTACGGCATTCCGAAGGCCGTGGTCGCGCGCGCGGAAGCGCTCATCCCGGAGGAGAACCTACGTCGAGATCGGCTGCTCTCCGAGATGGAGGCGGATCGGAGCCGGGCAGAGGCGGACGCACGCGCGGCCGCGTCTCTCGTGCGCGAGCAGGAAGCGCTCCGCGACGCGCTCGAGGCCGAGGTCGGGCGCGCGAGGGAACAAGAGCGCGCCCGGCTCGCTCGCGAGGGCCAGGACCTGACGCTCGCCGTGAAGCAAGCCCGCGCGACGCTCCGCGATGCGATGGATCGGCTGAAGAAGGGCGAGTCCCCGAAGGACGTGGAGCGGAGCGTGAACGAAGCGGCTCGCGAGGTCGCGCTCGGCGGCCGACTGGAAACGGCTCTTCGTTCCGACGCGGCGCCGAGAATCGTGCTCCGCGAGGGCGACCTCGCCCCGGGCGACGTCGTCTGGGTCGAGAAGCTTCGCGCGCACGCGGAGGTGCTGGAAGCGCCGCAGAAGGGCCAGGTTCGCGTCGCGGCAGGTCCGCTCAAGGTGACCGTGAAGCTGTCGGAAGTGACGCGCGGAAAGGCCGGCGCGAAGACGCCGCAGGCCGCGGCGAAGAAGCCGAAGCGGGCTTCCGCCGCGGCACCCATCGACACGTCTCCCGTCCGGACGCCGAGCATCACCTGTGACGTGCGCGGGTTCCGGGTGGACGAGGCGGTGGAGGCGGTCGACATGTTCATCGATCGACTCCTCTCGAACGGAGATCCTGCCGGCTTCGTGCTCCACGGACACGGCACGGGCGCCCTGAAGAGCGCGCTCCGCGAGCACCTCGGGGCGCACCGCTGCGTGGAACGCGCGCGCCCCGCCGACGACGATCAGGGCGGCGACGCGTTCACGGTCCTCTGGGTCTCGACCTGACGGACGGGTCCGTCACTTCGACACGCAGAGGTGGTCGACCGAACAGCCCTCGTTCACGAGGCAATCCCGATCGGACTGGCACTGGTTGCGACACAGCCCGTCCGGCGCGCAAGAGAGCGAGCTCGGACAGTCCGCGTTGTACGTGCAGCCCGTGTCCGTCTCGAGCACGCACACCCCCGCGCCGTTCGACTGGATGCAGCGAGCGTTCGCCGGGCAATCCCGCGCCTCCACGCACTGGGCGTGACACTTCCCGAACACGCAGGACAGCGGATCCGCGCAGTCCGAGTTCAGGACGCACGTTTCCCCGTTCTGCTTCCCGGGCCCGGCATCCGAGCCGCTGACCGTCCGCCCCGGCTTCGGATCGTCCGACTTGCCGCCGCAACCGAGCAGGAGGACCGAGCCGACGGCCGCGACCAACGCGACGTGCCTGGTCCACGGCTTCACGGCGGGATGTCCACGTCGCTGACGATGAACACGACGGCGGTCTCTTCGCCGGAGTTCTTGGCGCGGTGGCGCGTGCCCTTGTCCAGCACGCCGCACTGCCCGGCCGAGAGCGTCACGAAGCCCTCGTCGAACTCGAGCTCGATCATGCCCTCCACCACGTACATGACGTGGCTCCGTTCGCACCAGTTCGGGTCCGCGAACCCGGGAGCGAATTCGAGGAGGCCCACGCCTCGGCCGCGCAGGGTCTTCTTCTTCTCCAGCCGATGCTCGCCCGGTTCCCAGGGGATCGAGCCGAACGGTACGCGGGTGAACGCCATGGGGTTCTGGCTCCTTCATTCGGCGGCGGCGGCCGCCTTCGCGAGCAAGGGGAAACCGAGCGCCTCCCGCTGCGCATGATACGCATGGCACACCTCGCGGGCGATGGTCCGCACGCGAAGGATGTACCGCTGCCGCTCGGTGACCGAGATTGCCCCTCTCGCATCCAGCACGTTGAAGGCGTGAGCGGCCTTCACGACGAAGTCGTACGCCGGCAAGACGAGCTTTCCGAGCGGGTCCTCGCTCCGGGAGAGGAGGCGTTTCACCTCCGCCTCCGCGCGATCGAACGCCTCGAAGTGGTGCGGCACGTTCGCTTCCTCGAAGTTGTACGTCGACCACTCCCACTCGGCGCGGCGGTACATCTCTCCGTACGTCACGTTCGCGTTGTACTTGATGTCGGCGAAGTGCTCGACGTCCTGCAGGTACGTCGCGATGCGTTCGAGGCCGTACGTGAGCTCGCCGCTCACCGGCTTGCACTCGAGCCCGCCGACCTGCTGGAAGTACGTGAACTGGCTGATCTCGAGCCCGTCCAGCCAGACCTGCCAGCCGAGGCCCCAGGCGCCGAGTGTCGGACTCTCCCAGTCGTCCTCGATGAAGCGGACGTCGTGATCCAGCGGGTTCGTCCCGATCGCGCGCAGCGACTCCAGGTAGAGATCCTGGATGTTCAGGGGGCTCGGCTTGAGGATCACCTGGAACTGGTGGAACTGCTGGAGGCGGTTCGGGTTGTCCCCGTAGCGGCCGTCCGTCGGGCGCCGGGAGGGCTCCACGTACGCGACGTTCCACGGCTCGGGACCGATCGCGCGGAGCACCGTCGACGGGTTGAACGTCCCGGCGCCGACCTCCGAATTGTACGGCTGCACGATCAGGCAGCCCCGCTCGGCCCAGAAATTCTGGAGCTTCAGAATCAGATCCTGGAAATACATGGCGGGGCGACGGCGACGCTACTACGCGACCGGCCGGGCCGGGAGGCCCGAAGTGCCGGAATTTCGAGACCCCGAGGCGCATTTCGGCCGCCTTTCGGGGCGGTCCCGCGACCGCGCCCTAGGCCGCCCCGAGCGCGCGCCCCAGTTTCTCGGCGAATTCCGGACCGCGGAGCTCGTGCTTCAGGAAGACGAAGGCCTCCTTCCACGGCTGGGCGAGAATGCGCTTCGCCCAATCCTCGAGCCCCCCATCCGTGTACTCGTCCGCCCGGAGACGGAGGTACCCGAACGACGCCGTCGGGACCAGGGGCGGGCTCTTCGCGGCGTCCTCGGCGTCGCCGCCGACGAGGGCCGCGTTTCGTTCACGGAGCGCGGCGTAAGTGTCTTCCTCGAACCACGACGGGTGGCGGAACTCGAACGCGGCGCGCGTGCCGGCGGGAAGCAGAGCGAGGAACGCGGCGAGCTTCCCGACGTCCTTCTTCTCGAACGGCGGAAGCTGGAAGAGGATCGCGCCGAGGCGATCGCCGAGCACGCCGGCAGCCTGGAAGAACCGCGAGAGCGACTCCTCCGACCCGACGAGACGCTCGCGGTGCGTGATCCGTTGCGGGGCCTTCAGCACGAAGCGGAAGTCCGGACCGACCTCGGCAGCCCACGCCGCGACGAGCTCCGGCTTCGGCATCCGGTAGAAGGTGTTGTTGATCTCCACGGTGCCGAGACGGGTGGAGTAGAAAGAGAGCATCTTCTTGTCCGGCAGATCCTCCGGGTAGAAGAGCCCCTTCCACTCCTTGTAGGAGAACCCGCTCGTGCCGGTGCGGATCGCCATGGCACGGCGAGGGTAGCAGACCGCTCCTCGACCCGAAGCAGGCGCGGTGTACCCTCTCGGCATGAAGATCCTGGTCGTCGGGGCCGGCGCCGTCGGGGGCTACTACGGGACGCTCCTCGCCGAGGCGGGGCACGCCGTCACGTTCGTGGCTCGCGGCGAACACGGCCGCGCGATCCGCGACGGGGGGCTCCACGTCGAGGCTCCGGGCGGCGAACACGTCGCACGAGCCGACGTGATCGCCGACGTGAAGGACGCTCCGCCTGCCGCCTTCGACCTCGTGATCGTCGCGGTGAAGGCGGACGCGCTCGCGGAAGTCTCGGCGGGGGTCGGAAGGGCGCTCGCGCAGGACGGCGTCGCGCTCCCGCTCCTGAACGGCCTCGACTCGGAGACGGAGCTCGCCGCGGTCGTCGGGAAGGAGCGCGTCGTGGGCGGCATCGCGCAGATCGCGGCGCGGATCGTCGCTCCCGGCCGGGTCCGCGCGGACGCCCCCGGACGTCTCGTCCTCGGGCCGCTGTTCCCGGAGCAGATGCCCCGCGTGGAGGCGCTCGCCGCGACGCTCTCGCGCGCCGGGTTCGGCTGCGACGCGAAGAACGATCTGTCGCGCGTCCTCTGGACGAAGCTGCTCTGGAACGCCCCGTTCAACGCCGTCTGCGCGCTGACGCGGAAATCCGCCGGAGAGGTCCTCGCCGTCCCCGAGCTCGCGCTCCTCGTCGAGCGAGCGATGCACGAGCTCGCGGCCGTCGCGCGGGCGGAGGGCGTCCCGATCGACGACGCGCTGATCCAGGCGACGCTCGCCGCGACGCGCGCGAAATTCGCCGGTTCGATTCCATCCATGCTGCAAGACGTGATGAACGGGAGACCCACGGAGGCGAGAGCGCTGCAGGGCGCCGTGATCGCCCGAGGCCGTGTCCACGGGATCTCCACACCCATCTTCGAGACCCTGTTCGCCCTGGTCGTCGGTCTCCGCTGATCCGAGTCCAGGAAACGATCACGCCCCGCACGCCGTCACCGTCCACCGGTCCGAGGACCGCAGGCGAAGCCGACGACCACGCGGCGAGCGGCGAGCGAGACCGTGGGGGGTGTCTCCTCTCTGGATGGTTTGTATACAAACCAAAGTGGCGGACCATCGAGGGGTCCGGCCGACACACGGCCCCACGAGTACGGTGAGCGCGACAGTCGCAACTGACGCCGCGCGCCAACCGACGATCCCTCGCGCCAGGGATCCCCGGAGAACCCTGGATTCGTGTGAGTGCCGCCCCCACAACCGCGCCTGGGACAGATCTGGGAAAAAAACCGCGACGGGAGACAGTGAACCGGCCCACCGGACACGAAGAACATGTAGAGTGCTGACGTCGCGGTTCGGAATCGACGAATGAGCAAGAGACTCCTCCTGGTCGAAGACGACGCGACTCTCGCGAGGGCGCTGGCGAGGCTCCTCCGGCGGCGGAAGGCGGACGTGTTCCTGGCCGGATCCTGCGAGGAAGCCCGGGCCGCCGAGGGCACGTTTTCGCTCGGCGTCTTCGACGTCGACCTGCCCGACGGCGACGGGCTCTCCCTCGCGGCGGAGCTCCAGACCCGCGGAGTCGTCCGCCGGATCGTCTTCTACAGCGGGACGACGGACCCGAAGACCCGCGAGCAAGCGCGCGCTCTCGGGATCTTCGTCGAGAAGGCGAGAGGCTTTCCGGATCTCGAAGCGGCGATCTTCGCCGCGCTCGCGAAGGAGCGCACGCTCGTCGCGGGCGGCGATCCCATCCAGTCGCACGAGTCGACGAGTCCGCCGCCCTCCGGCGTCCGCGGCCCGCCGACCCCCCGGCGCTGAGCCCGACGCCCGCGCGGATCCGCGCGCCAGGGTCGCCCGAGCTCTAGCGCTGCTGCTCGCGCTCCGGCGCGGGCACGACGTCCCTCACGGGGCCCTCCGCCTCGATCCGCCCGTCGCGGATGAGCACGGCGCGATCCCCGACGAGGCGCGCCTCCATCCGGTGATGGGTGACGAGCAGCGTGGGGATCCGGAGCTCGTCGACCATCGCGCGCACCTCGCGGCCGAGCTCGTAGCGGAGCTCGCGGTCCATCGCCGAGAACGCCTCGTCGAGGAGCACGACGCGCGGCTCCCTCGCGAACGCACGAGCGAGCGCGACGCGCTGCGCCTCTCCGCCGGAGAAGGTCGAAGGCCGGCGATCGGCCACGTGAGCGACCTTCATGCGCTCGAGCATCCGGGACGCCCGCTCCGTTCGTTCGCTCGCCGCGACCTTCCGGTCGATTCCGTACTCGACGTTCTGCCTGGCCGTGAGGTGCGGGAAGAGCGCGAGGGACTGGAACACCAGCGACAGACGGCGCGACTCCGCGGGGACGTCGATGGCGCGCTCCGAGTCGTAGAGCGTCACGTCGCCGAGAGCGACGCGACCGGCGTCGGGACGTACGATGCCGGCGATCGCCGAAAGGGTCGTGCTCTTGCCGGCGCCCGACGGCCCGAAGAGGATCGTGACCCCCGGGGGAACCTCGAACGTCACCTCCACGGTGAGCGCCGGGAGCGACTTCCGGAGCCGGACGGACAGCGTCTCAGAGGACACGCGGGAGCCTCGACAGCTTCCGCGCGACGTACAGGACCGCGACGGCGACGACGGTGAGGACCAGGATCATGAGGAGCGCGTCCTCCTCCCGGTTCGCCTGGATGGCGTCGTAGATGGCGAGCGATGCGGTCTGGGTCTTCCCGGGGATGTCTCCCGCGACCATCAGCGTGACGCCGAAATCCCCGAGGGAGCGCGCGAAGCCGAGGAGCACGCCCGCCGAGATTCCCGGCAGCGAGAGCGGAAGCTCCACGGTGAGGAAGGCGCGGAGCGGGCTCGCCCCGAGAGTCCGCGCGGCGCGGACGAGCGTCGGATCCACGCCCTCGAGCGCCGCGCGAGACGCCATCACGACGAGGGGGAGCGCGCCGATCGTCGCCGCGAGGATGGCCCCGGTGAGCGTGAAGACGATCGACGTGCCGGTGACTGCCTCGAAGAGTCTCCCGATGGCGCTCCGCCGGCCGAAGCCGACGAGCACGTAGTACCCGAGCACCGTGGGCGGAAGCACCATCGGCGCGGTGATGACGCCGTCGAAGAGATCCCCTCCGGGGACCCTCCCCTTCGCGAGCGCCGCGGCGATCCCGAGACCGAGGACGGTCGCGACGAGGGTGGCCGCGAACGCGACCTCGAACGAGAGGACGAGCGGCGAGAGGTCCAAGGTCAGCGCATCTCGGCGAGCACCTCGCCCGGGAGGAGGAAGCCGTAGCGCCGCATGATCGCGCGCCCTTCCTTCGACCCGACGAACTCCGAGAAGGCCTTCCCGCCGTCGAAGTTCTTGCCGCGCTTGCAGGCGAGGAGCGCCTGGTCGATCGGCGCGTGCATGGTCTCGTCCACCGGCGTGTAGGCGCCGCCCTTCGTCGCGATCGCGAGAGACAGCGCGACGAACGCGACGTCCGCGTTGCCGGACTGGGCGAATTTGAGCGTCTGCTGGACGTTCTCGCCGAAGACGAGCCGGCTCTCCACCGTCGACCAGACACCGGCCCGGGTCATCGCTTCCTTCGCGGCCTGGCCGTAGGGCGCGTGCTCGGGGTTCGCGAGCGCGATCTTCGCGTAGCGAGGGTCCGAGAGCGCCGCGACGTCTTTCGGCGGCTCCGCGCCGGCCTTCGACCACATCACGACGCGGCCGCGCGCGTACATGGACTTCGTGGCGGCGTCGCACGCGCCGGACGCGGCGGCCTGGTCCGCGAAGGAGACGTTCGCGGCGGCGAACACGTCGAACGGAGCGCCCTCCTGGATCTGCTTCGCGAGGAGCCCCGTCGAGCCGAACGAGAAGGACACCGGACCGTGGCCGGCCGCCTCGAAGGCCTTCCCCACGTCCGCGAACGCGAACGCGAGATCCGCGGCTGCCGCGATCCGCACGGGCTCGGCGGGCGTGGGCGGCGCCTTCGTGCAGCCGGAAAGGAGAAGCGCGAGGGCGAGCGTTCCCCAGATCGCCGCGGAACGAACCGAGCCCGTCGTCATGCGATCCCATTAGAGCACATTGTGACCCCGTCGGCGGCGAGACCCGGGTTACGCTCGCGGAATGGAGTGGATCAACACCGTGACGGGTCGAGCTCGCCCGGAGGAACTCGGAACGACCCTGGTCCACGAGCACCTGCTCATCGGTTACCCCGGCTGGCAGATGGACGCCCTCGCGCCTCGTTTCGAGCGGGAGGAAGCGCTCTCCCGCGCCGTGGACAAGATGCACGAGCTCGCCGAGCTCGGCGTGAAGACGGTGCTGGACCCCTGCCCCATGGACCTCGGCCGGGACGTGGAGTTCATGGCCGCCGTCTCGGACCGCTCGAAGATGCGGATCATCTGCACGACGGGCGCTTACAAGCAGAACGAGGGGCTCACCTACACGTTCGGCGCGCTCCCGGTGGAGGAGATCACGGAGATCTACCTGAAGGAGCTCACGGAAGGGATCGGGACGAGCGGCATCCGCGCGGGCCTCGTGAAGGTCGCGAGCGGCTCGCCGACGATCAGCGACTACGAACGTAAACTCCTCACGGCCGGCGGGCGCGCGGCGGCGAAGGTCGGCTGCCCGGTGCTCACGCACACGGACGAGGCGCACTGCGGCCCCGAGCAGCTCGACATCCTCACCCGGGAGGGCGTTCCCGCTCACCGGGTGCTCGTCGGACACTCCGACGGCCGGGACGACTTCGCCTACCACCGCTCGATCGCCGATCGCGGCGCGTACCTCGGCCTGGATCGCTTCGGCATCGAGTCCCTGAACAGCGACGAGAATCGGATCCATTCCGTGGTGAACCTCGTCCAGGCCGGATACGCGCGCTCCCTGTGCCTCTCCCACGACTCCATCTGCGCGTGGCTCGGCCGTCCCGTGTTCGGAGGGAGGATCGTGCTCACCGCGGAGATGATCGCGGCCGCGATGCCCAACTGGGAGCCGACGCACCTCTTCAAGCGCATCCTGCCGGAGCTCAAGAAACGGGGCGTGACGGACGCCGACCTCCAGACGATGTTCGTCGAGAACCCGAAGCGTTGGTTCTCCGGGACCGAAGCGCCGCGCTGAATCCCCGTCAGGTGTCGAGCCCGCGACGGACGGCGCGCACCGCGCGCGGGGAGAGCAGGAGCTCCCGGAGCGCCGCAGCCGCGGGCGGCAGCCGCTCGACGCCGTGATGCACGACGTGGAACCGGCGCGGGATGGGCGTCCGCGAGTCCGGAATGCGAACGAGCTTCTTCTCCGCGATCTCCCGCTTCACGGCGTGACGGCTCACGAGCGCGACGCCGATGCCCTCCGAGGCGTGCGCGACGATCGCCGCGATGCTCCCGATCTCCATCGCGATCGGCACGCCCGGAAAGTGGAGCTCGAGCATTTCGCGCGTCGAGCCGCCCACGGGAAACGTGACGAAGGGCGCGTCTTTCGGATCGAGGCTCGGCGCACGCACGAGGACAAGATCGTCCTCGAACCACGGGTCCCCGCGATCCGTCGTAGTGATGGCGAGATCGAGCGCACCGGACTCCAGGGCGGAAAGCAGGCCTTCCGAGGTGCCCTCGCGGAGCGTGAGTCGGACCTTCGGGTGCGCCTTCCGGAACTCGGCGAGCACCGGCGGTAGAAAGTACATGCACGCCGTCGCGCCGCCGCCGATCCGGACCTCGCCTGCCTCGAGCCCGGCGATTTCCCGCACCGCGCGACGGCCGTCCTCCACGGCAGCGAGGGCCGCCCTCGCCCGCGGGAGCAGCGCCGCCCCCTCCGCCGTGAGCGACACGCCCGAATGCCCGCGGACGAACAGGCGCGCCGAGACCTCGTCCTCGAGCTTGGCGATGGCCGCGGTGAGTGCAGGCTGGGAAATGCCCGCCCGGCGGGCGCCGGCGCTGAAGGTGCCCGCGTCCACCACGGCCACGAAGTAACGGAGCCGGTCGAACACGCGAGGACCGTGTCATAGATAATTCCTATGGCAAGCTCAAATAGAATCGATTGGACCAATGGTGGGCCGTCCCCGAGGATCGGGACGTGCTCTCCTCGATCCTCGGAATCGGTCTCGTCGCAGGCACGGTGACGACGCTCGCGGGCGCCGGAGGCGGCGTCTTCCTCATCCTCGCGCTCTCCCTCTTCGTCGGGCCGCACGTCGCCCTCGCCGCGAGCGCGCCGACGCTCCTCGTCGGAAACCTCCACCGTGTCGTGCTCTACCGGCGCGAGGTGGATCGGACGATCGCGTTCCGGGTCATCCAGGGTGCGCTCCCCGCGAGCCTCGTCGCCGGAGCCCTCTCCGTGTCCCTCCCGACGTGGTTCCTGCACGGGCTCTTCGGGGTCGTGACCGTCTACGCCGCGGTGCGTGCGACGGGGCGTGCGAAGTGGACCCCGCCCCCGGGCGCGCTGCTCCCGGTCGGAGCGTTCGTCGGGGCCATCTCGGCGGCGTCGGGCGGCGCGGGCCTGCTCCTCGCTCCGATGCTCCTCGCCTGCGGGCTTACGGAGAAGCGCTACGTCGCGACGGGCGCCGCGATCGCGCTCGCGACGCACGTGGGGCGTCTCGCCGGCTACGGGTCGCGGGGGATCCTGACGCGAGAGGTGCTGCTCTGGAGCGCGCTCGCGACGGTCGCCGTCGTCGCGGGGAACTTCGTGGGAGATGCCGTGCGACCCCACGTGACCGGCCGCCGCGCGACGTGGGTCGAGAACGGCGTGCTCGCCGTGTGCACGGGACTCGCAGCGCTCGGGCTCACCCACTGAGCGAGAGCGCGACGATCACGAGCGCCATCCAGAACACGCCGAGCAGGAAGCCCGGCACGGAGCGCCGCGTCCGCGCGAAATGGACCGGGATGCAGAGGGGCCCGAACGCGACGACGGCGCTCCAGAAGCTCGCGCTGTTCCAGGCCCGGCGACGGCGTTCGGGCGACAGACGCTCCTGGTCCCCGCGCACGACCGCGGACGTGTAGACGATGCCGAGGACGATCTGGGAGACCAGCTCTAGCAACGGCGTTCATCCCCCCCGGACCCGCGGAATCGGGCCGATCCCAGCCGCCAGGGCGGCCTGGCCTCCCGGAACACCGCGAAAAGTCTCGCAGAAACCCGGGAATGGACGCTCGAAGCCGATTGTCTTTGTCGGCTGGCCGGGGCTATAGCCGGCGGACCCTCGAGCAGGAGAGACGAGCACGATGCAGGACGTCCGAGCGTTGAACGAAGTCGTCGCGAAGGAGAGCGCATTCGTCGACGGCCTTTTCGCCGAGATCGGCAAGGTCGTCGTCGGCCAATCGTACATGATCGAGCGCATCCTGGTCGGGCTCCTCACGGGCGGGCACATCCTCCTCGAGGGCGTCCCGGGCCTCGCGAAGACGCTCACCGTCCGCACCGTGTGCGACGCGATCCAGGCGAAGTTCGCGCGTATCCAGTTCACGCCGGACCTCCTCCCCGCCGACCTCATCGGCACCGTCATCTACAACCAGCGGACGAGCGAGTTCACCTCGAAGCTCGGTCCCATCTTCGCGAACCTGGTGCTCGCGGACGAGATCAACCGGGCGCCCGCCAAGGTGCAGAGCGCTCTCCTGGAGGCGATGCAGGAGCGGCAGGTCACCATCGGGGACCGGTCCTATCCGCTCCCGGACCCGTTCGTCGTGATGGCGACGCAGAACCCCATCGAGCAGGAGGGCACGTATCCTCTCCCCGAAGCCCAGCTCGATCGGTTCATGCTCATGGTGAAGGTCACGTACCCGAGCCGCGCCGAGGAACGGCTCGTGATGGACCGGATGACGAGCTCCGTTCCCGCGAAGGCCGAGGTCCGCACGACGCCGGAGCAGCTCCTGGAAGCGAGGAAGGTCGTCCGGGACGTGTACACGGACGACCGGGTGAAGGACTACATCGTCGACATCGTGTTCGCGACGCGCGAGCCCGAGCGCCGGGGGCTCTCCGACCTCGCGCCCCTCATCGAATTCGGCGCGAGCCCGCGCGCGAGCATCGCGCTCTCGCTCGCCGCGCGCGCACACGCGTTCCTGAAGCACCGCGGCTACGTCACGCCCGAGGACGTGAAGGCCGTCGGCCCGGACGTGCTCCGGCACCGCCTGGTGCTCTCGTACGAAGCCGAGGCGGAGAACACCACGGCGGAAGACGTCGTCCGGCGGGTGTTCGAAGTCGTCGAAGTGCCCTGACGGAGGCCCGGACTCCTTCGGAGAGGGGCGACCCATGATCCCGCGCGAGCTACTGAAAGCGCTCCGGAAGATCGAGATCACGACGAACCGGCTCGCCACCGAGCAGCTCGCCGGGAGCTACACGTCCGTCTTCCGGGGTCAGGGGCTCGCGTTCCGGGAGGTCCGGAAGTACGAGCAGGGGGACGACGTCCGCACCATAGACTGGAACGTCTCGGCGCGCATGGACGACACCTACGTGAAGGTGTTCGTCGAGGAGCGCGAGATGACCGTCATGCTCGTCGTGGACGTCTCCGCGAGCGGGCTCTTCGGGTCCAAGGTCGCCTCCAAGGCGCGCGTCGCGGCGGAGGTCGGCGCGCTCTGCGCGTTCTCCGCCATCAAGCACAACGATCGCGTCGGGCTCATCCTCGCGACGGACCGCATCGAGACGATCGTTCCCCCGAAGAAGGGGCAGAAGCACGTGATGCGCGTCATCCGCGAGATCCTCGGCGCGGAGCCGGAGCATCGCGGCACGGACCTCTCGAAGGCCCTGCAGACGCTCTATCAGGTCGCGCGCCGGCGGAGCGTCGCGTTCGTCCTGTCGGACTTCTTCGCCGCGGACTACGAGAGGGCCCTCTCGCTCGCGTCCGCCCGGCACGACGTCATCCCGCTCCTCCTCGTGGACCCGCGTGACGAAGAGCTGCCGGACGTCGGGCTCGCGACGTTCGAGGATTTCGAGACCGGAGAGCCCGTCCTGGTGGACACGTCGAGCCCCGCCGTTCGAGCGCACTACGCGAGGACCATGAAAGCCGAGCGCGCGAAGCACCTCCGCACGTTCAAGAAGCTCGGCCTGGATCACGCCATCATCCGCACGGACCGTCCGTTCGTCGAGCCGCTCCGGATGCTCTTCAACCGAAGGGCGCGGAGGATCCGCAGGTGAAGGTCCGGGAGCTCTCCCTCGCGGCGGCCGCGCTGCTCGGTGCCGGGCCTGCCCTCGCCGCGATCCCGTCCGGGCCCGTCCCTCAGCCGAGCGCCGCCCCGGTGGAGACGCCGACTTGCCGGGAGAGCTTCCCCGTCGGCGGGAGCAGCCGCCCCCTCGTCACGGAGAAGTTCCCGAGCACCGGCAAGGCCGGCCAGGCGCTGGTTCTCGACCTCGTCCTCGAGCACGGAAAGGGCGAGACGGTGCTTCCCGGCGGGACGAGCTCCGAGAACGAAAACGACCAGACGAGGGCGCTCGAGAGCGCGGGGTTCGTCCTCCCGAACCCCAAGGGCGACGCGGGACCGAAGCTCGAGACGACGGTGACGGGCGAGCGCGCTCGGAGTCATCTGACCATCACGGTGGTCGCTCTGCCGAAGAAGTCGGGAGAGCACGCCCTGGTGCTCCCGCCGCTCCCGGTGGCCGTCGCGCGCGCGAGCGGCGAGGTCCGCACTCTCTGCACGAGCCCGCACCCCATCACGATCCAGGAGCCGAACCGCCCCGGGGACCGCCCGAAGCAGAACCCGAAGGGACTCCGCCAGCGGGAGGAATGGACGGCCCTGAAGCACGCCGCGATCGGGCTCGCCGTCGCGGCCGCGGTGTTCGCGCTCGGGTGGTGGCTCTCCACGCTCTGGAAGCGGAGGCCGAAACCCGTCGTGCCCCCGCCCCCGCCCAGGCCGCCGTGGGACGTCGCGCTCGAGGAGCTCTTCGACGTCCGCCATGCGCGGCTCGTCGAGCAGGGCCGCTTCGCCGAGCACTTCGATCGCGTGTCGGATGCCGTGCGGCGCTACCTCGGCGCGAGGTACGGCTTCGACGGGCTCGAGACCACGACGCGCGAGGCGATGTCCGCGCTCCGGAAGGTGACGCCCCGCATCGCCGTCCTGACCGAGGTGCAGGCCTTCCTCGAAAACGCGGACCTCGTGAAATTCGCGAAGCTCACGCCGACGGAGCCGGAGTGCGAAGACGCGCTCTCCCGCGCCGAGGAGATCGTGAAGCGGACGATGCCGGAACGACAGGCCGCGCCCGCCACCGCGGACGCCGCGGCCGCCGCGCCGAGCACGAAGACGGGAGGTGCCCCGTGAAGGCGAACGTGCGCCGCCACGCACGCCTCTTCGTCCTCGTCGCGACGCTCGCGCTCGCGCTATCGGCCGCTGCCGTGTACCCCCTCGTCGGGAAGGGCACGTCGTGGCTCTCCGCGAAGTGGGAGCTGCCCTGGGTGCTCCTCGGGCTCCTCCTCGTGCCCGTCGTGCTCTACCGGACGACGTACGGAGAGGACGCGCGGATCCCCCGGCTCCGGCTCGGAACGATCTCCCCGCTCCTGTCCGGGCCGTCGGGGTTCCGCGTGTGGCTCCGGGACGTCCCCGGCGTGCTCCGCTCCGTGGCGTTCGCGTGCCTCGTCGCGGCCCTCGCGCGCCCCGTGAGCTCCATCACGCCGGACACGACGGAAGAGGAGGGCATCGACGTCGTCATCGTGCTGGATCTCTCCGGGTCCATGGAAGCCGTGCTCGAGAATCTGCCCCCCGATCTCGCGAAACTGTCGCCGCCGAAGCGCCGCGGGCTCCGGCCCACCCGGCTCGACGGCGCGAAGGCCGTGATCCGGGACTTCATCGCGAGACGGAAGACGGACCGGATCGGCGTGGTCGTCTTCGGCAAGGCCGCGTACGTCCTCTCACCGCCGACGCTCGACTACCGCCTGCTCGACACGCTCGTCTCCCGCATGGAAACGACGCTCATCGACGGCTCCGCGACGGCCATCGGCGACGCGCTCGGCGTCGGCGTCGCGCGGCTCCGGAAGAGCCACGCGACGAGCAAGGCGATCGTGCTCCTGACGGACGGCGAGAACAACGCCGGGAGCATCGCGCCGGAGTACGCGACGCACCTCGCGAGCGTCGCGGGCGCGAAGGTCTACACCGTGCAGATCGGAACCGGCGAGGTGGCGGAGGTGCTGGACCACATCGACCTCTTCGGTCAGCCCGTCTACTCCCAGCGGAGCTTCCCCACGAACCCCGAGCTCTTGAAGAAGATCGCGCAGCAGACCGGGGGGCGTTCGTACGTCGCGACGGACGCCGCGGCCCTCCGCGCGAGCTTCCACGACGTCCTGAATCAGCTCGAGAAGACGAAGTTCGAGTCCACCGTCGCGCAGTTCGAGGACCTCTACCGGTACCTCCTCCTCCCCGGCGTCGTGCTGGTCGCGATCGAGGCGCTCCTCAGGAGCCTGGTCCTCCGGAGGTTCCCGTGAGGTTTTCGCACCCGCTCTGGCTCCTCGGGAGCCTCCTCGCCGTGGCGCTCGGAGTCGTGCTGGTCGCCGGCGCCTGGCTCCTCGTCCGCGCGTCGAGACGCTTCGGAGACGACGCGCGGGTCGCGGCGCTCGTGACGGCGCCCGCGTCCACGCGGCGAACGCTGAAGGGCGTGCTCCTCGTCGTCGCGGTCGCCGTGGCGTTCGTCGCGCTCGCGGGGCCGCAGTACGGGCGCGGGACGCGCCTCGTCCCCGCGACGAACCTCGACGTCGTGATCGTGCTCGACTACTCGAAGAGCATGTACGCGCGGGACGTCACCCCGTCGCGTACGGAGCGGGCGAAGTCCGAGGTGTCGCGGCTAATCGCGGAGCTCCCCGGGGCGCGCTTCGCCGCGGTCGCGTTCGCGGGAGAGTCCGTGAGCTTCCCGCTCACGGTGGACGGCGCCGCGATCGGCCAGTTCTTCCGGCAGATGACCCCGAACGACATGCCCATCGGCGGGACGGCGATCGCGCGGGCCCTCGAGTCGGGGCTCGACCTCCTCCGGAACGACCCGCTCTCGGCGCGGCACCGTCGCGTGATGGTGCTCGTGACCGACGGCGAAGACCTCGAAGGGGATCCGGTCGCGGTCGCGGAAACGGCGGCGAAGGAGCACGTGACCATCCACGTCGTGCAGATCGGCGGACGCACGCCGGAAGCCGTCCCGGACGTGGGGGAAGACGGAAAGGTGCGCGGCTTCCGCAGGGATTCGCAGGGGCAGCCGCTCACCACGTCGCTCTCGGCCGAAGGCGAGGAGCAGCTCGGGAAGATCGCCCAGGTGACGGGCGGAAACGTCGTCCGGAGCGAGCGCGGCGCGACGGGGATCGCCGTCGTGACGGAGGCGATGCGCCGCATGATGACGGAAGAGCTCTCGGAGCGCGTCGAGACCGTCTACGCCGACGTCTACGGCTACCCCGCCGCGCTCGCCGCGCTGCTCCTCCTCGCCGAAGCGTTCATCCCGGAGGTCCGCCGGAGGAAGGCGAACGCGGCGTCCGCCAGGCGCGCGCTCGGCGCCGTGGCGCTCGTCGCGCTGCTCTTCGCGTCGGGGTGCCGGGACGGCCTGTTCCGGAGAAACGCGCCCGCCGTCGACGACGCGCTGTCCGCCCTCGACGCGGGAGACGCGATCCGGGCATCCGGCCTCCTCCAGACGTACCTCACGACGGGCGAGTGCAAGGAAGGGAACATCGGCACGCCGGATTCCATTCGAGCGCTTCCGAACGCATCCTTCGACCTCGGCCTCGTGCTGTTCCGTCTGGCCGAGAAATTCGGTGGCCGGCTCGGAGAAGACGCGAAGGCGGCCCCGCCGAAGCCGGACGACACCGGCGCGGCGAGCTCGGACGTGGAGTGCGCGCTTCGCATCGTGCGCCTCGTCGCGACGGACGATTCGCTCCCGGCGGACCTTCGCGCGCGCGCCGAGTACCTGAGCGGGAACCTCGAGTTCCTGCAAAAGAAGTACGAGGACGCGATCACGGACTACGACGCCGCGCTTAAGCTCTTCCCGGCGCCCGCGACGGGCGACGAGAAAGCAGACACGCTCGGCGCGCGCGCCGCGTGGAACCGGGCAATCGCGCTCCGCTTGCTGGAGGAGAGCCGGAAGAAGCCCGATGCGGGCAAGCCCCCGCCTCACCCCGACGGCGGCGGGGAGCCCGGCGACGGAGGCGCGCCCAAGAGCCAACCCGACGGCGGCGGCCAGTCGAACGACGACAATAAGGATCAGGACAAGAAGGATCAGGACAAGAAAGACAAGGACAAGAAAGATCAGGACAAGAAAGACCAGGACAAGAAAGATCAGGACAAGAAAGATCAGGACAAGAAGGACCAGGACAAGAAGGGCGCGGGGAACGAAAAGAAGCAGGATCAGCCGAAGCCCGAGCCCCGGAACGAGCCGCCGGAGCGTTCTCTCTCGCAGGACGAGCGCATCCTCGATAACCTGGAGCAAGCGCCCACGGTCCAGCAGGAAGCGGCGAAGCGGAATGCCCAGCGCGCGCGCGTGGTGACCGGGATGGAGGACAAGTGAAGTCGCGTGTCGCCGCGTCAGCGTTCGCGCTCGCGAGCGTCGCGCGGGCGGCGAGCGCGGCGGTCGCGGTGAACGGCTCGCTCAGCACGGAGCAGGCCGAGGTCGGCGACGGCATCCGCGTCGAGGTGAGCGCCCTCTCCGACGGCGACGACGCGCCCAGCAATCCGAGGCTCCGCGTGCCGCCGGGGTTCTCCGTCCAGGGGCCGAGCGTGTCCTCGACGCAATCCTTCTCGCTCCAGAACGGGCACTTCGAGCGACGCCACGGGCTCACCGCGACGTGGATCGTGGTCGCGACGGCACCCGGGCACTACTCGCTCGGTCCGGCGACGTTCTCCGTCGGCAGCGGTACGGCACAGAGCCAGGCCATGTCGGTCGAGATCGTCGCGAAGGGTGCCATGCCTCAGCGCCCTCGACGTCCGGGCGGGCTCTTCGGACAGAACGATCCGTTCGATCCGTTCGGGATGTTCCAGCGGCTCCCCCTCCCGGGCCTCGACGACGACGGTCCGCTCCTCGACCAGGAGCCGGAGGCTCCCCCGGAGTACGCCGTCGATCACGCGGCCGATCCGATGGCGTTCCTTCGCGCGACCGCCACCCCGACGGACGTCGTCGTGGGTCAGCAGGTCACGCTCCGGATCTACGCGTACGCGGGGCGCGGTCCTTACGACGAAGCGAGCTCCTCCGAACCGAGCCGGCCGGACTTTCTCTCCCAGTCGATCGTGGACACGTCCTTCAAGCAGCCCCGCTACGTCGTTCACATCGACGGCCAGCCGTGGACGGTCGTGAAGGAGCGGGAGATCGCGCTGTTCCCGCTGAAGGCGGGCACGCTCACCATCGGTCCCATGCGGCTCGGCTTCCAGGGGCCGAGGTATCCGGAGACGACGCACGGCCAGGGCCTGATCCGCTTCAGCAAGCCGATCACGATCGTCGCGCACGAGCCCCCGCTCGCCGGGCGCCCTCCGGGCTACGAGCTCGGCGACGTCGGGCGCTACACGCTCTCGGCCGAAGTGGAGCCGCGCCGAGTGGAAGCGGGCGACGCGATCGCCGTCACCGTGCGGCTCGAGGGCGTCGGGAACGTCCCCCACCACGTGAAGCTCCCTCAGCAGAACGGCATCGACTTCCTGGACCCGACGATCACCGAGGGGCAGACGGTGAACGGCGGCGTCATCGGCGGGCACCGACAGTTCAGGTACGTCGTGCGACTGACGGAGCCGGGGAAGAGAGACCTCGGCGACGTGACGCTGCCGTACTTCGATCCCGAGTCGGGCAGGTACGAGGTGGCGCGCGCGGCTCTCGGAGCAGTCGAGGTGCTTCCGGGCGCCGCTCCGGTCGCGACGGCTCCCGTCCCCGGCACGCCCCCGAAGGCCCTCGAACGAGACCCATTCGAGCTTCTCGGTCCGCCCCGGACGAAGCTCGCTCCCCTCGCCCCGCCGCCGGCCCATCTCGGCGATCGCCCCTGGTACTGGGCGCTCTTGCTCGGGGCACCGCTCGTCGTGCTGGGCGCGCGGGGCGCCCTGTCGCTGCTCTCCGGGGCGCGGCGTCGCCTCGCGGAGCGATCGTCGTCGCCGTCCACGGCCGCGAAGCGCGCCCTCGACGACGCCAGGGCCGCACGGGGGCGGGGCGAGACGGCCCAGGTCGCCGCGTCGATCGAGCGCGCCGTCTACGGCATGGTGGAGGCGCGCCTCGGGCTGAAGGCGCGAGCCGTGCTTCGCGGAGATCTCGCGAAGGCGCTGGAGAGCCGCGGCGCGACCGCTTCTCTCGCCGCGGACATCGCGAAGCTCCTGGACGCCTGCGACGGCCTTCGCTTCGCCGGTGCGACGGCGGACGGGCAGAAGCTCGTCGACGACGCGAGCCGGCTCGTCACCGCGATCTCGAGGACGACGCCGAAGGGAGGCGCGTCGTGAACCGCCGGTGGGTCGCCCTCGCGGCTCTCTCCGTGATCCTCGGAGGCGCTCCTGCGCGCGCCGAGGAATCGACCGACGCGCTCTTCCAGAGCGGAGTCGCGGCCCTTTCGAAGGGCGCGCTCGACGACGCGGTGGATCGGTTCGAGCTCCTCGCCGACCGCGGCGTCACGCACCCCGACGCGAGCTGGGATCGCGCGCTCGCCTACATCCGGCGCGCGAAGACCCCGGGCGCGCACCCGGGTGACCTCGGTCGCGCCGCCGCCGCGCTCGAGGAGACGTTGCTCTTCCGTCCCGACGACGCCGAGGCGAAGTTCGCGCTGGATCGGGTCCGCGAGGAGATCACCCATCGTCGCGCGAGAACCCGCTCGGAAGACGTCGAGCGGAGGCCGTCGCTCGGGTGGGCGGTCGTCGGGCTCTTCGCGGAAGACACGTGGGCGACACTCGCGCTCATCGCATCGCTGACGCTCACCGTGAGTCTCGCCGTGCGCTTCCTCGGGAAGGCGAACGCCACGAAGCTCGCCTCGAACGTCGCTGCCGGTCTCTCCGCGATCCTTCTCCTGATCGCGGGTTCGATGACGGCGCTCGCCGCGTGGGATCGCCGCGAGACGAACCTCGGCGTGATCATCTCCGAAGACGCGCACCTGCTGGACGAAAACGGAGTACCCGTGCGTACGACGTCACAAAGCGGCAGAGGAAGCGGAGGCGCTTCCTACTTGGCAGAAGGCGCACTCGTGCGCCTGTCGAAGGAAAAGAGCGTGGCGGGCTCGCTCATGAAGGTCGAGTGGGGTACATTGACGGGTTGGGTAGCCGCGGGAGAGGTCCGGATCTTGAGTCGACCCTGACGTCGTTCGGGGTGGACGGATGGAACCCGGGGATGCATGCTAGGAAGCGTGTGGGTTCGAGGCACCGCAATTCGTCCCGTCCCGAGCTACGCGAAAGTCGCCGAGGGCGCGCTCGACGGCGTGCGTGAGAACCTCTCGGACGACGACGACGCCGTCCGTACCCAGCTGGACGAAGCCTTCGATCGGTTCGAGCGGGAGCAGCCGGCCCTCGCGGCGCACGTGGGGGACGTGCTCGGCCGCCCGCTGGACGAAACGGCGCTCGCCCTCGGCTATTTCCTGACTCTCGTCGTGTGGATGGCGTTCGAGCGTGCGCACGGCGGTCACGTCGAGGCCGTGACGGCCGAGTCGATCGTCGCGACGTCCGAGCTCCTGGATCTGGACGAGCAGCTCCGCCGGAAGGACCCGGCCGAGGCCATCGACACGGACGACGTCATCGCCATGGAGCAGCCCGCCCTGCTCGATTTCGTGCACGAACACCTGGACGCGACGCTCGAGGCCCACGCCGACGACGTCGACGTGGACGACGTCCACACCGTCTACCGCCTCGTCCTCGTGGAGATCCTCGCGCTCTCCTACGCCGTGCAGAAGCCCGTCGGCTATCCGGTCGCCAAGACCGAAATGCTCGCTTGAACCGGCACCATTCACGTGGCCGCGGCCCGATGTCGGCGCCCGGACGAGAGGTCGTGCTCGCCCCGGGACGGGAGAAGTCCCTCGAGAAGAGACACCCCTGGATCTTCTCCGGAGCCGTGCACTCCGTCGGCAAGGACCTCCGGGACGGCGACGTCGTGGACGTCGTCGACACGGACGGCAAGTTCCGCGCGCGGGGCATCCTGAACCGGAAGTCGCAGATCCTCGTGCGCGTGCTCTCCTTCTCGAGCGAGGACACGGTGGACGACGCCTTCCTTTCGGCGCGGGTGAAGCAAGCCGTCTCCCGGAGGCACGGCGCCGTGACGCGCCTCGTGCACGCGGAATCGGATCGGCTCCCCGGCCTCGTCGCGGATCGGTACGGGGACTTCGCCGTGGTGCAGCTCTCGTCCCTGGGCCTGGACCTTCGGCGAGACGTGCTCGTCCGCGCGCTCGCGGAAAAGACCGGCGTCCGCGGCGTGTTCGAGCGAAGCGACGTGGACGGCCGCAAGAAGGAAGGGCTCGAGGATCGCGTCGGGCTCGCGTTCGGGGAAGCTCCGCCGGAGCTCCTCCAGGTTCCGGAGCGGACGCACGACGGACGGACGGTGACGCTCCTCGTGGACGTGCGCCGCGGTCACAAGACGGGCGCGTACCTGGACCAGGCCGACAATCGCCGAGCCATCGCGCGCCGCGCGAACGGCGCGCGCGTCTTGAACGCGTTCTCGTTCGCGGGAGCGTTCGGCCTCCACGCGGCGGCCGCCGGAGCCGCCGAGGTCGTGAACGTGGATTCGTCTCCGGAGGCGCTCGCGCTCTCGGAGCGCACCGCGGCGGAGAACGGGGTCGCGGAGAAGATCCGCCACGTTCGCGCGGACGTCTTCGAGGAGTTCCGTCGCCTCCGCGCCGCCGGAGAGACGTTCGACGTCATCGTCGTCGATCCACCGAAGCTCGCTCACTCCCCTTCCCACGTGGACCGCGCCGCGCGGGCCTACAAGGACCTCGCGCGCCTCGCGTTTCACCTGGCGCGCCCAGGCGGCATCGTCGCGTGCTTCTCCTGCTCGGGAGCCGTCACTCCCACGCTGTTCCAGCAGATCGTGTGGAGCGGATCGCTCGAAGCCCAGCGCGAGGCGCAGATCGTGGAGCGCCTCTCCCAGCCGGAGGATCACCCCGTGCTGCTCACGTTCCCGGAGGGCGAGTACCTGAAGGGCCTCGTCTGCCGGGTGCTCTGAGGCGTTCGGCCGCCCTCAGGACGGCAGGCGGAGCCGGTATCCGACGCCCGGCTCGTTGATGAAGTACTTCGGCTGAGCCGGCTCCGGTTCGATCTTGTAGCGGAGCTGCTTCATGTAGACGCGAAGGTAGTGACCCTGTGTCTCGGCGCCGGGGCCCCACACCTCGCGGAGGATCTGCCGGTGCGTGACGACGCGGCCCGCGGAGCGGACCATCACGCAGAGCAGCCGGTACTCGGTCGGCGTCAGCCGCACTTCCTGCCCGCCGATGGTCACCCGGCGCATGTCGAAATCGACGACGAGATCTCCGACCTGGACGACGCCCGTGTCGACCTTCTCTTCTTCCTTGGGGAAGTTCCGGACGGCGACGCGAATGCGCGCGAGGAGCTCGCCCGCGCCGAAGGGCTTCGTCACGTAGTCGTTCGCGCCGCCGTCGAGGGCGGCGATCTTGTCTTCTTCTCGGCCTCGCGCCGAGATGACGATGATGGGGACGCGGCTCTTCTGCCGGATGCGGGTCGTGACCTCGACGCCATCGATGTCCGGCAGGCCGAGGTCCAGGAGGACGACGTCGGGCGCGCACTTCTGGGCCGCCGCGATGCCTTCCTTCCCGGTCGTCGCGTGGAGGCAGCGGTAGCCCTGTTGCTTCAGCGTGACGCCGAGCAAGGTCCTCATGTGCGGCTCGTCTTCGATCACGAGCACCGACGCCATATCTTCCATGTTCATTCCGCTCCTTCCATCTGCGCAGAGAGGGCGAGCTTCCGCTCGCTCGATCGTTCGTTCGCCGGGGCCGGCAACGTGAATTCCACGACGGCACCGCCGCCGTTCCGGTTCCGGAGCTGGATGCGCCCGCCGTGGGCCGTGACGATGGCCCGGCAGATCGTGAGGCCGAGGCCGACGCCGCCGTCGCCGCGGGTTCCGGCCTCGCCCCGGTAGAGCTTCTCGAACACCTTCTCCTCGTGACCGACGGGCACGCCGGGACCCCGATCGGCGACGCTCACCGTCACGTCCGCCGCCCCGGGGCGCACGGCGATCTCGAGCGGCGAGCCCTCCGGCGTGTACTTCAGCGCGTTCTCGACGAGGTTCACGAGAACCTGCTCGATGAGCACCGGATCGAACGCCATGAGCGGGATCTCGTGCGGCACGTCGGTGCGGACGGTCCGTCCCTCGAGCCTCGCCTCGAGCCGGCAGAGCGCGGACCCGATGACCTCGTCGATGGCCTGCGGAACCCGCTTCACGGCGACCTCCCCGGACTCGAGGCGCGTGAGCTCGAGGAGGTTTCCGACGAGGCGATTCAGGCGAGCCGCCTCCTCGTATACCATCGTCGCGAACTCCTTCCGTTCTCTGTCGTCGAGGTGGTCCTCGCAGAGAGCGGCGCTCGCGCCGACCAGGGCCGTCAGCGGGGTCCGGAGGTCGTGGGAGAGCGCAGAGAGGAGCGCGTTCCGGAGCCGTTCGACCTCGGCCTGACGCCGGAACCGCTCCACCTCTCGGCGCAGCCGCTCCGCGAGCACGCAGCTCACGCCGGCGACGACCAGCATCATCCCGAGCGTCACCATCGAGCGCGTGTCCCCGAGGCTGAGGGTCAACGTCGGCGGGACGAACAGGAACTCGAACACGACGACCGCCGTCACGGCCGTGAAGATCGCGGGGCCGATGCCGAACCGCACCGAGACGGCGAGCACGCCGAGCGGAAGGATCATCGCGAGCTCCGCGAGGTGCAGGGCCTGCGCCGACGCGAGAGCCACGAGGACGCACGTCGCGATGACGCCGAGCCCCGCGAGGTAGCCCATCAACGCGAGCGTGCGAGCCCCTACCTTCGGCGACGCTGCCGGGTCGTTTTCGGGGCCGTCGTCACGAGCGCTCACGCGCGCTGAACGTAACACGCGATCGGCCGAGGCGCCGGTCGGTGCGACCCCGGGACGCACATCCGGGGTGACCGACGCATCCGTCCGGATTCAGCGAGGTTTCGCGCCCGTGCGCGCCTTTACTACTCGCTTACAGGCTTCGCGATCGAGCGATCGGACGGCGCCACGCGCGCGATCATCTCGTGGAGCCGATCCACCTTCTCGTGGAGGTGCGCGATCTCGAGCTCCGCCTTCAGGTTCACCTGGTACTCGATGTCGTTCCGGACTCGATCGCGGGCGACCTGCCGGTTCTGACTGAGGAGCACGAACACGGAGAGGATGATCGCCTCGAGCGAGACGACCATCGTGAGGAGGCCGAACGGGAACGGATCGAAGCCGCCGATGGACACGTGCTCGAGCGGCCCCGAGTTCAGGACGATCCACACGAAGAAGATGCCGAGGTGGATGAACAGGAACTCGAGGCTCCCGGAGAACTCCGAGATCCAGTCCGCCACCTTCATGACGGTGGTGCGCGTGTCCTCCGTCTGCTCGTTGATGTCCCGGGAGACGCTATGACGAAGGAGCTTCGCCGAATCCCGGAGCCGCCGGCCCGTCGCGGAGAGGAGATCCATCGCCGCGGCGGGGTTCAGGCGGAGGAACTCCTCCAGATCTCCCCGGTCGACGATGAGCGCCTCGAGGTCCTCCACGACCAGCGCGGACGTCATGCGCGGGCCGCCGTCTATCAGGGACATTTCGCCGAAGAAGTCCCCCGAGCGCGCGGTCTCGAGCACGATGCGTTCGCCGGTGTCGTTCTTGAAGAAGAGCTCCACGACGCCGCGCTTCACGATGTAGAGCGCGTCGCCGGGGTCACCGCGGTGAAAGAGGGTCTTTCCGGTCGGCGCTTCGAGACGCTCGAGCCGGGCGGCGAGCTTCTCGCGCTCGGCCGGATCGAGGAGCGCGAACAGCGGGACTTCCGCCAGCAAGTCCGCGGGATTGCTCATGGCAGACCCGCTCATCCACCGAGCGTCTTGCGCTTCTGGGCTTCCTCGAGGCGACTCGAAATGATCTTCCGGAGCTTCGGGAGGTCGAACCGGAGAGGACGGTCGCCCTCCGGCATCATGGCGACCTCCTGCGCGATGCCGTCGGCGGAGCGACGGGCGCCCTCCGGGATCTTCAGCGTTTCACCGAGCTGCGAGAGGGCTTCGACCTCTTTCGCGTCCACGCGACCGTCCAGCCGGGTCATCCAGGAGGCGACCGCGTAGACGAAGAGGCGGTCTTCCTTCGAAAGCGCGGCGCGATCGATCACGCCGAGCGAGACGGGATTCTTGGTCGCAGCCTCGATCTGCTCGATCTCGTCGAGCTCGAGCCCTTCCTCCAGCGCGGTGCGCACGATGGCGTCCGCCTCTTCCGCGTCCAGGTTTCCGTCCGCCCATCCGATGGCCGCCAGGGCGATGAACACGTCCCGGCCGAGGCGCTGCTTCTGCTCCATGCGAAGCCTCCTTGATCCTCCCTTAATAGCCTTTTTTCCGGCGCTTGCGCAATCCGAGCCCGGGCCGGATAGTCGGAGACGGATGTCAGGCGACACGGCTCTCGGCGGCTCGCCCCCCGCTCGCCGGCGGGTCACGGTCCTGTATTTCGGCGGGGCGCGCGACGCGGCCGGGACGGCGGAGGAATCGGTCGATCTGCCGGAGGGAGTCCGGACGGTCTCGGACCTGTCCGGCCTCCTCGGGACACGACACCCGGAGCTCGCGGGACGGCTCTCGAGCGTCCGTTTCGGGGTGAACGAGGCGTTCGCGGAGCCACACCAGGCGCTCGCGAACGGGGACGTGGTCGCCGTGATCCCGCCCGTCTCGGGTGGATGACCGGGGCCTTCGGCGCTCAGGCCGGCACGAGCTTCTTCACCTTCGCGAGGACGTCGTCGAGCTTGAACGGCTTCGTGATGTAGTGCTTCGCGCCGACCTGGATGCCCTTCACGACGTCGAGGCTCCTGTCCTGCGCGGTGAGGAAGACGATCGGGATCCGCGAGAGCGCGGGCGTCCCCTTCAGCGCCTGCGCGATCGAGAAACCGTCCAGGTTCGGGAGGTTCACGTCGAGCAGGATGATGTCCGGCTTGTAACCCGAGATCTCGTGCTGCGCCTTTCCCCCGTCGCGGACGATGCGCACCTCGTAGAAGCGCGAGAGCGTCTTCTCGAGAATCTCCGCGATGGAGGGGTCGTCCTCGACGACCATCACGCGACGACGGGTCCCGGTCATGGCGGTTCCATGGGGTTACCACGGTGCGCGGGACCGTGGCCATGGTTCAGGGCCTCGATGCTCATGGCCGGGCGGCCAGGTGGGTAGTGGTGGTACGCTCCGCGCGACCGTGGAACGGCGGCTCAATTTTCGCGCGGGAATCGACGAGAACGGCCTCGGCGCGCGCCTCGGGCCGCTCGTCGTCACCGGCGTGCTAGCGCGCGTCACGGAGCAGGGCGATCGCCTGCTCTCCCGGAAGCCGCCCAGACGCCTCCGCGACGACCTCGGGGACTCGAAGGAGCTCGTGTCGCACGGCGACGTCGCGCTCGGAGAAGCGTGGGCCCGCGCGCTCGGACGGGGCCCGGCGCGGTCGCCCGCGGAGATCGTGGCGTCCCTGTGCCTCGAGTCGGAAGAGGAGCTCCGATCGCCGTGCCCTTCTCACGTCGCGGCGCAGTGCTGGTCGGCGGAGGCCGAAAAGTTCGTCGCCGAGGACTCGGACGTCGAGCGCATCCGCGGGCATCTCCGGTTCTGGGCCGAACGGGGCGTGGAGATCGTCTCGGTGACGAGCAGCGTCGTGTGCACCAAGCGGCTGAACGACGCGAAGGGGAGCGGCGGCAATCGCTTCGTCTCCGACCTCCACGCCATGGAGCGCCTGGTGCTCTCGTTCCGGCGCACGGCCGGGGAAGACCTGGTCGCCGTGTGCGGGAAGGTCGGGGGCATCGAGGACTACTCGCGATTCTTCGGTCCCCTCTCCCACGGTCTCCACGCGGAGCTCGGTCGAAGCAGGGCGAAGAGCGCCTATCTGTTCCCGAACGTCGGTGAGGTGCGCTTCGTGCGCGACGCGGACGCGAAGGACTGTCTCGTGATGCTCGCGTCCATCGTGGGGAAGTGGGCGCGGGAGGTGCTCATGGCCCGCATCGCGACGCACTACCGGGGCACGGATCCGGAAAGCGTGTCCGTGAGCGGCTACCACGACCCGGTGACCGCCCGCTTCGTCGACGAGACGGCTCTGCTCCGGAAGAAACGAAGAGTCCCGGACGACTGCTTCGAGCGCGCCCGCGACGCCCGATGACCGAACGCATCCTCCGAGGCCCGCTCGCGTGGGAGGTCTTCCGCTTCGGCGCTCCGCTCGCGCTCGGAATGGGCCTCCAGACGACGTTCAACCTGGTGGACGCCTACATCCTCGGGCGGCTCCCCGAAGGGGTTGCCGGCGCCGCGCTCGGCGCGATCGGCATCGCCGACCAGCTGACGGCGATCGGCACGATCCTGAGCTACGGCTTCTCCGTCGCCGCCGCCGCGATGATCTCTCGCCGGAAGGGCGAAGGCGACGCCGAGGGCGTGCGACGGCTCGCCTTTCAATCCCTGCTCCTCGTTCTCGCTCTCTCCGCGGCCGTGTTGGTGTTCGCGCTCCTCGGCTCGGGCCTCCTCATGAAGGACGTGGTCGGCGCGAAGGGACAGGTCGCGCTGCTCGGCACGAATTACCTCCGGGTCATGGTCGCAGGGAGCGGGAGCATCTTCCTCCTGCTTCACCTGACCTCGATCCAGCGCGCGCTCGGCAGCTCGAAGACGCCCATCGCGCTGCTCCTCGGCGCGAACGTGCTGAATTTCTTCCTCGCCGTCTTGCTCGTCTACGGACCGGGGGAAGCGCCGCCCGTCTTTGCGTGGGGCCCCCCCGTCGCGCGCGCGCTCCACCTTCCGCGGCTCGAGCTCCTCGGGGCGGCGTGGGCGACGCTGCTGGCGCGCGCGGCCGTGCTTCCTCCCGCGCTGTTCATCCTCGTCGGGCGTCACCGGGTGCTCGCCCGGAGGGACTTCTCCGGGCCGGACAGGGGCGTCATCTCGAGCATCGTCGGCGTCGGGTGGCCGACGAGCATGCAGCTCGTGGTCCGGACCGCCGCCATGCTGGTCACGCACTCCATCGTGGCCCGGGCGTTCACCACGGAGGCCGATCAGTCCGCGACGACCGCGCTCGGCATCGTGTTCCGCCTGGAGACGATGGCGCTCTTCATCGGACTCGGGTGGGGAAGCGCCGCGCAGACCTTCGTCGGCCAGTGCCTGGGCGCGAACGAGAAGGCCCGGGCGCAGGCGAGCGGCGTCCTCGCGACGGCGTACGACGCCGCCATGATGGCGCTCATCGCGGCGCTCTACGCGCACGCGGGCGCGACCATCGTCGCGTTCTTCGATCCTTCGCCGTCGGTCGTCGGGTTCGCGATGGACTACGTCCGCGTCGTTTCGCCGAGCTACGTCGGGCTCGGCGTCGGCATCGTGCTCGGCTCCGCGATGCAGGGCGCGGGCGCGACGCGATCGACGCTCGTCATCGACGCGATCGTCGTGTGCGTCCTGCAGATCCCGGCGAGCGTCCTCGTGACGTTCGGGTTCGGCGGCGGCGCGCACCGGCTCTTCCAGGTCGTCGCCGCGACGTACGCCGCCTACGCGCTCGTCTACGCGCTCGTCTATCGAAGGGGGACGTTCCTCTCGACGGAGCTTCCGGCGTGACGCCCGAGCCCGGAGTCGCCGAGACGGCCCGGGCGCGCGCCGGCCCCGCGCTCGCCGTGCTCGCGGGAGTCCTCGGCGTGACGTTCGGACCGAACCTCGCCGGCGAGTGGGTCTGGGACGACGTCTACCTCGTCCGCGACAGCCCGGCGCTCGCCCGTGGACTTCAGGGCCTCGGCGTCCTGTGGACCAAGGACCTCTGGGGCGGCGCCGAACACGCCTCCACGGACCTCTACCACCCCGTCCCGATGACGCTCCTCGCGGCGATCCACCAGCTCGCGGGCGCCTCCATCGTTCCGTATCGGATCGTGAACGTGCTGCTCCACGGGGCGATCTGCGCCGTCTTCGCCGCGATGCTTCGGCGGAGAGGCTTGCCCGCGGCGCTCTCGGCGGGCATGGCGCTGCTCTTCGCCGTGCATCCGCTCGTCACGGAGCCCGTGCTCTGGGTCACGGGCTCCCACGACCTGCTCGGCGTGCTCGCGTCGCTCGTCGCGGTGTCCCTTGCAGTCAGCGGAAGCGCGCGGCCGACGGCCAGGCGTGGAGCAGGCCTGTTCGTCGCGACGCTCGCGGCGTGCCTCTCGAAGGAGGCGTATTTCGTTCTTCCGGCGCTCGTCGCCGTGGCGGCGCTCTCCGTGCCGGGCCCCTCGTCTCCGGGAGCACGCTTCCGCTTCGCGGTCGTCCCCTGGCTCGCCCTCGTCGCGACGCTCGGGCTCCGACGGGCCCTCGGCATAGCGACGACCCCGGGGCGCGCGACCGGGACCATCGCGTCCCACCTCGTGGACTACGGAACGGTGGTGGCACACTACGGCCGCGCGATCCTGCTCTTCGACGAGCCCGCGACGACCGAGTCGTACCGGCCGCTCCCGGCTCTCGCCGCGTTCGCGGTCCTCGGCGTCCTCGTCCTCGCGGCCGCGGTCGCGCTTCGTTCGTTCCTCCTCCGTCGGGAATTCGCCGACGTCGTCCTGCTCGGGGTCGCGACGTTCGCCGTCGCGCTCACGCCCCAGGCGCTCGCGACGCCCATCATCGGCATGTACGGGAACAGATACGGCTACTTCCCGATGCTCGGGCTCTTCGCGGCCGCGAGCGGGCTCCTCGCGCGCCACCGGGCGACCTTGGAAGTCGCGCCGTATCGCGCCTTTCGCGCCGTCCTGCCCCTCGGCATCGTCGCGGCGGTCCCGTTCACGCTGGCCTCCGGACGCGCGTGGCGAACCGAGGTCTCCCTCTTCGAGCGGGACGTCGCGAAGGACCCCCACGACGCGCGCTCCCTCTATCACTACGCGCATGCGCTCCGTGTTCGCTCGGGGTGCGAGGCGGCCTTGCCGTACTTCGCGCGCTCCGCCGTCGAGGACCCCGGCTACGCGCGGGCGCTCCACAACGTCGCCGGGTGCCTCGTGACGCTCCACCGGTTCGCGGAAGCCCTTCCGTTCGCCGAGCGCGCCGTGGAGCTCCAGCCGGACGACCCGGGCGCGCTCGTGAACCTCGCCGCCGCGGAGATCGGCACGGGGGATCCGGACTCCGCCCGCCGCGTCATCGACCAGGCGCTCCGCGACGCCCCTCGTCACGAGGGCGCGCTCCGCCTCCAGCGCTTCCTCGCCGCGCCGAAGAACGCTCCGGGAGCGCCGTGAAGTCGCTGGCAGCCGCGCTCTCCCTCGCGGCACTCGCGATCCTCTGGCACCACGGGAGCCTCTTCTCGACGCTCGAGCTCCCCGACGAGACGGCGTACCTGGAAGCATTCCGTCACGTCCTCGCCGGCGGCTCCGCGTACGACGCGCCGAGGTACTTCTACACGCCGGCGTTCGCGCGACTCGGCGCGCTCGCCGTGTCGGCTCTCGGCTCGAGCGGGACGGCGCTCGCTCTCCGGTTCCTGAACCTCGCCGCGGTGCTCTACCTCGCCGTGGCGTCGGCGGCGCTGTGTCCGCCGCTGGGACGCGTCCGTTTCGCGGTCGCGCTCGGGCTCGTCGTCGCGCTCCGGCCGCTCTCGACGTCCATCGCGCTCGGCAACGTCTCGCCGATCCCCGCCGCGCTCCTCCTCGCGGCGGTCCTCCTCGGCGAGGAACGCCCGATCGTCACCGGCATCCTCTTCGGGCTCGGCCTCGCGATGAAACCGGCGGCGGCCCCGGCGCTCCTGGTCCTCTCCGTCGTGCACCGGCCGTCCCGAGCGCGCCTCCTGCTCGTCGCGAGCGCGAGCGCCGTCGCCTCCCTCGCGCTCCTCGTGGACGCGCGGGACCTTCCGCGGTGGCTCGAGCGAGCCGCCACGTCGCCGGACGTGCCGACGAACCTGTCGCCGCTCCGCGTACTCGCCGGCGTCGGGGCGAATCCTCCGTCCGCGCTCGTCGCGCTCGTCCTCACGCTCGGCGTGGCAGCGTTCGCCCGGCGCTTCGTCCAGGGGCCGCGGGGACTCGCCGCCACCGCAGGGCTCGCGGCGCTTCTCTGGAGCCCGCTCGTCTGGCTGCACTCGTTCTCTCTCGTCGTGCCCGCCGTGGTCGTGGCGACGGAGCGGGCCGTCTCGCGCTTCGCGCACGAGCGGAGTCGCCGGGCGTTCGCCGCGGCGCTCTGGATCGGTCTCGCCGCTCTCGCCGTGGACGTCGGCGACGCGCTCGGCGACGTCGAGCGGATCTTCCCGAGCGTCGGCCCCGCGGGCGCGCTCCTCGCTGCCATTCCGGGCGTCGCCGCGATCGCGCTGGTCGTCTTCACGACGCTCCGGGGCGACGTGGACGAAAGTCACGGAATGCCTCCGGTGACGTGACCGGCGCGCCCCGACGGCCCGTCAGCTCTTCTGACCGTGGCCCTTGCCGGTGATGATCTTCCAGGCGGACTCGACGTCCCACCCCTCGTGGACGTGGGGCGGGTGGTGGCACGCGGGCGCACAGAGCGTCTTCGGCGGGGAGCGGACGATCGCGGTCGCGTCCGCCGGGTTCTTCTCGTGGCGGGAGCCCGGGCCGTGACACACCTCGCACTGCACGGCCTCGAGGCCCTTCACGTGGGTCACCGTCGTGCCGCCGGGCTTCTCGTACCCGGTGACGTGGCAGGAGACGCAGTCCAGGTTGAACTCCTTGTGCTGGCTCTGGAGCGTCACGTACGCGCGCGCGTGCGGCGTGTTCTTCCAGAACTCGAACGCGTCGTCGTGGCACGTCGAGCACGCCTCGGAACCGATGTACGTCGCGTCCCCGGGGCGCGGAGCGGGCGGCAGCCGATCCTTGAACGCCTCCCTGTTGTGGTCGTTCACGCGCTGGTAGTAGTCCGCCATCTTCCCGCGGACCTTGTCTTCCGACCCGAGCCCCTCGCGAACCTCTTCCGCACGGTAGCGGAAGAAGCTTCCCTCCTTGGGCGGCGCCGGCTCGGCGAGCGAGCCGAGCTCCCGCTCGAGGTCCGCGAGATCTTTCTTGCGCGCGGTGACGTCCGCCTGGGGCACGCCGCGGGACTCGGCGTCCGAGATCCGTCCGCGGAGCTCGCGGATACGCCCTTGCAGGCTCTGGCGCTTCTCCGCGACGGCGAGGCCGCTGCCGTCCTTGAACTCGAGCGGCCCGCGGACGAAGAGGTCCACCACGACGACGCCCTGGAGGTGGTTCGGCCCCTGGACGACGAGCGTGCCGCCGACGTCCGCCGGCGGGAACGCCGCGTCGTTGCCGTCCCCCTGCTCGTACGCCTTGCCCACGACGACCGCGTGATACCCGGGAACGAGCTCGGCGAGCCGCATCGCGAGCCCGCGATCGGCCGCGACGAGCGCGACGAAGATCTGCGCGCCCGCCTTCTTCAGCTCGGCGAGGGAAGCGGCGAGAGACTCCTTCGCGTCCCCCACCTCCACGCCCTTCGGCACCCCGAGCGGAGATTTCGGCTCGCTGATGCCCGCGAGCCCGACGCGGTACCCGTTCACCTCGACGATGCGCGTCGCCTTCGCGCCGGCGACGTCCCCGCGAAGGTTTCCGGCGAGGAGATCGGCGTGCGACATGCCCCGGAGCCGCGCGAGCTCTGCCGCACCCTCCGCCCAGTCGTTGTACCCGGGCGCCCACGCGACGAGGCCCATGTCCGCGAGGGAACCGGCGAGCGCCTCCGCCTTCCAGAGGTCCTGCGTCGCGTGCTGTTCGTCCGTCTTCGGATCCAGGAAGAGCATGGGGCCGGCGCCGACGACGAGCGCGTGCGGCGCGCGCTTCGCCTCCCCGGCGATGAACGCCGCGGCGTGATCGGCGCCCCCGAGCTGGTCTTTCGTGCACCCGCACGGATCGAGCGCGCCCGCCACGGTCGAGACGACGTAAAGACGGAGCGTCGGAGAGGACTCGGCTGCCGCCGCGGCGGGCTCACGGCTCCGGCACGCGGCGACGCCGACGCCGAGGGCCGTACCGAGGAGGGCGAGAGACGCCGCGCGACGAAGCCACGTTCCCATCGGGACGCCGTCGTTTAGCACGGGATCAGGGCTTCGGGGCGAACGGGAGGATGCTCTTCAGATCCTCGTCGTTGAACCGGAGGTTCAGGCCCACGAAGTAGTCCCGTCGATCGTAAGAGAGGATGTCGTCCACGCCGCCGAGGAGCCAGAGGCGCTTCACGAACGCATACGAGAGGTACACGCGCCACCGGGGCTTCACGACCTCGCCGAAGCCGAAGAGGTCCTGCACGAGCTCGAGGCGATCGTCCAGGAGGAGGAGGTCGAGACCGACGCCGCCCGTGGACTCCTTGATGCCGAACCGGCCGACGAGCGGCCCGACCCGCTGCGCGAACATCAAGCTGAAGCGGAAGCTGTTCGTCGTGACGCTCCGGATCTCGCGGTACTGCACCGGATCGTTGGGGTTGGTCGTCTGGACGTTGACGTCCTCGATGCGCGTGCTGCCGCGCGGATCGTTCACGATCTCGATCGAGTAGTACTTGTCTTCCCGGGGCTGGAGCCGGAGCTCGACGAAGCTCTTCACCGTCTGCGACCGGAACTGGAAATCGCTCCGGAGAGACACGATGGTCTGCAGGCGCGTGATGCCGCCCACGAAGTCGTTCACGCCCTCGGCGACGCCCTGCACCTCGTTGATGAGCTTGTCGTCCTTCATCAGCTTTCCGAGGGACCCCTCCCCTCGCTCGAGCCGGCCGCTCACCTTCTCCATGTTCGCGAGCGTCTTCTCGAGGCTCGAGCTCGCGCGGTTCACCTTCTCCACGATGTCCCGCACCTCTCCCTGACCCGGGGGCTTTCCCGCCTCGTTCTTGGAGACCATCTCGCGGACCTGCTCGGTGACGACGCGGGTGTTCTCGAGGATGCGGTCGACCTCCGGCCCGCTCTTCTCCGTGATGCGCTCGACCTGGGAGAGGATGTTCTTGATGGCTCCCCGGTTCTCCCGGACGGTGTCGTTCAGGGCCCGCGTCACCTCGGCGAGGTTCCGCAGGGTGTCCTTCATGTTCTTCTGACCCTCCTCCGTGCCGACGGAGTTCGCGAGGGCCTCGGCGACGCGCTCGACCTTGTCCGCGATGCTGGAGACCTGCCGGAGGATCTGGTCGGTGGTGGTCGCCTCGATGACGTTCTTGATCTCGTCGCCGTCGACGAGTCTTCGCTTGCCCTCCGTCCCGGGGGCGATGCCGATGTAGTACTCCCCGAGGAGGCTCGAGCTCGCCTTGATGACGGCCGCGTCTTCGTAGAGCGGCACGTCGGGCTTCACCTTCATGTCGATGCGGGCCCGGCCGCCCTCGAGCCTGATGTCGTCGATGTGCCCGATGGGGATGCCGGCCACGCGGACCCCGGAGTGCTTCGCGATGCCGCTCGCGTCGTCCAGGCGCACGAAGACCCCGTAGCCCCGGTCCCCCCCGGCCGTCTTGCTGACGAACCGGTAGATCAGGTACCCCGCGATCACCATGACGACGGCGAAGGCACCGACCTTTGCGGCAAGCGTGAACCGTCTCATCCGGAGCCTCTCGACGCTATCAGGGCGGCCCTCGCAGGTCGACGTCCGCGCGGAAAATTCCAGCCGCTCTCGCGGGCGCGGGGCGGCTCGGAGCGCCTCTCGCTCTCGTCGATTCGTGGCAGGGTGCGCCCTCGGCGCGATCGCGGGCGTCGGGTGCTCCGCGCGCGTCGCGAGCCCCGGCGAGCGCGCATCGAAGCACGTCGCGCCGAGCGTCGCCGACTCCGACGCGGACTTCGCCCGTGTCACGGCGTCGCCCGAACCGACACACCCTTCGCGCGGTGACGCCGCGTGCGGCGAGCGGGACGGCGCCCTCGACCGCGCAGCGGCCCGCGTCCTCGAAACGGTGGACCGGACCGGAGCGCCCCCCGAGGCGCCGGACCTCGCCTGGGATCTGCGCGCATCGGGCTCGCCGCACCCCTGGCCGCATGCCTGGTCCCTCTCCGCGCCGAAGCTCGCGGACGAAGACGTCGGCGGCCGCATCGCCCGCTTCCTCGGCAGCTTCGCGGAAGGGGGTGTCCGCCGCTGCGGCCTCGCCACGGCGCGAGCGAAGGACGGCTCGGAATCGATCGCCGTCGTCGCGGTCGACGCTCTCGCGGATCTCTCGCCGCTTCCCACGCGGGTGCGTTCCGGGCAATGGCTCACCGTCTCCGCGACGCTGCTCGTCCCCGTGACGGCGGCGAAGCTCGTCGTCCTCGGACCGTCGGGCGCGCCGCGGACCGTTCCCACGACCCTCCACGGCGATCGGGCCTCGGCGACGTTCGCGCCGGATCGCCCGGGGACGTTCGCGTTGCAGCTCCTCGCGACCACGAGCGAAGGACCGCGCCCGGTCCTCGACGCGCTCGTGTTCGCCGACCGGTCTCCGGAACGCCCGAGCGACGCGACGGCGCCCGGCGAGGCGAAGCTCGCGACGTCGAGCGACGCCGACGCGATCGCGGCCATGCTGAACGGCGCGCGCGACGTCGAATCCGCCCCGCCGCTGTCGCGAGTCGATGCGCTCGACCGGATCGCCGTGGAGCACGCGCGGCGGCTCGCGTCTCTCGGACGCCTCGCGCACGACGCGGGCGACGGAACGCCGGACGCGCGAATGCGTCGCGCCGGCATCGAGCCTGCCCGGAGCGGAGAGAACGTCGCCCACGCGCGCTCCGCGGTGCTCGCCCATCGCCTGCTCTGGGCGAGCCCGTCTCACCGCGCGAACGTCCTCGACGGAGGGTTCGATTCGTTCGGCGTCGGAGTCGTCCGCGGGGAGGACGCCACGCTGTGGGTCTGCGAGCTGTTCGCGCGTTTGCGCTGAGGCTGGAATCCTTCGAGCAGCGAACTGACCGTCGGGACGCTCGTCCGACTTTTCGGCCTTGCGCGTTGAGTCGGCGCTTTCAATGAGCGATGGGGACAGGGTAGGTTCGGCCGTTGTGAGTCCGAACGGCCCCTCCCCCGTCGCGAAGCCGAGCCGGGCTCGGCGCTTTTTGGCTGCATTCGCTGCGGGCGCAGCGGCGCTACTCGGGAGCGGGGTCGCCTCCGCCCAGCAGGCGACCTTCTACCTGGACCGGATCCAGGTCTCCGGGCAGCCGGACGACGGGCTCGTGCTGTGGCGTCCGTACCTGTATGAAAAGACGCGCTTTTACGGCGCGACGACACTCGGATACACGCTGAACCCGCTCCGCGCGGACGCGCTCGCGGACAACCCGAACGTCATCCGCGCGATCGACAACCCGGTGAAGAACCAGCTGTCGATGTTCCTCTCCGCGGGCGCGGAGGTCTCGGGTCGCTACTCCGTCGGACTCACGCTCCCGCTCGTGCTCGCCCAGGGCGGGGGGGACGATCCGCAGGCCCGAAGCGTCGGAGATGGTCTCGGCAGATCGTCGCCGGTCGCCGGCGATCTCCGGCTGAACGCCAAGGTGAAGGTCTACGAGACCGACAACCACAAGCTGAACGTCGGCATCGGCGGCGCGGCGTGGGTGCCGACGGGCAACGCCACCGCATTCGCGGGCGACGATCAGATGACGGCCTACCTCTACGGCGCCGCCGAATACGACTTCGGGAAGTTCTCCCTCGGCGGGCAGATCGGCCCGCACTTCCGTCCCGAGCGCGGCATCCTGAACACGAACGGTCGCCTCCAGGTGGGCTCCGAGCTCCGCTGGGCAGTCGGCGCGTTCCTTCCGCTGCGCCAGGGCGACATCCGCCTCGGCGCGACCCTCTGGGGCACGACGGGCGTCGAGAGCGAGACGCTGCCGAACAAGTCCGAGTCGTACAGCACCTTCTTCAACGGCCGGAACACGGACGTCGAGTGGCTCGGCGAGGTGCGCGTGATCCTCGCCAAGCAGTACAACCTCTTCTTCAACGGCGGCGCCGGCACCCGGCTCTCCGCCGGCTACGGCTCGCCCGACGTCCGCGTCCTCGCGCAGATCGGCGCCTGGACGACGCTCATCGATTTCGGCCCGGGTCAGGTCTCGAAGGCGCGCCGCAAGGCCCCCGACGTCGAGATGCACGACAAGGACACGGACGGCGACGGGTACCCCGACGACATCGATCAGTGTCCGACGGAGAAGGAAGACGGGAAGCCCCCGGATCCGGACGATGGCTGCCCCGCGCCGAAGGACCGCGACGGCGACGGCATCCCCGACGACGCCGACAAGTGCCCGGACAAGCCGGAAGACAAGGACGGCATCCTGGACGGCGACGGCTGCCCGGAGACGGACGCAGACGGAGACGGCGTGCTGGACGTGGAGGACGCCTGCCCGCTCGTCGCCGGCATGAAGAGCAAGGACCCGAAGAAGAACGGGTGCAAGGAAGAGCACAAGAAGATCGTCGAGACCGCCGGCGGCATTCAGCTCCTCGAGCCCATCCAGTTCGACACGGGCAAGAGCACGATCAAGTCGGTCTCCTACCCGATCCTGGATGAAGTCGTCGAAGTGCTGAAGTCGCACAGCGAAGTTCGCATGGGCGTCTACGGCCACACGGACAGCAAGGGCGCGGCCCAGATGAACCGCATGCTCTCCAAGGAGCGCGCGCGGGCGGTCGTGAACTACCTCGCGAGCCACGGCATCAATCCGAAGCGCCTCGAATCCGACGGCTTCGGCCCCGACAAGCCCATCGACACGAACGACACCGAAGAAGGCCGCGCGAAGAACCGGCGCGTGGAATTCAAGGTCATCGAGTAGCGCGGGGCGAGCCGCCCTCGACGCGCCCACGCCGCGGCCGCAGATCCATGCGGTCGTGCTTCTCGCGGACCTCGTCCAGACCTCGCGCGCCGTGACGGAAACGCGCGCGCGCTCGAAGAAGATCGAGCTCCTCGCGGCGTGTCTCGAACGCATGAGCGGGGAGGAACGCGCGGTCGGCGTGGCGTTCCTGATGGGCGAGCTCCGGCAGGGAAAGATCGGGCTCGGGTACGCCGCGGTTCGGGACCTCGGACCGCTCAGGACGGCGGAACGCGGGGAGCTCGCGCTCCTCGACGTCGACCGGGCCTTCTCGGAGGTCGCGGCGATCTCCGGCGCGGGTTCGGGGCGCGCGCGCGCCGAGCGATTGGCCTCGCTGTTCGAGCGGGCGACGGCCGAAGAGCAGCAGTTCCTGAAGCGTCTCATCGTCGGAGAGCTCCGGCAGGGCGCGCTCGAGGGGGTGCTCGTCGAAGCCGTGGCGCGCGCGGCCCGGGTCTCCTCGAGCAGCGTGCGGCGCGCACTCATGCTCGCCGGAGATCTCCGGGGCGTCGCGGAGGTGGCGCTCCGCGACGGCGAGGCGGGTCTCGCTCGGTACCGTCTCGAGCTCTTCCGTCCGCTTTCGCCGATGCTCGCCGACGCCGCGCCGAGTCTGGAAGAGACGTTTGCACCCGGCGATCCGCTCGCGCTCGAGTACAAGCTCGACGGCGCCCGCGTGCAGGTGCACCGGAGCGGCTCGGACGTGCGCGTCTTCACGCGGAACAACAACGACGTGACGGCTCGCGTGCCCGAAGTCGTGCAGGCGGCGCTCGCGTTCCCCGCGAAGAAGCTCGTGCTAGACGGCGAGGTCCTCGCGCTCGACCCGGCCGGGAAACCGCGAGCCTTCCAGACGACGATGCGCCGCTTCGGCCGCCGCGCCCTGGAGCCGTCGCTCGTGGCGGAGCTCCCCGTGAAGCCGTTCTTCTTCGACGTCCTTCACGCGGACGGCGAAGACGTGCTCGACCGCGCCGAGTCCGAGCGCTGGGCGGTGCTGGAGAAGACGGTGCCCCCGCACGAGCGCGTGGAACGGCTCGTCGCGCGCGCGGCGCCGGAGGCGGACGAGTTCCTGGGGCGTTCGCTCGCGGCGGGCCACGAGGGCATCATGGCGAAGTCCCTGACCGCGCCGTACGAGGCGGGCCGACGCGGCGCGAGCTGGCTGAAGGTGAAGCCCGTTCACACGCTGGATCTGGTGGTCCTCGCGGTCGAGTGGGGAAGCGGCCGCAGACAGGGCTTTCTCAGCAACCTGCACCTCGGCGCGCGCGACCCGGAGCACGGGAGCTTCGTCATGCTCGGCAAGACGTTCAAGGGCATGACGGACGCGATGCTCGCCTGGCAGACGGAGAAGCTCCTCTCCCTCGAGATCTCCCGTGACGCGTACACCGTGTACGTCCGCCCGGAGCTCGTCGTGGAAATTGCGTTCGACGGCGTGCAGGCGAGCTCGCAGTATCCCGGCGGCCTCGCGCTCCGGTTCGCCCGGGTGAAACGCTACCGCGAGGACAAGAGCGCCGCCGAGGCGAGCACGATGGCGGAGGTCCGCGCGCTTCATCGCGCGGAGACGGTGCACGTACCGGGAGGTTGAGGCCGTCCAGGGCGTGGCGCCGGATCGCTCGACGCGGCTCGGACGCCAGGTCCCGTCAACAAACCCCGCCCCAGGGCGTCAACGCTTTGTCCATCCGCGGGGTGCAACCGCAGGGAGACTGGCGACGACTTCGGGCGATCCGTCCGACATGGGCAGTAAATGGCGGACTTTTCGACGTCCGTGGCGATGGCACGGCGCTTGATAGGGACTCGCTCGGAGCAAGCCCCCCAATGGCGATCGTAGTCCAGACCAACATGGCCTCCCTCGAGGCGCAGAAGAACCTGAACAAGACGCAGATGGCGCTCGGAAAGAGCTTCAATCGGCTCTCGAGCGGCTTCCGCGTGAACACCGCAGCGGACGACGCAGCCGGCCTCGCCATCAGCGAGAGCATGAAGGCGCAGATCCGCTCCTACACCGTCGCCGAACGCAACGCGAACGACGCCATCAGCATGACGCAGACGGCGGAAGGCGCGCTCGGCGAGATGTCCTCGATCATCGGCCGCATGCGAGAGCTGGCGATGCAGGGCTCGAACGGCGCCATGACCGCGACGGACCGCGGCTATCTCAGCACGGAGTTCACGGCGCTCCAGCAGGAGATGAGCCGCATCCAGCAGTCCGCCAAGTTCAACAACAAGCAGCTCCTCCAGGCCACCGCCACGAACATCACGTTCCAGGTCGGCCTGGACAACACCGGCAGCGATCAGATCACGCTGACGTTCGGCGGCCTCGGCCTCGACGCGCTGCTCAGCACCGGCGCGAGCGGAACGTCCGTGAGCGGCGCCACGACCTCGGCGTCCCTGGCGGCCCTGGGCACCATCGACGCGGCACTGACCACGATCAACACCGCGCGCGCGCGCTTCGGCTCGGCGATGAACCGCCTCGAGGTGACGACCTCCAGCATCCAGACGATGCGGAACAACCTCACCGCCGCGAATTCCCGCATCGTGGACGTGGACGTGGCGGAAGAGACCTCGACCATGTCCAAGAACCAGATCCTGTCGCAGGCGGGCAGCTCCGTCCTCGCGCAGGCGAACCAGCTCTCGCAGCTCGCGATGAACCTCCTCAAGTGAACCAGCCATGAAACTCGACGGTACCCGCTTCGGCTCGATCGAAATCTCGGACGACGAGATCCTCTCGTTCCCGCGAGGGATCCTCGGCTTCAAGGACCTGACCCGGTTCGTGCTGCTCCCCCACCGGAGCTCGCCGTCCGTCGCCTGGCTCCAGTCGGTGGACCACCCCGGCGTCGCGCTCCCGGTCGTGTCGGCGCACGCGATGGAAGAGGGCTACGAAGACGGCGTCATGCAGCGCTGCATGGCCGCCGTGAACGCGACCGACGCGGAGACCGTGGCGGTCCTTCTCGTGATGACCGCGCTCCCGGGCCTTCCCCCGACGGTGAACCGTCGCGCCCCGGTCGCGATCGACGCGGAGACCCGCACGGGAGCGCAGATCGTCATCGAAGGCACGCCGCTCCCGACGCGCGCCGCCCTCACGATGGTCCCCCCGGTCGCCGAGGCGACGGCCGCCTGAGACGGACGGGGGCGAAGCACGCCCCCTAATGACCGATCGCGATTCGGAGACAGCCGGATCGAAACGCAGGAGAAGTCGAGGGGGATGCTTTGCCCCCCATCGCGCGCGCAACATTCGTCAGATCTTTCCGGTCGAATCCGCCGGATGAGGTCGTTCCGGCGTCGCGCCCGAAAGACGTGGCGACGAGCGTCAGCTCGTATCGGGCGCGATGCTTACAGGCTTCCGAGAGAGCGTCGACGGCGAAGACTCGCTCCCCGATCTCGAGAGTGCCGAGAAGAGGGCGCCGTCGACGCTCTCGCGGAAGCACACACCCCGAGACGACGCTTCACGTCGCACGGCGCTACCGAGGGTGTGCTCCGGAACTCCTTCCACGGGTCACGCGGCACCGCCCCGTGGCCGCGCGGAACCCGGCTGCCGGGTGAGCACGGACGCTTGGGGCGGTCGGCAGCCCGCCTTGCGGGATGCCGGGTGGGGCAGCCCCGAATCTACCCACTCCTTCGAAACCGCACGAATTGACGGCTGAGATGTGACGAATCCTCAGCGGGCGAGGGTGGGCATCAACTCACGAAGATCGAACACCCATCCATTCGAGCGGGAACGGCCCCTAGCGCCGTGCGCGCCCCGGCGCCCGACGCCGCGAGCGCCGGAGGAGGGACAGGGCGAGCGCCGCTCCGACGAGCCCAGGGCCGCGCGCGCTTCCGTCCGACCCGTCCGAGAGCGAGCAGGCGCACCCGCCGCCCGCGAGGGAGTCGGGGATCGACGCTCCGCCGCAGGTGCCGACGGCGGCCGTGGTGGAGCTGCACGTCGCGCCCGACGGGCAGCCGTTCCCGGACGTTCCGCGGCAGCCGTCCGTGCAGGCGTGCGTCCCGTCCGCGCAGACCCGGCCGCTCGTGACGCCGCCGCAGTCGACGTCGGTGCCGCAGCCGCAGACGCCGTTCCCGTCGCAGACGCCGGTGCGACAGACGTCGCCCCCGAGACACGTGCCGCTCCCCGGCGGGTAGCCGCACTTGCCGTCGCCCGCGTAGCACGCGCCCGAGCGGCACACGCTCGCGCCGTCGTCCGCGGTGCAGGGGCCTTCGCCGTTCGGGTAGCCGCACTTGCCGTCCGACCCGACGACGCCGCCCGGACACGTTCCCGAGTCCACCCGCGGCGTGCCCGAGTCGGGGCGCGTCGCGCCGGAATCGACGCGAGGCACGCCGGAGTCCGCCCTCGGCGAGCCCGCGTCTCCACCGCCGCAGAGACCGGTCGCGCCGTCGCACGTCCCCGACCGGCAGACGGTGCCGCCGTTCTGGGCGGTGCACGGACCTTCGCCGTCCGGGTAGCCGCACTTGCCGTCCGAGCCGACGACGCCGCTCCGACACACGGGAGCGCCCGAGTCCGCAGGGAGGGAGACGCCGCCGTCCCCGCCCGGCGTGCCGCCGTTTCCGATGCCGCACTCGCCGTCACGCGGATCGCACGCGCCGGAGCGGCAGACGGTTCCGCCGTTCTGCTCGGTGCACGGGCCCTCGCCGTTCGGGTGGCCGCAGAGGCCGTCTCCGCCGCACGTCCCCGACCGGCAGACGGTGCCGCCGTTCTGGGCGGTGCAGGGGCCTTCGCCGTTCGGGTAGCCGCACTTGCCGTCCGAGCCGCGGACGCCCGCGCGGCACTCCGCAGCGCCGCCGTCGTTCGGAGGGAACTCGCCGTTGCCGATGCCGCACTCGTCGTCCTTCGGGTCGCACACGCCGCTCTGGCAGACGCGCTGCCCGTTCTGGGTCGTGCATTTTCCGTCGATCGGCGTCACGGCGGGCATCGGAGAGCCGTTCGGGAGCTTCGGGTCGCACGCGCCGAGCCCGTCGCACCACGCCGCGCCGCCGCAATCGGCGTCCGTCCCGCACTTCGGCGAGCAGGCGCCCGACACGCAGTACGGGCCCGCGTGCGTCGCGCCGGCACAGTCCGGAGTCGACGTGCAGTTCCCGCAGGTGCCGGAGGCGGCGCAATACGGCGCGCCGCTGGTCGGGCACGGGTGGGCGCTCGCGACGCCGTCGTCGGAGGTGCACCCGACGCAGGTCCCGGCCGGGACGTTGCAGAAGGGCGTCGCGCCGGTGCAGCGCGCCGAGTTCGTCCCGGAGCACTCCACGCAGTGGTTCGTCGTCGCGCTGCAGGCGGGCGTCTGACCGCCGCACTGGGCGTCTGCCGAGCATGGCTCGCACTTCTGCGCGTTCGGGCCCGTGGCGACGCACACGCCCGCGCGGCACTGGCCGACCGCCGCGCAGGGGCCGTCCCCTTCGGCGAACCCGCACGCGTCGTCCGACGGGTCGCACACGGCGGAGCTGCAGGCGCGGCCTCCGAGCGTCGCGGTGCAGTTCCCGCCGGGCACGCCGGTACCGTTCGGAAGCTTCGGCTGGCACACGCCGGACGCGGTGACGTCGTTGCACCAGTTCCCCGCCGCGCACTGCGAATCCGCCGTGCACTTCGCGGAACACGAGCCCGTCCCGAGATCGCAGAAGGGCGCGCTCGCCGGACACTTCGCGGTCGCCGTGCTCCCGGCGTTCCCGTTGCAGGGCACGCAGGCGTGCGTCCCGGTGTTGCAGATGGGAGTGCTCCCGGTGCACGCGGAGCCGTTCGTCGCCGTGCACTGGACGCACTGATTCGTCGCGACGTTGCACGCGGGCGTCGCGCCCGAGCACTGAGCGTCCGCGACGCAAGGCTCGCACTTGCCGGCGTTGGTGCCGGTCGCGACGCACTGCCCCGAGCGGCACTGGGTCGTCTGCGTGCAGGTTCCGTCTCCGACGGCGATGCCGCACCTGTCGTCCGTCGTGTCGCAGACACCCGTCGCGCAGACGGCCGCGCCGACCGCCGCGGTGCACGTGCCCGTGAGCGCCGGAGCGTGATTTCCGACCGTCGGGATCGCCGTTCCGTTCGGGAGCTTCGCCGTGCACGTTCCGCCGAACGCCGCGCCGCCCGGGTTCGAGCACCACTGTCCGAGCGCGCACTGGGCGTCCGTCGTGCAGCCCGAGGTGCACGTGTTGGTGCTGGTGTTGCAGTTCGGCGTACCGCCCGTGCAGTTCGCGCTCGAGGTGCACTCCACGCACGCGCCCGTGCCGCCGGACGCCACGGGATCGCAGATCGGCTTCGTGGGGTCGGCCGCCGCGCACTCCGCGTTCGTCTGGCAGTCGCGACAGAAGCCCTGCGGCGTCCCGAGGTCGCAGATCGGGATGTGGCCGCCGCAGGCCGCCGGGACGTTCCGGCAGTCGCAGAGGTCTTCCACGTCGTTCGTGTTCTGGTCGGAGAACGGCTTCTTGCTGAGCACCCAGTACGTGACGAGATGCTGGTCCACGGACGCGCCCGTGGACGCGGAGAAGCCGGCCCAGCCCTGGGCGCCGTTCAGGTACTGCGTGATGCTCGAGATCCCGTTCACGGTGAGGATGGGCGTCGCGGGCTTCGCCGGCAGCGTGGCCGGGTTCGTCGTGTCGGCGAAGGCCGCGGCGAGGAGCGTGTTGTTGAAGGTCATGTAGACCTTGAGCGAGCACGTGCCGGAGGCGCACACGTAGTCGAGCCAGACGTCTCGCGTGTCGTAGCTCGCCGTCGTGGATTCGAGCGAATGTGCCGCTCCCGCGAGGCTCACGGGCTGGTAGATGGCGCCCGTGGCTCCCTCCGCGAGCGCCGCGAGTACGGTGCCGCCCGCCTGACCGTTCGACGTGTGGTAGGTGCGGCCGCCGACGTCGAAGCCGACGTGGTTCCCGTTCGGGTCGTCCCGGTTCGCGTTCAGGTACGTATCGAGCTCGAGCGCGAAGCTCTGCGTGATGCCGGCGTAAGCGAAGCCCTCCCCGGCGCGCCCGACGGCGCTGATGCCGGCGCCGGTCTTCCCTTCACCGAGCGGATCGCCGCCCGGATCGTTCTGGACCATGAACGCGAACCCGTCGGCGCCGTTCGGCGGAGCGTTCCCGCCGTTGCCCGAGATTCGCACGCGGAAGTGCTGGTAGAGGGAGTCCCCCGCGACGAAGTCGATGGGGATGGAGTGGAAGACGGTGCTTCGTTGGTTGGTCGCTTGCGGCGTGACGACGATGCCCTGCCCTTTCCGGGCTCCCGTCGACATGACGGTCGCTCCGTTCAGGTGGAGCTTGGTCGTCTGGGCCGCGACGGAGAGGTCGCAGTAGGCGAGCTCCTGCGCGTTCGCGACTCTCGCGAGGGCGAGGGCCGCGAACGCGGCGAGGAAGGTCCGGGGCGAGGTCATGAGGGATCCGTGTTTCATGGCTTCACTCCTTCGTGTCGTCCGAGTCGGCGGGCTTGCCGTCGATCTCGCGGATGTGGAACTCGACGCGGCGGTTCTTCTGCCGGCCTTCTTCCGTCGAGTTCTCGTCCAGCGGGCGCTCCATGCCGAAGCCCTCGCTCGTGAGCCGCTTCGGGGACACGCCGTGGCTCACCAGCCACCTCACGACGCTCGCGGCGCGCCGCTTGCTGAGCGCCTTGTTGTAGCCGGCGGCGCCGCGGTTGTCCGTGTGGCCTTCGACGGAGATCTTCGTGATCTCCGCGTGGTCGTTCAAGATCGTCAGCACGGCGGAGAGCACGTGGTCGCTCGCGGGGAGGATCACGTCGCTGCCCGTCTTGAACTGCACCTGCTCGAGGATGCGGATCTGCCCCTGCTCGATGTGCGCCACGGGGCAGCCGTTCCGCTTCGGGTCGTCGCTCCTCGGCCCCGGATCCTTCACGCAGGCGTCTTCCGGATCCAGCACGCCGTCCCCGTCGGTGTCCTTCGGCTTCGGGCAGCCGTTCTTCTTCGGGTCGTCGCTCGGAACACCGGGCTCGTCCGGGCAGGCGTCGTCGTCGTCCAGGATCTCGTCCTTGTCCCGATCGCTCGGCGGGCACCCGTTCTTGTCCGGGTCCTCGTTCTTCACGCCCTTCTCGTCGGGGCAGGCGTCTTCCGGGTCCTTGATGCCGTCCCGGTCTCGATCGCCGGGGAGCGGGCAGCCGTTCTTGTCCGGGTCGTCGCTGCGAACGCCCTTCTTCTTCGGACAGGCGTCCTCGTCGTCGACGATGCCGTCGCCGTCCGTGTCCGCCGGTTCCTCCGGCGGAGGCGCGGCCTTCGGCTCTTCGTACCCCGGCACCCATTCGAGCGACGCGAGCACCCGCACCTTCGGCGTCCCGAAGCCCTGCGTGAGCCCCGGCCCGACGCCGGCGCCGATCCGGAAGTTCTCCGCCGCGAGATAGTGCGCGCCGAGGACGGCCTCGACCGGAGATCCACGCTTCGCGAACAGATCCCCCTTCTCCACGACCGTCGACCCGTAAGCTTCGGGGCCGAGGAGGAGCTTGTCGTCCGAGAGGCGCACGCCGACGCTCGCCGCCCAGAACATCTCGCTCCCGACGGCCTGCCCCGCGACGTCCCCGCTCTCGGCGCGGTAGTTGAACCCGACGCGCGCGGCGTACGCGACGCTCCCGGATTCCCCCGCGACGGCGAAGTGCGGCGAGACGCGCACCTTGCCGTCCCCGGTGAACGCCCCCTGACTCCCCGTCGGAACCCAGACGGACGCGCCGAGCGCGCCGCTCACGACGGAGCGGTACTTTCCGAAGAGCCGCACGTCGGCGGAGACGCGGAGGTCACCGACGTTCGCGCCGTTCTTCGTCGAGAACTGCGCGCCGCCGACGCTCCCGCTCGATCCGTCCACCAGGGCGGCCACGGGAAGGTTCACGCCGAGGCGGAGGCGATCCCAGAGCACGAGGCTCCCGCCCACGTGGACGAAGAGCTGGTGCGTGACGAGCGCCCGGGTCTCGTTGCCGCCCGCGTCCGTGAAGACGAGGGGCTTGTACCCGTAGTCGGCGACGATGCCGGCGGCAGGCCGCAGGTGACCGCGGAAATCCAGGGTATCGAGCGAAAACCACTCGCTTCCTCGCTCGGAGGGCTCGAAGCGATCGAGCGCGAACCCGGTGGACTTCGTCTGGGCGCGAGCGTCGCGCGCGGCGAAGGCGAGACCCAAGGCAAAGGCGGCGAAGGCAACGAGCTCGCGTCTCATGGAACCCCGACCGTAAGCGAAGATCAGAGACCTTTGCACACCGATCGAGGTCGCGCAAAAAACGCGGTGCGAGCGCCTCCTCCAATGTGTGATGCGTGCGTGTGATGCGCGCGATTTAGACCAGCAGGCCCGGCGTCAGCGGCACGTCCGTGGGGCCGGGATCGATTCCGAGCTGCATCAAGAGCGTCGTCACCTGGCCGCGATGATGCGTCTGGTGGTTCCACATCTGCGTGACGAGCACCCACGTCGGGAGCGAGAACTCGCGCTGGTACACCATGCTCCGGAACGTGAACGGCCGCGCGAGGCGCTCGGGCGTGAGGGAGCGCGCAAACTGCGTGAGCTCGACGTCCGCCGCGACGCGGGCCTTCGCGAGCTCGTCGAAGCCGTCGTGGAGGATCGTCCCGACCGCGGGGAGCGTGGGCGTCTCCCCGCGGAAGCGCGCGAGCCACACGAGGTCCCCCCACAGGAGATGATTCAGCGTGCCGTGGATCGACTTGAAGAACGCGCCGAGATCCTGCTTCCGCTGCTCGTCCGAGAGGCGCGCCGCACAGGCGTAGAGCTTCTCGTTCATCCAGCGGTTGTATTCGGCGAAGAGCTCTTCCCGGGTCCCGGAAAACGGCGCGTCCATGAGGGAGATTGCTAGGGCGGTCTCCGGAGCGGCGCAACGCTCACGCCCCGAGGGCTCAGTGCGGGACCCCGAGCTCCCGGAGGACCAGGTCCATCGCGGGGACGTAGGCGAAGTCCGGGCTCGAACTGTCGGTCGTGGTGCGCGCGCAGATCGACGCGAGCGCGGCGCGGTCGCCGAGCGCCTTCACGAGGCCCGCGTGCCGGAGCCCGGGATACGCCTTCGCGAAGAGCATCGAGTTGCCGTACGTCCCGTCCGGGTTCTGACAGGAGGGATTGTCCGCGTACGCGGGGTTCGTCGTGTCGCACTCGCAGAGCGGTCGAGGGTCGAGGGTCCGGAGCTGGGTGCAATCCTTCGGCGCCGGGAGCGGCGAGACGCAGGCGTACTGGAGGTCATCCAGGTTCGTGACCGTGTACTCGTGGCCGTTCACGGAGTTCGCGAGATAGCCGGACGACGGCGGCGC
>DASZXK010000088.1:0-8298 GCA_035545855.1 Polyangiaceae bacterium
TTCGGATCGCGTCGCGTCGCGGTACTAAGGCGCGATGAACCGCACGATCCTCGCGTCCCTGTCGTCCTTGTTCGTGTGCGCCGCTTGCGGCGGAAGCCAGCCGGCGCCGGAAGCGGCTCCCCCGCCCGCGCCGAGCGCCGAGATGCCCCCGCCCGCGAGCGCGGCGGCGGCGGCCGCTCCGTCGGCGAGCGCTCCCGCGGAGGCCGCGAAGCCTCCGGAGGCCCCGCCGGCTCCGAAGAGCGTCACGGTCGACTTCGTCGCGAAGAGCGGCTCGAAGCTCACGGGCAAGGCGACGCTCACCGAGGAAGGGACGGGCGTGAAGGTCGTTCTCTCCGTCGAGGGGATCTCGCCCGGCGAGCACGGCGCCCACATCCACGAGGCGGCCGACTGCAGCGCTCCCGACGCGAAGAGCGCCGGCGGTCACTACAACCCCGACAAGCACGATCACGGTCTCCCGGCCGCGGACGCGGCGAAGCGTCACCTCGGTGATCTCGGGAACCTCGTGGTCGGGAAGGACGGCAAGGGCACCCTCGAGATCGTCGTCCCCGACGCGAACCTGAAGCCCGGGGACCCGCACTCGTTCATCGGGCGGGGCATCATCATCCACGAGAAGAAGGACGACGGCGGACAGCCCGTCGGCAACGCGGGCGGCCGCATCGGTTGCGCCGCCATCCAGTGAGCGGCCTCAGGGGCGGAGGCTCGGCGGGACGGACGTCGGTTTCCGCCGGAGGGACGTCCGGACGGCGATCAGCACCTCCCTGAGGAACAGCAGGAGGGACCCGATGAGCGCCATCATGGCGGCGATGAACATGCCGGCCATGGTGTGCGCGAAGTCGAGGTCGAACAGGAACCCCAGAAACGCGATCGCGATGACGAGCGAGATGAACAGCGTCGCGGCCGTCGCGAGCGTGATCGCCCGGTTGATGAGGTGCCGCCGGACGTTCAGATTCTCGAGCTCGCGGCGGTCCGGGTGTGCGGGGTCCGCGTCCTCCGGCGTGCGTTCGGAAAGCACGCGCGATCGATCCACGATCCGCCCGAGGCGAGTCGAGAGCACGTTCAAGATCGTCCCGAGCGCGGTCAACAGAAAGACCGGCGCGACGGCGAGCTGGATCGTCCGTGAGAGCTCCGTCAGGTGCGCGTCCGGGTCCATGTCCCGGCACTTATCACGCCCGCGCCGGGGCTCGGGAGGCTCGGTGGCTCACGCGACTTCCGCGATCGTGCCGTCCGCGAGGAGCCAAGCGTCGTACGGGATCCGGAGGCGAGGACCCTCCCGGGCGATCCGTCCGCGCGCGGCGAGTCGTTCCACGGCGCGGACGCGCTCGGTCGGCCACGGGTCGACCCCGACGTCCCTCGCCGCGGCTTCCACGTCCAGCCCCTCCGCGAGCCGGAGACCGAGCATGAGGCGCTCGAGGAGGCGTGCCTCCGGAGAGAGAGTCTCGAGCTCCGACACGAGCTCTCCCGGGCCGGCCCTGAAGACGTCCGCGCTCGCCCAGCTCTCCGCCGAGCCGAGGTAGCGATCGGGCACGGGCGTGTTCCGGTAGCGGACGTGCCGAGCGCCGAGCGGGACGGTCCCCCACGCGCCGCACCCGAGGCCGAGGTAGTCGTCCCCGCGCCAGTAACCGAGGTTGTGCCGCGCGAACTCGCCGGGCTTTCCGTAGTTGCTGATCTCGTAGTGGACGTAGCCCCTGCCGGTCAGGAGCTCGTGGAGCGCGACGAAGCTCTCCGCGACCACGTCCTCCGGCAGGAGCGGGAGCTGCCGCTTCTGATGGAGCGCGCCGAAGCGCGTGCCCGGCTCGATCGTGAGCGCGTACGCCGAGACGTGGGTCGGGCCGAGATCCGCGATGGCCGTCATCTCGCGGACGGCATCCTCCGCGCTCTGTCCGGCGACGCCGAAGATGAAATCCGCGGAGACCCGCGGAACGCCCGCGTCGATCGCCGCCCGGACCGCCCGGAGCGCTCCGTCCGGGTCGTGCAACCGGCCGAGGAACTCCAGGCGGCTCCGGTCGAGGCTCTGGACGCCGATGCTCACGCGGTTCACGCCGGCGTCCCGGAGAGCCCGAGCTCGAGCTTCGTCCAGGCTCGACGGGTTGCACTCGGCGGTGATCTCCAGGTCCGCCGCGACGGGGAACGTCCGGCGCACCGCGTCGACGACCCGCCCGAGCTCCCGAGGGTCCCAGAGGGACGGTGTTCCTCCCCCGAAGAACAGCGTCGACACCTCCCGCCCGGGGACGTCCCGAGCTCGTCGATGGAGCTCCGCCAGGACGGCGTCCGCGTACGCCCGATGGGGCACGGCCTCTCGCGGGGAGGCGACGCTCAGGAAGTCGCAGTACGGGCACTTCGCCAGGCAATACGGGAAGTGGACGTAGACGCCGAAGGGGCGGTTCATCGAAGGAAAACTCGCGGATCGCTTGGGTTTTGTGGAGTCTCGTGCCGAGATTGCGGGGGCGTCCCCGGGTGTTTAACTTGAAGACATTAGGCGCGGTCTGACCGGCCTAGTAGGATTGTCACGCCCATGCTCGCACTCGACGCGCTCGTAGATCGCGTCCGCAGCTACCAACCCAGCGCCGACGTCGGGCTCATCTCGAAGGCCTACCACTTTGCCGAAGTCGCGCATCGCGCCCAGAAGCGCAAGAGCGGGGACCCCTACTTCATCCATCCGGCCAATGTGGCTGGAATCATCACGGACCTGAAGCTCGACACCGCGAGCGTCTGCGCGGGCCTCCTCCACGACGTCGTGGAGGACACGAAGACGACGCTCGGGGACATCGACCGGGAGTTCGGGAGTGAGATCAAGGAGCTGGTCGACGGCGTCACCAAGCTCAACAAGATCAACTTCACCTCCAAGGAGGACCGTCAGGCGGAGAGCTTCCGCAAGATGGTCGTGGCGATGAGCAAGGACCTCCGGGTCCTGCTCGTGAAGATCTGCGACCGGCTCGACAACATGCGGACGCTCGAGCACATGAGCACGGACTCCCAGGAACGCATCGCCCGGGAGACGATGGAGATCTACGCGCCGCTCACGAACCGTCTCGGGATGCACTCCGTGAAGAGCGAGCTCGAGGATCTCTCGCTCCAGTACCTCGAGCCCGACGGCTACCGCGAGATCACGGACAAGCTCGCGGCGAGCCAGAAAGAGCGGGATCGCTACATCGACGGCGTGTGCCGCACGCTGAAGCAGCACCTCGCCGAGATGGGTTTCGCCGCCGACATCCACGGCCGCGCGAAGCACCTCACGAGCATCTTCCGGAAGATGAAGGAGCAGCAGTGCGACTTCGAGCGCGTGTTCGACGCGCTCGCCTTCCGCATCTGCGTGGAGTCGGTCACGGAGTGCTATGCGGCGCTCGGCTGCGTCCACTCCAAGTGGACGCCGGTGCCGGGGCGCTTCAAGGACTACATCGCGCTCCCGAAGCCGAACATGTACCAGTCGCTCCACACGACGGTCATCGGCCCCGGGGGCAAGCGCATCGAGGTCCAGATCCGGACGCACGAGATGCACCGGGTCGCCGAGCGCGGCGTCGCGGCGCACTGGCAGTACAAGGAGAAGTCGAGCGGCGTCTCCGCGAGGGACGCGCAGAAGTTCTCGTGGCTCCGGGAGCTCACGGCGTTCCAGAGCGACATCAAGGACCCGGCCGAGTTCCTGGAAAGCGTGAAGATCGACCTCTTCCCCGACGAGGTCTACGTCTTCACGCCGAAGGGCGAGGTGCGGGTCCTCCCGCGCGGCGCGACGCCCATCGATTTCGCGTACAGCATCCACTCGGCCGTCGGCAATCAGTGCCACGGCGCGCGCGCGAACGGACAGATCGTTCCGCTCCGCTACAAGCTCCGGAACGGCGACGTCATCGAGGTGATGACGTCGAACTCCCAGCACCCGACGAAGGACTGGCTCGACTTCACCATCACGAGCCGCGCCCGGAACCGCATCCGGAGCTACCTCCGGCAGGAGCAGCGTGAGAAGAGCGTGAACCTCGGTCGGGAGCTCCTCGAAGGCGAGATGCACCAGGCCGGGATGAGCCTCGGGAAGCTCCAGAAGAACGACCGGGAGCTCCGTCGGGTGCTCGAGGCGCATCACGTGGGCTCCCTGGAGGAGCTCTTCCTCGTCGTCGGCTACGGCAAGGTCCAGGCGGAGGACGTCGTCCAGGTCGTCCGCGGCACCCCCTGGGGGGACACCGACAGCGAGCACCCCCGTCCCGAGCTCCGCCCGAGCCCCATCGAGCGCATCGTCCGGAAGGTCCGCGGCAAGGACCACGGCGGCATCACCGTGAACGGCGTGGACGACGTGCTCGTCCGGTACGCGCGGTGCTGTAACCCGCTCCCGGGGGACACGATCATCGGCTTCATCACGCGCGGCCGGGGGGTCACCGTCCACCGGCGGGAGTGCCAGAAGGCCTTCGACACCGATCCCGAGCGGCGGGTCGAGGTCACCTGGGAGGCGGACTCCAAGATCAACCGCCCCGTCCAGCTCAAGGTCACGACGCTGAACCGGCCCGGGATCCTGGCGAACGTGAGCCAGGCCTTCAGCGCTCAGAAGATCAACATCAGCGAAGCAAACTGCCGCGCCGGGGACGACGGCCGCGCCTGCAACGTCTTCACCTTCCCGTGCAGCGACCTCGCCCAGCTCAAGGCCGTCATGCGCGCCCTCTCGAAGGTGAAGGGCGTGGTCGAGGTCGAGCGGACCTGGGCCGCCTCCCGTTGAGGGGCGCTCGGCGGTACGAATCTCGTGGGAATCACAACGGGTTTCCTCGCGGGAATCCCTTGACACCCCTCGCTCTGCTAAGTAGACCAGCGCCCGGACCGCGGGAGTAACTCAGTGGTAGAGTGCAACCTTGCCAAGGTTGACGTCGAGGGTTCGAATCCCTTCTCCCGCTCTGCCCCACCCAAAAGGTAGGGGAGCGACGAACGCCGGAACCGAGTGATCCTCGTTCCGGCGTAGTCTTTGTTTGCACCCCGAAAGGGGGCATCGCATCGTGATTGTCGCGGGGGGTCCGCACACATCCGAGTCATGGCCACTGCCGACGCCGCAAACACGATCGCCGAGTCGCTGAAGGAAACGGACGAGATTCCGCGCAAGCAGATCGCGGAGATCGTCGAAGTACTGGGAGCCGACGCATCGCTCGCTCTTCTCGCGGAGACGCAGCGCGTGCAGGGCGAAGGCGGCATCGCCGTGAGGGACGGCACGCGTCGCCGGACGGACGGCGGCGTGTTCTTCAGCCTCGCGAAGGCTCAGCTCCCGAAGGCCGACCGGAACCGCATCTTCCGGATCCGGCCTCCGAAGTCGCCGGAGTCGGAGCGCGCCGCCCAGCCGCAGCCCGAATCGACGAACGGCCACGCCTCCGCGAAGGCGGACTCGTCGAAGACGCCCGACACGACGCGAGTCGCCGCGCCCCAGACGCCCCAGGCGGGCAGGCGCCGCATGGTCGAGGTGGAGGTCCTCCGGACGTTCCCGAAGTCGAAGGCGGAACCGATCCGCGAGATCGTCCCGCGAGAAGCGCCGCCGCCGGCCCCCGTGGCCGAACCGTCGCCCGCCCGGGGGGACCTGCGTCCGCTCCGGCGCATCGTGACCGTCGCTGCGCCGGTCGAGACCCCGCAGACGCCCGAGGCCGCGAAGGAGCGGATCCTCGCGCTCCTGAAGGGGCTCGGCGCTCCGGATCAGAAGCGGGTCGTCGGAGAGGTGGCCCGGGAGCTCGGGGTGATTCCGGAGCCGTCCGGCCGCCGGATCGTTGAGCCGCCGCGCGCGGAGCCGAAGCGGGAAGTCGACACGGACGTCCGCGAGCGCGTCCTCGCGGCGGTGACGGACGCGCTCGGGCTCGCCCCGTCGGATCTCGCCGAGGTGCTCTTCGGGGAAGACTCGCCCGCCCACCGGAGCAAGGCGCGGCTCGCGCTCGACAAGCACCGGAAGAACCGGGGCGGCTGAGCCGTCCGCTCATCCGCGGCCGAGGAACTCGCGGAGCGCTCGCGCCGTCGCCTCCACGACGTGCTTCTGGACGTCCGGCTGCACGGCGAGATCCTGACGGACCTCGAGCTCGATGGGACGGCGCCCGTGAGCCTTCGCGTGGCGGTCCACGCTGTACATGAGGCCGAGCTTGCCCGAGTACGGCTCGTTCGGTTCGACGCGAAATCCGGCGCGAGAGAGCTCCCCGTCCAGGGCATCGGCGAGCGCCGTCTCCTCGTCGAAGAGCACGCCGATTTCCACCGCGCGGGTCTTCCCCTCGTAGATCGGCGTGAACGTGTGCATCGAGAAGACGATCGGCGCCGTGGACGTCCGGACGGCCCCGTCCACGGCGGCGTGATAGGCCCGGTACGCGTGGAGACGGACCGCTCGATCCGCGTCCGATATCGATCGGTTCAGGGCGATCGGGCGACCCTCCGCCGTCCGACGGAAGAGTTCCGTGGACGTCTCTTCCCGGTTCGGGTCCGCGAAGAGGCGCGAGAAGCCCGCGACGACAGCCGTTCCTTTCAGTTCTTCTGCGAGCGCGAGTGCGAGCGGGCGGGCGCCGGGGTCGAACGCCCAGTGCGTCTCCACGATCCAGCGATCTTCCTCCTGGAAGCGGAACGGGTCGGGCAGGGCGTTCGAGCCGTGCTCGCAGGTCACCACGATCCCGGTTCCGAATGCCTGGGTTTCGACGGGGACGGGCATCGCCACGAGGGCTACGTCTAGGACCGCGGGCCGCGCGTGTAAACGGGAGCGCGCGTCGCGCGCCGCCTCAGCGCTTCCGCGATCGGCGGCGGACCAGCGCAAAGGCGCCGAGGGCCGACATCAGGAAGAACACGCCCCCGGTCGCGGTCTTCGACGAGAGAGCGACGGCGCACCCCGACGAGTCCTTCCCCGACGTGGCGGACGGTGACAGCAGGTCTGGACGGAATCCGGCGTCCCCGGGTCTCGGGTCGCAGCGGCCGCTGTTCTGGATGAAATCCGGCTCGTAGCCCCCGGGGCTCGAGAAGACCGACGCGCAGACGCTGCCGGTCTTCGTGCTCGGGGCGCATGCCGCGTAGTCCGGATCGCAGATGTCCATCAGCTTGGAGAAATCGTGATCGTCGGCGATCCACGAGCCGTAGCTGAACGCGGGAACGCCGGCGCGCGTGAAGTTGTCCACGCCGGCGGTGAGCCCGTTCGGTCCGAAGTAGAGCCCCCAGACTCTCCTGTCCTTGTCCGTGGGCCTCGCGCTCCCGGTCAAGGCCTGCTGGAAGGCGCTCTGCCCCTGCGCCAGCACGTCCGCGACCCTTGCGTGGAGCAGCCCGGCCGCAATCCCGCCGACGTACACGTCCGTCCCGTCCGGCGAAAAGGCGAAGCCCGGCAGGTCGTGCGGCGACTCGAGGATCTGACGCACGGTCTTGCCCCCGTCATCCGAGACCCAGAGCTGGTCGGGTGACGCGACCCCGCCCGGATCCTCCAGCGTGTCTCCCCACAGGAACACCACGTCCGGGTTCGCCGGATCGACCCCGGCGATCCGGAGGCCCATGAACGGGTCGGTGAGCGGGACGGTCGTGGCGTCCCACGTGGCGCCCTCGTCTTCCGAGCGCATCAGCGTGCCCGGGGTCGCCTCGAGCTCGCGCCCGCTGACGTACCAGCGTTTCGGATCGGATGGGGCGACGGCGAACTGCCTCGCGCCGAAATTCGGCGGGAGCGGCGAGCCCTTCGGAGAGAACTCGCTGCCGCCGTCCGAGGAGACATAGACGTAGCCCGTGAAGCTCGCGTCGCCGTTCGCGCTGGGGGAGGTGACGACGTAGACGCCGTTCAGCGTCGCCCGCACGTCCGACACGTAGAGCCCCGCGAACGCGGGGAGTGACGACCACGTGCAGCCGTCGTCCGTGTACTCGACGCCATGGCCGTAGCGGGCGACCAGGACCCGGCCCCCCGTCGCGACGGCGATGCCCAGATGATTCGGGCTCTTCGAATCCACGCCGTACGCCTCGGCGCAGGTCCAGGACCACGTCTTTCCGCCGTCTCGCGTGCGGTAGAAGCCCCAGAAATCCGAGCGGAGGACGAGGTCGTCCGGGTTCCCGGGCTCCGCGATCATCTCGAACGCGCGTGGCGTGCCGCCGTCGGCCGAGGCGACGCCGGCCGCGAGCGTTCCTCCAAGAAACAGTGCCGCTCCGAGCCCAGCTGCGTGTGTCCTCATTGCTGCCCTCACACCCCGATGTGCGTGAATTCAGTCCTTCCGGTTTCGTCTCCGGCGCGCGAACCCGAGCGCGGCGAGAAACGCACCGGCGACCCACGCGGACGACGTCGACGACTCCTCGGCCCGCGCTCCCGGCAGCGCGCAGCCGCCGGAGTCCTTCGGCGCGGGGGCAGCCCCGCCG
>DASZXK010000089.1:0-73304 GCA_035545855.1 Polyangiaceae bacterium
CGGAGCGTGCCGATTTCCCGCTTCCGGTTCGCGACGGCGGCGTACATCGTGATCATCGCGCCGATCATCGCGCCGACGGAGAAGAAGAAGACGATGGCGTTCCCCATGAACTTGATGAACGTCGTCGTGCCCTCGGACTCCTTCTCGAAGTAGTCGAGCTCCCGCATCACCTTGAGACCGAGCTGCTTGTCGTGCTCCATGGCGGAGGCGAAGCCGTCGTAGGCGGCGCGGCTCGAGAGCTTCACGGTGATGGACGAGACGTCCCCGGAGCGGCCGAAGGCGGCCCGCACGGTGTCCAGATCTCCCCAGATCTCCGACTCGAACGAGGAGTCGTTCGCACTGAAGACGCCGACGACGTTCGCCGGGCGGTTCTTGTTGATCTCGAAGCTCCCGCCGAGCTCCACGTTCTTGAACTTGCCGAGGAGCTTCCGGCCGATGATGACCTCGTTCGTGCCGGGCTGCGCGGGACGGCCCGCGACGATCTGGACCTCCGGGCGGAGCTTCCGCGCGTCCTCCGTCACGCCCCGGACGACCACGTTCGACACCTGGCCCGGGTTCTCGACGAGATCCGCCGCGATCACCATGACGAGCTCGCCGGAGCCGACGGGTTTTCCGTCCGAGCCCACCGCGACGCCCGGGGACGATTTCACCAGGCCGACGATCCGGTTCTCGAGCCCGCTGGCGAGCTCGGCGTCGGCGCCCTTCCGGAGGACGATGGCGTTGTCCAGGCTGCCGGAGCGGCCCATCGTCCGGGCGATTCCGTTCGCGAGCATCTGCGCGGAGGAGAGGACGAACACGACGAGCGCGACGCCGAACACCGTGGCGAGCGTCGTCGTCTTCCGGACGAGCATGCTGCGGACGTTGTAGGAGATCGGAATCATCGTGTTCACCCGATGCGGCGGAGCGCGTCGATCGTGTTGAGCTTGGAGGCCTGATAGGCCGGGACGAGCGCCACGCCGAGCGCGAGCGCGAGCGAGAGAACGGCGGCCGCGACGGCGTCCTGCGGGGCGACGCGGAAGTACGGGAAGAAGCCCGTCATGTTCTCCTCCAGGAAGCGCCCGACGCCCTGGTTGATGAACGGCACCGCGAGGAAGATGCCGAGCGCGCCGCCGATGATGCCGATGATGACGGCTTCTCCGAGGATGAACGCGACGAGGTGGCCGGGCATGAAGCCGATGGCCCGGAGCACGCCGTATTCGTGCGTCCGTTCGCGAACGCCCATCGCGATGGTGTTGCCGAGGATCAGGCCCATGATGAGCAGGATGACGATGGAGACGAAGTCCATCGCCTTCAGGACGGCCGAGAGCATGCCGAGGAAGGACGTGTTCATCGCACGCTCGCTCATGCTGAGCGTCTGCGTGTCTTCGGAGGCGAACATCGTGTCGATGCGCTTCGCGATGTTCGCGGACTGACCCGGGTCGTCGATGCGGGTCATCACCCAGCCGATCTTGTCCTTCCGCTCGGCGGGGACCGTGTCGTTCAGGTAGTCCCAGTGGAAGAGGAACGTCGATCGGTCGAACGTCTTCCGCGTCGGCGTGTAGATGCCGGAGATGTCGAACTCCCAGTCCCCCGGATAGATCGTTCCGAGGAGGGTGACCTTGTCCCCGACCTTCCACCCGAACTGCTTCGCGAGGCTGTCCCCGATGAGGGCGCCGCGCTTGTCCGCGAGCCAGTTCGCCTTCTGATCCGGCGGGACCGTGAGCTCGTCCGCCACGTTCAGGAAGTTCTTCGTGTCCACCGCGAGCGTCGCGAAGAAGGCGTCTTCGACGCGGGGGTTCTTCGCGCCGAACCAGTTCGCGTACGCGACGGCCTGGACGCCCTCCATCTGACGGATCTTGTCCGCGTAGCGGACGGGGAGGGGGAGCACGAACGTCACCTTGTGGCGCGTAGCGAGGCGATCCTTCGCGGCGTAGTCCACCCCGGCGTTCCACGCGGAGAGCACCGTGCGGAGGAACAGGAACGCGACGACGGCCACCGCGACGCCGAGGATGGTCAGCACCGCGCGGACCTTGTTCCGCCAGGCGTTCCGGAGACCGATGCCGACGACGGTCACTCGAGCGCTCCCTTGTTCAGCCTCCGGGTGATCGTCGCGCGCTCGGCGGCAGCCGGGTCGTGCGTCACCATGAAGATGCTCTTCTTGAACTCGGTGTTCAGGCGAACGAGGAGCTCGAGGATCTCGTCGGCGCTCTTCCGGTCGAGATCGCCCGTGGGCTCGTCGGCGACGATGATCTTCGGATCCGTCACGATGGCGCGCGCGATGGCGACGCGCTGTTCCTGGCCGCCGGAGAGCTGCCGCGGATAGTGGCCCGAGCGCTCTTCGAGGCCCACGACACGAAGCGCCGTCTGCGCTCGCTTCCGCCGCTCCGCGGCCGGGAGGCTCGTGAGGAGGAGCGGGAGCTCGACGTTCTCCACCGCCGTGAGGACCGGCATGAGATTATACGTCTGGAAAATGAACCCGATGGTCGCCGCGCGCCATTTCGCCCGGTCCCCTTCGTTCATTCGCGTCAGATCCGCGCCGGCGACCCGGATGGTCCCGGACGTCGGCGCGTCGAGCCCGGCGATGAGGTTCAGGAGCGTGGACTTGCCCGAGCCGGACGGCCCCATGAGCGCCTCGAACGTCCCGACGGGCGCGGAGAGGTCGAGGTCCTTCAGGACGTCCAGCCGCTCGTCGCCGCGGTAGTACGTCTTCCCCACGCCCCTGAGCTCGATGATCGGTTCGCCGTCACTCATCCCTGACCTCTTTCCTTGATCTTCTGGCCGTCCCCGAGCGTGGGGGGCGGGTCCTTCACGACATGGGTCCCCGCGGAGGGGCCGGAAACGAGCTCGAAACCGCCGCCGAACGGCGGCCCGAGCGTCACGGGCACGGCCTTCACGTGGTCGCTCTCCACGACGTACACGAGCTTCGCTCCGCCGCGATCGACGACGGCACCGGCGGGGACGACGAGCTTCGGCGCTTCTTTCATCGCGTCCGCGTCGAGCGCCTTCTGGAGGAAGCTCACGCGCGCGGCCATTTCGGGGAGCACGCCCTCCGTGGAGTCCACGAACGTGACCTTCACCTTCACGGTGGCCTTCTGGCGATTGATCTTGGGGCTCACCTCGAGCACTTCCCCGCGGAAGCGCTTGCTCGGGAAGGCGTCCAGGCTGATCTCGCACGGGGCCTTGGCCTTCACGAGCTCGAGGCGCGACTCCGGCACGTCCGTCTCGACGGTGAGCGTGGACATGTCCGCGATTTCGATGGTGAGCGGAGTGAGCGTGAGCGCGCCGACGAGCTCGCCGAGCTGGGGCGGTTTGCTCACGATCTCCCCCGTGATCGGGGCCGTGATGGTCAGGTACCCGAGGTTCACGTCCGCCTGACGGACCTCCGCCACGGCCGCTGTCACCTCGGCCTCGGCCGCGGCGACGGCGGCCTGGAGCGCGGCGACCCGCGCCGCGAGGTTCTCCGCGTTCGCCTTGGGGGAGACGTTCTCCGCCACGAGACGCTTCTCTCGCTCGAGCTGGACCTCGATCTCCGCGACGGACGCCTTCGCGGACTGCACGCGGGCGCGCGCGGCCGCGACGCGGGTCTCCGCCGCGCGCTTCTGCGCCTGGTAGTCCGCGCTGTCGAGCTCCATGAGGAAGTCTCCCGCCTTCACGCGGTCCCCCTCCTTCACGGCAATCTTCGCGACGCGCCCCGGGATCTTCGCGCCGACGAGGCTCACGATCTGGGGGACGACGTAGCCCGTGGACGAGAGCTCGATCGACGCCTGGGCGGGGGAGACCATGGAGATCTCCGTCACGTCCACCTCCGTCTTGAAGAACTCCGCTTCGAGCTTCGGCTTCGCGACGCTGTACACGCCGAACCCGACGGCCCCGACGACGGCCACCCACACGAGCGCCTTGAGAGCGCCGCCGCGCCCCTGCTGGGGACCCCCGCCGGTGTCGCTCCGGTCGATGCGAAGCGACGCGAGGTCGGAAGAAAGCTGGTCGGCCATGGGTCACTTGCGAGCGCGGAGGCGTGCGGGCCCGGATCTAGTGGGGCGTGGGACCATAGTCCACCCCCCGGCCTTGGCGGGGTAGGGCATTTACTGTCAGGGTGTGGTCAGGGTTTCGGGCGCCCTCGTCTTTTTCGACGGAGACATTCGGCTGCTCGGGCGGCGCGAAATCTTGGTACGTAATGGGGTGGGAGAGCCCATGACGGGAAGACTGCGGGTCGCGACGCTCAACATCTGGAACCGGTCCGGGCCCTGGGCGGCGCGCCTCGCGGCCATTCGAGCGGAGCTTCGCCGGCTCGATCCGTGCGTTCTCGGCCTCCAGGAGGTGCTCCGAACGGTCCCCGCGGGCGGCTCTCCGCATGGCGCCTGGACGGTGACGGAGGAAGTCTCCGGGGACACCGCTTCCGACCAGGCAAGTCCCATCGCCGCCGGACTTCTCCCGCACATCGCGTACGGCCGCGCCCAGGACTACGGCGGAGGGCTCGCCTTCGGCAACGCCGTGCTCAGCCGGTACCCGGTCCTCGCCCACGAGGTGTTCGAGCTTCCGGGCAGGGAAAGCGGCGAGAGCCGGTCGCTCCTCTACGCGCTGGTGGATCATCCGGGCGGGCAGCTCCCGGTCTTCGTCACGCACCTGAACTGGAAACTTCACCACGGTTCCGTGCGAGTTCGTCAGGTCCAGTTCATCTGCGAGAAGATCAAAGAGCTCTGTCCGCTCCAGGAGGAGCGGCTCCCCCCGGTGCTCATGGGGGACTTCAACGCGGGCCCCGAATCGGACGAGATCCGGTACCTCGTCGGGCTCGCGACGATCGGCGGCAAGAGCGTCTACTTCGCGGACGCCTGGGTCTACGGCGGAGACGGCACGCCCGGGCCGACGTTCTGCCGGGACAATCCCTTCGCGGCCATCGCGCACGAACCGTCGCGTCGCATCGACTACATCTTCGTCCGCGGCCCCGACGGCAAGCTCCGCGGAGAGCCCGTGCACACGCGCGTCGCGTTCGACAAGCCGACCGACACGCCGGAGGGCCCCGTCTTTCCTTCGGACCACTACGGCGTCGTGACGGATCTCTCCGTCGATCCGAAGTCCTGGGGCTGAGCCGTGACCGCCGCGGGGGAGGACGCGGCCGACGCCGACGCGCGCGAAGTCGGGAAGTCTCCCTGGCCGTGGGGGGAGACCGAGTCGCTGGAGCTCACGCGAGAAGCCGTCGTTCGCGGTCTCGGTTTCATCTATGCCGTCGCGTTCCTCGTCTGCGTGAACCAGTTCCGGAGCCTCGTCGGTGCGGACGGGCTCCTGCCGGCGTCGCGGTTCCTCGGGTTCGTGCGCGAGCGGCTCGGGCCCTCGGCATACGTCGAGCTCCCGACCTTGTTCTGGCTCTCGTCGAAGGACTGGGCGTTCGCCCTGGCGGCATGGACCGGGCTCGCGCTTTCCTTGTGGGTCCTCGTGGGACGAGCGAACGCCGTCGTGCTGGCAGCGCTCTGGGCCCTCTACACGTCGTTCGTCTCCGCCGGGCAGGTCTTCTACGCCTACGGCTGGGAGCTGCTCCTCCTCGAGAGCGGCTTTCTCGCCGTGTTTTACGTCGGGCGACGCGCGCCGCCCTCCGTGATCGTGACGTGGCTCTTCCGCTGGCTCGTGTTCCGCGTGATGTTCGGCGCGGGCCTCATCAAGCTCCGGGGAGACCCGTGCTGGGTCGAGCTCACGTGCCTCGTCGATCACTACCAGACGCAGCCGAACCCGGGTCCGCTCTCCCCTTACTTCCACGCTCTTCCGGTGGCGTTCCAGAAGGGCGGCGTGCTCGTGAACCACGTCGTGGAGCTCGTGATGCCGTGGTTCCTGTTCGGCCCGCGGCGGTTTCGAATCGCCGCGGGGCTCTCCATCGTCTTCTTCCAGGTGACGCTCATCCTGAGCGGCAACCTGAGTTTCCTGAACTGGCTCACGATCGTCGTCGCGCTGTCGGCATTCGACGACGCCGCGTTCCTCCGGATCGCGCCGCGGCCCGTGCGCGACCGGCTCGCGGACTGGGTCACCCGGCGGAACGCCTCGCCGGCCGCGTCGAAGCGTCGCGTGATCGCCGTGCGGGGGCTCGCGGTCGTCGTCGGGTTCCTCAGCCTGTTCCCGGTCGTGAACATGATTTCGCCCGAGCAGCGCATGAACGGCAGCTTCGATCCGTTCCACCTCGTGAACACGTACGGCGCGTTCGGGAGCATCGAGCATGAGCGGCACGAGGTGATCCTCGAGGGCACCTGGGACGACGCGGCGTCGCCCGATGCGCGCTGGCAGGAGTACGAGTTTCCCTGCAAGCCCGGAGACGTGCGCCGCCGCCCGTGCCTCGTCACGCCGTATCACTACCGGCTCGACTGGCAGATGTGGTTCGCGGGGCTCTCTTCGGTGCGGCGGGAGCCGTGGATCGTGAAGCTCGTGTACGAGCTGCTCCGCGGGAACGAAACGGTGCTCCGGCTGCTCGCGAAGAACCCATTTTCGTCGCGGCCGCCGCGGTTCGTCCGCGCGGTGCTGTACCGGTACGAGTTCGCGCACGGCTCGCCGCCGGGGGCCGTGTGGAGGAGGGAACGAGTGAGCGAGTACCTGCGGCCGCTGTCGCTCGGGGATCCGGATCTGGCCGAGTTTCTGGCGGCCCGCGGTTGGTGAGAGCCGGAGCCGTTCACCTCGGCCGGGGCGCTCATTGCGTTGGACCGTTCCGAGCGCAAGGTGCTCGTCCTCCTCGCTCGCGCCCGCGAGTTGGGGGCGAACGTCACGGTCCCAGCAACGGCCCTCGCTCAGGCGATCCGTCGCGCGACCCCGACGACTTGCTTCGGCTGGACCCGGCAGCGGCGCTGGTGAGGATCTGACTCCCCCGAGCGTCGGATCCAGCCGAAAATCCGCTCCTTCGCCGCCGCGACGCCGCTCGCCGGGTCGGGTATATTCGCCCTACGATGACCCCCGGTGAAAAGCACGTGCTCCGCTCCCTGGTCGCGGTGGCTTGGACGGATGGGCAGCTCGCGGACGGGGAGGTGGGCGTCATCGAAGGCCTCCTCTCCGGCTTCGACGCGACCGACGAGGAAGAGGCGGAAATCCTCGCGTACGCGAAGACCCGCCGATCCCTCGGGGACATCCCCGTCGGCGAGCTCTCGGACGAAGACAAGGAGCTCCTCCTCTCGAATGCCGCGCTCATCACCCATGCGGACGGCGACCAGAGCGAGGACGAACGAGGCGTCCTCGACCAGCTCGTCGAGCTCCTCGGTTTCGCCGAAGACGAGGCGGAGGAGATCATCGCTGCCACGCGGGACGGCGTGCTGAACCTCGGCACGAAGCCGCTCGATTGATCCCATGAGCATCTTCAAGGACGGTTTCCTCGAGGGGCGCGTCGCGCTGGTCACGGGCGGCGGCTCCGGCATCGGCGCCGGGATCGCGAAGCGGCTCGCCGCGCAGGGGGCGAAGGTCGCGCTCCTCGGGAGGCGCCCCGAGGCGCTCGCGGAAGTGGCGGGCGAGATCCGCAAGGCGGGCGGCACCGCGATCGAAACACCGACGGACGTGCGTGAGTACGCGGACGTGGAGAAGGCCGTGGAACGCACTGCGGCCGAGCTCGGGGGCCTTCACATCCTCGTGAACTCCGCCGCCGGGAACTTCATCGCGCCCGCGGCGCAGCTCAGCGCGAACGGCTTCAAGGCGGTCATCGGAATCGACCTCCTCGGAACGTTCAACGCCTGTCGCGCGGCGTTCTCGCACCTGGCGAAGGAGGGCGGGAACATCGTCAGCATCTCGGCGCCGCAGGCGTTCAAGCCCACCCCGGCGCAGTCGCACGTGGGCGCGGCGAAGGCCGGGATCGAGATGCTCATGAAGGACCTCGCGCTCGAGTGGGGCCCCGCCGGGATCCGCGTGAACACGGTGGTGCCGGGTCCGACGGCGGACACGGAGGGCATGCGGCGCCTCGCGCCCGCGGACCCCGAGACGCAGAAGAAGATGCAGCGCGCGGTGCCCCTCGGACGCTGGGGCAAGATCGACGAGGTCGCGGACGCGGTCCTCTTCCTCGTCTCGCCTGCGGCGTCCTACGTCACCGCGACGACGCTCGTCGTCGACGGCGGCGCTTCCCTCATTTCCTCGACGGGTATCGTCGATCCGTGAGCGACAGGTTCCGATGAACGAACAACGCTATCAGGTGATCGAGCGCATCGCGGCCGGGGGCATGGCCGAGGTCTACCGGGGAGAGAGCGCGGGCGTGGAAGGGTTCCGGAAGAAGGTCGCGATCAAGCGCGTCCTCCCGCAGCTCTCCGCGAACCGGGAGTTCATCAACATGTTCCTGGACGAGGCGCGCCTCTGCGCCTACCTGTCGCATTCGAAGTGCGTGCAGGTGTTCGACATCGGACAGGGCGGCGGCTCGCACTTCATCGTGATGGAGTTCGTGGACGGCGCGGACTTGCAGGGGGTCCTCGAGTTCCTGAACGCGCGGAACCAGCGCATGCCGGTGGAAGCCGCGTGCTTCATCGCGCTCGGCATCTGCGAAGGGCTCGCGTACGCGCATCAAGCCCGTGATCATCACGGAAACCCCCTGAACATCGTCCACCGGGACATCTCCCCGCACAACGTGCTCATGACGAAGTACGGCGAGGTGAAGCTCGTGGACTTCGGTCTCGCCAAGGCGAGCAGCCACCTCGTCGAGGAGGACGAGGACATCGTCAAAGGGAAGTTCGGCTACCTCGCGCCGGAAGTGACGCTCGGACAGGGCGCCGACCACCGCGTGGACATCTTCGCCGCCGGGATCCTCCTCTGGGAGATGCTGGCAGGCCGTCGCCTCTTCCGCGGGGACACCGACGTCGACACGTTCAAGCTCGTGCGGGCGACCCTGATCCCGGACATCCGCGAGATCCGTCCCGAGGTGACGGACCAGATCTGGACGGTCGTGCAGAAGGCGCTCGCCCGCGATCCGAAGGACCGCTACCTCTCGGCGGACGACTTCGCGCGCGATCTCTCCCGGGTGCTCATCGCGGCCGATCGCCCGGTGAGCTACCTCGACCTCGGGAAGATGGTGCGCGAGGCGGCCGGCGAGAGAGACAGGAAGCGGAAGTCGGAGGGCAAGGCCGGCGCGAGCTTCATGGGGGATCTCATCCTGGATACGCTCCACGAGTTCTCCGGGCACGGGTCGATCCCGCCGCCTCCAGCGGCGCAGGGCGCGCTCGGCACACGAGGCGTCAACGCCGGCGGCTCGGATTTCGTCGATCCGTCCGCGTGGGGCCTCGACTCGCTGTTCGACGAGCCGGCAAAGCCCCAGCCCCCGCCGAAACCCGTCGCGCGCCCCGCCGAGGCGGCGCCCGCCGCTCCGGCGCGAGCTCCGGCTCCGGCCCCTGCTCAGCCGGCCGCTTCTCCGGCAGCCGCGCCCGCGAGACCACCCGCCGCGGCTCCGGCTCCCGCGGGTCCGCCCGCGACGCCCGCTGCCGGTCCGCCCGCTGCCGCGCAAGAAACGCCGGCCCAGCAGGCGCAATCCGCGGCGGAGCGCGCGCGCGGGGGCGCGGCGCCCAAGAAAGAGGGCAATTTCTGGAAGAAGTGGTTCGGCTGAGGCGAGGCCCGCCCCGCCGTCACGGTGGGGGCGTGACCGGGTCCGGGATCCCGAGCAGCTTCATCGCGTTTCGCGAGTAGACCTTCTCCAGGATCGAATCCGGGAGGTCGATGGCGTCGATCGTCCAGTTTCCCTGGATGGGAGTGGGGCCGGGGAACGCGCGATCGGACGTCTCGAAGAAGCGCCGTGTCGCGCTGAAGAAGAGCTCCTCCTCGGCGGGCGTGGAGGGATTCGGCCCCGACGAGCCGAGGAACAGAGGGTCGGGCTCCGGGCCGATGCCGAGGTCCGAGCCGTAGAGGATGCGATCCTGGAACTCCTGGAAGAACGCCTGGAGCTCCTCGCGCGGATGACGTCCCATCTCGGGGATCCGCGCGGCGGTGTCGATGTAGAGGTTCGGATATTTCCGGAGGAGCCCCGCGACGCGCTGCACGTCCTCGGCGCAGTTGCCGAAATGAACGGAGATGAACGTCGTCTTCGGGTGGCGCGCGACGCGTCGCTCGAGCTGCTTTCCGATCTCGTCGAACGAGGGGACCTTCCTGCCGTAGAGCGACCAGCCCGGGTGCGCGGAGAGCTCGGCGAAGCGCTCGTTCTTCTCGTCCACGGGCAGCCAGAACGCTCGCGGATCGCCGGAGTGGATCGCGATCGGCATTCCGAGCTGGCCGGCCGTCTCGAACACGACGTCGAGCTCGGGATCGTCCACGGGCATCAGCGAGCCGTCGGGTTTCATGAGCCCGAGCCCGAGGCCCTTCGTGATCTTCAGGCCCTTCGCGCCGAGGTCGTGGCCCATGCGGACGATCCGGGCCATGCGCTCGCCGTAGCCCGGCGCCTCCGCCTGCTCGTACGGGAAGCCGGTGAACACGGTGATGCGCCCCCCGGCGGTCTTCGCCTCGGCGAGCTGCCGCGGCAAGGCGCCCATCGGGTGCCCGCCGGAGAGGTTCACGATGTGCGCGATGCCGCGCTTCTTCATCAGCGCGAGCAGCCGAGGGACGCCGCCGGGCGACAGGTGAACGTGCGTGTCCACCATCGGCAGTCGCTTCCTCGGCGCACGGGCTCCCCCGAAAGGCGCCTTCGCGAGCCGGGGCGCGGAGGCGAACAGCCCCACGCCGAGGACGAGCGCGAGAACGCCCACGGCCCCGAAAACGACTGCCCGTCTGGCCGCCACGACTGGAACGCTACCGCATTTTCGTTCGGCTCCGCTTTTGCTAAACGGGGCCCATGAAGTCGCTTCGCCTGTCGCCGGTGCCGTGCCTGTCGCTCGTCGCCGCGCTCGCCGTCGGCTGCCAGCAGAAGGTCCCGGAGCCCGAGTCGCGGCCCGTGCTGCCCCCGCCGGCGGCGCCGAGCGCGGAGCCGGCTCCGCCGAAGCCCGCGGCGTCCCTGGTGAAGCAAGACGTGAAGGTCGGCACGGGTCGCGAGGCGAAGAGCGGGGACGAGGTCTCCGTGCACTACACGGGCACGCTCACGGACGGGACGAAGTTCGACTCTTCGCGGGATCGGGACGAGCCGTTCGACTTCAAGCTCGGGACCGGCATGGTCATCAAGGGCTGGGACCAGGGCGTCGCCGGGATGAAGGTCGGCGGTCGCCGGAAGCTCACCATTCCGCCGGAGCTCGGCTACGGGGAGCGCGGAGCGCCGCCGAAGATCCCGCCGAACGCGACGCTGGAGTTCGACGTCGAGCTCCTCGCGATCAAATGATCGGCGTCAGGGGGCGAGGTTCACGCACGTGACCGTGTGGCCCTCGACGCTCTGGCAGAAGTCCGCGCCTCCGCCGCACAGGTTCTGCGGGATGCACGAGCAGTCGACGGTCGCGCCGCATCCGGCCGGGATCCCCGCGCAGTACGGCGGCGGAGGCACGTAGACCTGCACGCACCCGCCCGAGGCGGAGCCCACGCAGAAAGCCTGGTACGCCGTTCCCGGGGGACAGGCGCCTCCGTCGACGGGGGGGACGCACTCGGGGGCCGGCCCGCCGACGCTCGTCGGTGGGTGGATGCAGAGCTCGGCCGCGCCGCACGTGGAGCCGCCGCAGTCCGGCGCGCCGGCGTCCCGGACGAGCCGTGTGTGGCAAGTCCCGTTGTCGCACCAGGCATCGGCCGCGCTTCCCTCGGGAACCGTGTTTCCGTCGTCCGTCCGCGGCTCGAGGAACTTCGCGCATCCGAGGCCGCCGCAGTCGATTCCGGGAACGACGCAGGTCGAATCGCTCCGCATGCCCACGAGGAGATCGCTTCCGCAGCACGTGGGGACGAGCCGCTGGCCGCACTCGGAGTCCGTCGTGCAGTGCGTGTACCCGGGCGAGAGGGATCCGTCGGGCCGGAAGCACGAGTTCGGGACGCCGCCCGAACCCCCGGTCGCGACGCCGCCGGAGCCGCTCACGCCTCCGGTCGCCGAGCCCCCCGCCGACGCGCCTCCCGTCGACGCGCCTCCCGTCGACGCGCCCGAGGCGCCTCCCGAGCCGTCTCCGGCAGAGCCGCCGGCGCCGCTGCTCGAGCCGGTTCCCTTCGCGTCCGTGGAGCCGCCGCAGGCAACGGCGAGCAGGGCAGCGACGAACGAGGACGTGAAAAGCGAAGTGGAGACGCGCATCTTCCCTCCAGCCACGGAATCTAGCACGCGCGTCGCGGCGCGCTCGCTCCGCGAATTCCGCTCACGGCGCCGCGGCTTCGAGCTCCGCGCCCCAGGGCGTCTTCCCGAGGTCGTCCATGATCGTCCGGAAGTCCTCGAAGGTGAGCGCCTGGTCCTTGTCGCTCTTCGCTTCTTCGGGGTTCGGGTGCACCTCGATGAGGATCCCGTGGGCGCCGACGGCCTTCGCCGCGCGGCAGAGGGGACGGATCCACCGGCGGACGCCGACTCCGTGGCTCGGATCCACCATGACGGGCAGGTGCGTCCGTTCGCGGAGCACCGGGACCGCGGAGAGATCCAGCGTGTTCCGCGTGGCCGTCTCGAACGTGCGGATCCCACGCTCGCAGAGGACGACGTTGGGGTTCCCTTCCGCGAGCACGTATTCGGCCGCCGCGAGGAGCTCGTCCAGGCTCGCCGAGAGCCCGCGCTTCAGGAGGACGGGCCTGTCCGTCTTTCCCACCGCGCGGAGCAGATCGAAATTCTGCATGTTTCGCGCGCCGATCTGCAGCATGTCCACCTCGCGGGCCATGCGCTCGACCTGGTCGATGCTCATCACCTCGCTTACGATCGGCAGGCCCGCGGCGCGCCCGGCCTCGCCGAGGAGCGCGACGCCCTCCCAGCCGAGCCCCTGGAAGGCGTAGGGATTCGTGCGCGGCTTGAACGCGCCGCCGCGGAAGAGGCGTGCCCCGAATCTCGCGACGTGCTTGGCCGTCTCCGTCACCTGGGCGCGCGATTCGACGGAGCAGGGGCCGGCGACGACGACGAAGTCGTCCCCCCCGATCTCGACGCCGCCCACCACGACGCGAGTGCCCTTCGGACGCGTCGGTCGCGATGCCTTCGGCCAGTTCTTCGCGGCGGAGGCCGGCATCTCCGCCGGGGGCGCATCCGCCGAGCGCGGCGGGGCACAGACCGTGTCGGGGGCGCGGGGAACGTCCGTGGGGCCGCCTGCCGCGTCGTAGCTCCCGATCACGCGGAGCTCGAGCGCCGAGGCGCGGAGCGCGGCGAGCGCTTCGCCGATGCGCGGCTCTCGGTCGTCTCCCTCGAGGTCCACGTAGAACAGGTGTTCGCCGGGCTTGCCGAGCTTCGGCCGGGACTCGAGCTTCAGGAGGTTGATGCCCGCGTTCGAGAGGATCGAGAGGCTGTTCACGAGCGCGCCGTGCTCGTGGCGGGTGGCGAGGACGAGAGACGTCTTCTTGCGCGAGCCGGGGACCGAGAGCGCCCGAACCTCCGCGGCTGCCTTGGGCGCGGCGAAGAGCACGAAGCGCGTCCGTGCCTCCGGATGATCGGCGATCGTCTCGGCGAGCGACACGAGGCCGTGGCGCTTCGCCGTCTCGAGCGACCCGATCGCCGTTCGCTTCGGGTCGCCGGAGCGGGCGACCTCGGCGGCGGCCGCTCCGGTGTCCGAGGCGGGAACCGCGCGCGCCGCGGCGAGCGTGCCCAGAAAACGGCCGCACTCGGCGAGGGCGAGCGGATGGCCCAGCACCTCGCGCACGTCGCTCACGGTCGCCCCGGGGAGCCCGAGGAGGTGATGGTCCACGCGCTCCTCGAGCTCGAGGAGGGGGACGAGGTCGTACTGCGCGAGGAGATCGTACCCCTCCCGGACGGTGCCGGCGATGTTGCTGTCGAGCGGCAGGAGCCCGACGTCCGCCGCGCCGGAGACGACCGCCGTCGCGACCCGCTGGTACGAGGGCTGCCCTTCGAGCTCCGCCTCGAGCTTCCGGGCCTGGAAGAGCTTCTCGAGGGCAGCGTGCGAGTACGAGCCGATCGTCCCCTGATATACCGCGCGGAGGGTCATCGCCCGGGTGATGGTAGCACTCCGGTCGCGCCGGCACCCCCTCAGCGGACGCGCGGGTAGCTGCCGAGGACGCGGACCATGTCGCACTTCGTTTCGAGGCGTGCGAGCGCTCGGGTGATCGACGGGTCCAGTCGATGGCCTTCGAGATCGGTGAAGAAGACGTACTGCCAGCGCTCGCCGCGGCGCGGACGCGACTCGATGCGCGACAGGTTGATCTTCTCCGCGTCGAAGATCTCGAGGACGCGACGCAGGGCGCCCTGTTCGTCGCGGGTCGAGAACACGATCGACGTCCGGTCCTTTCCCGTCGGCGGCGCGTCCGTCTTGCCGAGCACGACGAACCGAGTCGCGTTCTCGTTCCGATCCTGGATGCCCTCGCGGATGACCGTGAGGCCGTTCAGCTCCGCGGCGAGCTGGCTCGCGATGGCCGCGGACGCCGGGTCCCCCGCGGCGTCCCGTGCCGCGCTCGCGGTGGAGAGCGAGACGACGATCTGTGCGCGGGGAAGGTGCTTCGCGAGCCACTCCCGGCACTGAGCGATGGCCTGCGGGTGGGAGTAGACGCGCTCGATGCGCCCCAGGTCCTCGTTCCTCCCGATGAGACACTGCGAGACGTCGAGGACGATCTCGGCGCGGATCATCACGCGGCTCTCGAGGAAGCAATCGTGCGTGTGCGTCACGCCGCCTTCCGTCGAGTTCTCGATGGGGACGACGCCGTACGTCGCCTCGCCCGTGGACACGGCGTCGAAGACGGCGGGGATCGTCGCGCCCTCGCTGTAGCGCACGGACATGCCGAACGTCCGGCGCGCGGCCATGTGCGTGAAGGTCCCGGGCGGCCCGAAGTACGCGACCGTGAGGTGCTCCTCGAGCGAAAGGCACGCACTGATGATCTCGCGGAACACCGGGCGCACGCTCGCGACCGGGAACACCGCGCCCCTTGCCTTGCCGAGCTTCTTCTCGAGACGCTCGTAGATCTGCTGCTCCCGCTCGGGGTCGTGCATCGCCTTCGAGCCGTCGCGCTTCTTCTTGCCGACCTCGCGGACGAGCTTCGCTCGCCGGTTCAGGATGTCGAGGAGCTCGTCGTCCAGCGCGTCGATGCGCCGCCTGACGTCGTCGACGCTCACGGGCCGCTCCAGGGGGATCGGGTCATCGCTCGGACAGGATCGCGACGCGAACCGCGTGCGCGGCGTGGGCCCGCGCCGCCTGGCTCCAGCCGAGGAGCTTCGCCGTCGCGTCCACCACGGCGGCCCAGGAGTCCGCCTCCGCGCGGAGGTCCCGGATGATGAGCAGGACCTGCGCGAACTCCTGCTTCGACTTCACGTGACGCGGGAGGCCGGCCCAGAGGACCTGCGCGCACTCGTTGTACGCGGTCTCGAGCTTCGCGGCCGGCGTCTCGCGGATGGCGGTGTGCGCCTTGTCTATGAGGCGGGCGATGCGAGCGATCTGCTTGTCTTGCGAGCCGTCGAGCTCCCAGGAAGCCCAGGCGCGCTCGATGCACGCCTCGAGGGCGGGCGTCGGCTCGCCCGCGCGGATCGCCTCTTCGAGGGCGAGCGACATGCGGCGGGCTCGGAGCATCCACCCCGGAGCGTTCTCCGGCAGGGGCGGCCCGAAGTCGGGAGCGGAGCGCGTGGCGCTCGGGGTTCGGTGACCCTGGGGCGGACGGCTCCGCCTGAGCTCGTCGGGCCCCGCCGGGGGCGGCACGTAAGCGCCGGACGACGGCGGCCCCTCCGACGACGGGGGCACCCCGGGCGACGACGACGACGGCGCGCGCATCGGCGGCGGCCCGCCACCGACGAGGACCGGCGCGGAAGGCATCATCGCGCGGCCACCTCTGGCCGAGGACGAGGGGTGGCCGGCCGAAACGACGCCGGACGGCGCGATCGGCGCGTTGTGCGGCGAGACGACCCCGGCAGGCGCGATCGGCCCCCGCGGAGCAGCAGGCGCCGACTGGTCCGGCGTGCCCTGCTGAAGCGTCTTCTTGAACTCGGTCATCCGTCCCCGCCTCTCCGGGGAGGGCGAGCAGCGAGCATACTACCAATCCGAGAGCGACCGCCACCTGCCGGAAACGAACCCGAAAGTGGCTGGATCCTCCGTCACCCCGGGTTGACGGATCCGGCCCGTTCCACGGCGACCGAGGTGCCCCGAAAGCGAACAGGCGCCGGGGCGTCTCCGCCGCGGCGCCTGCCACGCATCACGCCCGGAGGCGACTCACTTGATCATGTCGGTGAGCTTCTGGAGCTTCATCGCGAGCCCCATGTCACCTTCGATCTTCAGCTTGCCCGTGAAGAACAGCTGCTGGCCGTTCGCGCGACCCTCGACCATGTCGACGTAGTCCTTCGCGGCCATCTTGATCGTGCACTGCGCCGCGCCATCACCCTCGGAGACGCCCGGAGCGTCCTTGAGGTTCATGACGAACGTGCCGCCGCCGTCGCCGTCGAGCACGAACTTGTAGACGGCGCCGATGCTGCTCGCCTGGGCCTTGTTCGCCTCGATCTGGGTCTTCGCCTTCTCCATCAATTCTTTTGCGGTGGCCATGTGATTACTCCTGATGACTGTTTCGGTTCCAAAGACCCATTCGGGTCATAGCGCCTTCGGGCCAGAGGCCTTCCGGCAGTCGAGAGTTCCCTCACGCCGCGGGCGGCGTCTCCGAGCGGCCCAGCGGATCCAGCAGATCCACGAATCTCGCGTGGCGCGCCGTCCAGATCCAGCGGACGAGCGAGCGCGCCCGTTCCGCGTCGTGCGCGGCGATGGCCGCGACGACGTGCTCGTAGCCCTCCACGATCCCTTCCGGATCCACGTAGAGCGTCTCCAGCAGAGGGGCGAACCGCGTGAGGAGCCCGCGGACGGAGTTCAGCACGAGCCGGGGCACGAAGTTCCCCGCCGCGCCCGAGAGCGCCCAGTGGAAGTCGAAGTCGAGCGACGAGATCATGGAGACCCGCTGCTCGCGGCGCATCTTCGCGAGGACGCCTCGCAGCGCCTTCAGATCGGACTCGTTCCGCCGCTCTGCCGCGAGCGCCGCGACCTCCGCCATCAGCACGCGCGCCGACTCGAGGAGGTTGCTCATGACGAACGGGTTCACGCGCCCGTCCGCGCTGAGGACGAGATCCGCGATCACGTCGACGCTCGCGTGCTCGGTGTAGTCGAGCACCACGGTGCCGGTCCTCGGCTTCCGGGCGATGAGGTGCTGCTGCTCGAGCTTGTTCATCGCCTCCCGGACGGTGAAGCGATTGACCCGGAACCGTTCGGCCAGCGCGAGCTCGGGCGGGAGCTTCTGCCCCGGCGCATAGACGCCCGACAAGATGTCTCTCTGGAGACGCTCCGCGAGGCGGTCGGCGAGGGTGCGTTTCGGGCTCGGCAAAGGAGCCGATCGTGTACCAGACCATTTGTTGAACAATCAACCCGATTGTTCAACAAATGGGATATGGGTCCAAACAGTCGGAATGGTTGGGGTTTTTGCCCTACTTCGCTTTGGGCAGCTCCGGGATCGCGCCGTGGGCGGGAGCGGGGGCAGGTGCGGGAGTCGGCGCGGGTGCTGGGGTAGCTGCCGGAGCCGGAGTCGGGGCGGGTGCGGGCGTCGCCACGGGCGCCGGAGCAGGCGCGGGCGCGGGCTGTGCGGGCGCCGGTGTTGCGGCAGGTGCCGTGTTGGCAGGCTTCTCCTCGATGACGCAGCCGGCCGCGGTGAACACCAGAAAGGACGCGAGCAAGAGAACGGGCTTCATGAATGACTCCTCGGGGTAAAGCCAGAGGCGCCGAGCCTAACCCGGTTCCGCCCGAGTTTCGACAGCCGGACGCCGCTTTCTGGGCCACTTTGCCGTGCGTTTGGCACTCCGGGGGTCATGCGCCCCGGTCCGACGCGTGTCCGCTCCTCCCTTCTCGCACTGTTCCTCGCGCCCCTCGCGTCCAGCTTGCCTTCGTGTGGGGGGAAGACCCCGCCTGCCGAGCCAGCTCCGACGCTGTCCCAGGTGAAGGTCGAGAACGGCGGAGTCGTCCCCGCGGCGCCGTTCACCCAGGTCCCGGTGCCGCGCGAGGACGGCCCGAAGATCGCGCCGCTCGCGCTCGTGACGGAAGTGTTCGCGACGCCGAGCCGCGGCGCTCCCGTCGTCGGCTACCTCCGGCTCGGCGCGCGCGTCAGCCGCTCCGACGTCCCGGTGAGCCGCGCCGACTGTGAGGGCGGGTGGTACGCGGTCCGGCCGAAGGGCTTCGTCTGCGCCGGGCGGGACGCGACCATCGCGCTCGACACGCCGCTCGTCCGCGCGATGGCGGTGGAGCCCAACCGCGAGCGGCCCATGCCGTACCCGTACGCGTTCGTCCGCGCCATCGCGCCGAACTACCTCCGCGTGCCGACGAAGGAGGAGCAGTTCACCTACGAGATGCGCCTCGAGCGGCACCTCCGCAATCACGCGAAGCTCGCGAAGAAGTGGGACGACCTCGACGTCGGAGCGAACGACGTGCCCCTCGCGGCGACCGGCCTGGCCTCGGGTCCCATCCCCGAACACGCGGCACCCCTCGACGAGAGCCGGCGCTTCGGCGGCACCGGAGACGACGCGGTGCCCTGGTGGCTGAAGGGCGATCGCCGCATCCCGAACGTCTCCTCGTTCAAGGCGCCGCCGTACGCGGTCATCGCGAGCCGCATCAAGCGGCACGCGGGGGTCGCGCTGGTCGGATCGTTCGTGGCGGGCCCGGAGGCGCAGAGCCGGCGGTTCGCGATCACGACGGACGCTCGGCTCATCCCCGCGGACAAGCTCAAGGCCGACTCCGGCTCTCCGTTCCACGGCGAGGACATCCGCGCCGTCGGGCTTCCGGTCGCGTTCGCGACGGCGCCCGACGCTGCGTACTACGGCGGCGAAGGGGCTCGTCTCGACAAGGGCGCGGAGCTCCCTCGCCGGACGATGGTGCCGCTGACGGGCAAGGTCCGGATGAACGGCGGCACGCGCCTGGTCGAGACCCGCGACGGCCGGTGGCTGAAGAGCGAGGACGTCCGCACCGCCGCGAAGCCCGGGGAGCTCCCGTGGTTCGCGAAGGACGGTACCAAGTGGATCGACGTGTCTATCCTGTCGCAGACGCTCGTGCTCTGGGAGGGCGGCAAGCCCGTCTACGCGACGCTGATCTCGTCCGGAAAGGACGGCCTCGGTGATCCGAAGACGACCCACAGCACGCCGACGGGCGTGTTCCGCATCTACCAGAAGCACGTCACCACGACGATGGACTCCGACATGGCGGACCACGAGTTCGAGCTCCGCGACGTGCCGTGGGTGATGTACTTCAACGCGGGGTACGCGCTCCACGCCGCGTACTGGCACGACGACTTCGGTCGCGCCCGCTCGCACGGCTGCGTGAACCTCGCGCCCATCGACGCCCGCTACGTCTTCATGTGGAGCTCGCCCGAAGTCCCCGAGCACTGGCACGCCGCCTACGCGGGCGACACGTTCGGCGGCGGCACGATCGTGAACATCCACCCCTGAGCGCGGTCGGCCGCTCCGGCCCGGCCGCGCGGAGGAGCCCGGGGCCCTCGCGCAGCGCCCGGCGCCTTCAGGGGATGTGAACGCTCTTCGTGACGCGGACCGAGTCGCCGGAGAAGGGCGGGACCTTCACGCTGCGAAAGACCCGCGCGATGCAGCCGCCGAGGGCGCTGCCCGCGAAGTCACCGGCGACAAGCGCGTTCGTCGCGCGTCCGCTGTTCACGAACGTGATGGTGACCTTGCCGTTTCCGTGTGGACCGTCCTGGCTCGCGCACTCGCCCTGGGCCTGGGACGCCGCGGCGCCCAGCGCGGCTGCGGCGGTAGCCTTGTCGAATTCCGGGCCTTCGGCGGCCGCCGGGGGCGCTTCCGGCTTCGGGGCGGGGGCCGTCGCCTGGGGCTTCGGCGCGGCGGGAGCGGGCGCAGCGGGAGCGGGCGCAGCGGGAGCCGCAGGAGCCGGGGTCGCCGCGGGAGCGGGCGCGCCGGTCGTGGCCGGCGCTGCCGTCGCCGGCGCGCTCGGCGAGGGGGCCGTCGGCGCGGCTGGCGCGGCCGCCGCACTCGGTGTCGGCGCCACGCTCGCCGTGAGGGCCGGCGTCGCAGCCGGGGCGGCGGCTGGAGTCGGCGTGGGGCTCGTCGCCGGCGCGGCCGTCGCCGGAGGCGCCTGTTCCGCCGTGACGGGCGGAGGCTCCTTCGGACGCATGAGCGCGAACGCGGCGCCCCCGCCGCCGATCAGCGCCACCACCGCGACGCCGATCCAGAGCCCGCCCCCCGACTTCTTCGCCGGAGCCGCGGGCGCCTGGGAGGGCGTGGGAGCAGCGGCTGGCGCCGGGTTCGAAGGGCGCGACGGGATCGCGGGAGCCGTGAAGTCCGGAGCGGCCATCGTCGGGGCCGCGAACAGTGCGCCGCCACCGAGGTTCGCGACGGAGGGAGGCGCGTCGTCGGCGCTCGCAGAGGAGCCGCCGAACAGCAGTGCCTCGGCGTCGACCTTCTCGACCTTCGGCTCCTTCTTGGCCTTGTTCTTCGCGCCGCCGCCCCCGCCGCCGGTGAGCTGATCGAGCGAGAAGAGCACGGAGCTCTCGTTCCGGGCGCCCGTGAGCGAGCCCGCGCCGCCGGCGTCCGGCGGGACGCTCGGCATCCGGGCGCGCGGCGCTTCTTCCTCCGCTGCGCGAGCGAACAGATCCCCCCGCTTTTCTTTCGTCGTTGCGGCGCGCGCCGCGGCGGCAGGCTTGCCCGCCTCGCGCGGAGGTTCGGAGGGCGACATCGCTTCGGCTTCGCTCGCCGGCTCCTCCGAAGGCGGGGGCGGCTCCGGCGACGGTTCCGTGGCGGGGGGCCGTTCTGGCGCCGCCGGCGCGGCCTTCGCGGCCGCGGACTGCGCTTCGGCCTCCGCGAAGGCGCCGAGGAGCTCCTGCGCCTTCGGCGCGGCCATCGCGACCGTCACGTCGTCGAAGTTCGTCGGGTCCTTCGGTCCGTCCTGGTCCCACTTGCCGGGCTCGCGCCAGCCACCGGTGGCGGCGGGACGCGCCGTCTCTTCGTCGGGCGGAGCGTCGTTCGTGCGCGGGACGAGGTTCCTCGCCGCGAGGGCCGCGGCGATCTCGGGGATGTCGAACGGCGGGAGCCAGTCTTCCATGCCGTCCCGCCACACGTACGTCTCGGCGTCGATGGTGTGTGCGGCGTACGCCTCGACGACCTGCGCGGTCGTCATGTCCCGGTGATCGTCGTCGGTGACGGCGACCGTCCACGGCGGCGAGGGCTTCGGCTCCGGGGCGACGGGCGGCTTTTCCTCGACCTTCGCCTTCGCGCCGACCTTGGGCAGGCCGATACCGCCGGGGCGGGCGGCTGCGGCGGATGCGACCGCACCGGCGGGACGCGGAAGCGCCGCCGCCGGCTTCGGAACGGCAGCAGCCGGGACCGGCGCTGCGGGCGGAGGGCCGCCGCGCGGCGCGCCGGGGGCGGAGTCGGCGGGCGCTTCGAGGCCTCCCAGGATCGTCCTCGTCCTGGGATCCCCCTCGGAGCTGACCGGCGCGACCTTCGGCGGCTCCGCGCTCGCGCCTTCGCCCTGAGTGCCGTCGACGATGATGGCGGCGCCGCACTTCTTGCAAGTGATGCGGACCTTCCGCCCTTTCACTTTCTCGTCGGGGACGCCGTACTTCGCCGGGCAGCTGGGACACGAGATGTTCATGGCGTTTTCTGGCCCAAAAGAGGGCCGAATCTAATCTCCTCCACTAGCACGGTTTTCGATCGTCCGCCCAGAACGGCAGGGCCAGGCCGGGCTGCTTCCTTGTCCGGTTCGGAGAGTGCTTCGATATGTGTGTGGAGCGAAGCGCAAGGCGCGAGGCCGCGCGGAGGCGTAGCGGCTCGCGAGTCCGCCTCGCGCTCGGCGATCGCGATCGCCTATACTGCCGGTCCGGCGGCCAAATCGGCCCCGATTGGACGAGGTTTCGGTAGCCGTGGTGCCCTCCTTCGACGTCCTCGCGCGCGCCGCGATGGAGACGCTTCGGATCAGTCTTCCGACCATCGTGGAGGCCGCCGCTGGAACTCTCACGAGCGAGACCTGCGATCGACGCCTGGACGAGTGGTCGAGAACCCTCGTTCGCCAGGCGGGCATCTCGGTCGAGGTGACGGGGAAAGAGAACCTCGCTCCCGGAGAAGCGTACGTCGTGATGAGCAACCACCAGTCTCACTACGACATCCCCGTCTTGTACCAGTCGCTCCGCATTCCGCTCCGCATGGTCGCGAAGAAGGAGATCTTCCAGATTCCGTTCATGGCCGGGGCGATGCGCGCGGCGGGGTTCGTGGAGGTCGATCGCAAGAATCGCGAGAGCGCCATCCGGACGCTCGAGTCCGCCCGCGACGGTCTCCATCAGGCCGTCAGCATCTGGATCGCGCCCGAGGGAACTCGCTCGCGAACCGGAAGACTCGGCTCGTTCAAGAAGGGCGGCTTTCACCTCGCACGGCAGACGGGCCTCCGGATCCTCCCGGTGTCCATCGAGGGCACGCGCTTCGCGCTTCCCGCAGGCGGCCTCACGGTCACGCGCGGAGCCACCGCGCACGTGACGATTCACCCGCCCATCGACCCGAAGGCGTTCGAGGGTGAACGGCTCGACGGACTGATGAGCACCGTCCGGGCGACGATCGTCTCCGCGCTTCCGCCCGAGCTCGCGGGTTGAGCGCAAACGGCGCCGCGGACTCGCGCCGCGGAGCCGATCGACTCAGCGGAGGATCCCGGCGACCCTCGGCGTGCGGAGTTCCGTTGCCCCGAAGAGGTACTGATCGATCCCGGCCGCCGCGCGGCGGCCGTCCGCGATGGCCCACACGACGAGCGACTGTCCGCGCTGCATGTCACCGGCGGCGAACACGCCCGGAATGCTGGTCATGCAGTTTCCGTCGATCTGCACGTTGCCGCGCGCGTCGAGCTTCACGCCGAGGTCCGTGAGAAGCCCCTCGTGGATCGGGTGAACGAAGCCCATCGCGAGGAGGACGAGATCGGCTTCCACGTGGAACTCCGAGCCCGGAATCGGCTCGAATTTGCCATCTTTCAGCTCCACGCGGACGCAGTCGATGCCCTTCACGCGGCCCGTCTCGTCCCCGACGAAGCGAACGGTGTTCACCGCGAAATCCCGCGACACGCCCTCGTCGTGCGACGTCGACGTCCGGAGCATCAGCGGCCAGAGCGGCCACGGCGTGGTCGGGCTCGGCTCGTTCGGGGGCTTCGGCATGATCTCGAAGTTCGTCACGCTGACCGCGCCCTGCCGGTTCGACGTGCCGATGCAGTCGCTGCCCGTGTCACCGCCGCCGATCACGACGACCTTCTTGCCCGTCGCGAGGATGGCGCCCTGGTCCGGCACCGTGTCCCCGGCGACGCGGCGGTTCTGCTGCTCGAGGAACTCCATCGCGAAATGGATGCCCGAGAGGCCGCGGCCCGGCGCAGGGAGATCGCGCGGCTTGCGGGACCCGCCGGCGAGGCACACGGCGTCGAACTGCTTCCTCAGCTCGGCGACGCTCAGGGTGACGCCGACGTCCACGTTGGCGCGGAACTCCACCCCCTCCGCCTTCATCTGCTCGACGCGGCGATGGACGAGGTGCTTTTCCATCTTGAAGTCGGGAATGCCGTAAGTGAGGAGGCCGCCGAACCGATCGGAGCGCTCGAGCACCGTCACGGAGTGCCCGGCGCGGGCGAGCTGCTGCGCGGCCGCGAGTCCGGCAGGACCCGACCCGACGACCGCGACCGTCTTCCCGGTCTTCTTCTGGGGCGGCTTCGGCGCGACGAGTCCCGTTTCGAAGCCGTGGTCGATGATCGACTTCTCGATGAGCTTGATGCTCACCGGATCGTCGTTGATGTTGAGCACGCAGGACGCTTCGCACGGCGCCGGGCACACGCGGCCCGTGACCTCCGGGAAGTTGTTCGTGCTGTGGAGCGACTCGAGCGCGGACGCGAAATCCCCCCGGTACACGTGGTCGTTCCAGTCGGGGATGAGGTTTCCGAGCGGGCAGCCGGTGTTGCAGAACGGAATGCCGCAATCCATGCAGCGCGCGCCCTGCGCCGAGAGCTCGGCCTGGACCACTGGGAGCTCGAACTCTTTGTAGTCCTTCACGCGCTCCCCGACGGGGCGCTTCTTCGGATCCTGCCGTCCGAACTCCATGAAACCGGTGACTTTACCCACGGGACTGACCTGACTCTGTTGGGGAAGGGTTTTCTCGACTCAGTGGGCTGCCGACGCCGTCGCTGCCGGAGAGGACTTCTCCAGCCGCTTCTGCTCGAGCTCCTGGAGGACGCGCCGGTATTCGATGGGGACGACCTTCACGAACTTGGTGAGCGTCGCTTCCCAGTTCGTGAGGAGCCGCTTCGCCTTCTCGCTCCGCGTCGCCTCGTGGTGCCGCTCGAGGAGCGCGGCGACGAACGAGGCGTCCTCCGCGCTGAGCCCTTCGAGCTCGACCATCTCCAGGTTGCAGCGCTTCTCGAACATGCCGTCTTCGTCCAGGACGTAGGCGAAGCCTCCGCTCATCCCGGCGGCGAAGTTCCGGCCCGTCTTGCCGATGATGACGGCGCGCCCGCCGGTCATGTACTCGCAGCCGTGGTCGCCGACGCCTTCGACGACCGCGACGGCGCCGCTGTTCCGGACGCAGAAGCGCTCTCCGGCCATGCCGTTGAAGAACGCGCTTCCGCCCGTGGCTCCGTAGAGGACGGTGTTTCCGACGATGATGTTCTCGTCCGCCTTGTACGTCGTGCCGAGCGGCGGACGGATGGCGAGGACGCCGCCGGACATGCCCTTGCCGACGTAGTCGTTTCCGTCGCCTGCCAGGGTGAACATCATGCCGTCCACCATCCAGGCGCCGAAGCTCTGGCCCGCGGTGCCGTCGAAGTGCACGCGGAGCGTCCCGTGCGGGAGGCCCTTCTTGCCGAAGCGGCGGCTGATTTCACCCGCGAGCTGCCCGCCCACGGTGCGGTGGACGTTCCGGATCGGCATCGTGAGCTCGGCGCGCGCGCCGGTCTCGAGCGTCTCCTTCGCGCGCTCGATGAGCTCCACGTCGAGCGATCGTTCGACGCCGTGATCCTGCTGGATCGTCTTGTGGACCTCGACGCCCGGCGCGCGATCGGCCGGCTTCAGCACGTCCGAGAAATCCAGGCGGGACGCCTTCCAGTGTTTCACGTCCTTCCGGACGCGGAGCTTGTCGACCCGGCCGATCATCTCGTTCACGGTGCGGAAGCCGAGCTCCGCCATGTGCTTCCGCGCTTCCTCGGCGACGTAGAACATGAAGCGGATGACGTGCTCGGGCTGGCCCGTGAACTTCTTCCGGAGCTCCGGATCTTGCGTCGCGATGCCGACCGGGCACGTGTTCAGGTGGCACTTCCGCATCAGGATGCAGCCGGACGCGACGAGCGGCGCCGTCGCGAAGCCGAACTCCTCCGCGCCGAGGAGCGCGGCGATGACGACGTCCCGGCCCGTGCGGAGCTGGCCGTCCGCCTGGAGGACGGTGCGGCTCCGGAGGTCGTTCTTCACGAGCACCTGGTGCGTCTCGGCGAGCCCGAGCTCCCAGGGCACGCCCGCGTGCTTGATGCTCGTCTGCGGGGAGGCGCCCGTGCCGCCGTCGTGCCCGGAGATGAGAATCACGTCCGCGTGCGCCTTGGAGACGCCGGCGGCGACCGTCCCGACGCCCGCCTCCGCGACGAGCTTCACGCTGATGCGCGCCCGTGGGTTCGCCATCTTCAGGTCGAAGATGAGCTGGGCGAGATCTTCGATGCTGTAGATGTCGTGGTGCGGGGGAGGGGAGATGAGCGTCACTCCCGGCGTGGAATGGCGCGTCTTCGCGATGATCGCGTCCACCTTGTGGCCCGGGAGCTGGCCGCCTTCGCCGGGCTTCGCGCCCTGCGAGATCTTGATCTGGAGCTCGTCCGCGTTCACGAGATAGTGCGTCGTCACGCCGAACCGCGCGGACGCGACCTGCTTGATCGCGCTCCGGCGATCGTCGGCGAAGCGCTCTTCACGCTCGCCGCCCTCGCCGGTGTTGCTCCGCCCGCCGATGCGGTTCATCGCCTTGGCGAGGTTCTCGTGCGCCTCCGCGCTGATGGAGCCGAAGCTCATCGCGCCCGTCGCGAAGCGCTTCACGATGTCCGCCGCCGACTCCACCTGGTCGAGCGGGACGGGCGTGCTCGACGGCACGAACTCCCAGAGGCCGCGGAGCGTGATGGGCTCCTGAGACTGGTCGTTGATGAGCTTCGCGTATTCCTCGTAGCTCTTCACGTCCTCCATGCGGACCGCGCGCTGGAGAGCCGCGATGGTGCGCGGGTTCCACAGGTGGCGCTCGCCCTGGGCGCGGTAGTGGTAGTTGCCGCCCATCTCGAGGACGGCCGTCGGCTGCGTGCGCTTCGGGAACGCGCGCTCGTGCCGCATGAGCGATTCCTTCGCGATCACCTCGAGGTCGATGCCCGAGATGCGCGAGGCCGTGCCCGTGAAGTAGCGCTCCACGAGCTCGGGGTTCAGGCCGATGGCCTCGAAGATCTGCGCGCCGCGGTAGCTCTGCAGCGTGCTGATCCCCATCTTGCTCATGACCTTCAAGATGCCCTTGTTCAGGGCCTTGATGTACTTCTGCTGGGCGTACTGGGCGTCGGTGAGGCCGTACGTTCCCTGCCGCACCATGTCGTCCAGCGTTTCGAGCGCGACGTAGGGGTTCACCGCGCCGGCGCCGAAGCCCGTGAGGAGGGCGAAGTGGTGCACTTCTCGTGCTTCGCCCGTCTCGACGATGATGCCGAGCTTGGTCCGCGTCCCGTTCCGGACGAGGTGGTGATGGACCGCGGCCGTCCCGAGGAGCGCCGGGATGGGGGCCATCTCCGCGTTCGCGCCGCGGTCGCTCAGGATGATGAAGCCGTGCTCGTTCTTCACGGCGACGGACGCGAGGCGGCAGAGCTCGTCCAGCCCGGCCTTGAGGCCCGCGCCGCCCGCGCTCGCCTTGAAGAGCATCGGGAGCGTCGGCGGCTTCCGCTGGTGCCGGATGCTCCCGTGACGGAGCTTCGAGAGGTCCTCGTTCGTGAGGATCGGGTGGGGGAGCTCCAGCATCTGCGCCTGGTCGGGGAGCTCGAACAGGAGGTTCCCTTCCGCGCCGATGTACGTCTTCAAGCTCATCACGAGCTCTTCCCGGATCGAGTCGATCGCGGGGTTCGTGATCTGGGCGAAGTGCTGCTTGAAGTAGTTGTAGAGGAGCTGCGGCTCGTCCGAGAGGACCGCGAGCGGCGTGTCCGTCCCCATGGAACCGACGGCTTCCAGCCCCTTTTCTCCCATCGGCTGCATGAGGATGCGGAGATCCTCGAGCGTGTAGCCGAACATCTTCTGGCGAGTGACGAGCGGGAGCTTTTCCACGCTCGGCGGCGCGTCGTCGACGTCTTCCAGGTCCCCGAGGCTGATCTTGTTGTCCTTCAGCCACTTGCCGTACGGCTTCCGGGCGGCGAGCGAGCTCTTGATCTCCTCGTCTTCCACGATGCGGCCCTGGCCGAGATCCACCAGGAACATGCGCCCGGGCTCGAGGCGGCCCTTCTTCTCGATGTTCTCGGGGGCGATGTCCAGCACGCCCGTCTCCGAGCTCATCACGATGTGCCCGTCCTTCGTGACGAGGTACCGCGCCGGGCGAAGCCCGTTCCGGTCGAGGATCGCGCCGATGCTCTTGCCGTCGCTGAAGCAGAGGGCGGCGGGGCCGTCCCAGGGCTCCATCAGGCACGAGTGGTACTCGTAGAAATCCTTCTTGTTCTGAGGCATCTGGTCGTCGCTCTGCCAGGCCTCGGGAACGAGCATCATCATCACGTGCGGGAGGGATCGACCGGCGTGGACGAGCATGTCCACCACGTTGTCGAGCATCGCGGAGTCGCTGCCGCCGGGGCTGATGATGGGGAGGATGTGGTGCGTGTCCTCGCCGAAGACGCGGCCGTCGAACACCTGCTCACGCGCGCGCATCCACGCCGTGTTGCCGCGGAGGGTGTTGATCTCCCCGTTGTGGCAGAGCATGCGGAACGGCTGCGCGAGCTCCCACGTCGGGAACGTGTTGGTGCTGAAGCGCTGGTGCACCATCGCGATGGCCGAGACCATCGTCTCGTCCTCCAGGTCTCGATAGAACGCGGAGAGCTGCTCGGCGAGGAGGAGGCCCTTGTAGACGATCGTCTTGGACGAGAGGCTCGGGATGAAGAACCGATCGGCCTCCGAGAGCTCGCTCTCGCGCACGGTGCGCTCCGCCCACTTGCGGATGACGTAGAGCTTCCGCTCGAACGTGGTGTGATCGAGCCCTGCCGATCCGACGATCACCTGCTTGATGACGGGCGCGCTCTGACGCGCCATCGGCCCGAGCGCCGTCTCGTCCACGGGGACCGTGCGCCAGCCGAGGAGCTTCTGCCCGGACGCGAGGATCTTGTCCTCGACGATCTGCTCGCAGATGCGCTGCTCGTGAGGGTCCCGCGGGAGGAACACGCAGCCCGCGCCGTACTCGTCCCGACCCGGTAGCTTGATGCCGAGCGCCTCGCACTCCTTCACGAAGAACTCGTGCGGCATCTGGATGAGGATGCCGGCGCCGTCGCCCGTCAGCGGGTCACAGCCGCACGCGCCGCGGTGCACGAGATTCAGCAGGATCTCGACGCCCTGACGCACGATGCGGTGCGACGCTTCGCCCTTGATGTTCGCCACGAAGCCCACCCCGCAGGCGTCGCGTTCGAACTCTGGATCATACAGACCGGATTTGCTCGGCAAACCCATGGGTGCGGGCTCCTTCGATGAGGCGCAAATTGGCAGGGGACACGCCTAGGCCGACGAGCCGGTGTGGCGCGTCGGCCGAGCCGGAGAGGGGCCTCCGGCGGGTAGGATTCTGTATGCGTGACGCGTTCGTCGCAAGTGGGATCTCGACGCAGCGCGTCCGAGTGACGCGCCCGACCGGCCGCCGGTCGCCGCGGTGTTCGATCCGTGCACGCCCGGGCTAGGGGGCGGCCGGCTTGCAACAACGAAAGCCGATCTCGTAGCCCCAGTCCGACTCGTCGTGGAATCGCACCGTTGGGCGGCACCGGTCGCGGACGGGGCCCCACCAGCCGCCCTTCAGACCCGACCGATGGGGATAGTCCGCGTCCGGCAGGTTCACCCACTCGTTCACGTTCCCGTTCATGTCGTAGGCGCCGAACGGGGAGACGCAGCGCTCGAACGCGCCGGACGGCTCCCGCTGATCCACGTGCGCGAAATCCCGCCGGCACTCGGGCGTCGCCATGCACTCGTCCCACCGGGAGAGCACGTGCGGCCTCCTGAGGTAGGGGCGGTCGATCGAGCAAGCCGTCGCGTCGCGTTCGTAGCCGTTCACGTAGGGGAGCATCGCCTCGCCCTCGCAGGCGAAGAGCCACTCGTGCTCGTCGCACAGGCGCTTGCCGACGCTCTCGCAGGAGGCCTTGGCCTGCGTGAAGTCCACGAGGACGCGCGGAAGCTCCCCGGCGCGGTTCGGCCACTCGTAGCGATCGATGCAGAACCGGAGGAGCGTCCGATCCTTCGAGACGCAGCGGCTCGGCTCGGCGAACTCGAGGCAGCGCTCGCTCTTCTCGGGATCCCCCTCGTACTCCGGGTCGTGCGCCTTGCACCGCTCCTCGGCGACCGGACAGAACAGCCCGGACACGAGGACCATGTCCGCCGGGCACCCGGTCTCGTCGCGGACCGGGGCGGCGCTCGCGACGGGCTCGGCGAGCCGCGGCGTCGGGGGCTCCGGGCTCGGGGCGGGCGGATCCGTGCAACCCGACACTCCGGCCAGGGTCAGCACCGCGAGGGCCCGGCGCACCATCTCCGCGGTGTACCCAGGTCGACGCCGGACCCGGAAGTTTTCGGCGACGAACGCCCCCGCGCCCCGGCGGCCGTGATTGCGACTTTCCGGGCAGGGCACTAGCGTCGCGGCCGCCGTGGGCGCTCCCGACTCCCCGAATCCCGCGCCGCGGACGCCGGGCGCCGTCACCCTGCTGGTCCTCCTCGGGTCGCTCGCTCTCGCCCTGTTCGCCTCCGTCGCGACGGGGCCCACCTTCGACGAGGAGCGCCGGGTCGCGGCCGCCCGCCACGCCATCGACCTCGCGCGGGCGTTCGGGCAGTTCGGGCCGAGCACGATGGTCTCGTCGAGCGCCCGGGGCGTCTACGACGACCTCGCGCCGTTCGGGATCGTCCCGGGGCTGGTCTCCGGTTGGCTCGGCGAGGTCCTCCGCGCGGCCCACCTGCTCGACGGGCTCACCGCGGCTCGCTTCGGGTGGCTCCTCGTCGCGGGGCTCGCCCCGTTCGCGCTGTTCCTCCTCGTCGCCGAGAGCCGAGGGCCGCGCACGGGGTTCCTCGCGGCGGCGCTTCTCGTGTCGATGCCGCGGTTTTCCCACGCGCTCGGCGCCGCCCGGGAGCCGGCGATCGTGACGAGCGCGTGGCTCCTGGTCCTCGCCGCGTATCGCTGGTCGTTGCCGCCGTCGTTCGCCGCGCGGCGGGCCGGACTCAGGCGGCGCCACCGGCTCGCCGCCCTGCTGTTCTCCGTCGCCGTCGCGTTCGGCATGGCCGTCGATCTCGCGACGCTCTGGATCCTCCCCGTCGTGGTCGGTCACTACGCGGCGACCCATCGGCGTCTCGTGCGTCCGGCGCTCCGACGCGGCCGCGTGCCCTTGCCGTCCGGCTTCGTTTGGCTCCTCGTCCTGACGCCCGCGCTCATCGGCCTCTTCGTGCCGTCACTCTGGCGCGGCGGCGCGGTGAGCGGGGCGGAGTGGCTCTTCTCGCCGCTCACGCCGACGATCGAGCCGCTCCTCTACGGCGCTCCCGTCGTCGCGTACAAGGACGTGCCTTCGTCGTATGCGGTTCACTGGCTCCTCGTGACGACCCCGCTCTCGACCCTCCTGCTCTTCGTCGCCGGCGTCGTCGTCGCGGCGCGCGACGCTCTTCGCGTGAGGCGAGGCGACGCGAGACGAGACCCCGCGGCCCTCGTCGGCCTCTGTCTGTTCATGGTCGTCGCCGTCTCCGTCGGTCCGGCGCTCGCGCCGCGCGTCCTCACCCGCTTTCCCCCGCGGCTCGAGGCGGCCCTTCCGTTCGTCGCCGTCCTGGCGGCCCTCGCGCTCGATCGGGCCGCCACGCGACTCATCCGGGACGCTCGCGCCGCGGGGCGTGCGCTGATCCTCGCCGGTCTCGCGGCAGCGGCGTTCGGGCTCCGGGAGCTCCCGACGGCGGCGGCCTCCTTCAACCTGCTCGCGGGAGGCACGAAGGGCGCGGTCCGCGCGAAGGTGTTCACCATCGGAGACGGCAGCGAGGTGGCGCCCCTCGCGAAGGCGATCGACGCGCTCCACCTCGGCGGGATCGCGCCGCCGTCGGGCGACGTGTCCCGCGCGTACTGGACTCTGCTCTCTCAGACCGGACGTCTCGCCACGCCGGTCGGGAGCGGTGTGGCTCTCACCGCGACGCGCGGTGAACGCACGAACGCCGTCGCGACGGTGGTACGCGACGGCGTCGTGCTCTGGTCGCTCACCCGACGGTGAGCGTCCACCCGCTCAGTGCGCGTTCAGCGCTTCGGAGCGGCTCCGGAGGCCCACGACCGCCTTCTCCGCGGCATAGGCGACCTCGCCCGAGACGAGCGAGCCCGGGACCGGGATCACGAAGTCCGGCACGATGAGGAGCTCGAGGTCGAGGGTCGTCGTGCTGTCGTCCACCCGGGAGAGGTGCCAGGTGGCGTCGAGCCGCTTCACGTTGCCCTTCAGCATGCGGCCGACGATCACTTCGTCGTCCCCGCTGCCCGTCTTCTTCGCGGCGTCGAAGCGAACGACCGCCCACACCTTCGCGGCACCCTTCAGGATCGGCACCTGGAGGTACACGTCCGTCTGATCGCCGTGACGGCCGACGACCTTCGCCTTCTCGAACTTGCTGATGTGTTCGGCGTACCGTCCGAAGTCCGTGACGACGGAGTGCACGACGCCGAGGGGCGCGTGAACCTGGGTCTTCGCCGCTCCCGCCTTGATGTCGCTGAACGGCGTCTGCACCTGGTAGCGCTGCGCGTCGCTCGAGGCGGACGCGACGGACGAGGAGAGCGCCAAGAGGAGCGAGCCGGTGAGGAGGAGCTTGCGGTTCATGTGTGTTCGACTTCCCGTGCCAGGGTGGGCACGGTTCCAAGTAAGTGCAGCAAGCGTGCCGCCTGTCCCGACCCATACCGGACAGCGGACCGTTCTCCCAAAAGTGCAGCCAAACCCCTGAATACGCAAGCGGCGCTGGAACGATTTCCAGTGTCACCGAAGGGCGTCGGGGGCCACGAGCCAGTGTCACTCGTTCGGGAGAACGTCACCTGTGACGGGGTTTCACGCTCGCGCCGTCCCCGCGTCCGCCCGAAGCGGCGCCTGCCTCTCTCTCGCTTCAGGAGCTGGAAGGCCGCGCGGCCGAGGGAGCGTCGGGACCGTCCAGCGGGGCCATCGTGCAGGTTCCGGAGAACTGCACGCCCTTGTCCATGAAGATCTCCGGGGAATGCAGGGTGCCGCTCACGATCGAGGGCACGTAGAGCTCGATGGACTGACGGGCACGGACGTTCGCCCGGACGACCCCGCCCTTGATGATCACGGTCGCGACGTCGATCTCGCCTTCCACGTCGGCGCCCTCACCGATGACGAGGACCTCGTCGCTCTGGATCTCGCCGCGGAACGTTCCGTCGATCCGCACGCGCCCCTCGAAGTGGAGCTTCCCCTCGAAGCGCGTCCCGTGGCCGAGAAGCGCGTTGATCTCCGTCGCGGGAAGGGGAGCCGCCATGGCGGCGGAGCCTACCTCAGGAACGAGCCGACGCGACGCCACGCACCCCCGGATTTTCGACCCGATTGGAAACTCCATCGCCCAACAGGACCGGTTTCGGGCGACAATCGGCCCCCATGCGCCTTCCGGGCCTCGCGCCGAGCCTGTTCGTCGCCGCCGGCCTGTTGACGGGTCGCGCCGTCGCGCAAGGAGCTCCCGCGGAACCGACGACCCCGGCGGCGCCCGCGACGCCGGCGCCTTCCGAGCCGTCACCGGTGCCCGCGCCAGGCGGAGCGCCGGCTCCCACGCCACCCGCAGCGGAGGCGCCGTCCCCCGCCGCGCCACCGCCGTCCCCCGCCGCGCCACCGCCGTTCCCCGCCGCGCTACCGCCGCCGTCTGCTGGCCCCCCCGGACAACCCGGAGCTTCGCCGCCTCGAGCCGAAGGCCCGGCTCCGCCGCCGACCGCTTCTCCGGGTCCTGCGGCGACGCCTCTCGCTCCGGCCTTCGCGCCTCGCGTGCCGCCTCCGCCGTCGACGGCTCCCGCGGCGCGGCCGACAGGGGAGGCGGACGATCCCGCGAGGCGCCCGCCGTTTCGGCACACGTGGATCGTCTGGGATCACGCCGTCAGCACGCAGACGTTCGGCGTCGGGCAGAGCTACCTGAGCTCGAATCCGACCTACGTCATGAGCGGCCAGTTCCTGCCGCGATACTACCCGTACGACGGCGTGAACGACGCGCTCTACGTCGACGGGCGCATCGACCTCGTCCGAGAGTTCACGAACAACGACTTCACCACGCGTCGCGGCGAGACCACGTTTTCCGACGCGACGCTGGTTCTCGGCTACGCGAGGTACCTCGCGCGAGAGGGCGACTACAAGACCGTCATGTCGGTCCGCGCGCCGGCGCTGACGTTCCCGACGTCGAAGTTCAGCGCGGACAACGGCACCGTGCTCGGACTCGGCGGCGAGGTCCGTGTTGCGCAGCAGCTACCGCTGAACCCCGAATTCGGAGGGCCGTTCCGGCGCGTGCTGCTCCGCGCCGCCGTGGGTTACAATCACACGTTCACGCGTGCGACGACGGCGACGAACGGCGAGCTGCGGCGCGTGCGTCTCGACACGGACGGACGGACGGTGCCCGGCGATCAGCTCACGGGCATCGCGTTCCCCGAGCACGAGCTCGCGCTCCGGGGCCGCGCGTTCCTGGACGTGACCCGTCGTTTCGGCCTGTGGACGGAACTTTCCTTTCAGCCGACGTGGAAGTACGGCTTCGCGACCGCCGACGTCTGCGGTCTGCCGACCGGGTGCGCGCCCGCGTCGCGACCCACGGATCCTTCACGGTACGTTCCGCTGACGGCGTTCCAGGCGGAGGCGATGTACGAGCTCGTGTACTGGGCCGGCGTCTCCGTGGGGTACGTGAACCTCGCCACGCAGCAAGCGCCCGACGGCTCGCGTCGGCCCTTCTTCTGGAGCCCCGGAGCCCAGTTCTACTTCGACTTCACCGTCTACCTCGACGGCATCTACGACCTCGCCCACGGCGAGCCGGTCGAAGCGCCCGACGGGCACGGCCTGTCCCTGTAGGAGCCTGCGTCCGGTGCGGCGGCTCACGCGCATTTGCCTTCGGGCTCTCACGCTCGCGGGCGCGCTCCATCCGCGCGTCGCGCTCGCCGAACGCGCGTCGCCCGCGCGCACGGAGGCGCGCCGGGCCGAGTTTCGCGCCGATCGCGTCGTGCTCGAGCCGAACGACGAGCGGCTCCAGCTCGAAGGAAACGTCGTGGTGGTCGCGGATCGGTATCGGTTGACGAGCGATCGACTGAAGCTCTCCCGCGGCCCGCGGGGCATCCGCGTCGAGGGAAGCGGCCGCGTGTCGCTCTGTCCGTGTCCCGACCCGCCCGTCACGATCGGGTTTCGTGCGGCGAACGTCGCGCCGCCGACGGACCTGCTCCTCGAAGGGCCGACGGTGCGCGCGTTCGGGGTTCCGATCCTGTGGCTCCCGTACCTGTGGCTGCGGGCGCCGTCGCGCCCCGGCCTCCTTCCGCTCCGGGTCGGCTACCGCGGCGACGACGGGTTGTTCCTCGGTTCGGGCGTGCACCTCCCGGTTTCCTCCGATACGACCGTGGAACTGGGCGCGGGCGGATACGTCCTGGGCGGCGCGGAGGTGGACGCGCGCGTCACGACGACCCACACGACGTCGTCCGTGCGCTGGGACGCGTTCCGGAGCTCCGCGGTCGCCGTCGACGCGCGCGGGTGGGACGAGCGCGGCGGCGGGGGCTCCGTCGCGTACTCGGTGGACGCGCTCCGCGGCGCGCGTGCTCTCGTCGGTCCGGGCGAGCTCGAAGAGGTGGCCCAGCGGAGGGATCGCGCTCGGTTCTTCGCGGGCGGCGTCTCCTCCGGGTTCGTCGCCGGCCTCCTTCCGCGGGCCGAGCTCGCGAGAGGCGGCGCCTACGACGCGTTCGACGCGGTCGGTCCCGGCGCCTACGCGGGTTTCGGCGCCGCGCTCGGCGACGCCGTGGACCTCGACGCGAGCGTCGCGACCGTTTCGTACCGTCGCGGCGGCGGCTCCACGACGAGTCTCGTGCTTCCGCGCGTCGAGGCGCACGCGTCCACTCGCCTGGGCCCGGTGTCTCTCTCCGGGGCCGCGCGAGGGCGGGTCCTCGGCGTCGTCTCGGACGACGCGGGCGCGAGCACCGTGCTCGGCACCGCGACGGTCGTCGCCGAAACCCCGTTCGTCCGCACGTTCGGCGAGGGCGCGACGCTCCAGCACTGGGTGGTGCCCCGCGCGTTCGGCACGGTGGGCGGCCTCGACGGCGGGACGCCTCTCGGCATTCCGTTCGCGGAGGGAGCGCTCGGGGCCGCCGGAGCCGGATTGCGGTCGACCTTCGGCGAGACCGATGAGCGTCGCGCCGCGCTCGCGATAGACGGCCACGTCGCGACGATCGGAACCGGCGCGGGGGAGTCGATCCGCGTCGCGACCGCGCGCGCGATCGCCTCCGCGCGCGGAGCGGCGCTGTCCGTGGACGGCACGACGCGGATCCACGGCGCTCGGAGCGACTCGATCGTCGCCGTCGTCCGGCTCGGGCCCGAGGATGGGCCGTACGTCGCGGGTCACGCGGAGGGCCTTCGCGGCGAGCCGCTCCCCGTCGCGCGGAACATCGCGAGAGGCGAGGACGGGCCCATCGCGCCGACCTTCGGCGTCGCCGGCTGGTCGGCGGGTGGGCGAGTGGGGGTGCCCTGGACCCGGTCTCTGTCGACCACCGCCGACGTCGCGGCGGACCTGACTCGGAGCGAGCTCCTGGCCGTCCGGGGCGCCGCCGCCTATCGACACCCGTGCGGCTGCCTCGCGATCGCCCTGTGGGCCGGACACCGCCTCGGCCGCGGCGAAGCCTCCCTCCGAGGCGTGGACTCGTTCATCACCGTGGACCTCATGCCCGCCATCGCCCCGTAAAAACCCGGGAACGCGCCGCCACCCCGGCCGTCTCCCGGAAGTGTGCGAGCGGTCGTCGAGTCGTCGAGGATGATGAGGACAGGGCCAGGCGAGGGACCGCCGCCGCCGCGATGGAAATGGAGATGACCCTGGGCTACGCTGCTAGGTTGGTGTCTAGTCTCGGCCCCTCGTCTCCCAGCACCTCGACATCGGGGACACTCTCCTCCGTGCGTGGCTCCACCATCGTCCTCGCGGAGGACGACCGGCTGACCCGCGAGAGAACGAGCGCGATGCTCCGCGCCGAGGGGTACGTCGTCGAGGAGGTCGAGGACGGACAGCAGGCGATCGAGACCGTCGGGCGCGGCGGCGTCGACCTCGTCCTGCTCGACGTCATGATGCCGAAGATGAGCGGCCTCGAGACGTGTCGCGTCCTGAAGAGCATGCAGCGGGACTCGTTCTTGCCCGTCGTCTTGCTGACGGTGAAGAGCGACAGCGCGAGCCGGGTGGAAGGGCTCAAGATCGGCGCGGACGACTACGTCGGGAAGCCGTTCGATCAACCGGAGCTCCTGGCTCGCATCGACGCCATGCTCCGCATCAAGAAGCTCCACGACCACGTGAACCAGGTCCGGAGCCGCCTCGAGCAGCTGAGTCTCCACGACGAGCTCACCGGACTCTACAACTACCGCTATCTCCACACGCGACTCGCCGAGGAGTTCAAGCGCGCGGAGCGCTACCATGATCCGCTCGCGTGCATGGTGATCGACATCGACCACCTGCTCGCCTACAACGAGGCGAAGGGCCGCGACGCGGGGGACCTCGTGGTCAAGGGAGTCGCCGAGGCCGTCCGCCGCGCCGTCCGCGAGATAGACGTCGTCGCGAGGTTCGGCGGAGACGAGTTCCTCGTCGCGCTTCCGAGCACGCATTTCGCCGGATCCGTCACCGTCGCCGAGCGCCTGGCTCGCGAGGTTTCCGCCGGGCTGGGCGCCTCGGACGCGCCGAAGGTGTCCATCGGCGTGGCGCTCTATCCGTCCCGGGACGTCCGATCGAAGGACGCCCTCCTCCGAGCAGCCGACACGGCGCTCCGCCAGGCCAAGCGCGACGGCGGCAATCGCATCTGCGTCTTCCAGCAGGAAGGCTACCTCTACACGCCCGTCTCGGAAGGCGGCGATTCCATCACGCCGTCGGCGCGGAAGCGGGCGTCCGTGCGAGGGGGCGCATGACCGGGAACCCCGCGCCCGCGCTCGCCGAGTCGGCGCCGGTCCGGCTCGCGGAACCGGTGACCCGGGTGCTCGTCGTGGACGACGAGCCGACGGTGCGACGAAGCATCGCGCGCATGCTCCTCTCCCGGGGGATGGAGGTGCTCACCGCCGAAGACGGCGCGGCCGCCCTGGACTTGCTGGATCGCGAGCGCGTCGACGTCGCGCTCGTGGACCTCATGATGCCGAACGTCGGAGGTCTCGACCTTCTCGCGCGAGCGAAGGCGAAGGGCAACGACGTCGAGATCATCATGATGACGGCGTTCGGCGACGTCGAGACGGCGGTGAACGCCGTTCGTTCCGGCGCGTACCATTTTCTCACGAAGCCCTTCCGGTCGAACGACGAAGTCGTCGTCACCGTGCTCAAGGCCGCCGAGCGGCGGAAGCTCGTCGACCGCGCGCACATGCTCGAGCAGAAGCTCGAGCAGGAAAAGTTCGGCGAGCTGATCGGCAATTCCTCCACGATGCGGGAGGTGTACCGGCTCGCGGTCGGGGTCGCGCCCACCTCCTCGACGGTGCTCATCCTCGGCGAGAGCGGGACGGGCAAGGAGCTCACGGCGCGCGCGATTCACCAGAACTCGCCGCGTTCGTCCCGGCCGTTCGTGGCCGTGAACTGCTCGGCCATCCCGGTCGAGCTCGTGGAGAGCGAGCTCTTCGGGCACGTGCGGGGAGCGTTCACGGGCGCGACTGCCACGCGGGAAGGGCTCTTCGAGGCCGCGAACCGCGGCACGATCTTCCTCGACGAGGTGGGGGATCTCCCCGCGCTCGCCCAGGTGAAGCTCCTCCGCGTCCTCCAGGAGGGGGAGATCAAGCGGGTCGGCTCGAACGAGACGCGCCTGGTCGACGTTCGCGTCGTCGCGGCGACGAACGTGGATCTCCGGCAGCGAATCGCCGACGGCAAGTTCCGGGAGGACCTCTTCTACCGGCTGAACGTCGTCGCCATCGACCTTCCGCCCCTTCGCGCGCGGCGGGAAGACATTCCGCTCCTCGCGTATCACTTCCTCCAGAAGTACGCCTCGCGGACCGGGCGGGACATCAAGAAGATCTCACCGGACGCGATGCGCCTGCTCCAGACGCAGCCCTGGCCGGGCAACGTCCGGGAGCTCGAGAACGCGATCGAGCACGCGGTGGTGTTCTGTCGGAAGGACACGATCCTGCCCTCCGATCTGCCTTTCGGGAAGAAGCCGGCGTCCGTCGTTCCCGAGACGGCCGCGAACGGCGGCGGCGCCTTGGACGCGACGCTCTCCGATCTTCCGTACCGGGAGGCGAAGCAGCAAGCCATCGCGGCGTTCGAGCAGGCGTACTTCCAGTCCGTCCTCTCGCGGTCCGGGGGGAACGTGTCCGAGGCCGCACGGCAGTCCGGCCTGGATCGCTCGAACTTCCGGCGAGCAGCGCGCCGGGCTGGCGTGAACTCGCGCTGAGGATCCGACCCCCGGAACGCGGCCTTATTTCGTGTCCCGGCGCGGGAACCGCCTCGCTTTGGTGTAGGCTCCGCCCCGTCATGCGAGCCCGCTCGCTCGTAGCCACGGCCCTCGCCCTCTCGTTCGCTTCTGCCGTGGCGTTCGCCGACGAGGCGGAGGAGCCGCGCCGGGTCGCTCCCGTCCACGCGAGGCACGAGACGACGCTCGAGCAGTGTCTCGCCGCCGCCGAGGCGAACTACCCGAAAGTCCACGAGTCCATGGCGCAGCTCGAGCGCATGCGGGCTCAGCTCCTGGAGGCCCAGACGGCGCCTTACAGCGGGTTCACGGCGTGGGCCGGAGTCGCGCTCGCGCCGACGGTCGCCGGGACGGCGATCTACAGCCCGAACACCGACGCGACGATCACGTCGAGCATGGCGCTCGCCTGGCAAGCGGGCATCTCGGGCGCGATCCCGCTCTGGACGTTCGGCAAGATCACGGCCGCCAGGGAGGCCGCGACGGCGCAGGTGAAGGTCGGCGAGCACGCCACGCGGAAGGCGAAGAACGAGGTCCGCCTCACCGTGCGGCAGGCGTACTACGGCGTGCTCCTCGCCCGGGACGGTCAGGCCCTGCTCGACGAGGCCCTGGCCCGCGTCGAGAAATACGAACCGCCGCTCGAAGAGAAGGTCAAGGCCGGAGACGGCGACGAGATCCAGCTCCTCAAGCTGAAGATCCAGCACGCGGAGCTCCAGGCGCGAAAGAGCGAGGCCATGAAGCAGGAGCGCATCGCGCTCGCCGGCCTTCGCTTCGTCACGGGACTCGGTCCGGGCCTCGAGGTCCCGAATCATCCGCTCCGGCGCGTCCGGCACGTGCTCGGGCCGCTCGCGCAGTACCTGACGGCCGCGCGGCTGTTCCGGCCGGAGATCAACATGGCGCGCGCCGGCGTGCTCGCCAGGCGCGCCCAGGTGGAGCTCGAGCGCGCGCGTTTCTTCCCGGATCTCGCCCTCGCCCTCTCTGCTTCGCGCTCGTACGCTCCCGAGGTCGCCGATCAGCTGAACCCCTTCGTCCGCGACGAGGCGAACTACGTCCGGTACGCGGCGGGGCTCGTCATGAGCTGGAGCCTGGATTTCCTGCCGCGCGCGGCGCGCCTCGCCCAGGCGGAGGCCCAGCTCGAGGAAATCCGCGCGACGGAACGCTATGCGCTCGGCGGCGTCGGCGTGGAAGTGGAGACGGCGTACGCCGAGGCCGAGGACGCCGAGAAGCGGCTGGACGCGTACACGACGGCCGTCCGGTACGCGAAGCAGTGGCTCGTGAAGGTCCAGCAGGGCATCGACGTGGGGACCTACGAGGACGAGGACATCGTGGACCCGGCGAAGGAGTACGCGCTGAAGCGCTTCCTCCAGATGAGCGCCACGCTCGACTACGACATGGCGCTCGCCAAGCTCTCGCTCGCGACCGGCTGGGACGCCGTGAACCCCGGCGAGTGAGCCCGGAGCACTTCGCGGGGGGCGCCGTCAGCCGAACGTGCGGAGCTTCGAGTCCCGTTCGTCGAGCTTCTTCTCGATGCTCGTCAGCGCATTGACGATCGATTCCGTCACCATGTTCACGATGATCGGGAGCTGACCCCGGAGGGCCTCGTAGTAGCGCTGGCGCTCCGTGGAGTGGATGATCGCCGGCGGGCAGTCCGCGCGCATCAAGAGTAGGTTCATCAGCAGCCGCGCGACCTTGCCGCTGTCCAGCGCGAACGGGAACACGCGGAGGAGGTCGTAGTGGACGCGCGCGGCGATGCGGACCGCATTCTTGATCTTCTTCGGCTCGGGGCCGTTCATCCAGTCGAAGACCTGGCGGACCTTGTAGGCGATCTTGTCTGGCGCGGCGTACTCGTGGAAGTAGAGACGGTGCTGCGGAATGTCCTTCCGGTACTTCACCGTCTTCAGGTCGCCCTCTTCCGGATGGAGGATGAGGTAGATGCGCTTCACCGTGTCGATGTTGACGGGTGAGCGCTTCTTCTCCGCCTGGTCCCTGACGAACTCGATCGCCGCCTTGTGACGGCGGATCTCGTCGCACACGGTCTGGAGGCTCGAATCCGGCACCACGGCGACGTTCGGATTGATCGCGAGCCGGAGCTCCTCGTACGTGTAGACGACGCCCTCGAGCGCGCTGTCGTGGTAGATCCACGACATCAGGAAGCTCTCCTGGTACTCGTTCCGGAACGCGTCGTCCGTCAGCGCGAGGCGCTCGTTGATCTTGGCGAACCGCTCCTCGATCGTCGCGGGCGGGGGAGGCGGCGGGGGAGGCGGAAGCGTCCGAGGAATGATCTTCGGCAGCTCGCCCTCCGGGCGAGGCGGAGCCTTGGGGACCCGGAGATTCGCGAAACGATTCTCTTCGGGCTCGTCGCCGGCGCGGCGCGTCCGGCTCTGATCCGGAATGGACGCCGGGGTGTAGACCCGCGTCGCGATCGCGCGGCCGCTCGCCGCGGCGCGACTCGCGCGAGTCGCCCGGACCACGCGTCCTTCGAGGGCGCGGCGGGCCGCTTCGCGCTCGGCGCGGAGCCTCGCCTGTTCGGCCTCCTTCGCCTTCCGGTATGCTTCGCGTTCGGCGTCGCGCTTCGCACGCTCGGCTTCCTTCGCCTGACGGGCCTCTTCGCGGAGCCGGTCCCGTTCGGCGTCCCGCTCGGCCTTCAGGCGGGCCCTTTCGGCCTCTCTCTCGGCCTTGAGACGGGCCTTCTCGGCTTCCTTCTCGGCCTTCAGGCGGATCTTCTCCGCCTCCTTTTCCTTCTTCTTCCGAGCGGCTTCCTTCTCCGCGACTTTCTTCGCGGCGGCGCGCTCCTTCTCTTTGCGGGCGGCTTCCTTGGCGCGCTCTTTTTCCTCGCGCGCCTTTTCCTGCTCGCGCTTCTTCGCGAGGGCGGCGCGTTCGCGCTCCTTCTGGGCCTGCGCTTTTTCCTGCTCGCGCTTCTTCGCGGCCGCGGCGCGCTCCCGCTCCTTCTGGGCCTTGGCCTTCTCGGCTTCCCGGCGCTTCGCGGCCGCGGCGCGCTCCCGGTCCTGCTGGGCACGGGCGCGTTCGCGCTCGGCCCGCTCCCGTTCGCGCTGCTTCTGGGCCTGAGCTCGCTCGCGCTCTTTTTCGCGCTGAGCCCGCTCGCGCTCTTTCAGCGCCTTGGCGCGCTCCTGCGCCCTCTTCTTTTCGGCCTTCAGACGGGCTGCTTGCTCCGCCTTCTTCCGGGCCGGGGACGCCTTCGCGCCCCCCTTCGGTTTCCCCTTGGGTTTCGAGGCTCTACGGGCGGACGCGGGCGCCTTGGCCTTCACGCTTCGAGCGCGGCCCTTCGCGGCCCCCCGCGACTGCTTTTTCCCGAGGGTTTTCCGGTTCTTGTGTTTGCGTTGGACCGCCATTCGGTAAGTGGCCCGACCCAAGAATCTGGTGCTGAAACGATCGGATCGCCTTGCGGGCAACGCCTCCGAGGAGGCGCGTACCGTGCGGAAGTGACCCCGGAAATCGGGAGCCGCGAGGCTAGTCGCCCCACACTGGATCCGTCAAGCGGCGGGTACCGGAAAGCGGGGCCGCTGACTGGTCCGGCCGATTCGCCGATCGCGCGCGGAGCTCGCGCACCCGGCAGGGAGGCGGGGGAGCGGTCGCGAAGCGAGCTCGGGGGGCCAGGCCCCCCCGGAGCTAAATGAGCCCCGCGTCCTTCAGATAGGTGGGGAAGATCTCGCTGTGTTTCAGGGGTTCCGCGCGAGCGGTGAGGACTTCGCAGCCCGTCTCGGTGACCAGGACGGTGTGCTCGAACTGGGCGGACAGCTTGCCGTCGGCGGTGACGGCCGTCCACTCGTCCGCCAGGATTTCCACGTCGGGCACGCCCTGGTTGATCATGGGCTCGATCGTGAACGTCATCCCCGCCTTCAGGCGGATGCCTCGGCCCCGGGTCCCGACGTGCAGGACCTTGGGCTCCTCGTGGAACTTCCGGCCGATGCCGTGCCCGACGAAGTCCGTGACGACCGAGTAACCGTGCCCTTCCGCGTACTCCTGGATGGCGGCTCCGATGTCCCCGAGCCGCGCGCCCGGGCGGACTTCGGCGATCCCGAGGTCCAGACACCGGCGGGTGATCTCCGTGAGGCGCTTGGCTTCCTCGCTCGGCGTCCCGACGTAAAACGTCGCGGAAGTGTCGCCGTGGAAGCCCTGGTAGATGTGGGTCACGTCGACGTTGATGATGTCCCCGTCCTCGAGCTTCTGCGCGCCGGGGATGCCGTGACACACGACCTCGTTCACGGACGTGCAGACGCTCTTCGGGAAGCCGAGGTAGTCGAGGGGCGCGGGGATGCAGCCCTTCTTCAGCGTGTCCGCGTGGACGAAGTCGTCGATCTCCTGGGTCGTGATGCCGGGGCGAATCAGGTCCGCGACGGCGACGAGCGTCTCCGCCGTGAGGCGGCTCGCCGTCCGCATGAGCTCGATCTCTCGGGCCGTCTTGACCTGAACCGTCTTGGGTCGAAAATGCATGGATCCTCAGGGGCGGGGCGTCTTCCGGTCGCTACTTACCGCATCGAGCAGCTTGGCGCTCTCCATCGCCTTGCGGACGTCGGGAGAATCCCCTTCGCCGTAGTAGTGCGGAACGGCCTCGCCCCCGTCTGCATAACGACGAACGAACAGAAGGAAATGCTTCCCGACGAGGCTGGTGTCCGCGGCCTGGACCTGCGACAGCGACGGGTTCCCCGGAACCAGATGAATCTCGAGTGAATCCGCGGGGGCTGAACCGTAGAGGGGCGGCCCGTCACTCCGCGCGGCGAGAATCACCCCCCGCACCCCCGCGAGGGACTCTTCCGTGACCGTGGACACGCGAACCGGGATGACCCCGTCGGCGCGCTGAGTCCGCAACTTCAGCTTGGGATCCTGCGCGGCGGGGATCTCGGCCGGCAATCCGAAGACCGTCGCCGACAGCGCGTCGTTGAACAGGGTGCTCTCCTCCGGCGTGTATTCCGGAAGTCCAGCGATCGCCGAGACCACCCTGGGTTCGTTTCCGCCGCACGCGGAGAGCAAGCCGGCCACGCAACACGAGAGGATGACGCGGCGCATCGATGGGGCAGAGAGTAGTCGAAGCGACCGAGATCGTCGACGGGTGCAGCCGAGGAAGCTCCCGCGAGCTTCCCGCCGCCGTCCGGGCGCGGTATGGCCGCCGTGCCGAGAACAGGGGCTCGGGCTCCATCATCCGTGACGACCCACCGTCTAACGGTCGAGCCTCCTTCTCCCGCGGACGTTCGCGGGGCCTCTGCCAAATGAAACCAAGCCAGCATCGGGGTTAGCCATGAGACGACCGGTCGTGTTCCTCGCAGTTTCCGTCCTTCTTTCCGCGGCGTCGGCCGCGAGCGCTCGCCCGACGCCGTCGCCCGCGGCGCCGCTCCTAGCCAAAGAAGCGAAGGGCAAGGCGGCGGCGCCCAAGCTCCCGCCCCCGGCGACCCTCGACAAGAAGGTGAAGCTCTCCCCGGACGGGCTCAAGTTCGGGATGACGCTCGCCGAGGTCTCCAAGTTCTACGAGAAGGTCCTCGATGACGAGTTCGCTCCCCTCTACAAGCGGGTCGAGCCCGGGCCGCGCATGAACGAGCTGGATGCCGAGCTCGCCGACAAGAAGCAGCTCATCCTCCGGAACAAGCTCGAGTTCGGGTCCCTTCCGAGCGGGCTCGACGACACGCCCCTCGGCGGCGAGTACTCGTACAACAACGGGGAATTCAAGTCGGAGATCAAGCTCCGGTCCGGCATCACGCGGCACTTCTTCTTCATCGGGGATCGCCTCTGGAAGGTCATCGACGTCCACAAGCTCGGGAAGAAGAGCAAGCTCGGCGAGGACTTCGACGGCGCCAAGGCGGGTCTGGTGAAGCAGCTCGGCAAGGAGCCTCGCGCGCTTTCGGCCGATCCGTCCCAGGGCCGCAAGGTCGACTTCGTCGACTGGCAGGACAAGGAAATGATCATCCGCCTCATGGATTTCGGCGGATCGCAGGCCGCGGTCGGCTACATCGATCGGAAGATCGAAGAGGGCATCGACAAGTTCCGGCCGAACAAGGGTCCGGCGCAGAAGGAAGTCGACCGCGACGTGGCCGACGTGACGCGGGGGCCGACGCCTCCGACGCCGAAGAGGTGAGCGTTCGGGAGCGGCAGACGCCGGTCAGTCGACCGGCGTCGCGCCCTCGGGCGAGAGGGCTCCGGACGTCACGGTGATGCGGGCGCCGGGGGCCACCGCGAGCAGCGCCGGCTCGATGACCCGGCGAACTGCGAGGGTATTTCCGGGACAGCCGGAATACCGGCCTGCGAGGTGCAGGTTCACGGCTTCCGGCTCGGCCTTCACCAGATAGAGCCGGCCCCCGTCCGCACGCACGAGCGGAGCGACCACCTCTCGAAGGACCCTGAGGATTTCCTGCCGGGTGTCGCCCATCACCGATCCTGCCGACCTGCCAATCTGGGAACGGTACCACGCCGCCTGGCCGCAAAGTGGTGGTTCTTGTTTCCCCTACCAATGGCCGGCCCTTCTGCTAGGGTCCCGGGCCCTCGAAGTCAGTCATCGTTCCAGAGGATTCATGGCCGTTCACATTCGCCTCTCCCGCTACGGCACCAAGAAGGCGCCGTTCTACCGCATCGTCGTCACGGATCACCGCAGCCGTCGGGACGGAAAGTTCATCGAGAACATCGGCACCTGGAACCCGCTCGCGAAGCCCGAAGCGCTCCTCGTGGACAAGACGCGCCTCGAATACTGGACCGGCCAGGGAGCGCTTCCCTCGCACACGCTGACGCGGCTCCTTCGCACTCACAAGACCGCCGCCGCTCCCGCGACGTGAGCCGATGGCCCTGAAGGAGCTCATCGAGACGATCGCGACCGCTCTGGTCGACGATCCCGATTCCGTGGAAGTGCACGAGGTCGAAGGCGACCACAACTGCCTCGTCGAGCTGAAGGTCGCGAAGAACGACATCGGCAAGGTGATCGGCAAAGACGGGCGCACGGCGCAGTCGATGCGCGCGCTGCTCTCGGCGGCGTCGACGAAGATCGGTCGTCGCGCCCACCTCGACATCCTCGATTGAGCGCGCCGAAGGCCGCCCCGCTCGTCGAGATCGGGCGGCTCACCCGCCCGCACGGCGTGCGAGGCGAGGTGCGCGTCCACCTGCACAACACGGAGAGCGAGACGCTCGACACCGTGCGTGAAGTGACGCTCGTCCGGAAGGGGGCGACGCTCGGCGTCTATCCCGTCCTGTCGCTCCGTCACGCCGACAAGGCCGTCCTCCTTCGCCTCCGGGGCGTCGAGGATCGGGACGCCGCAGAGGCGCTCCGGGGCTCGTCCGTGTGCGTCCCGAGGAGCGAGCTCCCCCCGCTCGAGCCCGGAGAATACTACCTCGGGGACCTGGTGGGGGCGCGGGTCGTCGGGCCCGCGGGGGACGTCGGAGTCGTCGTCTCGGTGAACGTGCACCCGTCCGTGGACAGTGTCGTCATCCGCACGGAAACTGGGGAGCTCGTGGAGCAGGCGCTCGCAGACCCGTGGATCTCGCGCGTGGACACCGAGGCGGGCGTGCTCGAGCTCGCCTCGCTGGACGGGCTCGTGTGATGCGCGTCTCCGTGGTCACGCTCTTCCCCGAGCTCTTCGGGCCCTTCCTCGAGACGAGCTTCGTGAAGAAAGCCATCGGGATGGGGGAGCTCGTCGTCCACCTGGAGTCGCTCCGGCGGCACGGGCTCGGCAAGCACCTCTCCGTGGACGACACGCCGTACGGAGGCGGCGCGGGCATGGTCCTTCGCGTGGACTGCATCGCCGCCGCCATCGAGGCCGCGGAGGAGCCGACCGGGCGTTCTCACCGCGTGCTCCTCACGCCGCAGGGAGCGCCCTTCGTGCAGGCGAAGGGCAGGGAGCTCGCGGGTCGCCCGGCCGTGACGCTCGTCTGCGGTCGCTACGAGGGCTTCGACGAGCGGGTGCGGTCGCTGGTGGACGAAGAGCTCTCGCTCGGGGACTTCGTGCTCACGGGCGGCGAGGTGCCGGCGATGGCCGTCATCGAGTGCGCGGTCAGGCTCTTGCCCGGCGTGCTCGGGAACGCCGATTCCGCCGCGGAAGAGTCGTTCAGCCCCGAGAACGAGGGTCTCCTCGAGTACCCGCAATATACGAGACCAGCGTCGTTCCGCGGAATGGACGTCCCGGAGATCCTCTCCTCCGGCGATCACGGGAAGATCCGGGCGTGGCGCACGGAGCAGTCCCGCGCGCGCACCGAGGCGCGTCGCCCGGATCTCGCGCGAAAGAAGGGCGATCCGTGACGGCGCGCACGATCGGAGTCGCGCTGATTCACCACCCCGTCGTGGATCGCTCCGGGGACACGGTGACCACCGCGATCACGAACCTCGACGTCCACGACATCGCGCGGAGCTCGCACACGTTCGGCGTGGGGCGATTCTTCGTCGTGCACCCCGTTTCGGCGCAGCGGGAGCTCGTGTCCCGCATCGTGAATCACTGGGTGGAGGGCTCGGGCGCGAAGCGCATCCCCGATCGCAAACCGGCGATGGAGTGCGTGCGGCTCGTTTCCACCCTGGACGAGGCCGTCCTCGCCCTCGGAGAGGGGACGGAGATCTGGGTCACGAGCGCGAGCGACGGAGGGCGCCCCTGCACATCCATCGCGGCCGCCCGCGCGGCGCTCCGCGACCCGGGTCCGCCCGTGCTCCTCTGCTTCGGGACGGGGTGGGGGCTCGCGAACGCGGTCCTCGAACGCGCGACGACGCGCCTCGAACCGATCCGCTCTCCTCGCGCGGACGGCTACAACCACCTCTCGGTGCGCGCGGCCGTCGCCATCATCCTCGATCGGCTCCTCGCGAGCGGCTGACGGCCGCCTTCGGCCGCTCGACTGCGCGACCCTCGACGATCGCCGCGAGCTCCGGCGTTCGGACTCCACGCGCCGCCCATTCGACGAGCGGCGGCAGGATCTCGAGCCCGCCCGGTCTGGCGGCGCGGAGCTCGGCGAGGACGACCCGCGCCGGGGAAGCGGCGAAGGCGTGGACGAACCGGAGTCGCTTCGCGACGAGCCCGGCCGCCGCCGCCGACTCCAAGAGCTCGGGGAGGCGCTCGGCGGGATACACGAAGAACGCGCGGGCGCGGCGGCCGAGGAGACGCTTCGTCGCGCCGAGGAACGGCGGGAGAGCGCCCGCGCGCGCTCGACGTCGCTCCGCCGACGGAGACGCCGACGGACCTTCCGTGAAGTACGGCGGGTTCGAAACGACCACGTCCGCGGAACCGGCGAGGGCTGCGGGCAGGGCGCGCGAGAGGTCGGCGCAGACGACGGCGCCGTCGAGCGCCGCGCGGGAGAGATTCTCCGCGGCCAGGGCGAGGAGGGGCGCGTCCCGATCCACGAGCGTCATGCGCCGCGCGCGGCCGAAGCGCGAGAAGGCCAGCGTGACGGCTCCGACGCCCGCGCCCAGGTCGACCAGATGGCGCGCCTCGGGGCGGAGCTCCGCCGCGAAGCGACCGAGCACGAGCGCGTCGACGTTGACGCGGTACCCCCGGGCCGGCTGGAGCAGCGCCACGCTGCCGCCGAAGAGCGAATCATTCCGCACGCTCTCGGGCTCGACGGGCGCCGGCGCCGATGAATCGTGGGGTCGACCCGCGCGTCTCATTGTAGAGTGCGAGCCGAAAACGGGGCTCACCACCCCCTTTTTCGGGGATTTCTTCCACGATGTCACGGCACAAGACGCTCCTCCACGGTCTCTCCGCCGCGCTCCTCGGGGCGCTCGTCTCGGCGAGCGCGCTCGGCGCCCCGGAGGGGCTCGACGCCCTGAAGGCCCGTGGCAAGGCCGCGGCCGACCCGACGGAAGCGATGGCCGCGGCTCGCGCGCTCCGCCGCGCCGGGCTCCTGGCGGACGCACTGACGACCCTCCAGAAGGCCCTCGGCAAGGCCCGCGGGGAGGAGACGGTCGCGGCGGTTCGTCTCGAGCTCGCCCGAACGTACCTCGACCAGCGCCAGCCGAAGCGCGCTCTGAACCAGTGCGATCAGATCCACAAGCTCGCGCCTCGCGACGAGCAGCTCTGCATCGCCGAAGCCTCGCTCTACCAGCGCCGCGGGAGCATCGCTCTCCCGGCGGCGGAAGCCGTGCTCGCGGCGACCCCCGGCCACTACGACGGGCTCGTCGCGAAGGGCCGTGCGCTCTCTCAGCTCGGTAAGCCCGAGGAAGCCGAAGCGGCGCTCCGGCAGGCGCTGAAGTCGGACGCGACTCGCACGAGCGCACCGCGCTACCTCGCGGAGCTTCTGATCGCGCAGGGCAAGTCGAAGGACGCGACCGCGCTCCTCACGGACGCGAGGCGCGTCGATGGCGACGACCCGGACGTCCTCGTGCTCTACGGCGAGGTCCTTCCCCCCGGCGCCGAGTCGAAGGGGGCGCTCGAGCATGCGCTCTCCGTGCGGCCGTCGGATGCCCGCGCCAAGGCCCGTCTCGGCCAGGTGCTGCTCGCGCTCGGAGAGCCGGATCGCGCGGAGAAGCTCCTCGACGACGCCGTCGCCGCCGAGCCCCGGCAGGCGGAATGGTTCGCAGCGCTCGGGGAGGTGGAAATCGCGCGGAAACAGCCCGATCTCGCGCTCCGTGCGGCGCGCTCCGCGCTCGCCATCGTCGGAAACCTCGGGCCCGCGAAGCTCGCCGAGGCGAAGGCGCTCGCCATGAAGGGCGACATCGATCTCGCCATCGAATCCTTCGAGGCAGCCTACGGGTTCTCGCGCGTCGACCCGAGCGCGCCGATCGCGGCGTCGCGGGCATGCCTCGAGGGCGGTCGGCTCACGACGGCGAAGGCGTTCGCCGACCGCGCGACGGAGGACTTCCCGAAGTCCGCCGCCGCGTGGGAGATCCTCGGGGACGTCCACGTCGCGCTGAAGGAGCCCGCGGAGGCGAAGAAGGCCTACCAGGCCGCGCTCGCCGGCGAGGGCCCCGTCGACAAGGACGCGGTCCGGCGGAAGCTCGGCGCGCTCAAGTGAACGTCCGCGGGGAGACCTGGCGAAGGGCCGCGTACGCGGGCGTCCGGTTCGGCCCTCGGCGGTTCGTGGAGTACAGCCCGGCGGCCTTCGGCGTCGCGTGGGCGCTCGCGCTCCCGGAGCTCCGCGCGCGGGTGCGCGAGAACCTCAGACGATTCCACGGCCGAAGACCGTTCCTCGCCGAGGAAGCCGACGTCTTCCGGACGTTCGTCGCGTACGCGCACTGCTTCACGGAGTCGCTCGGCGGGGAGCGGCCCGAGGCGGCTTCCGCCGTCCCGGTCGTGGACGGCCGCGAGCACCTGGACCACGCCATCCGCGCCGGCAAGGGGGTCGTCCTCGTCACGGCGCACACGGGCGCGTGGGACGTCGCGGCGCGCTTCCTGTCTCGCGACTACTCCGCCGACGTCCTCGTCGTCATGGCGGCCGAGGACGACGCCGGGGCGCGGGCCGTCTCGGACGGCGTTCGCGTCCGGAGCGGAATCCGGGTCGCGCACGTCGGACGGACGGCGTTCGACGCCCTCCCGCTGCTCGGCCACCTGCGGCGAGGGGGGGTGGTGGCCGTGCAGCTCGACCGGGCCCACCCTGAATCCGCGGTCGAGGCCGAGCTCTGCGGGGGCCCTTTCCTGGTTCCGAGGGGTCCGTTCCACCTCGCCATGCTGGGCGGCGCCCCGATCGTTCCCGTGTTCACCCGCCGGCTCGGGTATTTCCGCTACCAGGTCACTGTACGTCCCGAAATACGGGTTCCGCGGAATGGTGGCCCGGAGGGCGTGGTTTCAGCCGCTCGAACGGCCACCCGCGAGCTGGAAGAGTTCGTGCGCCGGGATCCTACTCAGTGGTTTCATTTTTCCGGCTAGAGCGCTATGCGGGCGGCGTCCGTCGCGCGGCGATTCGCCGCTGACCATGAGCTACTCGAAAGACTCTCCTCGCGTCCACGTGGGCCGGGCCTCCCTCGAGGGGAACATCGAGCGCTACGCGCGCTCGTTCAATCTCCTCGAGGTCTCCGGCGAGCAAGGACGGCATCCGCGGCGTCCCGGTCTCCTCGCGTGGAAGCGCGCGGTGCCGGAGGACTTCGTGTTCTCCGTCGTGGTGCCGCCCTCCGTCGCGGAGCTGCCGTCCGGGGGTGCGGAAGCCCAGCTCGCCCATGCAGCGTCCGTCGCCGAGTCGCTCGGAGCAGCGTGGTGGGTTCTGAGGACGCCGCCTGTCGTCACTCCGAGCGCGCGTTCGCTCCGGGCTCTCCAGGCGCTCGGGGCGCGGCTCTCCGAGGGCGGCCGGCGGATCGCGTGGGAGCCCCGCGGTGTCTGGAGCGACGAGACGGCGATCGCCCGCGCGAGCGAGCTCGGCTTCGCGCTCGTCCGGGATCTCGGCCGCGAGGATCGGCTGGACGACGGCCCGGTCGTCTACACGCGGCTCCGCGCGCTCGGCGCGGGCGCTCGCGTCGGCGCCGCCGCCGCGGAGCGCGTCGCGGAGCGTCTCGAGGGCGTCCGGGAAGCGTACGTCGTCGTCGAGGGCGCCGGTGCCGGCCGCGTCCGGCAGGTTCTCCGCGACATGCTCGCGGCGCCGCCCGACGACGATTTCTCCGACGACGACGAGGACGACGTCGACTCGGAGGACGAACCCGCCTTCACGACGGAGGACGAGTAGTGGTCGCGAGGAGTCAGTCCGTCGCCGACGATCCGATCGCCGCCGAGGCCGCCGAGGACGTGCTGCTCTCCGGCGGCTCGGCGCTCGGCGCCGTGGCCGCGGGGTTCCTCGCGGCAGCCGGCGCTCACTCGGGCGTCTTCCTGTCGCCCGTGACGCTCCTCGCCGCGGGCGGGGGGATCGGCGCGCGTGCCTTCGACGGGCGATGCCGCCAGCCCGGGCTCGGGACGAAGCGCCCCCGCGGGTTCAAGGAAGGAGACGCCATCCCGGACGCCGCTCTGGTGGCCGTCCCGGCGGCGCTCACGGCCGTCATGGTGGCGCTCGCCTACGACGAGCAGGCGAAGCCGAGCCGCCTCGTACGCTCCGCCATCAGACGCGCGCGGGACTCGGGGGCGGAGGGCCGGGCGGAGCTCATGGAACGGGTGCGGGCCGTCGGCGCAGGCGCGATCACCGAATCCACGTTCGTCCGCGCGTTGCTCCACGCGGCGTCGGAGAGCGCCGGCGGCGTCCTCACGAGCACGGACCTCCGCTCCATCGCCGACGTGGACGTCGCGGCGACCACGATCGCCACCGACGCGGGCCGCTTCGTCATCGCTCCCTGGGCGATGGAGACGGAGGGTGGGGGCGTCTCCGAGGCGCTCGGCATCGGTCAGTCGGTCTGCGCCGTCGACGTTCGCGGACTCGTCGCCGCGCTCGCCTATCGTCGGGTGCTCGGCGGCGTGCCCGTCGATGCGCTGGAGGTCGAGGCCCCGCCGGTCGCGGTTCCCGTGCTTCGCGGGGTCTCCCGCGTCGCGCCAGGCAAGCCGCTGTTTTCCCCTGCGCCCATCGCCATTCGCGTGGACGACGCCGGGCTCCCGCTCGAGGTCCTCGCGGCGTCCTCGGCGCCATCGCCCACGCCGGCCGCGCTCGCGCAGGCGAAGCTCCGGATCACCTGGGACGCCGAGCGGCGACGCGCCGAAGTCCCCCGCTGAGACCAAACGCGAGCGGCTCGGGGCCCCGGGCTTTCCGGGACGCCGAGCCGACGTCGGTCGAGAGCCGAAGCTCCCCTCAGGCGATGTTCTTGCCGTGCTTCTTCGCGTACGCGAGAAGACCGATCTTCGTGATGCTGCGAAGGTCGCCCGTCGTGACGTTCAGCGTGACGTAGCGCCCGAGCTCCGGAACCCAGAGGCGGCGCTTCTGGATGTTCACGTGCTGAAAGCGGTGAGTCTTGATGTTCGAGTGCGAGACGTTGCGGGCGTGGAGCTTCCGCTGTCCGGTGATTTCGCTTCTGGCCATGACGGGGCGTGGACCCTAGCGGAGGACCCGGGGCTCTTCAAGCCGGACTCTTCGGCGGAACACTCTTCCCGGCAGATTCCTCTCTCGCCCGCGCCTTGGCGGCGCGTCGGGCGTCCGCCCCGAAGAGCGCGGACAGGCCGTGATAGGCGCCGACGGCGAGGACGGTCGCCACCCCGAGGGTCCCGAGCGCGCCGGCCACCTGCGCCAGAAGGCCGTGAGTGAAGGCCACCGACCCGTGGGCGTGGTGGTGAGCCCGATCCAGCGCCGCGAGCGCGATGTCGGCGGGCAGGACGAGCAGGACGAGACAGGCCCAGACCGAGCCGCCGGCCGTCGTGTCTTCCCCCATGAACCCGAAGAGCCCGGAGAGCACGGCGGCGACGTCGAGCAGGGCCCCGCCCCGCGTCAGGAACGGGGTGGAGCCGTCCACCACGAGCCCGACCTGCTCGACCAGGAACGGCACCGCGAGCAGGACGGCGAGCGCGAGGATCCCGCGCGCGCGCCGGTAGGCCCGGTACTGCGCCCGGAAGAGCAGCGCGCCCGGCAGGAGGCCGAGAGCGAGGGCCCGGGGAAGCGCCTGGCTGCCCGCCGCAGAATCCGCGAGCGCCCCCGCAGGCCCGACGCCGAGCATCCCGAGGACCAGGAGCGCCGCGCCGAGCACCGAAGCTGCAACCGCTCGCGCGGTGTAGCGGAGCGGGAGGGCCGCCAGCGCGACGGTCGACAGGCACGCCGCGGCCGAGACCGCGCCGACCTGGCTACCGAACAGCGGGACCCGGGCGTGCGCGGCACCCGCGACCAGCCCGAAGGCGGCACCGGTACCGAGGAGAGCGAGACGGCCCCGTCTGGCGCCCGGATGCCTGGGCGCCACGTCCTCGCGAAGGGCCTCCGACGCGAGGACGAGCCGAGGTGGCGGGCGCTCGGGCTCGCTCGATTCGGGTGGGCTGCTCGCGACGCTGCTTCGAGCCATCGCCATTGAGTTACGGACGGAAGTCATCCTAGCCGAAGGGCGCCGAGGCGCGCCACCAGGGCATCGCAAAAGCTTTTCATCCGGCTGAAACCATTGTCTTTTTTGGTGAGCGTGCGCTCGTCCATGTACAGCCTTCGGGACAGCTCCACTTGAATCGCGTGGTAGCCGGCGTCGGGGCGCCCGTAGTGCGCCGTCGAGTAGCCGCCCCGGTACGGGTCGTCGTGAGCGACGCGGAGCCCGCTCTCTCGCGCGAGGACGTCGGGGGTGTCTATGACCACGCTCGCTGCGGAGGTCCGGCCGCGACTGCCGGGCACGACGTCGGCGCGCTCGCGCCCCGCGTCCACGTGCCCGATGCGACCGAGGCTCGGCATCGAGTGCGCGCAGAGGATCACCGCGAACCCGAACATTTCTCGCTTTCGCTGGAGGAGACCGGCGAGCGTCCGATGATACGGGCGATAGACGAGTTCGAGGCGCCGCTCGAGCTCGTGCCTCGGAAGCGGGCCCGTGAGCGAAGGTTGACTCTCCGTCGTGGAGCGCCAGACGAGCCCGTGCGGCGCCGAGCGGGCGGTGCCCCCCTCGACGGCGAGTCCGTCCACGTCGGCCTCCGCCCGGTTCAGGTCGCACACGTAGCGGCTCGCGTGAGCGACGAGGAGCGTCGCGCCGAGGGCGGGCGCGTTCGCGTAGAGCTCGTCCACGTAGAGATCGGCGTCGAGCCCGATGGAGCGCGCGGGAGCCGCGAGCGTCGCGAGGGACTCGGGATCCACGAGGACGCCCGCGTGGGGAACCTCCACGACCAGGGGGGTCTCCGTCGCGGTGGGCTCGTGGACCGAGAATGGCACTTCGCGTTAACTAGCCCCACGGGGCCGGAGGGCGCAACTCGCGATTCCGCCCTCGGAACGGCGTGGGGGCGATTCAGGCGCGGGCGCGCGGGTGGGACTTGCGGTACGTCCGGCTCACGTGGCCCTCGGTCACGTGAGTGTAGATCTCCGTCGTCGCGACGTCGGCGTGTCCGAGCATCGCCTGCACGCTCCGGAGATCGGCGCCGTGAGCGAGGAGGTGCGTGGCGAAGGAATGCCGGAGCCGGTGCGGGTGCATCGCCCCGGCGACTCCGACCGCGAGCGCGTAGCGCCGGACGATCTTCCAGAATGCCTGGCGCGTGAGCGGCTTGCCCCGCGGGGTGGGGAAGAGGAGCGGGCTCCGGTCGGCCACGGCCTGCTTCTTCGGGTTCGCAGCGAGCGCTTCGCGGTATTCCTCCAGGTGTCGGAGCGCGACCGCGCCCAGCGGGACGAGCCGGCGCTTCTCGCCCTTGCCGAAGGCCGATACGACCCCGCGCCGGCGATCCACGTCGCCCACCCGGAGCGAGACGAGCTCGGTGACGCGCAGGCCCGCGGCGTACGCGAGGCTCAGCATGGCGCGATCTCTGAGCCCGCGAAGCGTCGTGACGTCGGGGGCGCGGAGGAGCCGGAGCACGTCGTCCTCCGTCAGGGTCCGGGGGAGCCGCCGCCCGAGGCGGGGCCGCGCCGCGAGCGCCGTCGGGTCGCTCTTCAGCTCGCCCTCGCGCACGAGGAAGCGGAAACAACCCCGGAGCGCGGACAGGTGACGAGCCGTCGACCGCGCCCCGAGGCCGCCGTTCGCGAGCTCGCCGAGGTACGCGCTCACGACGCCGAGGTCGACGTCTGCCGCCGTTCGGACGCCGCGCTCGGCGGCGAATGTCGCGAACCGGACGAGGTCGGTCCCGTACGCCGAAAGCGTGTTTTCCCGGAGCCCGCGCTCGACTCGCAGGTGCGACAGGTAGGCGTCGATGGCCGCCTCGAGGTGCACCCCCCGAGTCTAGCGGGCGGCGCCGGCCGCGGCCTTCTTCTTGGCCTGGGAGGCCTCCCGGAACCGCTCCAGCGTCCGCCGCGCGGCACCCGACGAGATCGCCGCCCGGACTCGCTCGGTCGCGGCCTTCGGAGGAACGTCTTCCGCGATCGCCACGGCGGCGGCGGCGTTCAGGAGGAAGGCGTTCACCGACGGGTGGGCCTCGCCGCCGAGCACCCGCTCGAGGACCGCGGCGTTCTCGGCGGGATCCCCGCCGCGGATCGCGTCGAGCGGGATGGCCTCCAGCCCGAAATCCGCCGGCGTCATCGTCGTCTCCTTCACCTCGCCGGAGGAGACGATCGCGACGCGGGTCGGTCCCGCCGGGTTCATCTCGTCGAGGCCGTTGTCGCCCCGGACGACCCACGCGCGTTCCGTGCCGAGCGCCGCGAGCGTCTTCGCGAGGATCGGGCGGAGCGTTTCGTCGGGCGCGCCGACGAGCTGGAACTTCGCGCCCGCGGGGTTCGCGAGGGGGCCGAGGAGGTTGAAGATCGTGCGAACACCGAGCTCCTTCCTGGCGACGCCCGCATGTCGCATCGCCGGATGGTGCACGGGGGCGAGGAGGAACGCGATGCCGACCTCTCGGAGGAGCTCCGCGGAGAGCGGCGCCGGCAGGTCGATCGCGACGCCGAGGGCCTCGAGCACGTCGGCGCTGCCGGACTTGCTGGAAGCGGCCCGATTGCCGTGCTTCGCGACGGGGATGCCGAGCGAAGCGACGAGGATCGCCGCGCCCGTCGAGATGTTCAGCGTGCCGAGGCCATCTCCGCCGGTGCCGCACGTGTCCACGACGCGCGGCAGGCCGTGCTCGACCGGGACCATCGCGGCTCGAAGCGCCGCGGCGCCGGCCGCGACCGTTTCGGCCGTCTCCCCGAGGAACCGGAGAGCCGTCAGGAAGCCGGCGATCTGCACGGGGGTCCACTCGCCGGCGAGGATCGCGTCGAAGACACGCCGCACGGTGGCGGGCGACGCGGCGCGCCCGGCGAGGAGCTCCGCAAAGACGTCGGGGAACTTCGGGCTCGGGGAGGGGGTCATAGGGTGGACAGCCAATTCTCCAGGAGGGCGTGGCCTTGCTCGCTCAGGATGGATTCCGGGTGAAACTGGATCCCCTCGATCGGAAGCTCGGCGTGGCGGATCCCCATGATCTCTCCGTCCTCGGAGACGGCCGTGCGGACCAGCTCCGCCGGCAGGCTCCCGGGGTCGAGGGCGAGCGAATGGTACCTCCCGCAGACCAGCGGTGACGAGAGGCCCGCGAAGACGCCTCGCCCGTCGTGCGAGACCGGCGACGCCCGGCCGTGCACGGGGTGCGCGGCACGGCGGACGTCCGCGCCGAAATGAAGCCCGATCGCCTGGTGCCCGAGGCAGACGCCGAGGAGCGGCACGCGTCCGCCGGCGTCCCGGATCACGTCCAGGGTCACGCCCGCGTCCTCGGGCGTCCCCGGGCCCGGCGATATCACGACGCCTCGCGGCATCGACCGGAGGACCTCTTCGGCCGTCGTCTCGTCGTTTCGCCGGACGTCGCAGCTCGCTCCGAGCTCTTCGAGGTACTGGACGAGGTTCCACGTGAACGAGTCGTAGTTGTCGACCACGACGACCTTCGTCCGCGCCATGTGGGGGAAGCGACGTTTCCACGCTCCCGACCCCGGCGTCAACGCGTGCGGACTCAGAGAACTTCCAACGCCGCTCGGCCCCTCGGTACGCTTTCGACATGAAGAAATCCGAAGAGCGCCGGACCGAGCTCCGGCACGGGATCGACGTGTTTTTCAACAAATTCCTGGATGGTCACCCCTACCTTTGCCGCGCCGTCGACATCTCCCGGACCGGCATCCTCTTCGACGTGTTCACCGAGCCCGAGACGCGCCACGAGTCCTTCCCGATCGAACTCCGGCTTCCGGGCGAAGACCGCTCGCTCTGGGTGTGGGGGAGGAAGGTCCGCGCCGGGGGCTCCCATCGCCGCGAGGCCGTTCGGTTCGTCTCGCTCCACACCGACGACCGCATCGCGCTCGACCGGTACCTGACCACGCTCGCGGCCTGAGCGCGCCGGGGAGCTCGGCCTTTCCGCCTCCGTCGAAATCAATCTTGCCGAAGTCGGGGCAGGCGGGTACTTTGGCGCCCCCCGCCGATCCGGCGTTCCGCTGCGATTCCGGCGAGAAAAGCGCCTCCGAGGAGACTCGATGTCCGACCAGAAGAAGCCCAAGATCGACCTGAAGGCCCGTCTCGGGAAGAAGACGGTCGCGGCCCCCACGGGCCCCGCGATCCCCCCGCCGGTCGGCATCCCGAAGCCCCCCGCCATGGCCGGCGGGGGGTTCCGCTCCGCCTCGCAGCCGCCCCCGCCCGGGCATCCGTACGCGGCCGCGTCCCCGTCCGCGCCCCCTCCGCCCCCGCCCCGCGTCGAGCCGCAGGCGATCAAGGTGGAGATGAGCGAGGAGGTCGTCGCCGAGCAGGCCAAGCAGAAGAAGCGCGGCTACATGATCTCCGCCGTCATCGGCGTCATCACGATGGGCATCGGCTTCGCCTGGGGCGGCCGCGCCGAAGCGAACAAGGGCGCGAACGCCGCCCTCGAAGGCGCGAAGACGCTCATCAAGGACATCGAGGCCGCGGACAAGGTCGCGGACGACCTCAACTCCGTCCTCGCGAAGGCTTCCGAGCGTCTCAGCAAGAACGAGTACCCCGACGAGGAGATCAGCAAGCTCGGCGGGATCAACATCCCGTTCGACGGCACCCACCTGGACAAGAGCCTCGGACGGTTCCCGAAGTCGCTCGTCTCCACCATCATCACGTACGCGAACACCGCCCAGAAGGCGAACGACCAGAAAGAGAAGATCCAGAGCCTTCTCAGTGGCAGCAAGGCCGCCCTCCAGGACGTCCTCACGCAGAAGACGGACCCGAAGGTGCGCTGGGCCGTGTGGCTCGAGAGCGGCCCCGGCGGGCCGTGGATGAACATGCAGCCCGTGACCTCCCCGTTCCTCGTGAAGAGCACCGCCAAGGTGAAGGACAAGGACGGCAAGGAGAAGGACTACGAGTGGCCCGCCGAGATCACCGTCGTGAAGGGGAAGGACTCGGGGAGCGTCAAACGCTACAAGAGCGGTGACATCTCCTCGGGAGATCCGCAGTGGTTGCCGGTGAACCCGGCGACGGAGTCCATGGTGTGCCCCTCCACGACGATCGTCCGGCTCCGGTCGGAGCTCCAGGAGATGCAGACGGTGCTCAAGGGGGATCAGACCCCTGGGCAAGAGAAGGACGGCTTCCTCCAGATGGGAGAGACCGTCGTCGCGCAGCTGAAGAAGATCGGCACCGGCTGATCAGGCCGCGGAGCGCCGGGGGCTCATCGGGGGCAGGGACTCGGGACCGGGCCCCGGCGTCTGCGACGTGCGGATGATCTCGACCTTGCTCACCTTGCGGTCGTCCGCGTCGCGGATGACGAAGTCGAGCCCGTAGTCCGAGACCGTCGCGCCGACGCTCGGCACCTGACCCAGGCGCTCGACGAGGAAGCCGCCGAGCGAGTTGTAGTCCCCGTCCTCGGGCAGCGCGACGCCGAGGTACCGGCTGAGGTCCCCGATGGGGACGCCTGCGTCCACCATGAGCCGGCCGTTCCCGAGGTCCACGATGGGGGGCTCGTCCGTGTCGTGCTCGTCGCGGATGTCCCCGACGATCTCCTCGATGACGTCCTCGAGCGTGACCACGCCGCTCATGCCGCCGAACTCGTCGATGATGATCGCCATGTGGTGGCGGCGGCCGGCGCGCATGTCCTTCAGGAGGCTCGAGGCCGTCTGCGTCTCGGGGACGAAGACCACGGGCGTCCGCATGACGTCCGACACGCGGACCGTCCGGAGATCGGCCCGGGCCGCGTGATTGATGAGATCCTTCACGTGCAGGATGCCGACGATGTTGTCGATGCGCTCGCGGTACACGGGGTACCTGGAGTGCGCGCCGTCCGCGACGAACTTGAGGAGCTCGTCCGCTCCCATCGCGAGGTCGATCGCGGCGACCTGGGTTCGCGGAATCATGACGTCGCCCGCCTTCAGGTCTCCGAAATCCAGCACGTTCCGGATCATCTCGGCCGGCTCGTGACCGAGGGCGCCGCTCTGCTCTCCCTCCGTCACGAGGATGGAGACTTCCGACTCGGCGAGGCTCGCGCTCGGCAGGCGCGAGTGCCGCACGTTGCCCGACACGACCGTCCCGAGGTACCGGAGCGGGAGCGCGAGCGGCGAGATCAGGAGCTCGAACGGCCGGAGGGCGCGGAGCGCGTACGGGAGCGTCTCCTCCGCGGCGCGGCGGGCGAGCACCATCCCGAGGTAGGCAGGCGTCCCGTACACGAAGAGGACGGCGAGGAGCGCGAGGCCATGCTTCACGGTGCCGAGCGTCGGGGGGAAGCCTCGGTCCACGATGATGGCGCAGGCGCCGAGGCCGAGGACCCGGAGGACGAGCCACCGGGACTCGACGGTCGCCGGATCCAGGAGGTACCGGTCGAGGGCAGCCTGCGACGCGCCGGTCAACTGCTCGCGGATAGCGACCTTTCGAGCATCCGGCACGGCCGAGGTGATCGCGCTCGCCGTCGCAAACAGTGCCGCGAACAGCGCCGGGACGAACGCGAGGAGCGCCTGTGCGCCTACCGCTGGGGGACTACTTGGATCCACCGTAACTTCCGCCCGCTCGTGTGTATCTGCCGAGCGTAGGGGGACACCGTTCCTAGCGCAACGGGCGGCGCTTCAGGGAGCCTCTTCGGAGTCCGGCTCGATTCACGAGTGTTTACGGATGATTACAGGTCGTCATGAAACCCGCGCCGGACGCGGAATCCGCCCTCGCCGTCCGGTTCACCGATGGCGGCGAGGCCTCCACCCGGGGTCAGGAACGCGGACACGCCGCCCGGAGGGGCGCTCTCGAAGTCGGCGACCGTGAGCTGCTTCCCGTGCCGGCAGCGGACGAGCCCGTCCGGAAGGAGCCGGACCGAGGGGAGCGCCCGACACGCCGCGTCCGAAAGGGAGAGCATCCTGGGCTCCGGGGGGAGCGGGTGCGGGACGGCGTCGGCGAGCGTGTACGGACCGCTCGCCCGTCGTTCGAGCGCCGAGAGATGCGCCGCGACGCCGAGCGTCGCCCCGAGGTCCCGGGCGAACGAGCGGACGTAGTAGCCCTTCGACACGTGGAGCTCGAACGTCGCCGTATCCGCGGTTCGCCCGAGGAGCCGGGCGGCGCGGAGCGTCACCGGTCGGGGCGGGAGGTCCGGAGCCTCGCCTCGCCGGGCCATGCGATGGGCGCGTCGTCCGCCGACGGAGATCGCCGAGAACGCGGGCGGCACCTGGAGCGTGCGCGCGAGCTCCTCGTCGAGCGCCCGGGCGAGGGCTGCATCCGTGAGCAGCGGCGGAGTCGGGCTTCGTTCGGTGACCTCGCCTTCCGCGTCGAGGGTCGCGGTGCCGACTCCGAAGGTGACGGTCGCGACGTAGGTCTTTTCGTCGAGCGCGAGGTAGGAGGAGAGCTTCGTCGCTTCTCCGACGAGGAGGACGAGCACGCCCGACGCCATCGGATCCAGCGTGCCGGCGTGACCGATCTCCCGGGTATGCAGGGCGCGGCGCGCCGCCGACACCACGTCGTGGCTCGTCGGGCCGCGCGGTTTGTCCACCACGAGGACGCCGTGCGGAGTCACCCGAACCAGACGCTCTTTCGCGAGGCGAGCGCGCCGTCGAGCAGGCCCTGGATGTCCTTCCGGACCTGCTCGGCGAGGCGTCCGACGACGACGGGATCCGAGTCCGTGCCCACTTCCAGGTCGTCGAAACGGATGGGGGCGCCGAAGCGGATGGTCCACTTCGTGGGCGCCGGGACGAGTCCGAGCGGTCCGAGGAACGGGAACGTGGGCGTGACGGGCAGGTAGGGAAGCCCGAGGAGTTTCGAGATGCGCTCGTCGCGGTGGAGCATCGGGCTCGCTTCTTCCGCGCCGACCACCGCGCAGGGCACGAGCGGCGTCCGCGTGCGGAGCGCGAGCCTCACGAACCCGCCGCGACCGAACCGCTGGAGCTTGTACCGATCGCGGTAGAGCTTCCCGATCCCCTTCACTCCCTCGGGGAAGACGGCGACGAGGCTCTCCTTCGAGAGCAGGCGTTCGGCGTTTTCCTGGCAGGCGCGGACTCCCCCGACGCGGCTCATGAACGCGCCGACGAAGGGCAGGTGCCACACGTAGTCTTCCGCCAGCCAGCGAAGCTCACGGGCCGCGGGAAGCTCCCGCCGCACTGCCGTGCGCAACATGAACCCGTCCAGAGGCAGCGTGCCCGAGTGGTTCGCCACCACCAGGCATCGGCCCGTCGTCGGCACGTTCTCGATGCCCTCCGTGCGAACCCGGAAGTACCGCTCGTAGAGGAAGTCGCCGAGCGGCCGGAGGCGGGCCTCGTACACGGGATCGAATCCGAAGTCGTCGACCTCCTCGGAGCGGTTCCGCATGCCGAGGCGGCCCCACTGACGCAGGTAGTAGTCGCTCGAGAGGAGATCGCGGACGGCGTCCACGACGTTCGCTTCCTCGACGCGGGACACCGGCGCCGCGATGCGGTCCACGACCTCTCGCGCCGCCGAGCTCACCTGTTCGCGAATCGACGGCGGCGACTCGTCCTCGGCGTCCTCCGTGCGCGTGGCGCGCGAGAGACGTTCCTCGAGCGCGCGGAGCTCGGACGCGGCGGGCGAGCTCCGCGGCGGCGCGCTCGGGGGCGAGCTCCGCGGCGGCGCGCTCGGGGGCGGGATCCGCGGCGGGGCCTCCGATCGGGGCGGCTCGGCCGGCGCGGTGACCGCCGGCGTTTCCAGGGCGGGCTCGGCGCCCGGGGCGGGCAGGGTGCGCGGCCGCTCGCGACGTCTCTCGGTGATCGGCTCTTCCGGTGACGGGGTCGTGGGCTTCGGGCGCGCGATTCTCTCCGAAGGCGACTGCGGCTTTCCCGCGCTCGCCTTGGAACGCTTTCGTCGCCCGTGCTCGCCCCGCGACTTCGGCCTGGGTTTCGCGGAGGGGCGCCGCGGGGGTTTGCCGCCGGCCGTCACGCGGCCTCCGCGAGGAGGCGCGCGTCGCGGAGGTGCTGAGCGCTCGCGAAATCGAGGAGCGCCTCGCGCGTCGTGTACGCCGGAGAAAATCCGAGGATGCGCCTCGCCCGGTCTCCGTCCGCGACGCAGAGATACTGGAGGTAGTCGAGGAACGTCGCCGGCGCTTCCGCGAGCTGCCCGAACCACAGCGCGGAGACGATGGGCGAGAGCGCGGCCCGGGGAAGGGGCAGGGCGAGCCGCCCCGCGAGCTTCACGACCGTCGAGAGCGGCAGCACGCCGTCTCCGACGATGTTGAAGATCCCCGGCACGTCGCGATCGACGGCGATCTTGAACGCCGCGACGGCGTCCGCCTCGTGGAGGAGCTGGATCAACGGATCGAACCCGAGCACCGTGGGCACGACTCGACGGCTGAGATACCGCGTCAGGTAGCTCTGGACCGTGGGCCCGAGCACATGCGCCGTCCGGAGGACCGTCACCGTGCGCCCTTTCTCGGGATCCGCGTAGGAGAGGACCTCCCGCTCGGCCTCGATCTTGTCTCCCAGGTACGGCTCGCCCTGTCGGGCGCGGAGCGGGTGGGTCTCCGTCAGGAAGTTCGGGTTCGTCGGGTGGGCTCCGTAGAGCAAGGTCTGGCTCCGGAGCACGATCTTCCGAACGTGCGCGCGCCGGCAGGCGTTCAGGACGTGCATGGTCCCGACGCTCTCGAGCTCGTGCGCCCAGGCCGTCGCGTGGGACGGCGAGGAGAGGAACGCGAGGTGCACGACGGTGTCCACGGCCTCCGCCGCGAAGAGCTCGCCGACGCGATCTTCCGCGGCGGGCTGAGTGAGGTCGACGTCGTAGACCCGCGTCTTCTGGCCGGCGCTCCTCGGCGCCTCCACGTCGACGGAGACGATCCGGCGCACCCCGGGGTCCTCTTCCAGAAAGCCGACGAGGTTCCGCCCGAGGAAGGACGCCGCTCCGGTCACCGCGACGACGCGGGCGCGCTTGCCGACGGTGAGCGTCTCTCCTTCTCCCATGACGGGACGGACGGTAACCGCGAGGCAGGGCGGCCGGTGACGAAAAATGCGGAGGACCGGGGCTTCACCCGGGGGCGGGGAGCGCGCAGCGGGCCTTCGACCACACGAGCTCCTTGCCGATGGCGAGCCAGAGATCGACCTCGTCTCCGCGCGTGGAGAGGGCGAAGCCGGTCGCGTCCGCGACGGCCATGGTGGAGCTCCGGGGGGTGCCGTCGGGGCCGACGAGAAACGCCCGCACGAACTGTCGCGCGTCGTGGCGACAGCTCACCGGCGCGAGCCAGCCGACCAGGAATCCCGAGGAGAGCCCGCGCGTGAGGACGTTCACCGGAGGGACCTGCCCGTCGATCACGAGCGGGTCCGCCCCGGCGCGGAGGATGTGCAGCGGAAAGCCGTCCTTCCGACAGCCGCCCTCGAGGCTCTCGCCCGGCGCGACCGCGAATGGACGGGCGCCCACCACGACGTCGTAGGCGCCGAACGGCGCGGCAATCCGGGTGGACGGAGACACCGTCCCCGCGTGAACCTCGAACACGCCGAGGTTCTTCTCCGACAGAGCGGCGACGGTGAGATCCGTGCCGTTCATCCGGACGATGGAGAGCGGTGCCCAGCGCGCGTCTTCCGCGGGGAGATCGGTGCGGGCCCACGTCGCGGGCGGCGTCGTCGCCTCGCCGACGAGGAGCGTGGCCCCGGGACCGGCGGATGCGGACGCGAGCGTCGTCAGGACCGCGCAGCGCGTCCCGTCGCAGCGAGCGTCCACGACCTCGAGCGCGTCCCCTTCGACGACCGGCTCCACGCTACCGAGCTCTCGCCAGAGCATCAGGCGTCGCGCGCCGCGTCCCGTGTCCTCCGTGTCGAGCGCGAGGTAGCCCGCGGGGCCGTGGACGATGATCGGCGGCGCGTCGATCTTCGACCAGGGGAGCGCGTGCCCGACGGCTCCGGCGCCGTCGAGCACGCCGCTCCGATCCACGATGCCGTCCCCGTCCGCGTCGACCGCGACGTAGAGCTCCGAGGTCGTCTCGGGCGGTGCGATGAAGCGGACGGTCCCGGCGGGGAGCGGGGTGCTCTTCACCGGCAGCAGGAGGCGACAGCCCGCGGGGACGCCCAGATCCTGCGCGCGGTCGTACGTCTTCCACGTCGGCTTCTCGAGGAGCGGGACGGTGGGGAACCCGGGGACCGGGCCGGCAGACGCCGTCGCGGACGCGGGGGCGGTCGCCGCGGGAGGGGGCCTCCTCGGCTTGCACGCGCCCGCCCACAGAACCGCCGAGAGGCCGACGACGGCGACGAGAGCCGGGCGACGCAGGGCTCGGCTCATCGCCGCTCCTCGAAGGTGCCGGACGTATCCTGGAAGAACGCCGCGAGGTCCGTCAGGGCGCGCTCCGCGAGCGGATGCTTCGCGGCGGCGAGGCAGCGAAGGCGGGTCCGGAGGTGCTCTTCGTCCCAGCGCGGGTGTTCGACCTGCTCCCCGAGCGCGCGGACGCAGAGCGCCGCGTCGCCGGCCCGCGTCGCGAGGGCGACCGCGAGCTCGGAGCGCTCCGCGTCCAGCGCGCTCGCGGCGAACGGCGCGAGGAGCAAGAGAGCGCCCTCCTTCGCGCCGTCCGCGGTGCCGGCAAAGGCCGCGCGCACCAGGGAGAGGATCTGTCGGCCCGCGCTGCAGAGCGGCAATGGCGTGACGCGCATCGCCTCGATGGCGCGGGTGGCGGCCGCCTTCGCCGCGCCGGAGTCGGCGCCGTGCAGCGCGAGGCGGGTCCGAAGGAGCTCGGCCTCCGCGACCAGCCCGCGTGCCGACAGCGCCGCGGCGTACGCCTCGGCCTCCGCCGATCCCGCGTCCGCGCGCCCCGCGCCGACCACGAAGCGCTCGAGGTCGTCCCGCGGCTCCCGCGTCTGCCCGGCCCACGCGCGTGCCCCCTCTGCCGCGCGCCCGCGGCAACCGAGAGTGATGGCGGCCACCCGGGCGTCCGCCTCGCGGTCCGCCTGGGGGAGCCTCGGCGTGTCGCCGCCGCCGGCGAGCCAGATCCTCGGCCTCAGTTCCTGCACTCGAGCCCAGTCCACGTCTCCGTCCACGGCGGGGCGGTCCATCCCGTCCGTCTGGGCTCGCCGGAGCAGGCTGAGGGGCAGCTCGTGGTCCGCGGTGCCGGCGGCGCGCGCGAAGGCGTAGTCCAGGCCGTCTTCGTCGTCCGTGTTGACGGCGACGCCAGGCAGCTCGCTCACGCGGCGGAGGAGCGCGTCGTTCGCGACGAAGTGGGAGAGGAAGCCTTCCACGTCCGACACCAGCATGGTCCGGACCAGCGCCGAACGGTAGGGTTCGGTGTCCACCAGGCGGGCGAGGCGCTTCACGGAGAGGACGCGCGCTTTCTCCGCGGAGAGAAACAGCACGTCGCCGTACTCCGTCTGCCATGCCTCCACGTCCCCGAACACGGAACGAAGCGTGCGGATGATCGTGCGCATCGTCTCGGCGTCGATTTCGTAGCCCTGCACCCACTGGACGAACACGCCGGACTCGTTCAGGTGGGTGCGCACGGCGTCGTAGAACTCGGCGGTGTACAGGGCGGAGATGCCCGCGCGATACGGGTTGCTCGGCTCGCTCACGATGAGGTCGTAGCGAGCCCGGGAGGCGAGCAGGAGCTCGCGGCCGTCCCCGAGATGAATCTGCACGTTCCTTCTTCGAAGGACGTCCAGATTCGCCGCTCGCGCCGCCCGCGCGATCTCGAGGATGCTCGGTTCGAGCTCCGCGACGTCCACTCGTTCCATCCCGGGGACCGCCGCGAGCCAGCCCGCGCTCATGCCCGTACCGAGGCCGATCACGAACGCGCGCTTCGGGTTCGGGTGAACCAGCGCTCCCATCAGGCCCGCGGTCGCCTGCGTGGCGCGATCTTCGAAGACGGCGCCGTCCGTCTTGCCGTCCACCACGAAGGCGAGCTGGTCCGCCTTCTTCAGCGCCACGGCGGTCTCCACCCCGTCCGCCTGCCACACGATGCTCGCCCGCTCGCGGAGCATCCAGGCCCGGAGCCCGTTCCTGCCGTCCGTCGGCGGGTGCGCGCGGCCCGCGCCGATCGGTTCGTGTCGCCAGATCGCGGTCGGTCCGGTTCTCGTCGCGAAGAAGCCGCACAGCGCGGCCAGCCCGAGCGCGGTCGCGAGGCGCGGAAGGGTGCGGAGTCCTCCCCGGGACAGGGCGGCCCCTCCGGAGACGAGCCCGAGCGACAGCAACGTGAGCGCGACGAGCCGGAAGGCACCGACGGCGGAGAGCCGCGGCAAGAGGACGAATCCACCGAGGAGCGATCCGACGATCGCGCCTCCCGTGTTCCACGCATAGACGCGTCCGACCTCCCGCGCGACGTTCTTCCGTCCTTCCCCGAGCAGGGCGAAGAGCAGCGGGAACTGGTACCCGGAGACGAGCGACGCCGGGAACACCACGAGCAGCGTCACGGACGCCCAGGATGCGACCAGCCAGGCGAAACCGAGGTTTGCCATCGGCCGTGTCATCGCGGCATAGAGGGCGATGCGATCCCCGAGCGCGAGGGGGAGCGCCACCAGGACCCCTTCGAGGATCGTCACGGTGGCGAGTTCCGGCAGCGTGGCGCGGCGGTCCTCGCTCCGGCGCGAATAGAGCCATCCACCGAGGCCGATGCCGGCGAGCGCCGTCGCGAGCACGAGCCCGAAGGTGTACGCCGAGCCGCCCAGCACGGGCGCGAGCAGGCGGTACCAGACGATCTCGAGGAGCAGGAACGCGAAGCCCACGCCGAACGCGACCGCGTACGCGACGGCGCCGGACCCCCGCGAGGACGGAAGGGAGCCCGTCGCTGCCTCGCCCGGGGGGATCTCCTCCGCGCTCCTTCCCATCGAGCGCGCGACGAGCGCGACGAGCCCGTTCAGGAGGGCGGCGGAGAACAGGGAGAGCCGCGTCCCGAGGATCTCGAAGAGCACGAACGTGCCGAGGAGCGCCCCCACGACGGCTCCGAGGGTGTTCGCCGCGTAGAGCAGCGAGAGCGACGCGCGCGCGGCGTCGCGGGTCGACGTCACCGCGCGCGCCGCGGCGGGCAGGGTGCCTCCCATCAGGACGACCGAGGGCCCGATCGCGACCATGGCGATGACCAGGCGGAGCACGGTGGCAATGGCCGGACCGAGCCCCTCCGACCCGCCGAGGGCGAGGTACGGTTTGCCGAGGAGCAGCACGGAGAGCGGCGAGACCGCCGCCGTGAGCGCGACCCCGAGCTCCAGGTTTCCGTAGAACGCGAGCGGGCGAGCGGATCGCTCGACTCGCCCCCCGAGGAGCACTCCGCCCACGCCGAGTCCCCCGAGGAAGACCGCGAGCACCGCCGCGGAGGCCGACGTCGACGCGCCGAACACGAGCCGGAGCATCCGCTGCCACGCCGTCTGATACACGAGCGCGGAGAGTCCGGACCCGAAGAGCAGGCCCGCCACGGTGCGCTCCGAAACCCGCATGAAGTCTCGCACCTTAGGGCGAGTGCCGGTTCTCCGTCGAGGTCCGTTCTACGGCGTCTCCACGACCTTCCGGAGCACCGGATACGGGGCGAAGTCGTTCACGATCTCGAACCCGCGGGCGAGAAACGCCGACAGCGGTCCCGTCCACACCTCCGCGTCGCGGAGACCCTCCGCGCGTCGCGGAAAGGCTTCGACGGCCGTCGCGCCGCGCGCTCGCGCGAGGCGGAGCGCTTCGTCGAGGAGCGCGTGGTGCACGCCTTCGCCGCGACGCGCCGGGTCCACCAGCGTGCATCCGATCGCCATCACGCGATCGCGGGGGCCGGAGAAGCACGGGAGGTTCTTGTACAGGCGCTGCGCGTACAGTCTCGGGACGGCGCTCGCCCAGGTGATCTTGAGCCAGCCGATCACGGCCTCTCCGGAGAGCGCGATCACGCCGAGCGTGTCCTCCGAGTGCGCCGCGAGTCCGCGCGCCATCTCGTCCCGGTTCTCCGCGACGTGATGAAAGCAGCGGTCGAGCCAAGCGTTCGCGTTGCCCTCGAAGTGGTAGTAGCGGCAGTGACACGGGACGTCCGCCCGTTCGAACAGCGCGGCGAGCGCGGAGGCGTGCTCGGGCCCGGCGACGGTGGTGACGACGCCCGGCGCGGTCACGACGCGCGCGCCGGAGCCCGGCCGCGAAACGGCGAGAGGCGCTCCCAGGCCGCCGCGACCTGGAAGAGACGCTCTTCCGCGAACGCCGGCGCGATGACCTGGAGCCCGACGGGCAGCTCCGGCCGATCGGCGCGGGCCGGCGTGGCGGCGCAGGGCACCGACAGCGCGCACACGCCCGCGAGGCTCGCCGGAAGCGTGTAGACGTCCGAGAGGTACATCGTCACCGGATCCTCGGTCTTCTCTCCGAGCTCGAACGCGGGCGTCGGGCTGATCGGCGTGAGGAGCACGTCCACGTTCGAAAAGGCGCGGTCGAAGTCCTGCTTGATGAGGGTCCGGACCTGCTGCGCTTTCTTGTAGTAGGCGTCGTAGTACCCGGCGGCGAGCGCGTACGTGCCGAGCATGATCCGCCGCTTCACCTCGGGCCCGAAGCCGGCTCCGCGCGTGGCGGCGTACATCTGCTGGAGATCCGCCCCCGCGGCTTCTTCGCGAAGCCCGAAGCGAACGCCGTCGAACCGCGCGAGGTTGCTCGACGCCTCCGCCGTCGCGACGATGTAGTACGTCGCGAGGCCGTACCGGGTGTGCGGCATCGAGACCTTCGTGAGGGACGCGCCCTCGGCGGCGAGGGCGTCGATCGCCGCCCGCACGCTGGCCGAGACGTCGGCGTCGAGGCCCTCCGCGAAGTACTCCTCCGGGACGCCGACGCGGAGCTTCTCGAGGGGACGGTCGCACGCGGCTTCGTAGGCGCCGACGGGAAGGTCGGACGACGTCGAGTCCCGGGGGTCGTGCCCGGCGATCACCTCCAGGATGCGTGCGGCCGAGCGGGCGTCCGCGGCGAACGGCCCGACCTGATCCAGGCTGGAGGCGAACGCGACGAGGCCGTAGCGAGAGACGCGCCCGTACGTGGGCTTCACGCCCACGATGCCCGTGAGCCCCGCGGGCTGACGGATCGACCCGCCCGTGTCGCTGCCGAGAGACCCGGAAACGAGCCGCGCGGCGACGCACGCCGCGCTCCCGCCGCTGGAACCACCGGGGGTTCGCGAGCGATCCCAGGGGTTCCGGACGTTCCCGAACGCGCTGTTCTCGTTGGACGAGCCCATCGCGAACTCGTCCATGTTCGTCTTGCCGACGAGGACGGCGTCGGCCGCGCGGAGTCGCGCGACGACCGTGGCATCGTAGGGCGGGCGGAACCCGTCGGCGGGATCGGGAGCCGCGCCCGGACGCTTCCGGACGAGGATCTTCGACGCGCACGTCGTGGGCGCGTCCTTCGTGCAGAGGGCGTCCTTGATCCCGATGGGGACGCCGGCGAGCTTCCCTAGCGGCTCGCCGCGCCTTCGCTTCTCGTCCACCTGACGCGCGGCGGCGACGGCCGCGTCCTTCGCGACGTGGAGGAACGCGCCGAGGTCGGCGTCTCGCTCGATTCGAGCGAGGCTCGCGAGCGTCACGGCTTCGGCCGTCGTCTCCCCGCGCTGAACGGCGGACGCGACGTCGGGGAGGGGGAGGTCGAGGAGGTCGGTCATCCGTCGTCCACGAACGCGGGGACGGCGAAGCCGCCGTCCGCGTGGCGAGCCGCTTCCGCGAGCGCGACGTCTCGCGGCACTCCGGGCTCCACTGCGTCCGGCCGGAACGGCGCGGCCGTCACGGCCACGTAAGCCGTCGGGGTGACGCTCGACGTGTCCACCTGGGAGAGCTCGGCGACGTGCTCGAGGATGCTGCCGAGATCCTTCACCATGCGCGTGACCTCGGCCTCGGTGAGATCGAGGCGCGCGAGCTTCGCGACGTGGAGGACGTCTTCGCGGGAGATGGCCATGGCCGGTTTCGGGGCGCGAGCCTACACCAGGCGGCGCGTCCTTCGAAAGCACGAGGCGACGGGCGCCCGTCGTGGCATCGTCGTTCCGGAGAGGGCCGCGCTTGAACCCCGTCCTCGAACTCGAAGAAGTCGCGTTCCGGTGCTGGCCCGCCGCCGAGGTGGAGGAGCACGGCGGCTGGCGGTTCCGCGCGACCGGCAGCGTCACCCGCCGCGTGAACTCGGTCTGGCCGAATCGCTCGACGGGCGACGAACCGCTCCTGGCGCGCATCGAGCGCGCGGAGGCGTTCTATCGCTCGCGGGGCCTTCCGCCGGCGTTCCAGATCACTTCCGTGTGCCTTCCGGCGGATCTGGATTCGACGCTCGCCGAGCGCGGCTATCGGGTCACCGCCCCGACGAGCGTCCAGGCGGTGACGTTCGAGGCGTTTCGGATGGCCGGGCAACCGCCGCAGATCCAGACCTCGGTCCTGCCGTCGCCGGGCGACGAATGGATGTCGCTCAGCGCCGACCGGGGTCGCTTCGCCGACACCCGCGACGTCTACGCGGGGATCCTCACGCGCATCGGAGCGAGGGGAGGGTTCGCGCTCGCGAAGTGGAAGGGGAAGCCCATCGCCGTCGGGATCGGCGTCGTGGACGGCGACTTCCTCGGAATCTTCGGGATGCTCACGATGCCCGAAGCTCGCCGTCGTCGGGCCGCCACCGCCATCCTGGGCGCCCTGGTCGGGTTCGGCGCAGCGCGGGGCGCCACCCGCGCGTTCCTGCAGGTGGAGTCCGGGAACGAGGGGGCGAGGGCGCTCTACGCCGCGGCCGGGTTCCGCCCGTCCCACGACTACCACTATCGGGTGCTCGCTCAATCCGCGTAAATTTCTGTAATCATTGCTTGTTTTCGGGCGTTCGGAGGATCTTCCCTGCGCCCGCCGGTCCAGCTTGCGAGACCCGGGATCCTGCCGTAAGGTCCCGCCCCCCAATAAACCACACGCTTTGCGCGCGAACGTCCGGGCCCGGTGCCGGCTCCTCGAAAGAGGGGCGGGTTGGTCCGGCGGCAGAGCGGAGGAAGAACCGAAAGGAGAGCGCTCATGTCCGACAATTTCTCTGCTCAGAACCTGGAAGCGGCGCCGCCGCCTCCGAACCTCCAGAACCGCCCGCTCTGCAACCCCGAAGATCCGCTCACCGTCCGTGATCTCTTCGACGCGGGCGTGCACTTCGGCCACCAGACGAAGCGCTGGAATCCGAAGATGCGGCCGTACATCTACGGCGCGCGAAACGGGATCCACATCGTGGACCTCGACCAGAGCTCGCGGCTCCTGAAGCGCGCGTTCAGCTTCCTGGTGGACACGGTCGGCCGCGGCGGCAGCGTGCTCTTCGTCGGCACGAAGCGCCAGGCGCAGGACATCGTGAAGGAAGAGGCGCAGCGCGCCCAGATGTACTTCGTGATCAACCGCTGGCTCGGCGGCACGCTCACGAACTTCCGCACCATCAAGGGCGGCCTCGAGCGCCTCCGCGGCCTCGAGCGCATGCGCGACGACGGCACCTACGAGCAGCTCCCGAAGAAGGAGATCAGCCAGCTCGAGAAGGAGCGCGCGCGGCTCGAGAAGTACATCGGCGGGCTGAAGGGCATGGGTTCCCACCCCGCCGCGGTGTTCATCGTGGACCCGGCGAACGAGCTCATCGCCGTGTCGGAGGCGCGCCGCATCGGCGTGCCCATCGTCGCGATCACGGACACGAACTGCGATCCCGACGTCATCGACTACCCGATCCCCGGCAACGACGACGCGATCCGGTCGATCCGCCTCATCACGAGCGCGATCGCGGACGCGTGCATCCACGGCGCGGCCCGCCGCAAGGACATGAGCCGCGATCGGGAAGGCGGCGGAGCGGCCCCCCGTCAGCCGGAACCCATGGTTTACCAATCCCGCGGCCGCGGCTGAGAGAGCCCACGGACCGCCGCCGACGCCGAGGGTCCACGAAGGGCCCTCCGGCGCGGTCCGAGCTCGCGATCAGGAGACACGGAACATGAGCAACGTCAGCATGCAGCAGGTCAAGGAGCTCCGGGAGCGCACCCAGGCCGGCCTGAACGACTGCAAGAGCGCCCTCGTCGAAGCCGGCGGGGACATGGAGAAGGCCGTCGAGGTCATTCTCAAGAAGGGTCTCGCGAAGAGCGCGAAGCGCGCCGGCGCCGTCGCCACGGAGGGCGAGGTGCTCACGCTCGTCTCCGCGGACGGCAAGCGCGGCGTCATCGTGGACGTGAACATCCAGACGGATTTCGCGGCCCGGAACGAGGACTTCAAGAAGTTCGTCCAGGGCGTCGCAGAAGCCGCGATGACGGCGAAGGACGGCGCGGACCTCGGAGCGGAGCCGTTCCCGGGCGGCAGCACCTCCATCGAGGAGACGCGGAAAGCGCTCGTCGGCAAGCTCGGCGAGAACATCACCGTGCGTCGCTGGGGTCGCCTCGTCGTGGACGGCCCGGGCAAGGTGCAGTCCTACGTCCACATGGGCGGCAAGATCGGCGTGCTCCTCACGGCGCGCGTCGGCGCGGACGCCGCGCTGAAGAACGAGGCCGTCGCGAAGTTCATCGAGGACGCGGCGATGCAGGTCGCGGCGATGGCCCCGCTCCACGTCCGCGGCAGCGAGGTGGACGCCTCCCTGAAGGCCAAGCAGGCGGAGATCTTCGAGGCGCAGATGAAGGAGCTCGAGAAGGCTCCTCCGGCGGCGCAGTGGCCGAAGATCATCGAGGGCAAGGTCGCCAAGTGGGTGAAGGAGATCACCCTCCTCGACCAGCCGAGCGTCATCGAGACGGACAAGACGGTCGAAGAGGTCCGTGCCGCCGCCGCCAAGGCCGCGGGCACGACGGTCGAGATCGGCCAGTTCGTGCGCTACCAGGTCGGCGAAGGAATCGAAGCCCCGAAGGGGGCCGACTTCGCCGACGAGGTCGCGAAGATGGCCGGCGGCTGACCCCAGCTTTTTCCACCTCCTGGAAAAGACGGCGAGGGCCGCCGCGCGGAGACGCGCGGCGGCCCGAGTCGTTTTTCAGGGGCTCGG
>DASZXK010000090.1:0-3872 GCA_035545855.1 Polyangiaceae bacterium
CCGGACGACGGGGCTCAGTCGCCGTCGCCCGCGCGACGCCCCTTCGTTCGTCGACCCTCGGGGCGCGCGGGGAACATCCGCCGGTCGAGCGTCGCTCGCCGCGCGACTAGGGAGCGTCGCCCCGAGCCTTCCGGAAAGAGCGCTCGCAGGGCCTCCGGCGTCTCCGGGCCGGCCTTCCGGATCCGCTCCGCGTGTTCGTCACAGACGAGGAAGATCCGCTCGCCCACGAGCAGGCGGCGGAGCTTTCCGCCACGCGGAGACGCCTTCCGCTGCGTCCTTCGCTCCCGGCACACTTCGCAGGTCTTCTCGGCCATGCGCCGACGGTCCCTCCGGGGGAACGAGCCGGACAAGTTTTCGGCGCAGGGAAATCAGTGGAGGAAGCTCGCGGCGCGGCGCTCGACCCACTCGATGACGCGCTCCTCCGGCTTCGTCCCCTGGTGTCGACCGAGCTCCTGGATGCCGGTCGGGCTCGTCACGTTCACTTCGATGAGCTTCTCGCCGATGAGATCCAGGCCCACGAAGAAGAGTCCCGCCGCCGCGAGCTTCGGACCGACGGCGTTCACGAGCTCCTGCTCGCCCACGCTGAGCTCGGTCGGCTGAACGGTGCCACCGACGTGGATGTTCGCGCGGAGGTCGTCCGCGCGCGGGACGCGAAGGATCGCCCCGAGTGGCTTTCCGTCCAGCAGCAGCACGCGCTTGTCGCCGATTCGAACCGCGGGCTGGTACTCCTGCACGAGCACGAGCTCCTCCCCTTCCTTCGTGAGGATGTCCACGATCGAGCGAGCGTTTCGATCTTCCAGGCCGAGCGCGAGCACGCCGGAGCCGCCCGCGCCGTCGAGGGGCTTGATCACCGCCTTGCCGCCGACGTCCGTGACGAAGTCGAGGAGTTGCTTCGGCCTCGAAGAAACGAGGGACCTCGGCATCCACTCCGCGAACCGGAACGCGTAGAGCTTTTCGTTGGCGTCGCGGATACTCTCCGGGTCGTTCAGGACGAGCACGCGATCTTTCACGAGATCGAGCTGGCGCGTCAGGTGCGCGTATGCGCCGTCGAACGGGGGATCTTTCCGGATGAAGACGGCGCCGAGCGCGGCGAGCTCGACGGACTCTTCCGCACCGACCGACGTGTGCGGCGCTCGTTCCGAGACGCGAACCGGACGCGCCCAGGCAAAGACGTCACGCCCGACGTTCCAGACGTTCTTCGGCAGGCAGTGAAGACACTCGTGCCCGCGCGCGAGCGCCCCCCGCATGAACGCGAACGACGTGTCCTTGTCGGGGAGCATCTTCTCCACCGGGTCCATCACGAAGAGAAATCTCATGGGGATCCGTCTCCATCCGGCCCTTGCGTGAGCCCCGGGAAGTCTTGCGCTCGGCACCCGGGCGGGCATCCTACGGGCAAGTGAAAGCCCTAGGGCCACGAGCGTATGACGTCGACGGGCGCCCCGCGAGCGTCGTCTTCCGAGGTGCGCCGCGCGCTCCGACCCGGACGGGCCAGGAGCGTACCGGCGTGCGGACGCTCGCGCTGTTCGCGCTGGCGTGCGCCGGGCTCCTCGGGCCGCTGTTTCCGTCGGCGGTCACGGCGACGCCGAACGGCGGCTCCCGCGCCGTCGCGACGGAAAGTGCCGAGGCGACCCGGGCCGCGCTCGGGATACTCCGGAGCGGAGGCAACGCCATCGACGCCGCGATCGCAGCGGCGCTCGTCGCGGGAGTCGCGACTCCGGCGTCGAGCGGGCTCGGCGGGGGAGGGTTCGCGGTCGTCTGGAGCGTGAAGGAGGCCAAGGTCGTCGCCCTGGACTTCAGGGAATCGGCGCCCCGCGCGTTCGACGTCGAGGCGTTCGAACGGCGGCCGCTTCCTCCCGCGGAGCGCGGCAAGGCCGTCGGTGTCCCCGGCGAGGCCAAGGGCCTCTACGAGCTTCATGCGCGATTCGGAAAGCTTCCGTGGGCAGATCTCGTGAAGCCCGCCATCGGGGTCGCGAAGGCCGGCTTCGTCGTGAGCCCGCACCTCGCGCGGACGATCGCCGCGAACGTCGCGAAGATCGCGCCGGAGACCGCCCTCCTCGACCTCTTCGCCCCGGGCGGCAAGCCCGACGCCGCGGGGACGCGAGTGAAGAACCCGAGACTCGCCCGGACTCTCGAGCGCGTGGCGGCGGAAGGCCCGCGGTCGATCTACGAGGGGCCGATCGCGGCGGAACTGGTCTCGGCGGTCGCGCGCACCGGAGGCGCACTCTCGCAAGCGGACCTCGACGCCTACCGACCGGTGGAGCGTGTCCCGCTCCACGTCACCTTCGAGGGCAAGGACGTCTACACGATGCCCCTGCCGTCCGCGGGAGGCTTCCTCCTCGCGGAGACGCTCGGGAGCGTGACTCGCGAGGACCTCACGAACCTCGGATTCGGGACGAGCGGGTACGTCCACTGGATCGCCGAGATCTTTCGAGGTGCGTTCGCCGATCGGCTTCGTCTCGCGGGGGACCCCGCGTTCGAGCACGTCGACCTGTCCGCGCTGCTGGATCCGAAACGCCTCGCCGAACGCCGCCGCGCCCGCTCCCTCCAGAGCACGCTCCCGATGGAAGCCATCCCCGTCGAGGAGCACGGCACGCACCACCTCGTGGTCGCCGACGAGCTCGGAAATGTCGTCTCGCTGACGACCACCGTGAACAATGCCTTCGGAGCGAAGCTGGTCGCCACGGAGAGCGGCATCGTGCTGAACGATCAGCTCGACGACTTCACCGCGCGCGCCGGGGTCGAGCGCTTCGGCCTCCGAGAGAGCCCGAACCGCGCCCGGTCGCTCGCGCGCCCGGTCTCGAGCATGACCCCGACGCTCGTGTTCCAGGACGGAAAGCCCCTCCTCGCCGCCGGCGGGTCCGGCGGCCTCGGCATCTCCGTGAGCGTGACGGAGGTCCTCCTTGCGCGGCTCGTCTTCGGAATGCCGGAAGCTGCCGCGATCGCCGCGCCCGGGTTCGGCATCCCGCTGAAGGACGGCACCATCAGCCTCGACTCCGACGCGCCCCCCGGGCTCTGGAAGTCCCTGGAGCGACGCGGTGAGACCGTCGTCCTGCGGACGATGCCGCACGCCGTTCAGCTCGTCTCCTTCGACGCGCAGGGCCGAAAGCGCGCCTTCGCCGACGCTCGCAAGAGCGGCAGCGCCGCCGTCGAATAGCGTCGGCGCCGCCATCGAGGCGCGTCGGGCCGGCGTCTCGAAGACAAAAAAGAAACAGGGTCTCAGGTAGTACTGAGACCCTGTTTCGGAATTAGCCCGGCGACGTCCTACTCTCCCACACGGTCGCCCGTGCAGTACCATCGGCTCCGAAAAGCTTGACTACCGAGTTCGAGATGGGATCGGGTATGGCCTCTTCGATAATGTCACCGGAAATCTAGGGGCGTCCAAGAGAGCGCGTCGTTGTCGTCGCGCCGTCGTTCGGTGAATCCGCGCAGCCACCCTCGAGGGGTCTGCTGCGGCACGATTCGTCGCCCGAACTCCGGGCGTCATGACTCAATGTTTGCCTTAGAGAGTATGGCCAAGCCGCACGGCCAATTAGTACCGGTTAGCTCCGCGCCTTACAGCGCTTCCACACCCGGCCTATCAACCTCGTAGTCTACGAGGGGCCTTTAGTGCCTTGCGGCAGGGACACCTAATCTTGAGGCCAGCTTCCCACTTATATGCTTTCAGCGGTTATCTGTTCCGTACATGGCTACCCGGCTATGCCAGAGGCCTGACAACCGGAACACCAGAGGTACGTCCACCCAGGTCCTCTCGTACTATGGGCAGGTCCTCTCAAGTGTCCTACGCCCACGGCAGGTAGGGACCAAACTGTCTCACGACGTTTTAAACCCAGCTCGCGTACCACTTTAATCGGCGAACAGCCGAACCCTTGGGA
>DASZXK010000091.1:0-29994 GCA_035545855.1 Polyangiaceae bacterium
GGCTGCGGACTCGTCGCGGAGGTGGAAGACGGCCGCGCGGTCCGGATCCGCGGCAACGACGACGACGTGTTCTCGCGCGGCTACCTGTGTCCGAAGGGCCTCGCGACGCTCGCCCTCACCGACGACCCGGACCGACTTCGAGCGCCCGTGAAGCGGACGGCCGCGGGTCGCTTCGAGCCCATCTCCTGGGACGAGGCGTTCGACACGGTCGCGACCCGCTTGAAGGACGTCCAGCGCCGCCACGGACGCGACGCCGTCGCCGTCTACATGGGCACGCCCATCGTCCACAAGCACGGCGCGCTCCTCATGCGACAGGCCTTTCTCGCCGCGCTCGGCACCCGGAACTCGACGAGCGCCGGCTCTCAGGACACGGCCACGCGGTTTGCCGCTTCTTACCACCTCTACGGAAGCAACTTCTCCTGGCCCGTGCCGGACATCGATCGGACGGACTATCTCCTCTGCATCGGCGCGAACCCGGTCGTCTCGAACGGGAGCATCCTGACGGCGCCGAACGTCCGCGAGCGCCTGCTCGGGATCGTGGGGCGCGGCGGCAAGGTCGTCGTGGTCGACCCACGTCGCACGGAGACGGCCCGGCTCGGCTCCGAGCACGTACCCATCGTCCCGGGAACGGACGCCGCGTGGGTGCTCGCGCTCGTGAACGTGCTCTTCGCCGAGCGTCTCGTGAACGCGCGCGCGCTCCGCGCCGGGGTTCGCGGGCTCCCCGAGCTCCAGAGAGCGCTCGGCGCGTGGACCCCGGAACGCGTCGCGACGTACACGGGGATCGACGCCGCGACGACCCGGCGCATCGCCCGCGAATTCGTCGCCGCGAAGACGTCCGCGGCGTACGCGCGCCTCGGCGTCTGCAACACGGCGTTCGGGACGCTCGCGAACTGGGCAGTCGACGTGCTGAACATCGCCGCCGGCCGCCTCGGCGAGGTCGGAGGGGCGATGTTCCCCTCCCCGGCCATCGACCTCCCGACGCTGGCGCGTCTCACCGGCGGCGACGGATTCGGAAGATTTCGATCTCGGATCCGTGGACTACCGGAGATCGCGGGCGACGTTCCCGCGGCGACGCTCGCGGAGGAGATGGAAACGCCGGGCGAGGGCCAGGTCCGCGCGTTCGTGACGCTCGCGGGGAACCCGGTCCTCAGCGTTCCGAACGGGCGACGGCTCGGCCGAGCGCTCGAGAACGTCGATTTCTACGCGGCCATCGACTTCTACGTGAACGAGACGACGCGTCACGCCCACGTGATCCTGCCTCCGGCCGGACCTCTCGCCGACGACCACGTGGACCTCTTCTTCTCGAATGCGATGGCGAGGAACGCGATCCGCTGGACGGAACCGCCTCTGCCTCGGGCGCCCGACGAGCGGAACGACTGGGAGATCCTGCTCGAGCTCGCGTTCCGGATGGGCGGAGGACCGAGCGGCATTCCCCTGCTGGATGCCCCGTTTCGACTCGCCTGGCGCCTCGGGCGCCCCTACGCCCTGGACGACCTGGTCGACCTCGCCATCCGCGTCGGACCCCACGGCGACAAGTTCCTGCCGTTCGGCAAAGGCCTCCGCGGTGAGAGCGTTCGCGCGTCGCCGGACGGCGTCGACCTCGGACCGCTCGGTCCGGGGATCCGGAAGCGCGTGTACCATCGGGACGGCCTGGTGGACGTGACGCCCGCCGCGCTGTCGGGAGCGCTCGGAGAGCTCTCCGCCGACGTGGACCGCGTGCGCCCCGAAGACGAATTCCTGCTCATCGGACGACGCGACGTCCGGACGAACAACTCGTGGATGCACAACCTGCCGAAGCTCGCCGCCGGGAAGGACAGGTGCGTGCTCTTCGTCCATCCGGAGGACGCCATGCGTCTCGGCCTCGTCGACGGCGACGTCGCGACGATGGAGAGCCGCGTTCACCGCGGCATCGTGCCCGTCGCGGTGACGGACGAGGTGCGCCCCGGCGTCGTCAGCCTACCGCACGGCTATGGCCACTCCGGAAGCCGCGACCATCAGCGAATCGCGGGCCGTTCTCCGGGGGTGTCGGCGAACGACTGGACCGACGACGGTCAGGTCGAGTCGGTCGTCGGCAATTCCGTCCTGAACGGCGTGCGCGTGACTCTGTCGAAGGTCGAACGCGCCGAGAACTTCGCGGCGGAGTGACGATCGGCGATGGGCCACGTCCGTAGTGGCAAAAGGCCACTACGGGCGCTCGTCAGGCCGGCTGCGGGGGGTGTCGGAAACCGCCACCCCATCCGTTTTCGGCCGTCCAACTCACCTCATCAAGCCTTTCCAATGGGGAAGAGCGAAAATCTTCGATTCTCGAGTCCGAGCGGCTGAGCTTCCGACCAGCGTATTCGGCGGAAGAGCGAAAAACCAAGAGCGGTAAAAGCGCCGTTCCCATGGCGCGTCGATCATTTCGAGATCATCGTCTATTCTTGAAGGTCGACAGCATGATTCACCGATAACGGATATGACCGGAACAACAGCGCAGGGCGGGGACTCGGGCACTGCCACGAGGGTCCTGTTGGTCGACGACGACGCGAGCCTCGCGAAGGCGTTGCAGCGGGTGCTCGGGCATCAGGGCTTCACGGTGGACGTCGCGCTCGACGGGAAGTCCGCGCTGGACCGTCTGAGCGTCTGCACTTACGACGTCATGCTCCTCGACCTCCGGATGGCGCAGATGGATGGACTGGAGGTCTTCCGGTGGGCACGTGAGTCGTCCTCCCCGCCGGCGACCATCCTGCACTCGGCGTACGTCGACGTCCGCACGGCCGTCTCCGCGATTCGCTCGGGGATGCGGGACGTCATGGAGAAGCCGGTCCCGGAACAGACCCTGACGCAGCGGATCCGCGAGCTCGCCGCCGAACGGCGGCGACTGCTGTCCCGCGGCAAGGCGCCGAGCTCCTCGAGGCCGCCCGCCGTCCTCCGGCTCGTCGGGGACAGCGCGGTCATGTCCGTGCTTCGGGATCACATCGAGCGCGTGGCCGCCGACCGAGATCGGTCCGTCCTCGTCCAGGGCGCCACCGGAACCGGCAAGGAGCTCGTGGCGGAGGCGCTTCACGCGCTCACGTCTCCGGAAGAGCCGTTCGTGAGCGTCAACTGTGCTGCCGTCCCCGAGCATCTCTTCGAGGGCGAGCTCTTCGGGCGCGAGGGCGGGTCGAACGGCGGCCAGCCGGGGACGCATGCGGGGCTGCTGGAAGAAGCAGGAGGCGGCACCCTCTTTCTCGACGAGGTCGGCGAGGTCCCGGAGTCCGTGCAGGGGAAGCTCCTTCGGGCGCTCGAGACTCGCCAGTTTCGCCGGGTCGGCTCCGACGTGGACCGCCCGTTCGCGGCGCGCGTCGTCAGCGCGACGAGCCGGGCGCTGGACGGCGAAAGCGGCAGCGCCATGCGGTCGGATCTCCACGCGCGCCTCGCTGGCCGCACGATCTTCACGCCGCGTCTCGTCGAGCACCTCGAGGATCTTCCCCAGCTCGCGCGTCACTTCGCGAGCGAGTTCGCGACGCGACACGGCGTCGCTCGGCCGACGCTGACGGAGGAGGCGCTCGACCTCCTCCTCGTCTCGTATGACTGGCCCGGGAACGTCCGCGAGCTCAGGGCCGTGATCGAGAACGCGTGCATCCTCGCGGGCACGGGCGTGATCGGAAGGACCGAGGTGCTACGCGCGCTCGAGCCGCGTAGCGGCCAGCGCGCGGACAAGTCGTCCGAGTCCGGCTCCGTCGGGAACGAGGGAAGCGGCCTTCGCCGCGCCATGTGGAAGGACGAGGCCGCGCCGAGCTCGGGGCTGGTCGGGTTCGGTTCGCTTCCGGACCTCCAGCGGAATCTGATCCTCAAGGCGTTCGAGGAATCGAACCGGAACCTGAGCCTCGCGGCGCGCGAGCTCGGCATCCCGCGGTCGACGCTCCGCGACCGGCTGCGCAAGTACGGCGTCCGCTGAGCCGACCGATGTACGCGGGGACGGTCGCCGGGAGGCCCCGCCGGGCAGCCGCTTTCGGTCGTAAGCGCTCGTCGCGCGTGATCGACCGGCGAGCACCGCCGCTTTCGCGACATAGTCCGGAAGGCACATGGCGACGGGACCCGGTCGACTCATGGAGCGCGTGCTCGCTCGGCTCGTCGACGTGTCCGCGAGGCGTCCGTTCCTCCTGCTCGGGTTCGCCGTGCTGTCCCTCTTGCCGTCGCTTTCGCTCGCCCGGAAGCTCGAGATCCGCACCGGCTTCGACGAGCTGCTCCCGGAGGGCATGCCGAGCGTCGTCGAGCAACGGCGAGTCGCGAGCCGTCTTCCGAGCGCTTCCACGCTCGCGGTGACGGCGGAGTCGAACGATCGCGCTCGCCTCGTTCGTTTCCTCGAGGAGCTCGCGCCACGGGCACGCTCCCTGCCCTTCGTCACGAGCGTCGAGGACGGCCCCCGGGAGGCTCGACGATTCGTGCGGAGCCACGCGTTCCTCTACGCCCCGCTCGGCGAGCTCGAGCGTCTGCGCGACGACGTCGCCGCCCGCTACGACTGGGAAATCGCCCGCGCGCTCGGAACCGAGCTGGAAGGCGCCGAGCCTCCGGAGCTGACGGAGGCCGAAGTCCGCCGTCGGCTCTCGCGAAAGCCCGACCCCGGGGACGATTCGTTCCTCGGAGAAGACGGACGACTCGCCGTCCTCGTGCTCCGGACGAACCTCGCGCCGCTCGACCAGCGCGCCTTCGGGCTCCGCGACCGCGTCGCCCGCCTCGTGGAGGAAGGGCACTTCGCCGCGGGCGATCCGTCCTTCCGGGTGGGATACACCGGAAACCTGCTCACCGGCGCGGAGGAGTACCGGTCCGTCGTCCGCGATCTGACGAGCGTCGGTCTCGCCGGCGCGGCGCTCGTGCTCGCGGTCGTGTTCTTCTTCTTCCTCCGGCTGCGAGCGCTCGTCGCGCTCGGCGTGGGCATCGGGTTCGGGCTCGCCTGGTGTTTCGCCTTCGCCGAGGTCGCGATCGGCCATCTGAACACCGCGTCGGGGTTCCTCGTGAGCGTCGTCGCGGGGAACGGCATCAACGCGATGGTGATCTACATGGCGCGCTACGTCGAGGCTCGTCGGGACGGCGAGAGCTCCGTCGCCGGCGCCCTCCGCACGGCGTCGCTCGGCACGTGGAGCGGGACGCTGTCGGCCGTCTCGGTCGCAGTCGTCGCCTACGGCGCGCTCGTGACGACCGACTTCCGGGGCTTCCGGGACTTCGGCGTCATCGGCGCGGCAGGCATGCTCCTCTGCTGGATCGCGACCTACGCGGTGCTTCCGTCCGTGCTCGTACTGGCGGAGCGCGTCTCCCCGCTCCGCGCGACGGAAGGGAGACGCGCCCGGTTCGCCGCGCTCTATGCGCGCCCCTTCGTGGCGCTCACGCGGCGATTTCCGGCGCCGATCTTCGCCCTCGGAGCGCTCTCGGGAGTCCTTTCCACGTACGTCGCCGTCCGGTACGCGGAGAGCTCGCCGATGGAGTGGGATCTCCGGCGCGTCCGGAACGACGACGGAGATCCACACTCGGCGCGGGCGCTCGCGCGCCGCATCGGTCCCGTCGTCGGGCGGACGAGTCAGTCGGGGCGAGCGCTCCTCACGGAGCGCTTCTCGGACGTCGAGCCGCTCGTCCACGAGCTCGAACGACGGCGCGACGCCGCGCCTCTGGAGGAGAAACCGTTCGGAGCGGTGACGAGCGTCCTCTCGGTGCTCCCCGCCGATCAGGAGAGGAAGCTCGTCCTCGCCCGCGAGCTCCGGGAGCGCGCCGAACGAGCGAGGCGCCGGGGTCTCGTCGGCGAAGACGCCCTCCGCGAGGTGCTGCGTTTCGTCGCGGCCGACTCGAAGCCGCTCGGCGTGTCGGACCTTCCGCCGTCGCTCGCGGCGCCGTTCCGGGAGGCGAACGGCACCGTCGGCAACGTCGTGTACGTCGCACCGACCCGAGGACGGAGCATCGACGACGCGAGGTACCTCTCCCTCCTCGCGGACGCGATCCGCGAGGTGCGGCTGCCGAACGGAACGGTGGTCCGCGGCTCCGGAGACGCGGTGGTGTTCTCGGACATGCTTCGCAGCATCGAACGGGCCGCCCCCCGCATCCTGGCCCTCGCCGTGCTCGGCGCGGCGTGCGTGGTCCTCGCGGCCTTCCGGGGAAGCCGGAGCGGGTTCATCGCGCTCGCGACGCTCGCGCTCGGGGTGGTGTGGCTCGTGGCGGCGCTCGCGGTGTTCCGCGTTCGTCTGAACTTCCTGAACTTCGTCGCGCTGCCGATCGCGGTCGGCGTCGGGTCCGACTACGCCGTCAACGTCATGAAGCGCCGCGATCAGGACGGCGACGCGGCCCTCGAGCGCGCCTTCACGGAGACGGGGGGCGCGGTGGTCGCGTGCTCGCTCACGACTCTCTCCGGGTATTCCGCGTTGCTCTTCAGCGTCAACGGCGCGGTCCGGAGCATGGGTCTCACGGCCGCGCTCGGGGAGCTCGCGACGCAGTTCTCCGCCATGCTCGTCCTCCCCGCGGCGCTTCGGTTCTTCGCGTCGCGACGCCGGCGATGACCGGCGTCACGACGGTTCCGCATGAAGGATTCGCGCCTACGAACCGTCCGTCGACAGGGACGCTTCGAGGAGCGCTTCCAGGTCCACCTGGGGCGCGCTCGCGTCGAGCGCCGTCAGGTCCTCGAAGGCGTACTTGCCGGTGAGGTTCCGCGCGACGTAAGCGCCCTTGTTCGGGACGCGAACGAGCCACTCCCAGACGCTCGAAGGGACGTCCGCGAACCGATACACGCGCCCCGACGAGAACTCGATCTCGAGCACGCGCGTCTCGACGTCGTACCCTGCGGAGGACACCGCCCGAGACTCGAATCGCGTCCGCTCCACGCGCCGGAGGATGCCGCGACCCGAACCTTCCGCGCAAGGTGCATGAGCAGTTGCCGCCGCGGGGACGGCCCGCGCTCGCTCGACGGGCCGAACGCCGAGACCGGGGTCAGCCTTTCGCCGTTCTCTTCCGCGTCCTCGCCGCCTTTTGCGCGGCGCGGGAGCGCCCGCGAGCGCCCTTGGTGCGCACGGCCTTCTCTGCCGAAGCAGACCGGTCGGTCGCCGACCGTCGTGAAGCCGCGGCGTGTGCCTGCCGCCCGAGAGAAGACGACGAGACCGCCGAGCGGCCCTCGTGACGGAGCGCGTTCAGCGTCGCGCGCGATCGCCGCACGGAGACCTTCTTCCCCGCGCGCTTGCGCGCGTTCGTCGCAGACCTTCGGGTCGCCTCGGACTTCGTTCCGCGCTTCGGTGGCGGGAGGTTCACACCGGCTCGCCTCGCCTTCGAGAGGCCAATCGCGATCGCCTGCTTGGCAGAGCGCGCGCCGTGCTTCCCCTCGCGGACGTGGTGGATTTCCTCGCGAACGAACTCGCCGGCCTGCGTGCTCGCCGACTTTCCCTCACGCCTGTCCTTCTGGGCTCTCTCCAGTGTCTTCTTTTCGGGCATCGCTCTCCTCGTCGGTTCTTCGGGACCCTTTCCTGCCACTCCGGCAGCACGTCGCGTGCCACCCGGATCGGAGCGCTCACGACGCACTCGCGCCCGGGACGCAAGCGACGACCGTTGCTCCCGGGGAGCGTCCGACGACGCGACGGCCGACCTCCCGCGCGCGCCCTCGATCGCAGAGCACGAGCACGGAGCCGCCGAAACCGCCTCCGGTCATCCGCGCGCCGTAGACGCCGGGCTGGTCCAGAGCGTGCTCCACGAGCGCGTCCATCTCGACGGTACTGACCTGGAAGTCCCGGCTGAGCGAGCGGTGCGACGCGACGAGCAAGCCCCCGAGCGCGGGGAGGTCGGAAGCCTCGAGGGAGCGCACCGCGGCGAGCACCCGCTCGTTCTCGGAGAGCACGTGGCGGGCGCGACGGTCGAGCGGCGGAGGCAAGGCGCGAACGTCGTCGATCCGTCCGAGCGCGTCGCGGAGCTGGCGGACGCCGAGAGAGCGCGCCGCCTCCTCGCATTCGCGATGACGGAGCTCGTACGCGCCCGACGCGTGCGCGTGACGGACGCCGGAGTCGATGACGCAGAGCTCGGCCGACTCGGGCATCGGGATCATGCGATACTCGAGTGACCGGGTGTCGAGGAAGAGCGCGGCGCCGTCCCGGAGGAGACTCGCCGCCATCTGGTCCATGATTCCGGAAGGAACGCCGACGAAGTCGTTCTCGGCGCGCTGCCCGACGCGCGCGATGGCCACGTCGTCGAGCGGCAGTTCGAAGGCTTGCCTGAGCGCCCGGAGAAGCGCCACCTCGAGCGCCGCGCTCGACGACAGCCCGCTGCCGATGGGCACGCGGGAATGGATGAGAGCGTCGAACCCCGAGATCTCCGTGCCCGCGGCGCGGAGCGCGAACGTCACGCCCTGGACGTAGTCCGCCCAGGTGGACGCGCGGAGCTCGTCCCCCAGCACGTAGCTCTGCAGCTCTCCCTCGACGTTCTCGCTGACGACCCGGACGACCGCGCCCTCCCGGGGAGCGAGCTCCACCCGGGTGCGGAGGGGAAGCGCGACGGGAAGCACGAAGCCTCCGCTGTAGTCCGTGTGCTCGCCGATGAGATTCACGCGCCCGGGAGCGTCCGCGAACACGGACGGGGGCGAGCCGAACCAGCGGGAAAACCAGACACCGGCGTCGGCGATCACGGCGGCGCTCCGTCCCGTTCGGTGATTCCGAGAGTGAGCGGCATCTCGTCCCGCGAGGTCGCTCCGCGCGTGGCGGCGGCGATCTCCGCGAGCGGGATCTTCGGCGTGCGGTCGGCGAACAGGAGCCCGTTCGCCTCCTGGTACGTGTCCGCGAACTGCGTGTAACAGAACCCGCACAGGTGCTCGAGCGCGCCGACGGCCGAGAGGAACTCCTTGTACTTCCTGGCGAGCTCTTCGCGCGTCCGGGCGCGCGAGTAGCCCCAGGTTCCCGCCGGGTTCTCGGCGAACGCGATTCCACCGAACTCGCTGAGGACGATGGGCGAGTCCGCGGGCGCGCGCTCGAGGACGAGTGCGCGACCTCCCGGACGTTCCCTGGCGAGGAGCGCCGGGAGCACCTCCCTCGCGCGGTACCGGAGGCCGAGCCGCTTCGGTTCGTCGTAGTCGTGGATGCCGATGATGTCGGTGGCGACGCTCTCCCATCCGTCGTTCCCGATCACGGGGCGGGTCGGGTCGACGGTCTTCGTCAGATGGTAGAGCGCCTGCACGTAGTGGCGTTCGGGCAAGCTGTTCGGCAAGTTCGGGACGCCCCAGGATTCGTTGAACGGCACCCACGCGATCACGCAGGGGTGACTCGCGTCCCGCATCAACGCCTCCAGCCACTCCGCGCTGAGGCGCGCCACCGTCCTCGCCGTGAAGCGGTAGGCGCTCGGCATTTCCTCCCACACGAGGAGGCCGAGGCGGTCCGCCCAGTACAGGTAGCGGGGGACCTCGAGCTTCTGGTGCTTTCGCACGCCGTTGAATCCCATCGCCTTCGCGAGCTCCACGTCGCGCCGGAGCGCGAGGTCGTCCGGTGGCGTCATGCCGGTCTCCGGCCAGTAACCCTGGTCGAGCACGAAGCGGAGCGGGTAAGGGCGACCGTTCAGTACGATGCGATCGGCGTCGGGAGCGATGGTCCGCAGCGCGGTGTAGCTCGCCACGTCGTCGATCACGGAACCATCCTCGGCGAGGACCTCGACTCGCGCGGACAGGAGACGCGGCACCGCCGGGCTCCAGAGCAGCTCGTTCCGGAAGTCGTCGATCCCGGGATCGGAGAGCGCGATCCGCCGCTGCACCTCGCCGGCGACCACGGCGTAGGCGTCCCGCGCGAGGAGGACGTCCTCCGCGGTCAGCTCCACGCGGAGCGTCGCGCCGTTCGCCCGGTTTCCCACCACGAAGGCATGGAGCCCGATTTCCCAGCGTTCGAGGTTCGCCGTCCAGAGGAGCCGCGCGAGGCGCGTTTCCGGCACGCGCTCGAGCCAGACCGTCTGCCAGATCCCGCTCGTCCGTGGATACCAGATCGAGTGCGGTTCGAGCTTCCAGTCCTGCTTCCCGCGGGGTTTCGCGAGGTCCCCCGGATCATCCTCCGCGCGGACGATGACTTCGTGGAAGAGACGAGCTTCGTCGAGGTGCGGAGTGACGTCGATCTCGAACGGGGTGTAGCCGCCGACGTGGCTTCCGGCGATGGTCCCGTCCACCCACACGGTCGCCTCGTAGTCGACGGCTCCGAAGTGAAGGAGCAGCCGCTCGTTCGGCGACAGGGGTACGCGCTCGAAGGACCTCCGGTACCAGCAGGCCTTGTAGAGGCCCCGATCGTTCACGCCGCTGCGCTCCGTCTCCGGGGCGAACGGAACCCGGATCTTCCGGTCCCACTCGACGGACTCGGGACTCCCGTGCTTGCCGTCGGGGTCGAGCGCGAAGTCCCACTCGCCGTCCAGCAGCGTGAAGCCGCGACGCCGGAGCTGCGGCCTCGGATGGTACTCGTCGAAGTCGAACGGCCTCGCGCTGCGGCCGAGGACGCCGATGTTGGCGAGGTGACGTCTCGGCATCGCGTTCACCCTCCGAGCCCGCGGGCGAACTCGGGTCGCGACGCGACGTGGGCGAAGGCCGCGTCGCAGACCGCGATCGTGCGCTCGACGTCGGCCGCCGAGTGCGCGAGGCTCGGGAACCACAGGTGCCTCGGGTGGAGGAGGATGCCGTCGTCGAGCACCCGACCGTAGAACGCCTCCCGGATCAGCTCGTCCTGCGCGGCGGACCCGGTCCTGAACTTCAGGAACGGCATCGACGGCAGGGGCTCCCCGTACGCGACGGCGGGGACGCCGTGGCGACGAGCCGACTCGTTCAGGCCGGAGATGAGTCGCTCGCCCATCGCGTGAGCATGGGCCGCGGCGTTCGTGCGCTCGATGAGATCCAGCGTCGCGATCGCGGCCACCATCGCCGTCACTTCACCGTGGTAAGTCGCGGAGAGGTGGAGGCCCGCCGCGGCACGCATGACCTGCCGCCTGCCGAGCACCGCCGCGATCGGATGTCCGTTTCCGAGCGCCTTGCTCACCGTGGTGAGGTCCGGAACGACGCCGAACCGTTCCTGGACGGACCCGGGCGGAGTGCGAAACGCCGTCTTGACCTCGTCCAGCACGAAGACCGCGCCGAACTCGTGCGTGATCCGAACGAGCTCCGCGAGCGAAGCTCCGGATGGGGCGGACATCATCTCCGGCGCGAGAATCACGGCCGCCACTTGCCCGCTCCACCGGGAGAGCACCTCGTGGAGCGAGGCGGGGTCGTTCGCGTCGAAGCCTCCGACCTGCTCGGAGAGCCCCGGGGGAACGAACGACTCCTCCGGCAGACACCAGTCGTGCCACCCGTGGTAGCCGCATCGGACGACGCGGCGTCTGCCGGTGTAGCGGCGGGCGATCCGGAGCGCGGCCGTGGTGGCGTCCGAGCCCGTCTTCAGCGGAACGACCTGGTCCGCACCCGGGAACCAGCGGAGGAGACGCTCCGCGAACGCGACGTGCACCGGATGGTTCAAGGACAGTAGATTTCCGGAGGCGGCCTGCGCCTCCGCGGCGGCGTCCACCACGTCGTTCGCGTACCCGAGGAGGAACGGCCCGTACGCCATGACGTAGTCGACGTACTCGTTTCCATCGACGTCCCAGATCCGTGAGCCCTTGCCGCGCACGAAGTAGAGCGGCGACGCCCCGTGGGCGAGGAGCGGACGCCCCGAGAGGTGATGGCCACCGGGGATGAGCTCGTGGGCTCGACGCGAGATCGCCGCGGACGCCGCGTACCGGCCGCGGCGCGGCGCTTCCGGTGGGTCGCCGACGTCCTGCTCCCGAGTCGCTGCTTCCATGAGAGCCTTTCTCCGTCAGGCAGCGGCGGTCACGGCGGGGTATCGAGGGTGAACGAAGCGGTCGTCGCGGAGCCACCACCCCGGGCGGCAGAGCGCCGGGTGATCGGGCTTGCCTCCCCGGAGCAAGCCCGCGACGAAGTCCGTGACGTCCGTCTCCGAGATCCTCCCGCCCCGCACGGAGAACACGCCCTCCTCGTACGAATCCAGGCCGCCGGTGAGGAGACGGTTCCACCCGAAGGAGCCGAGGAGCGCCCAGATGCAGACCGCGGACAGGTCGACCCCTCGTCGCTTGGCCCGCTTCGCGGCGCGAAGGACGTAATCGATCCACCGGATGCGCTCGTCGGCCGTGCAACCGAGGTGCGCCTCGGTGACGGCGACTGGGACCCGATAGCGATCCCAGACGGACGTGATGAGCTCCTCGGGCCCGAGGAGCCCCCCTGCCGCGACGCGAACCGCTTCCACGTCGGCATACCGATGACGACCGTTTCCGCCGACCACCGTCTCGGGATAGAGCTCGGTCCGGAGGTCGAGGAACCGCTCGCTCGTGATGTAGTAGTTGACGCCGATCGAGTCGGGAGCCGTCGCGTGCTCCTGAAACCACTCGAGCTCCCGGAGCGTCGCACCACGGTCGACGAGGTACTCGTGGAGCGCGTGTTCCTTTCCCACGCGCCCCATGAGGAGGTCGAACGAGAGGAACCTTCGCTCGTTCTCGAACTCGGCCTGGTACTCGAGGCCCCGCGTCGCTCGCGTGTGGCCGAGGTCCTCCGTCTGGACGAGCCGCGCCGCCGGGTTGCGGAGCCGGATCTCCCTCATCGCGAGCACGGTCGCCTTGCACTGATTCAAGAGAGCGCGCACGAACGCGCGATCGTTCCGCTCGTGGGGAAACCAGTGCCCGTAGAGGCAGGAGAACCGCGCCGTCGTGAGGGGTTCGTTGACGGGCGTGTACGCCTCTACCCACGGGTACCGTTCGGCTACCGAAGCGGCGAAGACCGAGAACTTCTCCGGAAACTCCGGATCGACCAGGGACGTGCCGCGTGGGCCGCTCCCATGGTGAAGGAGGCCGACGATCGGCGTCATCGCGAGCTCCTGGAAGCGCGCGAGCCGTCGATCGACCCATTCGAAGCAAGGCTCCCCCGCGGCGCAAACTCGTTCCCAGGATACCGGGTACCGGAGCGTCCGGAACCCGAGGGCATGGAACCGGTCCAGGTCGCTCGCTCGCGCGGCGTGCCCGGAAGCGGCGAACTGGTCGAAGTAACGCTGGCCGACGCGGTTGATCGTGCACTCAACCCCGCCCCACAGCTCGATCGATGCGAGATGGTCTCCCATCGCGACGGGCCTCCTTTCCGTCCGCGAAACCCTCGGCGAGGGCCTCGTACAAGGTGAGCGCCTGAGCGACCACCTGGTCCATGTTGTAGTAACGGTAAGTGCCTAGTCTTCCGACGAAGTGAACGTCCGGTACCGTCGCCGCGAGGTCCCGGTATTTTTCGTAGAGCGCGGCGTTCTCCGGCCGCGGGATCGGGTAGTAGGGGTCGCCGTCCGCGCGCGGGTACTCGTAGACGATGCTGGTCCGCGGGTGGCTCTGGCCGGTGAGGTGCTTGAACTCGGTCACCCGCGTGTACTCGAAGTCGTTCGGGTAGTTCACGGTGCCGACGGCCTGGTGGAACGGGACGTCCAGAGTTTCGTGATGGAACTCGAGAGACCGGTACGGGAGCTTCCCGAGGCGACCTCCGAAGAACTCGTCTATCGGGCCCGTGTAGATCACCTCCCGGTGCGCGATGCAGGGCGCGACCTCGCGATAGTCGGCGTTCAGGAGGAGCTGGATGTTCGGGCTCGCAAGCATCCGCGAGAAGAGACGCGTGTACCCGTGGAGCGGCATCACCTGATAAGTGTCCGTGAAATAGCGATCGTCCCGGTTCGTCCGTGTCGGGATGCGGGCCGTCACGGTGGCGTCGAGCTCCGAAGGGTCGAGCCCCCACTGCTTCTTCGTGTACCCCTGGAAGAAGCGTTCGTAGAGATCCCGCCCGACTCGTTTCACGACGGCGTCCTCCGCCGTCCTCGGAACGCCCGTCCCTTCCGCCTTGAGGGCGAAGAATTCGCCGAGTTCGAACGCGGAGAGAGAGAGCCCGTAGAGGCGGTTCACGGTGTCCAGGTTGATCGGGATCGGTAGGAGCTGCCCGTCCACGCTGGCGAGCACGCGATGCTGGTACGGTCGCCATTCCGTGAAGCGAGAGAGGTAGTCGAGCACCTTCCGGGAGTTCGTGTGGAAGATGTGGGGGCCGTAGCGATGAACGAGCACGCCGTGATCGTCGTACTCGTCGTAGGCGTTGCCGCCGACGTGCGGCCGCCGGTCCACGACGAGCACGCGCTTCCCCGATCCGTTCGCCAGACGTTCGGCGAGGACGCTCCCGGCGAACCCCGCGCCGACGATCAGGTAGTCGAACGTCATTCCGCCCCTACCGCGTCCGGAAGGACGCGAGCGGCCGCTCTCGACGCCTTGGCCGCCACCGCTTCCTCGACGAGCGCGTCCATCTCGTCCCAGGTCGCGTCCCACGACGTCGTGGAAAGGAACGCGTCGGCGCGGGCGATCCGCTCGGGGTCGTCCGCTTCCGCGAGAGCGGCGTCACAGGCCTCCGCGAACGCGCGCGGTCCGTCCGCGATGCGAACGAGACCCCGATCGCCGTACGTGCGCACGACGTCGCGAATCGAAGTGGAGACGACGGCCTTCCCCGCGGCGAGATACTCCGGAGTCTTCGTGGGGCTGATGAACCGCGTCGCGTCGTTCTTCGCGAACGGCATGATGGCGACGTCCCAGCCGGCGAGGTACGCCGGGAGCTCCTCGTAGGGTCGCTGCCCCAGGTAATGGATGTTCAGCGCACGCGGCAGCGCGCCATCCTCGATCTTCGCCGTCGGGCCGAGCAGGATGAACTGGTACGTCGGTCGCAGCGCGGCCAGGACGTCGAGCAACTCGAGGTCCATGCGCTCGTCGATGACTCCGTGGAATCCGAAACGCGGTCGCTGGACGAGCGCCTGGTCCAGCGGATCACGGCGAATATCCCGCGCCGTGGCGAAGTGCGCCGTGTCGACGCTGCTCGGGAACGCATGGACGTTCGGGTGCTGCCGTCGCTTGGCTTCGTGCAGCGCGTGCCCCCCGGTGAACACGACGTCTGCGAGGTGGAAGAGCTCGCGCTCGCGCAGAGTGAGCTCCTTCGGCGCTCCCTTGAACGCCGAGAGTTCGTCCATGCAATCGTAGACGACGGCCGCGGGAGACAGCCCGCGTGCGAGCGGAACCGCCATCGGCGTGTAGAACCAGTTCACGTACCTGGATGGTCCCTTCTCGGCCATCCACGCCGAGAGCAGCGCGACTTCCGCGGCGAGGCGCCGCTCGGGCGCGATGCCCCTCGGGAGCTCGGGCGTCAGGACGCGGAGACCTTCGAGCGGCGCGCTCTCGCGCATGCGCGGAGCCGGGACGTCGTCGAACACGGGCTCCTCGACGAAGACGACACGGCGCCTCCGTGCGCACCGCGACAGCAGGTGCTGCGGCCGCTGAAAGACGAAGTTCCACCGGAGATGAGAGAAACAGAGGACGTCGAACATTCTTACCGTCTTCGGGTTCGAGACGACTCGTCGCGCGAGCCGAGCGGACCTGCTGCAAGGGTCGTGCTCGCTCGGCACGGCGCCGGGTCGACGGGAATGGCGCGCCTATTGCTCGGCAGCCCGGGGCGAGCGGTCGGACCCGCACTTCCCGCGGCCCGCCGCGAGCTCGAATGCATGGCCGAGTCGGCCATCAAGGAGAACCGATCATGAAAGCCCTCCCTCTCTTCGCGAGCGTGCTGCTCTCCGCGGCATGCTCGTCCAACAAGCCGGCACAATCGCCGACCGACACCGCCGCCGCAGATGGGACCGATTCGCAATCCACCGTCACGGAGACGAGCTCCACGCGCGTGGAACCCGATCGCGCAGACACCACGCCCCAGCAGGGCGATGTGCCCCAGCGGTCCGCGCGGCAGAGCAGCGACACGAACGACGACGAGCGCCGGAGCGTGCGCGGCCCCGAGATCGCCGATACGACGTCGACGACGTCGCCTCCCCGGACGACCTCGGACGTCGCCGGCGACGACAGCGCGAACAACTCGCGCGATCGAAACGGCGGGACTCTCTTGCCGACCGATCAAGGGGAGAGCAAGCCGGACCTCCAGATCACCCAGGAGATTCGCCAGGCGCTGATGAAGGAGCCGTCCCTCTCTTTCACCGCGAAGAACGTCAAGATCATCACCGAGAAGGGCAGGGTCACGCTGCGGGGCGCCGTCAAGAACGACGGTGAGCGATCGCTGGTCGTCTCCGACGCCGAACGGATCGCCGGCACCGGCAACGTCGACAACCAGCTCGACCTGGCAAAGTGAGAAAGGAGCGAACCATGAAGCGTGTCGTCATCGGCATCCTCTCCACTCCGCGTGACGCGGAGGACGTACTCAGCCGGCTGCAGCTGGTGGGCATCCCCTCGTCCGAGGTCTCCGTGCTCTTGCCCGATCGGGAAGGGTCGAGGGATTTCGCGCACGAACACAGCACGAAGGCCCCCGAAGGCGCCATCGCGGGCGTCGCCACCGGCGGCGTCATCGGAGGAACGCTGGGCCTCCTCGCGGGGATCGGCGCGATCGCGATACCGGGCGTGGGCCCGCTCATCGCCGCCGGGCCGCTCATGGGCGCGCTCAGCGGCGCGGCCGGCGGAGCCGCCGTCGGCGGCGTCGCGGGCGCGCTCATCGGTTTCGGGATCCCCGAATACGAAGCGAAGCACTACGAGGGCAAGATCCGCGAGGGCAACGTCCTCGTCGGCGTCCACGTGGAGAACGCGGAGGCGAGGCAACGAGTCCTCGACGTCATGAACGAAGCGGGCGCGAGAGACATCAGCGTCACCAGCGAATCCTCCGTTCCCGAAAGTCACGGAAAGACGGGCACCTGAGCGCCCGACCCCTGGGAGACACTCATGAAAGCCACATCACTACTCGCGAAGCAGCACAAGAAGGTCAAGTCCCTGTTCAAGAAGCTCGAGTCGGGCAAGGGAGACCGGCAGGACCTGAACGAACTCGCCAACGACCTCGGCGCGCACATGGCGATCGAGCAACAGATCTTCTATCCCGCCGTCCGGAAGGTCGATTCGGACCTCGTCGGGGAGAGCTTCGAGGAGCACGCGCTCGCCGAAATCGCGCTGAAGCGGCTGCTCGCCGTCTCGATGGACGCCGAGGCATGGAAGGCGAGACTCGTCGTGTTGAAGGAGCTCATCCTCCATCACGTCGAGGAGGAAGAGGGAGAGCTCTTCCCGCGCGTGGAGAGAGCGCTCGGAGACCAGGCGCTGAACGACCTCGGCCGGCGCATGAAGCCCATGTTCGACGAATGCGTCGAGCGGGGGTTCGAGTCTCTGGTCCCGCGCGGGAACGGCACGACCTCGGCGGACGTCGTGGCTCGACGGGGAGCCCCGCTCCGCGCGCGCGGGAACGGCGCGACGGCGCATCGCTGAAGAGCGATCGAAACCGGAAACGCCCGTGTGGCCCCGAGGCCGCGCGGGCGTTTCTGCGTCATCGAACGGCGCCGCGCCCGTCTCGTCGGCTTCTCGGCGACCGAGCGCGTTCGGGTACCATCCGCCCGTGGCCGGCCCGTCATGCGGGGCGACGCCGGGTCCGTCAGCCGGCGCCGGGGTTGAAGTGAACGTGCTGCGCGACGAAGCCCTTCACCGTGTCCGTGAACTCGTGAACCGCGTCGATGAAGTCTTCCGAGATCGTCTCGGCGCCGCTACCGACGCTCGTCTCGAGGTCGAAGATGGCTTTTTCGATCCGATCCCATTTCTCGCGAGCGTCCATCCCGAGCAGATGGGCATGCAGCCGCATCTCGTCGCGGGCCGCCAGGAGGCTGGTCATCGTCGCCGTGAGCGCATTGGAGCCGTCGTCGTGCTTCTGGGTCATGGGCGACCGGACCTGCACGCGTCGGGCCAACGAGCGCTCGCGCACGTCGAGACGAACGTCTGCGCGGAGGAAACGGCCACGACATCTGGCCTCGCCGTTGCATGGACCGCCAGCCCACCCAAACCCCGGCGTTCAATCCCGAGCGCCCTGGAACGGAGAGGCAACCATGGCACAGACGCATTCGAGACAAGGAATGAATCGCGGCGGAAGAGGGTTCGCCGGAATGGATCCCGATCGCCAGCGCGAGATCGCGAGCGAGGGCGGGCGCGCCGCTCACGAGAGCGGGCACGCGCACGAGTGGGATTCCGAGGAAGCGGCGGAGGCCGGGAGGCGAGGGGGACGCGCGGCCCATCATCACAGCCGAGCCGCATTCCACCACGACACCGCGGCCCATCATCACCGCCAGGCGGGCCGGCACCACACCGCCGGAAACTACGAGGAGGCCGAGCACCACAGCCGCTGGGCGGAAGAGCATGGACGCGCGGCGAACGAACACGCGAGCAGCGCGCGCGGGTTCGCTGCGATGGATCCGGAGCGTCAGCGCGAGATCGCGTCGATGGGAGGCCGAGCCTCGCACGGAGGCACCGGCGGTGGCCGAAGCGACTACGACGAGGACCACGAGTCGCAGAACAGCCGGTCCCGGGGTGAAGAGGAAGAAGATCGGGACAACGGTCGAAGCCGTTCTCGCGGGCGAGGCTTCGCCGGAATGGACCCCGAGCGTCGCCGCGAAATAGCGGCAGAGGGCGGTCGTCACTCGCACGGCGGGCGCTGAGCCCCCCGCGCGCCAGAGACCGCCGCACGCCCTGCCCCATCGAGCTCCGCCGCGCAAACGACGGAGCTCGATGCGTCATTTCCGGCCGGGGATCACGAGGACGATCTCCGGGTCGCCGCGCCGGACCCCAGGATCGCGGGAAGGAGGAACCAGAGCATCGACAGCGCCGCCAGGAGCGTCGCCGAAACGACGAGTGCCATCCAGCGCAGACCGAGGACCATGTACGCGATGACGTAGACGTCCAGCCCGACGCCGCATGCGAGCGCGACGAGCGAGAGCTGGAGCAAGCGCGAGCCGAGCCCCACCAGGCGCCCGGTGACCCATCCTCGCTCCGCCTGGCGATGGTACGCGGCCGGCGTCATCACGAACCCCATCGCGAGCACAATCCACGCGATCGCCACGAGGTGCACTCGCTGATGGAAGACGTCCAGCCGACCGAAGAACGTCTGATTGAAGACGGCCACGAGCTGAAACCCGAAGAGCGCCTGGATCCCCGGCACTATCATGCGGGCCTCCTCGAGCACGTGGGACACTTCGTGCTCGAGGGTCTCCCGCTCGGCTCGCTCGGGCGCCGAGGCCGTCATCGGCGGCCTCTCACGCCTCGTCGTCTTCGTCTTCGCTCTCGGCCTCGTCGGGCTCCTCTTCGTCGTCCTCGTCTTCGTCTTCGTCACGCAAGCGTTGCCCGAGGAGCTTCTTCGCGCGGGTGGCGAGAGACTCGTACTCCTTCCGGCAGTCGTCGAAGAATCGAGCGAGCTCGCCGTCGGCCTCGCTGCGGGCGTCGGCGGCGTACTGGACGCTCGTGTCGTTGCCCTGGAGGGCATGGTAGAGCACGCTGACGACCCCGAACACGGGATCGCCCTCGGCGCGCTGCGCCCGAGCACCGAGCTCGCGGTAGTCCGACTGCCGCTTCGACGTCGGCGGGGAGGGGTTCTTCTGGGTCTGGCTCTTCGTGGGCATGGCACTCTCCTCGGGTGGTTCGGTTCAACGACTGGGTGACGGCGCGTTCACCGTTCGAACGCGCCCGACGGGTGGCTTCTTGTTCGTGATTCCCTTCCGCGGCCGGTCGGGCATGGCGATGGGCGTCACCTCGACGCGACGACCACTCTCGGCGGAGGCGACGAGCGCATTCAGGATCCGCACGTCCGCGAGACCTTGCCAGCCGGAGGGTTCCGGCTCGAGATCCTCGAGGATGCACTTCGAGAAATGGAGGATCTCCGGCGCGAACTGGTCGCCCTTGCTCTCCGTCCTCCGCTTCTTCCGATCTCCGACCGTGAGCGTCTCTTCGAGCTCCTCGACGTAGTCGAAGGCCGGATCCAGCTCGACGTTCCCCTTCGTCCCGACGACGCGGAACTCCGAGACGTCGGACGCTCCCTGGCTGGCGGTGAACTGGGCGATGCGGTTTCCCGGAAAGCGCAGCACGGCGGTCGTCGCCTCGTCGACCTGCTCGGAGCGCTCGTCGGTGCCGAAGACCTGCTCCGCGTAGACGTCCGTCGGCTCGTCACGGAAGAGGTAGCGCGCGGCGTTCAAGCAGTAGATCCCGAGATCGAACAGGGCGCCTCCCCCGGCCTCCCGCTTCGTGCGGATGTTTCCGGGCTTCACCTGGTGCGAAAAGACGGAGCTGAAGATCCGCGGCTCGCCGATCCGGCCCTCCGCGATGCGCTCGACGGCGCGCACGTTCGCGCGCTCGAAGTGGAGCCGGTATGCGATCATGAGCTTCACGTCGTTCTCGGCGGCGGCGCGGATCATGGCGTCGCAGTCCGCCTCGTTCATCGCCATGGGCTTCTCGCAGAGCACGTGAGCGCCCGCGCGGGCCGCTCGCTCGGTGAATTCTCTGTGGAGCGAGTTCGGAACGGCGACGTAGACCGCGTCGATGGCGTGCTCCGCGATGATCCGCTCGAGATCGTCGTACGAGCCGGTCACCGCGACGCGATACCGCTTCGCGAGGACCGCGAGCTTCTCGGAGTCGGACGAGATCAGGGCGGCGAGCTCGGAGTTCTTCCTCGCGTGGGCGAAGGCGGGCAGCACCGCCACCTGGGCGATGTTACCGAGCCCGACGACCGCATAGCGGACGCGACGTGTCTCTCGCATGGCTGGTTCCTCCCGTCACTTTCGAGCCGACGACTTCGGCGGGACCTTTTCGCCTCTCCGGCGCGCTTCGGACAGCCCGATGGCGATCGCCTGGCGGCGGCTCTTCACCTTCTTCTTGCTCCGGCCCGAGCGTAGGGTGCCCCGCTTCCGCTCGTGCAGGGCGCGAGCGACCTTCTTCTGCGCCTTCTTGCCGTATTTTCTCGTCCGGCTCGTCTTCGTCTTCTTTCGTCTGCTCGCCATGGGGGCTCCTTTCGGTCGTCGGGTGGGGATTCGATCGGGCTTGCCGAGGGTCTTGCGGGCGTCTTGGTCGGGGCGACCGCGCGTCGGCGGGGCGGCCCTTCACCGCCGTGCTGCAGGCGGCGCGCGCGGACGGAGCCGACTGCAAGCCGCGGGCCCGCGAAGCCCCTCGAAAAGACGCCTGGCATGCGTTTCGCTAACTCCGGCGGTCATGTCCACGCGGTTCAATCTCGTATCGGTCGGCTTTTCGGGTCTGCTCGCGCTGGCGTCCGTCGCGGTAGCGGCGCGCGCAGACGACAAGGAGTTGAGCGACGCTCAGGTCCTGGAGGTGGCGAACCTGGCGAACGACGGTGAGGTCCAGCAGGCCTCCTACGCGCAGATGCACGCGCAGGCGGGCGCGGTGAAGGCCTTCGCCGACCTCATGGTCAAGGACCACACGAACGCCAAGAAGCAGGGTATCGCAATCACGAAGGACACGGGCATTCGCCCGGCCCCGAGCGACGTCTCCAAGAACCTGCGGAAGGACTCGGAGGACGTCATGAAGGACCTGAAGAAGGCCGACGCCGACGACTTCGACAAGACGTACATGAAGGCGCAGGTGAAGGAGCACGAACAGGTCCTGAAGATCCTGGACGACGAGCTGATCCCGTCGGCTTCGGCGGCGTCGTTGAAGCAGCTCCTCGCGGACATGAAGACGCACGTGACGCATCACCTCGCCGTGGCGCGCGGGACCGTGGACAAGCTCAAGTGAGGAAAGGGAGAGTCCAATGCTCGCCGTCACGTACCGGGGGGCCGGGAGGATCCGCGTGGAGCAACGCGCGGAGCCGGAGCTCGAGCACCCGAACGACGTCATCCTGAGAGTGAGCCGAGCCGCCATCTGCGGCTCCGACCTGCACCTCCTCCACGGCTTCGTGCCCGACACGCGCGTCGGCTGCGTCTTCGGGCACGAATTCACCGGCGTCGTCGTCGACAAGGGATCGTCCGTCCAGACGCTCGAGATCGGCGACCGGGTCGTGGTCCCGTTCAACATCGCCTGCGGGACGTGCTTCTTCTGCACCCGCGGCCTGACGGGGAACTGCGAGAACTCTAACCCGAACTGCTCGATCGCGTCCGGCGTCTACGGGTACTCGCACACGACGGGCGGCTACGACGGTGGGCAAGCCGAGTTCGTCCGCGTGCCCTTCGCCGACGTCGGACCGCTGAAGATCCCGGACGACATGACCGACGAGCAGGTCCTCTTCCTGTCGGACATCCTCCCGACGGGATACCAGGCCGCGGAGATGGGGGACATCAAGCAGGGAGAGACGGTCGTGGTCTTCGGGTGCGGGCCGGTCGGGCTCCTCGCGCAGAAGTGCGCCTGGCTGCTCGGCGCCGGGCGGGTCATCGCGGTCGATGCCGTCGACTACCGCCTCGAGTTCGCCCGCGAGGAAAACCACGCCGAGACGATCGACTTCCGCGAGGTGAAGGACGTCGTCTCCCGGATCAAGAAGCTCACGGACGGCCGCGGCGCGGACGTGTGCATCGACGCCGTGGGCTGCGAGGCAAAGGGGTCCCTTCCTCAGACGCTCATCGGCGTCCGCGCGAAGCTCATGGCCGGCTCCGCGACGGCCATCAACTGGTGCATCGCGTCGGTCCGGAAGGGCGGAAACGTCGCCATCGTCGGAGTGTACGGACCGCCCTTCAACGCGATCGACATCGGCACGGCCATGAACAAGGGGCTCACGTTGCGCATGAACCAGGCGAATTGCCGGAGGTACATGCCCCACCTGCTCGAGCACATCCGCGCGGGCCGGCTGGACGCCGAGTCCGTCATCACCCACCGCATGGGCCTCGAGCACGCCGCGGACGCCTACCGGATCTTCGACGAGAAGCGCGACGGCTGCATCAAGTGCGTTCTCGTCCCGCCGCTCGCAGCCTGAAGGACAGACCAAGGAAACCGATGAACACTCCCGATACCGCCCTCCCTCAGTCGAACCTGGTGTTCTCCCCCGTCCCCGGCGCAGGGGCCGACTCGTCGGAAGCGCTGCGGCCCGGCGTGCCGATGGAAATCGATCCGCCCCATCGGACGACGGGCGCGCACTGGTCATTTCCGGATCGGCAGCGCGACCCGGGGAACGTCCTCAAACGCGCGGACCTCGAGCTCCTGACCCCGGTGTTCGGAACCACGCTCCCGCCCCGAGCCCTGTCGGGCGCGATCCGGAGAGTCGCCTATCGGATCCCCGAGCACTGGACCTCGCACTGGCTGCTCCTCCGCGTCGCCGACCGGGTCGACGCCGCGGAAGATCGCACGGTGCGCTTCCTGCCGTTCGCGATCCCGCTGATCCTCGGCGGAGCCGTCGTGGCGCTGACGCGTTCGCGGAAGCGATGAACCCTTCCCGGAACGGACGGTTGGCGCGACGAGCTCTCCGGGGCTCGTCGCGCCGGACCACTTCCCCCGGCTCCGTCCCCCGTCCCAGGTCAGCCGGCGCTCGCGCTCCCGGGCGCCGCCTGCTTCGCGTGAATGCCGGCGAGGAGCCCGTTCGGTAGCAGGTGGGAGGCCGCCGCGCGGAGCTTGTTGGTGAAGCCCGTGATGACCTCGCCGTCGCCGCGGAGCATCGCCTCGAACCCGAGCCTGGCGACCTCCTCCGGCGCCTGCTTCCTGGATACCCCGACCTTGGTGTCCATGAGGCGAGCTCGCTCGAAGAAGCGCGTGTCCGTCGCGCCGGGCATCAGGCACGTCACGGTGACGCCGCTCCCGGCGAGCTCGGCGCGAAGCGCGAACGAGAAGGAGTCCAGGAACGCCTTCGTCCCGTTGTAGACGGCCTGATACGTCCCGGGCATGAGCCCGGCGATGGACCCGACGATGAGGATGCGCCCCCGTCCGCGGGCCCTCATCCGTCGGCCGATCTGGTGGATCAGGTAGATCGTCCCGGTGACGTTGGTGTCGACGACGTGCCGGACCTCGCCCCACTCCTGGTCGAGAAACCCGCGCCCGAGCCCTCGGCCGGCGTTCGCGATGAGGCAATCCGGCTGCCGGTCCCCGAGCGCGGCGAGGAGGCGATCGACTCCCTCGGTCGTTCCCAGATCGGCCTGCACGGCCTCCACGTCCACCCCGCCACGGCGTAGCTCGGCGGCAGCGGGATGAATCGCCGCTTCGTCCGCGGCGACGAGGATGTCCATGCGGTGCCGGGCGCACTGTTTTCCAAGTTCTAGCCCGATTCCGGAAGATGCTCCGGTGACGACGGCGAGTGAGCGAGGCGAGCTGGTCATTGAAGTCTCCTGCCTTTTCATCCCTCGGAAGAAGGGACAGCCCGCCTCTGCAAGATCCAAGCGAATCACGCGCGAGGATGTCGGCGGCCTGGCGCGCTCGTTGCTGGGCATCCCGGTCGCGCGGCTGCGAGCCAGGGCGTCCCGGCCCGGACCTGCGAGCCGACGCCCACGGAAAGGACCCGAATCATGACCCAGTACCGCTCGTTCACCCTGATGCTCGTCACGAGCGCGGCGTTCCTCGCGTGCGATCACGACGAGAGACCGGCCGCGACGGCCCCCTCGACGCCGGCCGAATCGCATCCGTCCCCGGTGGCGCGGGCGGATGTCGGCGCGGCCCGCGACGACATCGTCGCGGCCCGCTGCGACCGCGAGGTGCGGTGCTCGAACGTCGGCGACGGCAAGAGCTACGAAGACCGGCAGGCCTGCGTCCGGAGCCTCGAGGGCAAGACCGGGGACGACCTCGACGCGAACGCCTGCTCGAACGGCATCGATCAGCCGAAGCTCGCCGATTGTCTGGCGAAGATTCGCGCGGAGGACTGCGGGAACCCGATCGACTCTCTCAGCCGTTTCGCCGCGTGCCGGACTGGCGAGATCTGCGTCGGGAGCTGAAAGGTTCGAGCAGGCGGTCCCAGCGGCACTTTCGCGGGCTCCCGTGCCGGCGAGAAGCGTCCACCGTACCGGTCGGAGGCGGCGGGACCGACCTGCTCGAAGTCCGAGGTACCTCCCGCGGCCCGAGTGCGGCGGAAGTGTGCCGGGGAGAGCTCGACCGGTCGGCCACGGCCGCGGGCGGTCGACGGCTCTCGCCCAGTGCGGCGTTTTGGTCCGGACGTCATCGCTCACGCACGAGCGTCGGGAACGCTGACGACGAGAACCGAAAGCTTCAACCGAAGCGGTCGACGGTGAGATAAGTTCCCTGCCCGCTCTCGCGACGGCGGCTCGTCGCGGGAAGGGCCCCGGCGCTGCCTTGCGATCGAGAGATCTCGCGAGGGCGGCCCCGCGGCATCGGCGAACGACGTCCCGGACCACGCGATGAAGCGGAAGAAAAATTCTCGATCGGTCGAGCACGCACGAGCCGCGGAACGTGGCGCGCGACCGTCGACCCCGCGCGAGACGAACCGGAAGCGGACGCTTCGCGAGCGCAAGGGGAAGGAGCGCTCGCGACCGAAGGAGAAACGAGGAACGAACGAGAGCGCGTCCGTCGGCGAGACGAGCCGGGCGACCCTAGACGAGGGCATCGAGCCGGCGCGCTTTCCCGTGGTCGGCATCGGCGCATCCGCCGGAGGGCTGGAGGCGCTCGAAGCGTTCCTGTCCGCGGCCGACCCGACCTCGGGAGCGACGTACCTCATCGTGACACACCAGGCCCCGGGCCGTCAGAGCCTGCTCGCCGAGCTCCTCGCCCGACATGCGAAGATTCCCGTCGAAGAAGCGAAGGACGATCAGGTCATCCGTCCGAATCACGCGTACGTCGCGCCACCGGGCCATGGACTCATCTTGCGGGACGAACCGAGGCACGTCGTCCACGCGAGCCCGGACCGCATCCATCCGGTGGATCAGCTCTTCCGATCCCTGGCGGAGTGCGAGGGCGAGCACGCGATCGGCATCGTGCTCTCCGGAACCGGGACGGACGGAACCCTCGGCGTCTCCGCGATCAAGGGCGCTTCGGGGATGGTCATGGCACAGGAACCCGACACGGCGCGCTACTCCGGCATGCCGGAGAGCGCGATCCAGACGCAGCTCGTGGACTACGTGCTCCCGCCCGAGAAGATGCCCGAACAGCTCGGGAGGTACGTCCGCGGGAGGTATCGCCCGGCTGCAGCGGGCGAGGCCACGCACGAGGAACGGGAGGCGGCCGCGCTCCGGCGCATCTTCCTCCTCCTCCGCGTCCGCACGGGAACCGACTTCGTCTCGTACAAGAAGTCGACCGTCCGCCGTCGCATCGAGCGGCGGATGGCGATCCACGACGTCGTGTCCTTTCAGGACTACGTGGACCTTCTCGAGCGCGCCCCGGCGGAGTGCCAGGCGCTGTTCCGGGAGCTGCTGATCGGCGTCACGAGCTTCTTTCGGGATCCCGAGGCGTTCATCGCACTCGAGGGGGAGCTCGTGAGGCTCATCGAGGGGAAGCCGGAAGGGGCGCCGTTACGCATCTGGTGTGCCGGGTGCTCGACCGGAGAGGAAGCGTATTCGCTCGCGATCCTCGTGAAGGAGATCCTCGCCAGGGCCCAAAGGCGGCTCGGCGTCCAGATCTTCGCGACGGACCTCGACGCGCAAGCCGTGGAGACCGCGCGGGCGGGCCGGTACCCGGAGGGCATCGCCGCGGACGTGACGCCGGAGCGGCTGGAACGGTTCTTCGTGAAGGAGGACGGCAGCTACCGCGTCACGAAGGAGATCCGCGAATGTCTCGTCTTCGCGACCCAGAACGTCATCAAGGACCCGCCCTTCACGAAGCTGGACGTCGTCTCCTGCCGGAACCTCCTCATCTACCTGGAGGCCGAGCTCCAGCACCGCGCGCTGTCCCTGTTCGGGTATTCGCTCCGTCCGGGCGGCGTCCTGCTCCTCGGGACCTCGGAGAGCGTCGTCGGGTTCGAGGACCGGTTCAGCGGCCTCGACAAGCGATGGAAGGTCTTCCGCCGGAAGGAGAGCTCGGTCACGCCGCTCGCGGACTTCCCGGCCGAGCTCCCGCATTCGCCCGCCGCCGTTCGGACCGCCGCCCTGCAACGCGTGCTGGACGTCGGGTCGGGCCTCGGCCGAGTCGCCGAGCGGGTGCTCCTCGATTCGTTCGCTCCGGCGAGCGTGCTCCTCGGCGAACGCGGGGACGTCATCTACATCCACGGCAGGACGGGACCGTTCCTCGAACCGTCGCCCGGTGAGCCGAACAACAACGTGTTCCAGATGGCCCGTGAAGGCCTCCGCCTGGAGCTCCCCGCCGCAGTGCGCGAGGCGGCCAAGGGGAAGCGGGTCGTTCGCCACGGGCTTCGGGTCAAGACGAACGGAGATTTCAGCTCCGTCCGGCTCACCGTGTGGAAAGTGACGGAGCCGGAGGTCGTCCGGGGGACGTTCGTCGCGACGTTCGAACTCGAGAGCGCGGCCGACCTCCGGAAGGGCGGACCCGGGAAACCGACGCGCGTCCAGGCGAGCCGCCTCGGCGCCCTCGAGAAGGAACTCCAGAGGACCCGGGAGAATCACCAGGGCACCATAGAGGAGCTCGAGACGTCCAACGAGGAGCTCAAGAGCACGAACGAAGAACTCCAGTCCACGAATGAAGAGCTCCAGAGCGCGAACGAGGAGCTCGAGACCTCTCGCGAGGAGATGCAATCTCTGAACGAAGAGCTCCAGACGGTCAACGCCGAGTTCGAGGAACGAAACCGCGCGCTGTCCCAGGCGAACGACGACATGCGGAACCTCCTGAACAGCACCGATGTCGCGACGGTCTTCCTGGACGACCGCCTCGCCGTCAAGCGGTTCACGACCCAGGCGAAGAAGGTGTTCAGCCTGATCGACACGGACATCGGGCGACCGATCTCGGATCTGACCGCGAACCTCCAGTACGACGGCCTCCTGGACGACGCGAGAGAGGTCCTCCGGTCGCTCGTGTTCCGCGAACGGGAGATCGAGACGCGGGACGGCGCGTGGCGGCTCATGCGCATCATGCCGTACCGGACGCACGACAACCTCATCGACGGCCTCGTCATCACGTTCGTGGACATCGATCGGTTGAAGCGCGCCGAGCGTACGGCGCACGAGGCCCGTCTCCTGGCGGAGAGCGTGATCGAGGCCATCGACGACGCGCTCCTCGTCCTGGACGCGAAGCTCCACGTCGTCTCCGCGAACGGACCCTTCCTCGAGCTGTTCCACACGAGCTCCGAGGCCATCGTCGGGAGAGCGCTCGGTGAGATCTGCGACGGGATCTGGAACGTCCCTTCCGTGACCGGGGCGCTTCGGGACGCGAAGGACGCGCCGCGCGGCACGAAGCGGAGCGTCGAAGTCGGGCTGCGGAGTCCGCGGCTCGGGGACGTGGTGGTTCGCGTGAGCGCGCGAAACCTCCAGGCGGGACCGAACCATCCGCTGTTCATGCTGCTGGCCATCGAAGACCGATCGCCCGCAGGCGAAGCCACCGAGGGAGGAACGAGTGCTGAATAGAACGACGAATCCGGAATCTCTGAGGCGTCGGGCGGAGGAACTTCTGCGCCACGTTCCCCCGCCTCACACCCCGCGGGGGGCGGCCGACGTGCTGCGGGAACTCCAGATTCACGCGCTGGAGCTCCAGATGCAGAACGAGGCGCTGTCGGACATGCAGCGGGAGCTCGAAGCCGCGAAGGACCGCTTCCGCGATCTGTTCGAGTTCGCGCCGGTCGCCTACCTCACCGTGAAGGGGGACGGGACGATAGACACCGCGAACCAGGCGGCGGGAGAGCTCTTCGGCGTGCCGCCGCGGGAGCTCTCGGGCCAGCGGTTCTCGCGGTTCGTCGCCCCCGAGGAAGCAGAGGCGTTCGAGCGGCATCGCCGCGAGGTCGTCGACTCCACCGGCCGCCTGCGCGCCGAGATCACGTTCACGGCCGCGGACGAGTCGCCGAGGGAGCTCCGGCTCGAGAGCACGTGCACGAACCCGACCACCGGAGAGTGGCGCACGGCGCTCGTCGACCTCACGCACGCGAAGGCGCTGGCGCGGCGCATCGAGCACGCCGACCGCCTCGAGGCGATCGGCATCCACGTGAGCGGCATCGCCCACGACTTCAACAACCTGCTCTCGAGCATGCTCGGCTATGCCTCCCTCGCGCTCTCCGCGCTCGAGCCGCGCCATCCGGCGCACCGGCAGGTCCAGAAGCTCTACAGCGTGGCGACCCGCGGAGGAAACGCGCTGAAGCAGCTCTCGGAGTTCGCTCGCGCCGAGCGCGCGGAGCCCTCCCTGGTGGACCTCAACCGGTACCTGACGGACATGGTGCCCCTGTTCACGTCCCTGGTCGGAAAAGGCGTGGACGTCCGCGTGCGCCTGGACGCCGCGGACGCGACCGTGCGGGCGCACGTGACGGAGATCGAGCAGGCGCTCTTGAACCTGATCGTCAACGCGAACCACGCGATGCCGAACGGAGGACGTCTCACGCTGGAGACCGCGCTCGTGAACGTCCCCCGCGGCGAGCACACGGAGGACGGGGAGCGAATGTACGCCTCGTTCGTCTGCCTCACCGTGGACGACAACGGCACCGGCATGGACGATCGAACCCGACACCACGCCCTCGAACCGTTCTTCACGACGAAGCCGAAAGGGGCGGGCACGGGCCTCGGCCTGACGCTCGCGCAGCACGTCATGGAACGCGCTGGCGGGTGGCTCGAGCTCGAGAGCGTCGTCGGCAGCGGCACGCGCGTGAAGCTCCTCTTCCCGAGAGCCGCTTGCTCGGAGCGAATCCCGACGTCGCGCCCGCCCCGGCTCGTCTGACGAGACGGAGACCGGCTGGCTCGACGAGTGCCGTACTGGAACGGTTGCAATCCACACGCAGCGCGAACTAACGAGGGGAGCGCGCACGCACCTGCGGCGCGCTTCTTCCGATGCACTCCGAAAATCCCTCAGAGCCGTTGCAGACGCTGATCGGCCTCGGACCGCCCGAGGCCCCCGACGCAGATCCGGCGATCGCTTCACGCGTCGTGCCGGAGACCTTGCGCCCGTGGGCCCTTCCCGCGGAAGAGTCGCTCGATTCGAGCCCGGAACCGTCGCTCGTCCGCGTTCCGCTCGCACCGCTGATTCCGGGCTGGGGCCGCGCGGCGCTCGGCGTCCTCGCACTCGGCGCGGCCGCCTCCGTCGGCTTCTTCGTCGGGCGGAACCCGCCGTCGCCTCGCACCGCGGCAGGCCCTCCGGAGTTCCAGCGACCGGCGATCGGCGTCCCCGAGAAACCCTTGCCCGCCCCGCCTCCGGCGCAGACTGCACGGAGCGAGA
>DASZXK010000092.1:0-4119 GCA_035545855.1 Polyangiaceae bacterium
CTCGCGCCGCCCGCGACGGACACGGTGAGCGCCGGATCGAACGGCGGTGTCTCATCGCAACCGGCGGGGACCGGGACCTCTGCGTCCGGAGAGAGCGGATCCGCCGTGGGCACCTCGCCGGTCTTCGGCGGGTTCCAGTACGCAGGGTCCGACGTGAGCGCCGGGCTCCCGTCGCAACCGGCGACGGCGAGCGCCGCCGAGAGGAGCACGCGTCGATTCATCAGTTGCACCCGCAGCCGCTGGAGGCGTTCACCTCGCCGCCCGTGGCTCCCTCCTGGACGGCGCGCATGTGGAGCACGCCCGGGCTTTCCTCGTACCCGGCTTGCATGGTCGGATGCGCGAGCTTTCCGCGGTCATAAGCAGGCACGTGCGCGCAAGCAGAGACCACGACCGAGATCCCGAGCGCTGCGAGGCCGCGGCGTGCCGTCATTTCCGTGCCGGAAATCTATCCCGCCGGCGCGGATCCGTCGACCGAGCGCGACACCTTGACGCACGCCGGAGTCCGCTGCGCGCCGTCGCGCTCGGCACGGCACTCCTCTTCGCATGGACCACGCACGCCGAGCCGGGCCCCGCGCCGCGAGAAATGACGCGCCCGGCGAGCCGTGGCTCATCCGTTGAGACGGACGTCCGGACCGAATTCTCCGCTTACACGGATTCGGACGCGGTGACCGTCTTCACCCCCGCAGTGTCCGGAACCGTCCGGAGCCCGACGGCCGGGGTGAGCGCCAGCGGGAGCTACCTCGCGGACATCGTGAGCGCGGCGTCCGTCGACATCGTGAGCACCGCGAGCCGGAGGTGGACGGAAGTGCGTCACGTCGGCGCGCTCGGCGCGACGTACCAGCCGCGCACGGTCGGGGTCTCCGCGAACGGCTCGGTCTCGAGCGAGCCGGACTACCTCTCCGTGAGCGGCGGCGGCCGTGTCCTCTGGGAGCTCTCGGACAAGACCGTGACGCCGACGGTGGGCTACACCTACGGCCACGACACGGCGGGAAAGACGGGCACGCCGTTCTCGGTGTACTCCCAGGACCTCTCGCGCCACGCGCTCTTCCTCGGCACGGAGCTCGTCCTCGACCGCCGGACGACGGCCTTCCTGAGCCTGGACACGATCCTCGAGCGCGGAGATCAGAAGAAGCCGTACCGGATGCTGCCGCTCTTCAGCTCGGATGGCGCGACGCGGGTTCCCGCGGGCGCCGAGCTCTCGCTCGTGAACCAGCTCCGCCTCCCCGGCCGGATGGCGGAGAACACGCCGGACGAACGGAATCGCTTCGGCCTGTCGCTCCGGGTGGCCCGTCGCTTCACGAGCTCGACACTCGTCCTCGCCGAACGCGCGTACGCGGACGACTGGGGGCTCCTCGCGAGCACGTCGGATGCGCGCTGGTACCGGGATCTCGGCGCGCGGTTCCTCGTCTTCCTGCACCTCCGCGCGCACGCGCAGACGGGCGTCTCCTTCTGGCGTCGCGCGTACGTCGGAGTCGTCGGCACGGCGGGGCCGCTCGTCGCGCCGACATACCGCACGGGCGATCGCGAGCTCAGTCCGCTCCTCTCCGGCACCGCCGGCTTCGGCGCGCGGTTTGACTTCGGCCCGCGCTCGCGGCCGTCGTCGTGGGCCGTCTCTCTCCAGGGAGACGCGACCGCCACGGACTTCCTGAACGCGCTCTACGTCCGGGATCGACTGGCCGAGATCGGGATCCTCGCCCTGGAGACCGAGCTGTGACGCGCTACGGCCTTCTCCTCGGGCTCCTCGCCGCCGCGTGCAGCGACCCGATCCGCACCCGGGCGATGGACGAGCTCGGCGGGGAGGCCCCGGGCGTCCCTGCGGGCCCGCTCCACCGCCCCGGACAGCCGTGCCTCGTGTGCCACGGCGAGGACGGCCCTTCCGAGAGCCGGTTTTCGTTCGCGGGGACGATCTACGCTCGACCGAGCACCGCGGAGCCGCTCGCCGGCGCGCGCGTCCGGTTCATCGACTCCTCGGGCGCCCAGTACGCGGTGTCCTCCAACTGCGCGGGGACCTTCTACGTCGGAGACACGAACTTTCGCCCGGTGTGGCCGGTGTGGATGAAGGTGGAGTTCGGGGACCTGACGCAGGAGATGGTGACGCCGAGCTTCCGCGAGGGGTCCTGCGGCGCGTGTCACCAGGACCCGGCGACGCCGACGAGCGTCGGACACCTCTACGTCGGAGACGACCGCTCGACCTTCCCGAAGGGGAATTGCCCGTGAGCACGCGGCGAACGCTTTCAGTAGCGGCGCTCCTCGTCGCGGGCGCGCTCGTCGCAGGATGCGAGCAATATGACGGCAATTCCACGACGACGGTCGCGGTCCCGCCCCGCGAAACGTTCGCACCCGTCGCAGCGCTCCTCGAGTCCCACTGCGGCACGCTGGACTGCCACGGGAGCCCCGCGCGAAACCTCCGCATCTACGGCGTGAACGGCCTTCGCGCGAACGGAAACTCCGTGACTGGGAGCCCCGACACGACCGAAGAAGAAGTGGACCGGACCTACGAGTCCCTCGTCTCCGTGGATCCGGAACACCTCGGCGCCGTCTTCGCGGAGTCCGGGCGTGACCCGGAACGCTGGCTCGTGATCCGGAAGAGCCGCGGCACGGAGCTGCACACCGGCGGGACGCCCCTCCCCGCAGGCGAGCCCGGTGATCGGTGTCTCACGGGCTGGATCGCCGGTGGGACGGACGGCGGCGTCTGCACCGAGGACGACTTCGGGCCGAAGCCGCGAGCTGGAGAGACGTGGTGAAGGTGGCGCCAAGCTCAGCGATACGGCGCCTCCAGAAACCGATCGCGGCAATGATCGCTGCAAAAGATGCGCGACGTCGCGAGGGAGCTCGTCACGGTCGGCCTGTGCGAAGCATCTCCCGGCAACGCAGGGCGGCAATTGCACAGATCGTCGCAACCGAACGTGCCGCGGCAACATGTCGCACGCTAGACTCGAAGCCAGTCGAGCGATGCCCAGGCGCCCTTCGTCACTCTTCCGCCGTGGCGTCGCCCCGGGGCTCCTCCTCGGTTTCTTGCTCGGCGCGGCTCAGGTGAGCGCGTGTCCGTGCCAGGGCTCGTGGGGGCCGGGCGCGTCGATGACCCGCGAAGATCAGCGTTTCGGCGCGAGCCTCACGGAGACGGCCGGTGCAACGCAAGGGAGCTGGGATCGGGACGGACACTACGTTCCGCTTGGCGCAGGGAGCCACGACTTTTCGACGGACTTCTCGCTCCACCTCGGGGTGCGGGCCTCGGACCGCGTGGAAGCGACCGTGGAGGGCGGCTTCCGCCGGGAATCCATGACCATGCCGGGGATGTCTCACGCCGACACCGCCTTCGGCGACGTCGTGGCGCGCGTCCGCTGGGACGCCCTCGCAGAACCCATGGCGTGGGAGAAGAAGCCCTGGCCGAGCCTCACGCTGATCGGATCGCTCCGGATGCCGACCGGTGGCCTCGCGCCGCACGATCCCTCGGGAACGACGGGGGCGATGATGTCGGGCATGCCGAGCCAGGGCCTCGGCGCGTGGGAGCCGGCTCTCGCGCTGCTGATCGAGCGCCGTCTGCCGCCCCACTTCCGATTCCTGGCACTCGGCGAGGGCGGGTACCGCTTCCAGGACTCTCGCCGGGGCTACGAGAGGCAGCTCGCGCCCCGCCTGCTCGGACGGATCGGCGCGCACTATCTGTTCACGGACACGTTCGGCGTCGGGCTCGCCTCCGACTTCGGCTGGGAGGGCAACGTCAGCGTGGACGGGCGCTCCCTGGACCGCACGGCAGAGCGCCTGTGGGCCCTCGGCGCGTTCCTGTACACGATGGCGGGCGATCACTTCCGCTGGGGCTCGATGCTCAGGTGGACGCCCCCGATCGACGGTCCGAGCTCGAACGCCGTCGCCTCCACGTCGCTCTCCGTCGCCCTCTCCTGGGCCGAGTGAAGCGCGCGTGCGACGAGATGTCGCATCGCGGGTCGCCTTCGCGGGCGCTTCCGGTCGTTGACGGATCGCGGCGGCGCGGTGAACGATGGCGAGGCGCCGGAATTCACGGCGAACCCTGGAGGCCCGAGGATGAACCGCAGAGAAGCCATGATGAGCACCGGAGGAATGGTCGTCGCCGCATCGCTGAGCGCGCTCGCGTGCGCGGCGCAG
>DASZXK010000093.1:0-6913 GCA_035545855.1 Polyangiaceae bacterium
CGATCCCGATCCAGCCCCAGGTCCGGTGGAAGTACGCGGAGCTCTCGTAGTCCGCGCGGGTCTCCGGCGTCGGCTCGAGCTCCATATGGACGACGTTCGGCTTCCCCGATTCGAGATCCACGTCCCGATCGACCGGGTAGAAACCCGCCGCGGCAATGCTCAGGTGATGCGGCCCCTTCGGGAGACGCATCGCGCCCTGGTAGATGCCCTTGTGTTCGCCGTCCACGCTCACGTCCAGGCCGTGTTCGTCGGACTCGATGGCGAGCGTCGCGCCCTCCGTCCCCAGGGCGGCCTGGTCCACGGCGAGGTTGAAGGAGAGCTCGCCCGTCGCGCCTTCGCCGACGTCGACCTCCCGCGTCTCCGACACGTAGCCCGAGCGCTTGAGCTCCACCTTGTGATGCCCGGCGACGAGCGTGATGCTCGTCGAGAGCGGCGTCTTGCCCGTCGCCTGGCCGTCCACCACGACGTCCGCGCCGCGGGTCTGGCTCTTCACGGTGAGGTTCGCGAGCTGCTTCCCCTGCGTCTCGACCAGCTCGAGCGATACGGTCGCGTCGGAGTTGCCGGCGACGACGACTTCCTTACGGGCCGGGGCGTACCCCTCGGCGATCGCGCCGACGATGTGGTTGCCTTCCGCGACGCGGAGCGGCCCGGTGAGCGGCGTCTTCGCGACCTCGACGTTGTCGATCTCGATGCGCGCGCCTTCCGGCTTCGTCGTCACCGTCAGGCGGCCGATGCGCGCCTTCTGATCCTCGAGCGTGCGCTTGGCGCGCTCGAGCTTCTCACCGGTGAGCGAACCGCCGCTCACGACGGGCTCGAGCGCGTCGACCGCGTTCACGGGTCGGCCCATGGCGGCGTACACGAGGCCGATGTTGTAGAGGACGATCGGGTTCGGGAAGAGCTCGTAGGTCTTCTTGAACTCCGCGAGCGCGCCCGCGTTGTCCCCGTCGTCGAAGAGCTGGAGGCCGCGGTCGAAGCGCTGAGCGGCTTCGGCCTTCTTCGGGTCCGCGCCCTCGGCGCGCGCGGTGAATGGAGCTAGGAGCAGCGCGCCGAAGAGCGCGCACATGGGAAGGAAGCGGGAAATCATCTAAAGGGATTGTCCTTCGCGAGCCCTTTTTCCTCCGTCCGGCGCGGCTTCGCAACAGGTGCGGGAGCCGGCGCGCCGGCAGGGGCAGGACCTCCGGCCGGAGCCGTGGTCTGAGCAGGCGGGGGCGCGGGGAGCGGCTTCAGCGTCGGAGCGACGACCGGGAAGCCCGAAACGGGCGGAGCCGGCGCACGGGCGGCGGCCGGGGGCGGAGGCGGAGGTTCGGGCGCCGGGGCGACGCTCGGCGTCGCCGCGGGCGTCGGGGGAACGGCGGGAGCGACGGGCACGGCGGCCGGAACCGGCACGGCCGACGCCGAACCTTCCGCCGCGGGCGCCCCCGACCCCGACCGGAGGAAGAGCACGCCGCCGACGAGGGCCGCGGCGAGGACGCCGAACCCGGCGACGATGGGCGCGGTGTTCGACTTCGGCCCGGAGACGTCGGTGTTCGCCTGGCGCACGGAGACGCCCGCGGCGCTCGTCGCCATCGATTTCGCCGGGACCGCGGACTTCGCCGGCTGCGCGCCGAGCACGGAGCCTGCGGGCAGGGCCCCGGTGAGGCCCCTGAACGAGACGCTGCCGAACCGCTCGAGATCCGCGCGGAGCCCCTGGGCGGTCTGGGTGCGCTTCTCGCGGTCGCCCGTCATCGCCCTCATGACGAGGTCGGCGAAGCCCGGCGGAAGATCGGTGCGCACCGAGGCGAGCGGCTTCGCGTCCCCGGTATGGATGAGGACGGCGAGCTGCGTGAGCGAATCCGCCTCGAACGGCCGGATGCCGGCGGCGCACTCGTAGAGGATGACGCCGAGGGCGTACACGTCCGTCCGCGCGTCCAGGTTGATCTCGCCGCGGATCTGTTCGGGCGACATGTAGTACGGCGTGCCGAGCGCTGCGCCCTCCTGCGTGAGCGCCATGCCCCCGGTCTTCCCCGGGTCGAACTTGCTGATCCCGAAATCCAGGATCTTCACGAACGGACGGCCTTCGACGTCGATGACGAAGAGGTTGTCCGGCTTCAGATCCCGATGGACGATCCCGGCCTCGTGGGCGGCCTGGATGCCGTCGCACGCTTGACCGATGAGGTCCACCATCTCCGCGACGGGCATCGGCCCGCGCTCGATGCGATCCGTGAGCGTCTGCCCACGGAGGATTTCCATGACGAGGTACGGCTCGCCCGTGTCGAGCGTCCCGGCGTCGAAGGTCTCCACGATGTGGGGATTGCCGACGCGCCCCGCGGCGGACGCCTCGCGCAGGAACCGCTCCACGACCCCCGGCACCTTGGCCATGGAAGCGTGGAGCAGCTTCAGCGCGCGACGATGCTTCGTGAGCTCGTGCTCGATCTCGTAGACCGCCCCCATGCCGCCGATGCCGAGGCACCGGAGCACGCGGAATTTACCCGCGAGTACGGTGCCAGGCGTGAGGGCTGAGGGGTCGTGTTCCATTCGAGGTTCGGCTCCGGGTCACCAGATTTCGCGGATCACGTAGTTGTTCTGGTCGACGATGATCAGGTGGCCGCCCGAGGTGAAGGCGAGCGCCGTCGGGTAGTTGAACCGCGTCGCGGCCGTGACGCCCGCGGCGGAGTAGTCCCCGGCGTACCCGGCCGTGCCGTCGCCGTACACGGTGCTGATGAGCCGCGGGGCGCCCGTCGCGATCTTCCGGATCTTGTGACTGTTCCTGGGCGAGATGTAGATGTTCCCGGACGAATCCACCGCCATGCCGCCGACGTCCGGAATGCCCGCGGTCAGGGCATCGATCCCGTCCGTCGCGGCGCCGCTGTAGAGGCCTGCGATACGGGTCCAGGAGTGGTCCGCCTTAGCCCACTTCACGACGGCGTACGTGTAGTAGGTCTGCGTCCCACAGAACTGGCCGTAGACGAGCAGGTCCCCGTTCGACTGCGCGAGGATCGTCGAGTACGTGCTCACGCTGTTCAGGTAGAGCGGGTCCGAGCAGGACGTCCCGTTCACCGTCATCGGGTTCACCTGGGCCGTGGTCGGGTCGATGGTGCGGATGCGGCTGTGCCCGGAATCCACCACGTAGACGAGGCCGCTCGTCGGGTCGACGGTGATGGAAGAGGGCGTCGAGAACTGCACGCCGGTGCCCGTCGCGCCGTCGCCGTAGCCCGGGCTCGCGAGGCCCGTGGCGCCGCCGGCAAGGGCGTAGACCTTGTTCGTCGTGAGATCCAGGTACCGGACGCGCGAGTTCCCGCCGTCCGCGATGTAGAGGCGGCTCTTCGACTCATCGAGAGCGAGGCCGTAGATGGTGGAGAAGAGCGCGCTCGCCCCGGGGCCGTTGTCGCCCTGGAAGCCGCAGCTCCCGCCGACGTCGCCCGCGACCGTCGTGAGCTCGCCCTGCGGGGACAGCTTGTCGACGGCGCAGCCTTCGGCCAGGTAGATCGAGCCGTCGCTTGCGACCTTCACGTCGTACGGCGTCGTGATCTGCGCGATGGTGCCCGGGCCGGGGATGCCGGCCGAGCCGCTCGTGTGCTGCGCGGAGTTCACGATCGTGAAGATCGTTCCCGCGGCCGGCGCGGCGGCCGTGACGCTGAAGGAGAGCGGACTCCCCGTGACGTTCACGCCGTGGATGTCCGTGTAGCTGACCTCGAACTTGTAGGCGCCCGCGGACAGACCCACGCGCCCGGTCTGCGAGGACGTTCCCGTCGGACCCGTCTGGCTCGTGGCGCTGCTCACGTAGGAGCCGAGATCCTTCCGGACCCACCTGAGGGACTCGCCGCTGATGGGGTTCGTGCCGCCGCCGTCGGTGAGCTTCGCTATCAGGGCCGCGAACGGCGCGTCGACGCTGACGGTCTGGGTCGTCCCGCCGCTCGCGACGAGCTTCGCCGTGCCCGCGACGGTCTGACCGACGCCCCAGATGCCACGCACGGTGTGGTTGTACGTATCGACGAAGAACAAGTTCCCCGACGAGTCGAACACCATCTGGTTCGGGTTGTAGAGCTCCGAGCCGGTGGCAGCGTCGACGTAGTCACCCTTGAAGGCGCCGGTGCCGTCCCCCGCCACGCGGGTGATCTGGTCCGTCGCGGTGTCGACCTGGTAGATCCAGTGCTTGCCGCGATCCATCGCGTAGAGGTTCCCGGCCTTGTCCATCGCGATGTACGGCGTCTGGCTCAAGGACCAGTCCGTCCCGAGGAGCCCGTCCGCGGGCGCCGGATCGCCGCTGTACTTTCCGACAACGAGGTTCTGGAGCACGTAGGTCGGGCTGCCGAGCGCGTCGTTCGGGCCGGTCGGGGTGAACCGCCCGACGCCGTTCGTGTAGTAGCTGGCGCTGCTGTAGTACTGGCCGGAGATGAAGGCGTTCCCGGCGGCGTCCCAGACGATGCTGGTGCCGTCGTTGATGGCGGTCAGGCCGAGGGTCGAGCTCGCGCTCGTCTCCACCACCCAGGGGATGATGGTGTAAGAGCCGCCGCTCACGTCGATCTTCCGGATCTCGCCGTGGCCGGAGTCGACGACGTACACGTCGGAGTTCTTGTCCAGGAAGACCCCGGTCGGGCTCGAGAGCACGGCGCTGTCGGCCGGACCGCCGTCCCCGAAGCCCGTCGCGGGCGGCGACGGGGGCGCACCCGCCACGCGGGCGACCTTGCCCGTCTTCAGGTCGATGACGCGGAGCTTCTGGTTCCCCTGGTCGACGACGTAGAGGAGCTTGTGGGTCGGAACGCTCTCGTCGAGCGCGAGGCCGTGGATGCTCGAGAAGAGCGCGCTCGTGGCCGTTCCGTTGTCCCCCGTGCTGCCGCTCGACCCGGGTTTCCCGCCGATTACCGTGAGGTCACCCGCCGGAGAGAGCGCGTACACCGCGTAGCTGTCCCCGATGTAGATCGTGGCGTCCGACCCGATGGCGATCGAGTACGGATAGTAGAGCTGCGCGGCCGTGCCCGGGCCGGGTGTCCCGACGGAACCCGCCGTGTGCGTGATCGCGTTCACGAGGGAGAAGATGTTCTTCGCGGGCGGCGCGACGGCAGTCGCCGAGAAGTTCACGATGTTGCTCGCGATGGCCTTCGCCGAGAACTGATAGGCGCCCGTTGCACGACCGAGGCGCGCGTTCACCGTAGCCTTGCCCTGCAGATTGGTCGTGATGTTCGCCGGCACGTACGCTCCGGCGGGCACCGTGATCGTCATGGCCGCGCCGACGACCGGATCGCCGTTGTTGTCCACCAGCGTCAACACGATGGGCGCGAGAGCCTCGTCGATGCGCTTCGTGGTCTGGTTGTCCCCGCTGGTGACGGTGAGCGTCCAGTCCGGGCCGACGCAGGCGCCCTGGAAGCAAACGTTGCCGTTGCCGCCGCAGGCCGTGCCGTCGGCCGCGTTCTGGATGTTGCTGGCAGACGTGTCACACGCCGGGATGCCGCCGCTGCACGTCTGGTATCCCGTGTGACACGGGTCCCCGACGGGAACGCACCGGTCACCGTAGTTGCACGTCTTGCAGACGCCGCCGATGCAGTACTGGTTGCCGCCACCGCAATACGTGCCGTCGTCGGCCGAGCCGAGATCCTTGCACTGGCCCCCAGTGGAGCAGTCCGTCCCGTACTTGTGGCAGACCGCCGGGGTCCCCGTCGGCGTGCAGGTGGCGCCGTCCGTGCAGTAGACGCAATTTCCGCCGCTGCAGACCTGGCTGGTGCCGCAGCTCGTGCCGTCCGTCAGCGTGCCGCTCGCCGCGCAGACGGGGCCGTTCGTGCAGGATTGCGTGCCCATCTGGCAGGGGTTCGTCGGAGTGCAGGTGTCCCCCGCCGTGCAGGCCGTGCACGCGCCGCCGCTGCAGACCATGTCCGTCCCGCAGGAGGTGCCGTCGTTCTGGTAGCCCGACTGGACGCAGTTCACGCCAGTCGAGCAATCGAGAGTGCCCGCCTGGCAGCCGTCGCCGCCCGTGATCGGGCAAGAATCGCCCGAGTGGCAGGCGGTGCAGACGCCGCCGACGCAGATGTGCGCGCCGTCCGTGTTGCAGGCCGTGCCGTCGTTCGCGTTGCCGGCCGCGTTGCAGACCGGGGCCGCGCCCGAACAATCCAGCGTGCCCACGTGGCAGGGATCCTGCGGATCCGGGAGGCAGGTGCCGCCGCTCGTGCAGGGGGTGCAGACGCCGCCGACGCAGAAACCGGTGTCGCAGGCGAGGCCGTCCTGGACCGCGGCGCCCGCCACGCAGACGGGGGAACCGCTCGTGCAGTCGATCGTACCTGAGTGGCACTTGTCCCCCGCGGGCTCACAGCTGTCCCCCGCGGTGCAGTCCCCGCCGCCGCCGTCGTTGCCGCCGCCGCCGGTGCCGCCGTGCGTGCCCGCGTCCCGGTTCGAGCCGGTGATGACGCCGGTGTTCGGGTCGACCTCGGTCTTGTCGGCGCAGACGTTGCCCTTCGCGCACGTCTGGGTCGACAGGCAGTCCCGGTCACCCTTGCAGGGGACGCGGCAGTTGCTGTCCGGGCCGCAGACGAGCGGCTCCTTGCAGTCCGTGTCGAAGCTGCAGCCGAGCTCCTGGACGAGCTGGCAGACGCCGCCCTTCGCGCTGTCCTCCGAGATGACGCACTTCTGACCGAGCTCGCAGTCCTTCGTCGCCTGACACTGCGCATGGCAGAGGCCGAAGCTGCAGACGAGCTGCGAGTCGCAGTCGCTGTTCAGGGTGCACTTCTTCGCCGAGGGGGGCGGCTTGGAGGAGCTGTCCGAACCGCAGCCCGTCGGCGCGAGCGACGTGGCGAGGGCGACCATCGCCAGGAACGCGAGCTTCAGGACGGACCGGGGGGACTTCCAGCTAGGGGAGCGACCGAACATGAGACTCTCGTCTCCTTACAAAGGATGAGGGGGGACCACCGACGACAAGCGACCGGACCGGGACGGTCTCGGCGTACAC
>DASZXK010000094.1:0-75513 GCA_035545855.1 Polyangiaceae bacterium
CCCGTGGCCGCGCGGAACCCGGCTGCCGGGTGAGCACGGACGCTTGGGGCGGTCGGCAGCCCGCCTTGCGGGATGCCGGGTGGGGCAGCCCCGAATCTACCCACTTCGAAACCGCGCGAATTGACGGCTGAGATGTGACGACTCCTCAGCCCTCGCCCGGCGGACGTCGGCGCCCGAAGGGGATCGTCGGACGGCGTCCAGGCGCCGCCGTCCGGCGGGCGGCCCGCTCACCCGCCAGCGACGCCGCTCCGGGGCTCTCAGGGGCAGCCGGGGCCCGGTGAGATCGCGACGTAGGAAAGCCCCGAGCGGATCGCCGCGCAGGTGCTCTCGCACTGGAGCGGCGTGCCCGGCGGAGTACCGGGCGCCGGGCAGAGCACCCAGCGCGGCGACTGCGGCGTCGCCGCGCAGTCCGTCGGGACGATCCAGCACGAGCCCTTCGACGGCGAGCTACAGGGTAGAGTCTCCGGCACGACGTGGGCGCAGGAGGCCTCGGGGAAGCCGCAGTCGGAAGCCTGGTCGCACGGGGACGCGGTGATGCCGCACTGCCCGATGGTCGCCGCCGCGACGCCATACTGCTGCCGCACGCAATCGTTCCAGTACGTCACGCCGTCGCAACCGCATACGGGAACGGGCTGGGGATCGCAGAGGATGGGCCGCGGCTCGCAGCTCCCCGTCGCGTCGCTGCAGGCGTGAAACTCGCAGGTCCACCCGCCCGGGCAGTCCTTCGAGGTGACGCACGAGCTCGGAACCCCGCCGCCGGTCCCGCGACCGCCGGCTCCCTGACCCGCCGCGCCGCCCGAGCTTCTGCCGCCGGTCGAGCCCCCCGCGCCCGGACCCGCGCCAGAGGCGCCGCTCCCTGCGCTGCCGCCGCTCGTCGGTACGTCGCCGCCGTTGCCGCCTTCGCCCGCGTCGAGCTCGGGAACGACGCCCGAGTCCGTCGCGCCCGACCCGGGGCCCGCCCCCGAGCCGTGAGTCACCCGGTAGAGCACGACGTCGTCGCCCGTGCACGCCCCCGCGACCATGCTCGCGAGGAGCGCCGCCGACGCGAGGACCCGGGGGGAAGCTCGCTCACTCACCGGTCCCCTCCTCCAGCAGCGGAAATTGGACGCCGAGGAAGCCGACGGGGCGGAAACGAGACGGCGCGAAGAACGTCGTCAGTTGCCCGGAGTCTTCCGTCACGTAGCGGTGCGGCGCGAGGTCGACGTCGAGCGCGAGGTGGAGAAACGCGGACGCCGTCCGGGAGAGACGGACCTTTCCGAGCGCGCCGGCCTCGAGCACCGGGTCGACCCGGGACTCCGTTCCCACGGACTCGACGCTCGTCGACGACTCTCCCGCGGCGAGCGTCACGCGATCGAGCCCGCCGCCGAGCGCCGCACCCGCGGACACGCGCTCGTCCGTCCACTCCGCGCACACGAGGAGCCGCGCAGCCTCCGCGCGAAGCGACGCCCTTCGTCCGGCTCGCGTGATCTCCTCGGGAAGGAACGCCCGCACCGAGAGCATCGCGGACGTCCGGAGCGAGCCGTAGCGCGCTCCGGCGTCGAGCCCGGCGCCGAAACCCGGGAGGGCGCGCGAGCTCGAGAACGCGGTCGCACCCCCGAAGACGCCGAGGGTGAGGTCGATGCCGCGCGCCGGGCCCTTCGGGGGAAGGACGTCCTTCGGCAGCACGTCGCCGTCGTCGTCCTCCTGCGGCTTCGGGGGCTCGGGCGGCGGCTTCGCGGGTTCCTCGGGGGGCGGAGCGGGCGCCGGCGCCGGTCCCGGGGGCGAGGGCGCCTCCGGAGGAGACGTCGTGCGCGCGGCGTCCCGCGCGTGGAGCGAGCTCTCCACGATCATGAAGAGCACGTGACAGGCCTCCTCCACGGCGAGATCTTGCGACGCGGCAGTCGGGAGCGTCCGTCGCTCGAGCTCCTGGGGCGAGTCGCCCTTCAGCACGACCACGCGCGCGGCGGTCGGGGTCCGGAGGTCGACGAACGCCCGGGCGAGGGCGTCGGGGTTCGGGTGCAGCACCGTCTCGTCCGCGCCAGCGCGCACGACCACGTCGAGACCGAGGCGGCCGAGGAGCTCGGAGAGCGACTCTCTCACCTGGACGACCGCCTCCTGCGAGCCGGCCACCACGACGCGGACGACCGTCGCTTCTTCCTCGAGCTCCACGGGCTCCGCCCGCGCCGAGGTCGCCAGGAACGTCGATGCGGGCGTGAGCAGCCACGAGAGGGCCGCCGCCCGGATCAGGGCTCGGACAGCGCCGCGATGCGGGACCGCGCGAGCTTCGCGTAGATGGACTTGGGAAATCGGCGTAGCACTTCTTGCCACGCGGAAATCTCGCCGTCACGAGATCCGAGCTTCTGCAGCGACAGAGCCCGACCGACCAGCGCTTCTTCTCCGAGCGCTGCACCACCCTTGGAAAGATACGCGTCGAAACCGGCGAGCGCGGCCTTCGCGTCCCCCCGGTCGAGCTGGAGACGTCCGAGCGTCGCGTACGACAGGCGGGCTTCCTCGGACCGCGGGTATTCGGCTTCCAGGGTGCGGTAGAGAGCGACGGCCCTCGCGGTGTCTCCGTCCCGGCGCGCGGCGTTCGCGTCGCGGAAGAGGTCCGCGGCGGACGGACGAGCGACGACGCGAGCGTGTGCCGGTTCCGTCTTCCCCGCCTCGGGAGCCAGAGGGAGCGCGGAGAGCGCGATGGACGGAGTGTTCGGCGCCGGGGCGGTGGATCCGCGCGGGAGACCGGGTGCCGGCGTCGTGACGGACGCGGGCGCCGAGTCTCGCACGAGCCGCGGAAGCACTCCGATGGCCGCAGCGGCGAGGCTCGCTCCCGCGAGCAGAGCCGCGGCGAGGCCGAGCACGAGCGCGGCACGCTTCCGCCGACGCGGCGGAGCGACGGCCGCTTCGGCAGCCTGCGGCGCGGCGCGCCCGGCGAGGGCGAGCAGCGACGCGTCCATCGGCGCGACGACGGCGACGTCCGCGAAGTCGGCGCGCACGTCCATCTCGAAGCGACAGGCGGCGCACGTCGCGACGTGGGCCTCGAGCCGGCTTTCCTCCGATTCCGACAGCGAGCCGTCGGCCCACTTGTCGAGCAGCTCTTCGGGGTGGAGACCGACGACGGTCATCGCTCGACCCCCAGCGTGTCCGCGAGCGTCGGGTTCGACTCGATCCGGCGGCGGAGCGCTTCCTTCGCGAGACGCACGCGGCTCCTCACGGTGTTCACGGGCGCGCCCGTCGCGGCGGCGACCTCGTCCAGCGTCCAGCCGAGCATGACGCGGAGCGCGAGCGCTTCCGCCTGTTCGTCGGGGAGGTCCGACAGGAGATCGCGGAGCACGCGGCGGCGCTGCTCGCCGGCCGCTTCCTCGCTCGGCGACGGATGGCTCCGCTCTTCCGGCTCGAGGCGCGCGAGCTCTTCGGTGCGCGCTCGGCGGAACCCGGCGCGCTTCCGCGCGCGGAGCGCCGTGTGGAGCGCGATGCGAGAAGCGTAGCCGGCCGGGTGGCACTCGCCCCGGAACGCCGAGAGCGAGCGGAGGAGACCGATGAGCGACTGCTGGAGGACGTCGTCCACCTCGGGGTGGGTCGAGCCGAGGACGGACGCGATGACGCGAGTCATCGTCGGCCACACGGCGCGGAGGACCTCCTGCGTCGCGGCGTCGTCTCCCTCCGCCGCACGGCGAGCCACGTCCATGAGGGCGTCTCCGGCCGCGGGGGGCGCGGGCGGCGGAACGCTCGACGGGGCAAGCCAGCGGGCCATCACACCTACCCTGTGTCTACCAGGCGACCGGACCGATCAGCTAGGAGCGCTCTGGGCCAGGATTTGAGCGCCAAAGCGACGGCGGTTCCCACCGCCGAAACCCTTCGTTTTTGTTCGGGTTGTCGGTTCGGCGCGGAGGCCCCCGGACCGACCTTGCCCGGGAGGAGTCCAAACGGGGTGCGCCGTCGCCGGATTTTTCTCTCCGGGACGGCACACCCGACGCGGAAATCGGGCTCAACCGAAGGTCGCGGCGAGCACCGCGGCGGCGGCGACGCTCTCGAGCGCCGGTCCCGTGGAGGGCACGGCCCGCGAAGAAGCGGCGTCCACTCGATCGAGGTACGCGGAGAGTCTCGCTCGGCGTTCGACCCGCTCGCTCTGCACGGGAGTGAGCGGCGTGCGGAGCCCGTGGAGCTGCGAGAACAGGCCGATGTCGGCGCGGGTCGGCGAGTCTCCGCCGAGCCAGAAGCCGGCGGAAGGCGCCCGTGCCTCGAGGGCGTCGAGCGTCGTCTCGAGGCGCGCCCAGCACGTGCCGAGGTCCGGACGGGTGACGTCCCGCGCGTGGAGCCCCTTCACGACGCGCGCGCGGATGCGCTCGGGGATGACCGCACGAAGCACCGCCGGCATCGCCGCGAAGTACGCCGCACGGGTGCGCTTCCAGTTGTCGTCGTCGGCCCAGCGCGCCGCGACGAGGAAGCCGCCGAGCGCCGTGTCCGCCATTTCCTCCCAGAGGAGCGCCTCCGCGCGACCGCGAGCGTCGAGCCCGCGGGAGAGCGCGCCGCCCGAGAGCTCGTCGACTCGGGTGACGATCTTCGTCGAGTCCCACACCGCCTCGTCTCCGACGAGGAGCACGGGCACCTGCCGCGCCGGGTTCAACGCCCGATGGGCGTCCGGCGCGGCGGCATGACGCCGCCGATACGTGAGGCCGGCGAGGCGAAGCGCCCGGTGCACCTTCATGCAGAACGGGGAGTGGGTCTCGTGGCGGGGGAGGCCGGCGTCGCCGAGCTCGCAGAGGGTCAGTTCGGGGGTCTTCATGGAAAGGCTCCTCTCTTGGGGGGGCCTCATGCTCCTCGACGGCGGTGACAGCATTCTGTCATGTTTGAACACGTGAAGCGGAAGAGCCGACTGTTTGCGCTCGCCGAGCATCTCCGGGGCCGGAGGACGGGCACGACGGCGGAGGCCCTGGCCGAGCGGTTCGGAGTGAGCGTGCGGACGATCCATCGCGATCTGGATGCGCTGCGCGAAGCGTCCCTCCCCGTGCAGGCGGAGCGCGGGCGCGGAGGGGGCCTGTCGCTCGATCGGGCGTACACGCTTCCGCCCGTGAACCTCACGCCGCGAGAGGCCGCGGTCCTCGTCGTGCTCGGTGCGTACGCGAAGCGACTCCGCCTCGTGCCGTTCGAGGAGACGCTCGAAGCGGGCGTCGACAAGGTGCGCGGCGCGCTCTCCGCCTCCGCGCAGCGGGAGCTCCTCGAACACGTGAAGCGTCTCGAGTTCACTGGCGTCCCGACGCCCCCCGTCGACGCGAACGTGCGACGCGCCGTCGAGCAGGCGTGGTTCGAGCAGGCCCCCGTCGAGATCACGCACGTCACGGGCGACTACGTGGAACGCACGCGAACCATCACGATCGACCGCGTCCTGCTGGAGCGAAACGCGACGATGATCGTCGGCAAGGACGTCCAGACGGGAGAGGTCCGGCCCTTCCGTCTGGACAGGCTGTTGAAGGCGAGAGTCTGCGGCGCCGGTACGTGACCGCCCCCCGCCCACGCCGTCGAAGTCCACCCACGCCCGAGCGAACCTCGGCCGCCCGCCGGGCGGCAAGAACGGCGGGTGCACGGCAACTCGCGAGGACGAGGTCCCCCGAAACAAAAATCTCACGGCGTCAGGGTCCACCAGTTACCGTCTCCGGATGCCCCCGGAAGACGCGCTCGGCCGCGCGCGAGAACGGTACATCGAGCTCCTGAAGCGGTCCCTCCTCGGCGAGCTCTACTACGACAACGAGCTCCGGATCCGATACCTGCTGCAGTGCGTCCAGCGGCGAGCGGAATTCTCGCCCGAGACGCTCCACGACATCCGCCGGCACGAGCCCGAGGAGGCGGCACGACGCATCGCCGCGGACGCGATCGGGATGCCGCTGGATCTGAAGCTCGAGAACCTCGGGTTTCCGCACACCATGCTCGGCCGGAAGCGCCTCGACCACCTCGAATGGTGCGTACGCACGGTGATCGCGGAAAAAGTGCCCGGAGACTTCATCGAATGCGGCATCTGGCGGGGCGGCGCCGTCGTGCTGATTCGGGCGCTCCTCGAGATCCTGGAGGAGCCCGGGCGTTTCGTGTGGGCCGCGGACTCCTTCCAGGGGATCCCGCCGCCGACGCATCCAGAAGACGTTGCGTTCGGCCTCGACCTCAGCCGCGAACGCTTCCCCATGCTCGCGATCCCGAGGGCGACGGTCGAACGGACGCTCGCCGACTACGGCTTCTCGGACGACCGGGTCCGTTTCCTCGAGGGGTGGTTCAAGGACACCCTGCCGAGCGCGCCGATCACGCGCCTCTCGATCCTCCGGCTCGACGGGGACATCTACGAGAGCACGGCGGATGCTCTCGGCGCCCTCTACGACAAGCTCGTCCCAGGCGGCTTCCTGATCATCGACGACCATTTCGTGCCGACGTGCAAGAAGGCCGTGGAGGATTTCCGGCGCATTCGCGGCATCACGGAGCCCATCGTCCCCATCGATTGGACCGGAGTCTACTGGCGAAAAGAACGCTGAAGCGCGCTCCCTCTCAGGCGAGCCGCGAGAGGAGCACACGGAGCTCCCGGTGCTGGCGGATGTGGCGGTACAGCCGCTCGAGCGCGGGCCCCTCTCCTTCCACGAACAGAAGTCGGAGGAGCTCGGCCTCCGGCGGGGAGCCTCCCGCGCGACGATGGAGTAGCAATCCCGGTGCGTCCGCGAAACGGACCCCGGTGCCCTCAGGGAGATCCGCGGGAGGCTCGGCCGTTCCGTGGAGCAGCAGCACGCCGCCTGGACGCACGCGCGCGGCCCAGTCGCCGACGGAACCTGCCTCGCCCGTCGCGACGCGTCCGGCGTCGAGCCGCACGAGGTCCACGGTCCCCTCGCCGAAGTGCCGGAGACCCGCGGCGAGCGGCATGCGCATGAGGTAGTGAATACCCGGGTACGTCTGCCGCGCGTACGCACTCAGCGCACCGAAAATCCCCTGGTCCGCGGGCTCCGGTTGCTCCCAGACGTCGAGAGCGTAGGCGCTCCCGTCCACGTCGTGCTCCTTCATGGACTGGCACAGGGTGAAGAAGGACGTCGCGTCCCCCGCCCCGACGTCCACCAAGAGCCGCGGACGGAGTGCTTCCACGAGGTCGTATTCGAGCGCAAGGTGGCGCCCCGAGAGGCTCGTGCCCGGTCGCTTCGGTACGAAGTGCCGCATCGAAGGCGGCAGGAACAGAGCCGTCACGGTTCACCCTCACGCTTCGCGTCCGTCGCGGGAGACGCGCCATTCGCGGCATGCGCCGTGTCTTGGCGCAGCTTTTCCTTCACCGCGTCGCGGAGCCTTCGGAACTCCGGGTCGTCGCGACGGTCCGTGATGAGCCGGGCTGGTACCCCGCCGACCGTCGTGTACGGCGCCACGTCCTTCACGACGACCGCGTTCGCCCCCACGACGGCCTTCAGTCCGACTTGCAGCGGGCCGAGGAGCTTCGCGCCCGTGCCGATGAGGACGTCTTTGCCGATCTTCGGCCCCTCGAGGGCCTCGCTCGCGCGGCCGATGGTGACCCAAGGAGCGATGACCGTCCCGGATCCGACCTCGACGACGCCGTCGATCACGACCTGGCCGTGGGGAAGGTAGACGCCCGGCTCGAGCACGGCGCCGTCTCCGATGCTCACCTGAGCAAGGGCCATGCTCGCGCGATGCAGGAAGCGAGGGATTAGGGGGACCCGGTGGGCCGCGAGAAGCTTCCGGACGCGATAGAGAAACAGCGCGAGGAAGGCGTCCGACTTCCAGGAGAGTCGCACGAGCTCCACCAGGAACCCGGCTCTCGTGTCGAAGCGCGGAGGACCCATCCCGAGGCTCGAGAAGATCTTCGCGTCCATCCACACCGCGTCCCGGAAGCCGGGTTGCCGCGCTTCGATCTCGCGAGCGATCGACGCGGCGATCGCCTTCCGACCTTCGGGGGAATCGAACGCCCGGCGGAGCGCGTCTCGTCCTTCCGGCGTGTCGAGCGCGGCGAGAAGCTCCTTTCGGCGCTCGTCCGTGTCGAACGCTTCACGGAGCGCGTCCTGCCCTTCGGGCGTGTCGAATGCGCGAAGGAGCACCGTCTGCAGCGCGGGATCCCTCGCCGCGCTCCGGAGTTCCTGGATGCGTTCGCGAGACGCCTTGGACGCCATGGGGTTACCGCGTCTCACCCGTCCGGATAGTCCGGCTTGCCGAGCTCGACGCGGAGCCCATGGTACATCGTCGCGCCGTAGCTTGCGTGCCGGAGTGCCTCCAACGAATGCCCGGAGAACGCGCCGAGCAGGACCGGTTCCCGAGCAGCGCCGAACGCGGAAAGGAAGCGTCGGCGGAGCTCCCGGCTCCCGTGCCTTCGCTCCGGCGCGGCGAACGTCGCCGGGCACTCGTGGTACTGGTGAAAGGTGCCCTCGCTCGCGAGGACGACGAGACGAGTCCGCGGCAGGTAGGTGAGGCCGCCGAGCAGGTACACGGAGAGATCCGCCGGAACGTCAGGAGGTTCCTTGGGCTCGGGGAGCTCGTCGAGGCACTCCCTCGAGGCGAACAGACAGCCCGCCTCCGTGAACGGTGCGAGGTAGCCGCCCTTGAAGCCCGGGTCCGGCGTGCACACGGTGAAGAGCGAGTAGCCGTCCGCCTGCCAGTCGACGCTCGCGAGGAGTTCCCGGTCGAGGGCCTCTCCCTCCCCCGGGGGACGTGGCGTTTGCGGCTCCCGGCCAACGTGGTACGCGGGCACCGCGACGACGGCCCGCGGGTACGCCCCGAAGGCGAGGAGCGCGTGCTCGAAGAGCCGTGGCGTGACCAGGTTCGCGGCGTCCGGGAGGAAGCCGAAGTAAGGCGCAGAGCTCGAACGGGCGGCGCCACGGGCGGCCTCCCAGAGGGAAGTCGCCGACGTCGCCTGCACGTATCGTATGCCGCCGCACGCCGCGGCCGCGCGCTCCGAGCCGAGCGGATCGGACGAGGGACGCTCCACGCAGATCACCTCGCAGACGCCCACCGTCACGTTCCGCTGGCGAGCCGCGGAGAGCGTCCTGAGCGCGTTTTCCGCCTGGCGGGGCGCCCCCTCCACGACGACCACGAGAGACAGCGACGCGCCCGCCATTCGCCGTCATCCTACACAATCGCCGCGATGACCGAGGACGGACTTGACCGTCGGTCCCCCCGGCGAAAAAGTTCGAGTTCGCGGCCAGATGAGCTCCTCCCCCACACCCCGCCTGTCGTTCCTGGTCGTGGTGTACGGGATCCCGCGCCAGGCGGAAAACACGCTCTACAGCCTGTCGACGAGGCATCAGCGGAACTGCTCGGAGGCCGAGTACGAGATCGTCGTCGTGGAGAACCGTTCCGCCGCGCTCCTCGGAGAGGAGCGCGCCCTGAGCTTCGGGCGAAACGTCCGCTACCACCTGCGCGACGAACCGGGCGTTTCGCCGGTCCCGGCGCTGAACTTCGCCTTCGAGCAGAGCCGCGGGGAGATGGTCGGGCTCCTCATCGACGGCGCGCGCATGGCGACGCCGAGACTCGTCGAGCACGTGCTCGCCGCCCGGGGGCTCTCGGAGCGTCCGCTCGTCGTCGCGCCCGGCTACCACCTCGGACCGGAGCCGCAGTACCTCTCCGCGCCGAAGGGCTACGACGAGAGCGTCGAGCGCGAGATGCTGGGGCGGATCGCGTGGAAGACCGACGGCTACGCCCTCTTCGACGTCGCCTGCTTCGACGACACGAACGAGAACGGCCTCGTGAATCCGTTCCTGGAGAGCACCTGCCTCTCCTGCCCGAGGGAATGCTTCGAGGAGATCGGCCGAGCGGACCCACGCTTCGTCTCTTCGGGAGGCGGGATCGTGAACCTGGACCTCTTCGAGAGGCTTTGCCGCCTCCCGAGGACGCGCCTGATCGTGCTGTGCGGGGAAGGCGCGTTCCACCAGTATCACGGCGGGACGAGCTCCTCCGGGGACGCGAACCGCGAGAGGAAGCTCGCCGCATTCAGGGCCGAGTACGAGCGGGTCCGCGGGCGTCCGTTCCGGGGCTTCGACCGGGAACCGCTACTGTTCGGGGTCCTTCCGCCCCAGGCCCAGCCGTTCATCTTGAAGTCCGTCGATTTCGGGCTGCTCCGGTTCGGTATCGTCCGAGAGTGGGGTGTGCCGTTCTGGAACGATCCGGAGGTGAAATGACCGCCCCGGAATCCACCATTCCGCGGTCGACCCTCGCCCCCTCGCTCGGAGAGCGCCACCAGGTGACCCGGCTCTTTCACGTGATGCCCCCGCCGATCGCCTGCTCCGGAGCGCGGATCACGCCGCGCCGGATCCAGAACCTCATCCAGGCGAACCACGAGGAGGCGCAGAACCGCGTTGCCCTTCGGTCGATGCCGAGCCGACTCACGATCGAGGCGACGAACGTTTGCAACCTCCGATGCCCGGCCTGCTTCACCGGAACGGAGCAGATCGGCAGACGGAAGGGGCACCTCTCGATGGACCTGTTCCGTCGCGTCCTCGCCGAGCTCGGGCCGTACCTGCTCGAGATGGAGCTCTACAACTGGGGAGAGCCGCTCCTCGGGAAGCACGTCTTCGAGATGATCGAGGAGGCCGCGCGCGCCGGAGTCTCCACGACGGTGAGCACGAACTTCAGCATCCCGTTCGAGGACGCCGACGCGGAACGCCTCGTCCGGAGCGGCCTCTCGGTGCTGGCCGTCTCCGTGGACGGAGCCCGCCAGGAGACGTACGAGCAGTACCGGGTTCGCGGGAACCTCGCGCTCGTGCTCGAGAACTGCCGCCGCGTGGCGGATGCGAAGCGCCGCCTCGGCGCCGCGACCCCTCGACTGATCTGGGCGTTCCACGTGTTCCCGCACAACGTGGGAGACATCGAAGAAGCCCGCCGGCTCGCTCGCGACCTCGGGATGGATCTCGCCGTCGACAAGGGCTGGCTCATCGGCGCCGACTGGGACGAGCAGAAGCGGTTCGAGTACGCGCTCCGGACCCCGGAGATCCCCTCTCGTTGCTCGTTCCTGTGGCACCAGGGCATCGTGAATCCAGACGGCGGGGTCGCGCCGTGCTGCGGGACGTTCTACCGGGAGGACGACGTGGGCCGCCTCTCGACCGCGGAAGGGGACGGCGGCGCGACGACGTTCCGCGACGTGTGGAACGGCGAACGTCAGCGGAAGAACCGCGCCTTCTTCCTGAATCGCGACGCCTCCGGCACGGATCGAGAGATGATCTGCCGGGACTGTCCGGTGACGGTTCGCTGGGATCGCTGGCTCGCTTATCTGCGCTCGGGCGCCCCTCCTGGAACGTTCGAGGACGTCGACGTCGCGACAGGCGTGAACTACTTCTGGACTCGCGTCCCACCTGGCACAGCGGAGGAGCGCGGCCTCGTCGCCCTCCGCAGGAAGCCGCGTGCCTGAATCGTCACCGCCGGACCCACTTCTCCCAGATGAAGGGGTAGTCCCACTCGAGCGAGTGCGTCTTCGCGAGCCGGCGGCGGATGGCGCGCCGCCTGCCGTACGCACCCGCCCTCCACTCGTGGAACTGCACGAGGAGGATCCGCACGTTCGTCATCCAGCCCGTCTCGAGCAACCGGTCGAGGACCTCGTACTCCGCGCCCTCGATGTTCAGCTTGAGGAGGTCGACGCCGCCGGGCGCGATCTCTTCGAAGACCCGTGCGGCGTCTCGGACCGACACCGTGGCGCGCGGCGCGTTCTCCCGGACCCCCTCCGGGAAGATGCTCGAGCCCCATCCCTCCTGCCCGAGCGGCAGCGTCGCGTCGGAGTCGTGGAGGCCGTAGCGCAGACAGCGGACCTTCTTCCGGTCTCGGAACCGCTCGTCCAGGGCTGCGAAGCACGCGGGGTTCGGCTCGAAGACGAACACGCGCGGATCGTGGAGCTCCACGATCCGCCCCGCCCACTCCCCCGTGTATCCGCCCACGTCGAAGACGACGCCGTCGGGCCCGAGAGGCGCGTCGTGGAGCAGGTCCGGCGTCGCCTGGAAGCGCCGGAGCCAGCGGAACATGGTCGGGCGGTAGTACTGCGCCTCCAGCAGGGAACGACCGAACTCCGGCGCCGAGGCGAATCGGCGACGCATGTACCAGACATACGGCGAGAGGAGAGCGCGCTTCAATCGAAACGGAGTCACGCTTCGTTCCTCAGGCACTGGCGCGACGACGAGCGGCGTTGCACGAGGTGAGGAGCGCCGCTTCCAGGCGGTCGACGGTGCTCTCCCAGGAGAATTCCCGGGCGCGCGAGAGCCCCGCGGTCGCGAGACGGCGCCGGAGAGGTTCGTCCCGCAAGAGCCGAACGACGTTCGCCGAGAGCGCGTCGACGTCCCCGACGGGCGACAGCAACGCGGACACCTCGTGCTCCGAGTAGTCGAGCATCCCTCCAGCGCGCGTCGACGCGAACGCGCACCCGGTAGCCATGGCCTCGAGTCCGCACAGGTAGAAGCCCTCCTTCCGGCTCGGGCACATGAGCACGGAGGAACCGTTGTACACGTCCTCGACGAGCGCCGACCGCGACGGCAGGTGTCGGTACTCGATCCAGGGCGCCAGCGTCGGGGGGCGCGGGTCGGTCCCGAACAGCACGGCCTCCACGTCGGGAACGGCCGCGCGGATGCGCTCGAGGGCCTCTAGCCCGAGATCCGTCCCCTTGACCGGCAAGACGTGGAACAGCATGGCGACGCGCCTCGGCCGGTCCTCGAGGGGCCTCGTCAGCCGGAACGTGGAGAGGTCGACGCCGTTCGGCACGTAGAAGACCTCGTCATCGGGGATCCCGCGCTCGAGCAGCTCCCCCACGAGCGCGCGAGAGACGCAGAGCTTCGGCCCGCGCGGCGCGAAGTCTCGGTCCTCGGCGTCCCGAGAGAAGAACCCGAGCCCCTGGACGAGGACCGTCGGAACTCCCTTTCCGCGTGGCGAGCCGACGATGGCGCCGTTGAACAGCACGTCGGCGTCGGGAAGGCCCGGGACGTCGTAGGCGACGGAGTGGTGGACTTCGACGCGGGCGTCGAAGGAGAACCAGTGACGCGACGGAACGACGAATCCGTCGAGGGCCTCCTTCGGGAACCGCTGGGCGATCTCCGGAGCCCACCCGTGGTGCACGCCGACCTGGTGCCCGCGCGCGACCAGGCGGTTTGCGTACTCGTAGTAGACGGTCATGCCGCCGACCGGGTGGTCGACGTACGGCGGCACCAGCATCGTGACGCGCATGTCGGCTCAGCCGCCCGCTGCCCTGCGCTTCTCGCGGACGCTCGCCTTCAGCTTCTCGACGGCGTCCTGCTGCCGCAGGAGGTCGAGGTGCCCGGCGGCGTGGACGTAGAAGGCGCGGAGCCGGCTCTGCGTCGGCCCGTCGCTTTCGAAGAGGAGGCGGAGGAGCGTGGAGGACGCCGCGCTTCCGCCGGGCTTCCGGAGCACTCCGAGCCCGAACCCGTGATGGAAGAGGAACGTCTCGTGATCGGCCTCGAGCTCGGCCCAGTAGCGCCAGGCGCCGAAGTCCAGCAAGCGCGCGGCCACGTCGTGGAACAGGACGATCCCGCCGGGAACGACCTTCGGATACCAGGCCTCGAAGTCGGCGCGGACGGCCTCGTACATGTGGAAGCCGTCGATGTGGAGGAGGGCGATGCTTTCGTCCGGGAAGCGGTGGACGGCCTCCTCGAACCGCATCCGGAGGAGCTCCGAGAAGCTCGCGTAGTGGGCCTCGTTGTGCGCGGAGACCTCTCTCCACGTGGAATCGTCGTAGGCGCCCGTGTGCTCGTCGCCGGCCCAGGTGTCCACCGCGTAGCAACGCGCCTCCACGGCGTGCTCCACGACGGCCTGGCAGAAGGCGAAATAGGAGAGGCCCGCCTGCGTCCCGAGCTCGACCACGACCGCCGGCCGGATGGCGTGGACGAGGTCGTATGCGAACGGCAAGTGGTCCGTCCAGGTACTGAACACCGCTCGCCGGTTCACGAAGCCCGACAGCGAAGGGGGCAAGTAGATGAGGGGCACGTCCTCCGGGCGCATCTGGCTTAGGACATCATAACCTGGAGGAAGTCGCCGCGCCTTTCTCGGGGTCCTCCGGTGTGGGACGATGATGGGTCTCCCGCATGAGCCTCTCGAATCTCCCCGATCGGCGCTGGATCGAGCGCGTCTACCTGCCCGCTCTGAACGGTCGCGTGCTCTACGTGGGGGTCGAGTTCTACACGGCCCACTACCCGTCGCTCGCCACCGGAGCTTCCTCGTTCGTGTTCCTCGACGCGAGCGACACCGCGGAGAAGCACGGCGGCCCGGGCGCGATCCGGGCGGATTTCTGCGCTCACGCGCCGGCGCTTCCGTACGATCACGTCTCGCTCTACGGACTCGTAGGATACGGCACTCCGGTGGCACGGATGCCCGAGCTCATCGCGCACGCGGATGGAATGCTGGCCCGGGGCGGCACGCTGATGCTCGGACCCGACAAGCAACCGACCCGCGACGCGTTCCCCGAGGAGATCTGGGCGAAGCTCACCGAGGAGGTCAAGAAGACGCTCCCGGTCTTCTCCGCGCCGCCAGCGGACTACTGGCGCGATCTGTTCCGGCAACCGCCGCTGGATGCGTACACCGTGCTCGCGGAGGACGCGGACCTCCCCGACATCAAGAGCAACTACGTGTGGTGGGGGCGAAAGCCGTGAGCCCCAGCTTCGACCACGTCTACCTCTCGCCTCACCTAGACGACGCCGTCTTCTCCTGCGGCGGGACGATCCTCCGCCAGCGCGCTCGAGGCGAGCGCGTGCTCGTGATCACCGTCTGCGCGGGGGTTCCCGCGGAGGACGCGCTCCCGCCGCCCCTCCTCGCCGACGGCCTCCGCGCCGTGGGCGCGACGGCGGCCGACTTCGTCCGTCACCGCCGGAAGGAAGACCGCATTGCGATGGAGATGCTCGGCGTCGAGTGGGAGTGGCGCGACGAGGCGGACGCGCCGTTCCGTCTCGCCGCGCACTACGGCACGCTTGCGGGCTTGCTCGGCCCCGTCGCGCCGGACGACCCCCTCGTCCCGAGATGCCGCGAGCTGGCACGGTCGATCGCGCCCGGAGCCATGCTCCACGCCCCGCTCGCGGTTGGAGGGCACGTCGACCATCGCATCGTGTGCGAAGCGGCGCTCGCCGCGCGGCGACCGATCTCCCTCTACGAGGACTTCCCCTACGGCGCGCACGACCCCACCGGCGTCGATCGGCGGCTCGCGGAGCTGTCGGACCTCGGGCTCGTCGAGGAAGCGGTGGCGGTCGCGGACGTGCTCGCTCGGCGCATCGAGGCCTCGCTCGCCTACGCGAGCCAGGTCGCCTCCCCGGACGACTGGCGGGACCTGGTCCTCTCCCACGCCATACGCATCGGCACCGGCGTCGGCGTCCCCGTCGAGCGCTCCTTCCGCGTCGCCCCGCGCCCCGGGCCCGACGGGAACCCGCCGGACGCTCAGCCCGCGACCGGGTCGACGCCGTGACGGAGAAGGCGTCCGGGGGTCGCGCCGGTGCAGTTCCCTTCGACGAAGATCGGCTCGCCCGAGACGAGGATGCTCCGGTACCCGCGCGCGCGACGCACCCTCCGCCACTCCCCCGCGGGCAAGTCGTGGAGCTTCTCGACGGGTCCCTCCCCGAGCTCCGCCAGATCGTAAACGACGAGATCAGCGGCGAAGCCCGGCGCGATCCGCCCCCGTCCGGACAGCCCGGCAATCTGCGCCGGAAGCCCCGAGAGGCGACGGTGCGCCTCCTCCAACGTGAGTCGACCGGTGTCCCGGACCAGCCACGAGAGGAAGTCGGTCGGGTAGGTCCCCGCGGTGAGGAACTTCACGTGGGCGCCGCCGTCGGACGTGCCGGGCACCGTGAAAGGCGAATCGAACAGGGCGCGCGTCTTGTCGGGGTCATCGTTGATGGGCGGGGAGATCCACTCCGTGCGCAGGTTCTCCGCGACGGACAGGTCCAGCATCGCGTCGATGGGGTGCCTTCCGAGGCGAGCCGCGATGTCGCGGATAGTCTCGCCCACGAAGCTCCGGAAGTCCGGCAAGGTCGATCCGTGCAGTCGGTAGAGGGCGAGCTCTCCGAAGAAGCCGGTGCCGAGTCCCCCGGCGTCGTAGTCCGCGCGGAGCGCCGCGCGGGTCGCGGGGGCGGATAGCTTCCGCACACGGTCCTCGACGGAGCCGAGGGTGGCCTGTCGCCACGCGTCGCTTGCGTCGAAGAGGTTCCAGTCCTCGAGCGTCAGCACCGCCGGCGATCGAACGGACGCGGTCTGGGCGAACACGGGGATGCCGGCGCGGTTCGCCTCGTCGACCCACGTGAGCTGCTCGCGAAAGATCTCCGGCCCCGAATTCAGGGCCATGATGGCGTTGTAGAGGACGGGACACCCCGCGATCTCGGCGAGGCGGGCGGAGAACTCGAAGTCCCCTCGGAGCTCCGCCATGAAGTTCTCGGCCGTCGTCGTTCCCTGAGAGAACTGGATGAACGCACCGCGGCGACCGCGAAGGGCGCGCGCGAGCTCGAGGTAAATCTCGTCGGGCGCGAGGTCGGAGATCATGCCGGAACCGTCGTGATCCCGCTGGATGGAGACCAGGCTGCCCGGCACGTGCCGCTGCGCGCCCCAGCCGATCGCCCCCGCGTCGAGCGCCTCCGCGAGCAGCGAGAGGATCCGCGCCCGCTCGGGCCCCGTCGGCGAACGTCCCTTCGCGGCGTCGAAGCCGCCCATCGCGTGCGCGAAGATGGGCGAGACTGGCGCGAGATGGGACAGGTTGATTCCCTTCGGCAGGGCGTCCAGGTGATCCATCCACTGTCCGAACGTCTCCCAGGAGAACGGGACCGCCGCCTTCATCGACGCGAGGGGGATCGCCTCGTTCCGAGAGAGGGCGAGCATCGCTCGGTCCGCGTCCTCGGGACGAACGGGGGCGAGTCCGAACCCGCAGTTTCCGACCGTGACCGTGGTCACGCCGTGCCAGCTCGCGATCGTGCAGTACGGATCCCAGTGGACCTGAGCATCGTAGTGCGTGTGCAGGTCGATCGCGCCGGGGGCGACGACGAGCCCGCCGGCGTCGATCACGCGCCCGGCGGCGTGCGCCGGGAAATGGCCGACCGCCGCGACCTTCCCGCCGCGAACGGCGACGTCCGCCTGGACGCGCGGCGCGCCCGTCCCGTCGACGACCGTGCCCCCGCGGATGAGCGTGTCGAACTCGGGCATGTCGCTCGTCGTTAGCACGGGAGGAAGACCGGGCGAAAGCCGCGAGCCATCCGCGAGATCACGTGATACGCTGAGATTTCAGCCAGATGAGCGCGATCCACGTCCACCCGATGTCGCTCGGCCCCCCCTCCTTCGGCGACAACGACGTCTTCAGCGCCTTCTACCCGCTCGGCTGCCTGACGGCCTTCGCGAAGACGTATCAGGACGGGCGCCTCCGCGACGCCTTCGCCTTCGGGCGCGTCACCCCCACGCCCTCGACGCGGCTCACCGAAACGCTCGACGCGCTGCCGCGAGAGCCCGGCGTGTTCCTCTTCTCCAGCTACGTCTGGAACCACGACATCAACATGGCGTTCGCGAAGGCGGTGAAGGAACGCCTTCCGGGGTCCCTCGTGGTCGTCGGAGGCCCCCACGTCCCGCGCATGGTGACGCCGAGCAAGGAGTTCTTCGCGCGTCACCCGTACGTGGACATGGCCGCCCGTCACGAGGGCGAGGTCACGCTTGCGGAGCTCCTCGGCGCCATTTCGGACCAGAAGCTCGACGCCGGGGGGCTCTCCCGGCTCGACCCGACCGGCATCGCGGGGCTCACGTACCGGCGGAACGGCGACGTGGAGCGCACTCCGGACAGAGGCCGCAACATGGACCTCGAAACGTACCCCTCGCCCTACACGACCGGCGAGTTCGACCACTGGCTGACGGATCGTCGCTACATCCCCCTCGAAACGAACCGAGGATGTCCGTACGGGTGCACGTTCTGCGACTGGGGGGCCGCCACCCTCTCCAAGATCGCGCGTTTCTCGATGGACCGCGTGCTCGCAGAGGTCGATTTCGCGGTGAAGCATCGCATCCACACGATCGGCTTCTGCGACGCCAACTTCGGGGTCCTCCGCAGGGACCTCGACATCGTTCGTTACATCATCGCTGCGCACCAGAAGCATGGATATCCGAGGGACGTCGGCTACACGAACGCAAAGAGCGCCAAGAGCCAGCTGCTCGACATCGTGAAGGAGCTCCGAAACGCCGGGCTCACGCGCGCGGCGCAGATCTCCATGCAGACGACGGACGAGACCGTCCTCCGGAACGTGGAGCGATCGAACATCAAGACCTCCGAGTACCGGAAGATGATCGCGTTCTTCCACCGGGAGGGCATCTCGCCGGTGTCGGACATGATGCTCGGTCTGCCCGGGCAGACCTTCCAGACGTGTCAACGAGACCTGCAATTCTTCTTCGACAACAAGGTCACCGCGGTCCTGTTCGCGACGAGCGTGATGCCGAACGCCCCCATGGCGGATCCGGCCTATCAGGAGCGCTTCCGGATCACCGTGGATGCGGACGGCATGGTGGAGTCCACGTACAGCTTCACACGCGAGGACTACGCGCGAATGTTCGAGCTCTGCCTCGCCTACAAGCTGTTCGTGAAGCTCGGAGTGCTCAAGTATTTCCTCTACTACGCGCAGATCGAGCACGGCCTCCCGGCGATGGGTTTCCTCGCGCGCTGGCTGGAGAAAGTGTCGGTGGACGCGGAGAGTTACCCAATCTCCGCTCGTGTGAAGCGGGATCTCCTCGGAGAAGGGTACCGCGGCGGTCGAAAGGACTGGCTGATGCTCGCCTGGGGAGACGACGCCGGGTTCCTCTTCGACGACCCCACGGCGTTCCAGCGGGAGATCCTCGCCTTCATCGAGAAGGAGCACGGCATCGCCCTGTCGGGGACCGCGGTGGAAGCAGTGCTCGCGGCGAACGCCGCCGTGATGCCGAAGAAAGGTTCCGGCGCGGCCGAAACCGTCTCGGTTCCGCACGACGTCGCAGGCTACTTCGGGGACCTGCGACGGCTGCCGGACGTCCTCGAGATCCCGGCGGACTTCGTGCGTCTCTCCGCCCGGGCTCCAGGAGAAGTCCGCGTGCCGGCGCACGCGGCCCGCGCGTCCTACGGCTTCATCGACATCGAGCTGACGACGGGCGCGCTCGAATTACCGTCGAACCTCGCCATCTGAAGGCGGCGAGCCCCTTGGGCACCCCCTCCGGGGAGCCGCTCACGCCGCGCGGCGGTTCATCGGCTCGATCACGACGAGCCCGGCGAGGGTGCATGCATCGAGTAGGAGACCGTCCGACGGCGGGCTCACGCCGCACTCGTCCGAAACGGCGCGCGCCGCGACCGCCACCTCGCGGAGCGTCGGCACGGTGGTCGGTACGGCGGTCACGCAGCACCGCGCGCGAGCGAGCCGGTACGCGGCGATGGGGACGCCGCCCGCCTCTTCTCCGAGCTTCTGGAGTCGCCCGGGAAGGAGCATTCCGTCGAGCCATTCGGCGGGGCGTTCCAGCTCTTCGGTCGCGGAGTTCGGCATGGGCATCTCTCCTTTCAGAACGGCTGCCACGGCGGAAGTGTTAGGGCCAAGTCCCTGGGGCGAGGCGCAAGCCTTGCGCTCCGGAACCGTTTGGTTTCATTGTAAAAGCTCGTCGAGCGCATGCCCCACCACGTCGGCACCGTCGTCGCTGAGCGCTACGAGCTCACCGCCGTCCTCGGCAAGGGCGGACACGGCGTCGTGTACCGCGCGACGGATCGCACGACCGGCAAGGGCGTGGCCGTGAAGATGCTCTCGGACAGCTACGCGAACGCTCCCGAGTACGCCGCGCGGCTCGCCCGCGAGCAAGAGGCGCTGGTGGCGCTCGCCGGCACGAGCGCCGTCGCCGTCTACGACATGTGCCAGGCGCCGAACGGCGCCGTGTGCCTGGTGATGGAGCTCCTCGAGGGGACGGACCTCGAGATGGTGCTCTCCGACCTCGAGGCGAAGAACGAGCGGATGCCGCTCGCGCGCGTGAGCCAGGTCATGGAACCCATCGTGGACACGCTCGAGCGCGCCCACGAGGCGAAGATCCTCCACCGGGACCTGAAGCCCGCGAACATCTTCCTGCTCTCGGACGGCGAGGGCGTGCGGCTCTTCGACTTCGGCCTCTCCCGCAAGATGACCTCCGCCCGGCTCACGGTCATCGGCACGGTGATGGGCTCGCCGAGCTACATCGCGCCCGAGGTGTGGAAGGGACGATCCGACGAGCTCGACACGCGCGTCGACGTCTACTCGCTCGGCGTCATTCTCTTTCGCATCCTCTCCGGCAAGCTGCCGTTCGAGGGGGCAAACCTCATCGAATCACTGACGCTCGCGACGACCGCGCCGCGCCCGAGCCTCCGCGCGCTCCGCCCGGACCTCTCGCCCGCCGTCGACGACTGGGTTCAGAAGGCGCTCGCCATCGATCGCGAGCGCCGCTTCGAGACGGCCACGTCGCTCTGGGGCGCCTTCCTGGACGCGCTCCGGTACGAGCCGCCGACGCGCGCGCGCCGTCCGGTCGCCGACAGCCTCGTGAACGCCTGGAAGGCCGCTGCGAGCGCGTTCCGGAAGTTCATCCCGGCGAAGTTCGCGTCCGACCGGCCGCCGCCGTCGATGCCCCCGCCGTCGATCCCGCCGGACACCTCCGCGATCGACAGCAGCTGGGAGGAGCTCACCGACGCGGACGTGCTCGGCGTGAAACCGCCGCCGCTCCCCGTGCCGGATCTTTCGCGCATCGACGAGGGCTGGGAGGAGGTCTCGGCCGACGAGCTCGACCGGCCGTCGGTGCTGGCGTCGCTCGCGCCAGAGGCGAAGCCGGACGCGAAGGCACCGGAAGCAGCGCCCGAGCTCGAGCCCCCCGCTCGGAGTCCTGCAAAGAAGAGACGAAGGTCGACGCCGAAGAAGAGCGGAGGGCGCGCGCGCTCGAGAGCGTCGGCTCCGGACGCCGGCGCGCAGACGAAGCCGGCGGAGCCAGGGGACCCCGAGTCCGGAGCCGCCGAGCCCGTCTCCGCGAAGAGTGCGGCGGCGCCCGCCCTGCCATCCGTACCCGTCGCGCCTGCCGAAGGAGCGAAGAAGTCCGGCGGGAACACGCGACGGAAAAAGGCCGCTTCGGCGCCAGGCAAGTCGCGGAAGAAGTCCACGCCGAAGAAGGGCGGAAAGCGGAAGCGTTGAGCTCGAGGGGATCGTGAAAAAATCCGCCGTCGCTTCCTTTCGGCCAACGCCCGCCGTCGCAGCTCGCCGCGCTCCGACTCGCGTGTTACCTCACGTCGAAATGACCCGCGCGCTCGCCGCTGCCGTCTTCTCCCTTCTCCTCGTCGCCTGCGGCTCCGATCCCAAATCGCCGACGTCCGGCCCCCTCTCCGGCTCGGGCGGCGCCTCGAACGGCGGCGGCGCGAGCGGCGGCGGCGCGAGCGGCTCCGGCGGCGAGCTCATGCTCGGCACGGGCGGGGAAGCTCCCGCGTGCAAGAACACGGGGGAGAAGTGCGAGTCGTCGACCGAGTGCTGCGAGGGCAACACGTGCAACAACACCGCGGGCTCGGCGGAGCTGAACGGGTGCCGGCTCCGCTGCACGCAGAGCTCGGACTGTCAGAGCGGCTGCTGCGTGCCGTTCCAGAACGATCCGAGCAAAGGGATCTGCGCGGACGCGAAATGGTGCGCCTGCGGCACGGACGGCTCCGCGTGCAGCTCCCAGCTTCCCCCCTGCTGCACGGGGCACGTCTGCCTCGCGACGGATCAGGCGCAGACCGCGTACGCCTGCCGGAAGGAGTGCACGGCGAACACCGACTGCACCACGAACTGCTGCGTCGCCATTCCGGGTCTCGGTGGAAAGAGCGCGTGCCTCGGGTCGGAGTACTGCCCCGCTGCCCCATGACGTCGCGCCCCCCCGCGAACGAGAGCTGACGGGAACGGCCAGGCCGCCCCGCGACTGACCGCCCTCGCGAAACGAGCGGCTAAAACGGACGTTCGCTCAGATTTCGGCGCCGCGGGTTTCCATGCAACCCGGCGCGAAAAACCGCATGAAATGGGCGAAAAGCGCGAACGTGCGACAGTGTCAGAAGATCCCTACACCGCCGCTGTCGCGGATCCCGCATGAATGCTGCGGAAAATCGCGGGAGCGAACCTTCTGAGTCGCGGGCCGGCATGCTATGTTTCTGACGCGATCTTAGGCGGAGCGGTGCGCATGAAACATCAATCGCGGCGTTTGGCGGCGTGGGCGGCAGGGTCCGTCGCTGCTGCGGCATTCGGAACGTGGGCGTGTTCTCCCTCCTCGGGCGGGCTGGACCAGGGAAGCTTCAGCAGCGGCCCGGGCAGTGGCGGAGCCGGGCAGAGCGCGGCCGGAGCGGGCAGCGGCCTCGTCACGGGCACCGGCAGCGTCACCGGTGGAGACGGCACCGGCGGCGGCTTCATCGATTTCGGCTCCGGCGGGAGCGGCAGCCACCCCGACGGCGGTTGCTACGCCACGGTGTCCACCGCGGAGCACGTGGTGACGACGGTCGAGGTGCCCGTGACCACGACGGTGACCACCTACAAGCCGTTCGACATGTTCATCATGTACGACCAGTCGGGGTCGATGAACGACAAGACCCCGAAGGGCACGAAGTGGGACGTCATCAAGGGCGCGCTCACCGGCTTCGTGAACGATCAGCAGAACGCGGACATCGGCGTCGGCATCGCGTACTTCCCGCTCTCGCCGCCTGCGTGCACCACGTCCGGTCCGAACTGCAACTGCATCAACCTCTTCATCACGACCATCTGCATCCCGACGGGTGGCGGCTCGTGCAACGCCCCCGACTACGCCGTGCCGGACGTCGGCATTGCGCCGCTCCCCGGCGTGGCCCCGGCCATCGTCACCTCCGTCGGCAATCACGGCCCGGGCGGCGGCACTCCGACGGCGCCGGCGCTCCAGGGCGCGCTCCAGTACGCGGAGCCGTGGGCTGCCGCGCATCCGGACAAGAAGACGATCGTCGTCCTCGCGACGGACGGTGACCCGACGGGCTGCTCCGGAAACGCCGTTCAAGACGTCGCGAACATCGCGGCGACCGGTCTCTCGGCGACCCCGCCCGTACAGACCTTCGTCATCGGCGTCGGAAGCTCCCTCACTTCCTTGAACCAGATCGCCCAGTACGGCGGCACCGGGCAGGCCTTCATCGTGGACGCGACGACGGGAGACCCGGCGCAGCAGTTCCTGGATGCGATGAACAAGATCCGGGAGAGCTCGACCACGACGGAGACGCACACGGAAACGCACACGGAGACGCAGTCCACGCCGGTTCCCTGCGAATGGACGATCCCCGCCTCTCCGCCGAACGGTGGCACGTTCGACAAGGGCAAGGTCAACGTGACCTACGCCGTCGGAGGAGGCACTCCGACGAGCATCGGCTACGTCGACAGCGAATCGGCGTGTGCGAACGTGGACCAGGGCTGGCACTACGACAGCGCGGACGCGCCGACGAAGGTGCAGGTCTGCTCCCAGACGTGCACGGCCATCCAGGACTCCACGGTGTCCCTCGCGTTCGGATGCGAGACGGTCAAGGCGCGCCCGCGCTGAGCCCGGTACGTGCGATCGAACGGCCGCGCCCGGCGCACGGGTCGCGGCCGTTTCCTCACTCCGGGGGCGGCTTCGCGTGCCAGGCGGGGTTGCTCGCGAACGCCGCGGCGCACGTGAGCGAACAGAACCAGTACTCCCGCTCCGCGTAGCGCAGGTGGCCGACGGCGGCACGACGGTCGACGGCCGCCTGGCAAACGGGGTCCACCGGCGTCTCCGTCGCGCCGAGCACGAGCGCGAGCGAGAACAGCGGGACCGCGCCGCTCACGTTCTTCAGGTTCACCGCGCCGAGGTCCGCGACGGCGATGCCGACTTTCCGCGCCGCGGCGGCAATGGGCGCCGTGCCGAGCACTTCCCCGGCGTGGGCCTCGCCGGCTACACGCGCCGCGAGGTTCACGGCATGCCCGAAGACGTCCCCGTCCCGACGGATCGCGTCTCCGAAGTGCAGGCCGGCGCGGAGCGGCGGGAAGCGTGCGTCCGCGGCCGCTTCCGTCAGGAGCCGCTCCACGAGCGTGACGCCGCTCTCGGCCGTCGGAGACGTGACGAGCACGGCGTCCCCGATGCTCTTCACGAGGCGGTCGCCTTCGCCGAGGCAGCCCCTCGCGACACGGGCGAACCGGGTCGCGAGCGCGGCGGCGTCTTCGTCCCCGTGCTCCTCCGTCAGCGCCGTGAAGCCGGCGAGATCGATGAAGCCGAACGCGGCCTGGATCCGCACCGGAGGCGAGTTCGACGGCTTTTCCGACACCAATCGGGAAGCGTAGCACCTTCCCGCGCCGCGCCGCTCGCGGGACTCAGGAGAAGCGGGCGTCCCAGAGCACGTCCAGACGCGCGGCCACGATCTTCGCGACGCCGGACACGGACTCGCGGTCGCGGTCCCGGAACGGGTGGTCGGGCCGTCCGAGCTCGATGAGCGCTTCCAGCCCGTTTCGACGCCGGATCGGAATCATCAGGACACCCGCGGACGAGGGAAGCGATCCGAGACGCTCGGCGATGCGACCGGACGCGGCGTGGGCCTCGGGCGGCTCCGAGACGACGAGTCCGAGGTGCGCGGCGGCGAGGCCGAGATCGTCGCGGGGAAGGACGTGCCCGAGGCGGGTCGTCATTCCCGGCCCGGTGACCGCCGACGTGACGAACCCGACGTACGGCGTCCGCCTCCGATGCACGGCGCCGACGCAGGCGCCCGTGCGCCGCACCACGTCGAGGAGCGCGTCGCCGAAGAGCGCGGAAGGATCGCGGAGCCTGTCGGCGTGCCACCGGAACGTCGCGAACGGGTCGATGGTGACGGGTCGCTCGGACTCGGGAACGATCTCGATCGAGCCGAAACGAGCCTGCGCGCGACGGAGCGCGACGACCTCCCGGATCGTCTCGATGTTCCGCCAGTGCTTCCACGTCCACTGCCGGGCGAGGCACCCGCTCGGAATGCGGTCGTGGAGGACGCCCCGGACGAGCAGGTTCGTGTTCACGGGGCCGACCGTCACCTCTCCGTTCGTGACGAGCCAGAGCGGCGGCGGCGTGGGTTTGGACTCCCTCGAAGCACTCATCGAAGCGTTCATGTGGTCTTCTCGATCCTCGTTGAACGAGAATTGTTCCGGACCCGCGCGAACAGGGCCAAGGAAGCGCCGGAGGAGCGGCGCGGAGGCGCGCCGTTTCAGCCGACGACGATGGACTCGACGCGGCGGTACTCCGCTGGACGGGGGAAGTCCGCCGTCACCGAGACGAGCACCCGGAAGGGCGCGCCGTCGAGCTCCCGGTGCGAGATCGTCGCGGAAATCGAGCCATTGGAGCCGGCGTCGCTTCCGAGCACCGTGACGTCGGCGCCGTCGAACCGGACGCGGTGAAAAGCCACCGTGGCGGCGGAGACGGGGCCGTCGAACGTGAACGATACGGGGCGCCCTGCGGGCTTGCCGAGCACGTCCGCGGAGACGTCGAAGTATGCCGGGACGCCGCGGGCGAGCACGGGGCGCTCCGCGCCGAAGACCTCACCGAGCGACCTCCGGAAGGCCTTGTACGCGTCGGCGACGACGCGGCGAGCTCGCGGCGCGACCTCGATGCGACGGTATCGAAGCGAGGAGTCCGGGTCGAACCCGAGCACGTCCGGGTGCGAGAGCGCGAACGCTTCCCGCGCCGGACCCGCGCCGAGCGCGACGGCCGCCGCGAGATCCACCGGCTCGGCGAGGTCCGAAGCCGGCGCCCAGGGAACCCGGCGAGTCACTCGCGCCGACCCGAGCCAGCGCCCGACGGAGAGCTGCGCCGCCCTGCGGACGTCGCGAAAGCGCCCGAGGCGATACGCGGCTCCGACGGGCAGCGAATGGAGGACGGCGGCCCGATAGCGGAGGTCCGGCCTGCCGCCGTCCCGCGGATCGGCCGAAGCGAGGTACGCGAGGTGCTCGGAGGCGCCGATGGCGTGCCGATCGAAGAGGCGACCGGGGCCTCGAGCGAGCCCGCGACGGCAGATGCGGTCCGTCACGAGGTCCCGGAGCAACAGCGTTCCGACGGGCTTCCCGGAGCCGAGGAAGGCGTCCATCCCGCCCTCGTCCGGGACGTGCACTTCGTCGGGCTCGACGACGTAGACGAAGTCCCCCGAGCAGCTCTCGTACGCGACGGTGCGCTTCTCGGCCTCGTCCTCCCACACGCCACGGACGTGCCTCACTTTCGGCGAGAACGTGGCCGTCGCGAGACCCTCGAAGCATTCCGCCCGCGAACGATCGAGCCTGCGACCCGGCGCGAGAAACGGCTCTTCCCACCGGTAGCCCCCGTCGCACAGGACGATCTCGTCGGCGAAGTCCGCGACGGAGGCGACCGCCGAGCGGAGGAACTCCGCGTCGTCGTGGATGAGGATGTAGGCGCTCACCCGGCCGTGCGCGGCGCGCTTCTCCGCGAAGGGCCGGGGAACGGGCACCGGCGGCGCTTCGTGAGCCCCCGAGCGCTCCCGCCACTCGTGGAGGATCTGGAGCAGCTCCCTCCCCTCTTCGGGCCCGAATGGCCGCGGACAGCCGCCGACCGGCACCTCGGAGTCCTCCGGTGTCACGTAGAGGTTGTGAATGCCGCCGTCGAGCAGCGTCACGGGGAGCGGAAGGGAGAACCCGTAGCGGCCGTCCCCCTTGCCGTCGGATGCGACGTCCGGCCGGGGGAGATCGGCGAGCCCCTCGGCGACGGGGGTGTCGTAGTCGCGGACGACGACGCGAACGCGACGCTCGGGGTGCGCCTTGTCGCGCGCCCAGCCCGAGACGCGACCGTGGTGGACGCCGTCGAGGAAGCCTTCGTAGTCGGGGTCGTCGGCCAAGCGGAAGTGAACGTGGAACTTACCGCCGCGAACCGCCTCGGGCCAGGAGAACCTGCGCGCCTGCCCCCTGGCGCGCCTTGCGCGCCTAGCGCGCCTTGCGCGCCTTGCGCGCCTTGCGACCCGGGCGGCCTCGAGCGCCGAGCCCGAGCACGCGAGTCCTCCGATCAGAAATGAATCCCGAGGGCGCCTTCCAGACGCTCGTCCGAGCGATGGACGGTGAACTCCGCCATGTGGCTTCGCCTCCCGACGTGGGCCCCCGTCACGCGGAGGAGCACCGGAGTCCCGGGCGGCTCGAACGCGAGGGTGGAGGACAGCTCGAGGATGTCGTCCGAGAGGTGCGGGTCGACGGTGACGTCCTCCTGCATGCGCTCGTGCCCCTCGATCGATTCGTAACGACCGTAGCGGGCGTCGATGTTCGCGGTGAACCCCTCCGACGTGAACGAAGCCTCGGCGCCCGCGGAGACGCCGAACGAGTAGTAGTACCCGTGACCGCGCAGCGAGGATTTCGTCCCGTCCTCTCCGTGGACTCGCGCGAACTGCTCGTACGCGAGCGAGTACGGCGCGGCGAAATCCGGCGTGACGTCCAGGGCGAAACGGTAGCGCGCGGGGCCGCGGGAGAGCCATGCGGTTCCGACCGGGCCGAGGAGGTGGACCATGGCGTACTGGTCCCGGCGATCGAAGAGCCACCGATCCACGTAGTGGAGCCCCGTGTGCCCCGCGAGCTCGTACGTCTCGCCGATGGGTCCACCTCGACCGATCCGCAGATCTTGCTTGAAGTACCCGAAGAGGTGCGCGTCCGTCTCGAGCTCGAGCTCCCGCGGGGACTGGTCGAACATGGAGCGCGCGGAGAACCGCGTGAAGTTTCCGTCTCCGAACCAGGTCGCGATGTGACCGGGGCGGAGGAAGCCGGGCATGGCGACGAGACGTCCCGAGAGGCCGATGCTCGTCGCAGTGCCCTTCCGGTGTTGATCGTTCGTGAGGAACGACTCTCCCATGGAGAGCTCGAACCGGTGGCTGTACGCGGAGGAGAGGCCCAGGGAATCGTCCGGAACCAGCGGCGGCGGCTTCTCCGCCTCGATCCCCTTGGCGGCGGAGCGCGGGAGCCCGAGCGTCACCGCGCTGAAGCGCCGCCCGAACTCGTCGGGCCCGGTGACTTCATCCAGGGTCCGGGGACGAGCCTGCTCGCTGTTGAGGTAGTTTCCGAGGTGATAGAAGAACTCGCCGACGGCCATCCCGCCGAACGGCGTGACGATGAGATCGTTGAAGCTGATGATCTCTCGCCATTCGAAGGCGACCTCGTAGAGCGCCGAAGCGGTGGCCGCGACGCCGAAGCTCGGGAGCACGCCGAAGCCGTTGATGCGGGTCACGGTGTAGTGTGCGGCGCCCGCCGTCGGGTGGAGGAGCCAGTTCGTCCGCTCCAGGTTGTCGTCGAAGCGGGCGACCGACTGCTTCGTGATCTTCGTCCACAGGTCCGGGTACTGCCAGTCGACGGTGTTCGACTGAGGGTCGTACCAGTAGATGAAGAGCTCGAACGCCATGACGGCGCCGTTCTCCGCCGCGGCGCGAGCGTAGCGCTTCGGGTATCGATCCGAGCCGAACCACCCGTCGTAGAGCGGCTCGAAGTAGACGCTCCGCTGGTCTCGGTCGATGAAGTAGTCCTCTTCGCGAGCCACCGCGCGCGCGGGCGAGAGCGAGAGCGCCGCTCCGAGAGCGATGGCGAGGAGCAACGGCAAACGCATCAGCGGGACCCTGGGCCCGAGTAGCACGTGCCGCGCCACGGCGAGATTCCTGCGTTTCCCGCGATCGTGCGCCGATCCTGCGACGCAAGCCTTGCGCGCCCCGCGGCACTCCGTGCGCCGCGAAGGCTCGCAGGCACGCTTCTCGGCGCAATGGGCGCACGTCGACGGTGGAACGGGCGTTGCTAAAAGGACCGAAGTGGCAATTGTCCCGCGGCGCGCCTGCCTCGCCGGCATCTTCTGCGGCGCGCTGACCGCGTGCGCGCCGCCCGCAGATTTTCGCCCGCCTTCCGCCCTCGTCTTCGAGGACCGGCGCCTGGAGGTCGGGACCGGGCTCGTGCACGTGTCCCGCCGCCCCTACGTGGACGAATCGTCGCGGGACATCGGCCAATCCTGGGCGACGGTGCGCGCCACGCGCTGGCTCTCGCTCTCCGCCATCTCCGCGTACGACACGAACGGCGTCCTCGGCGGCGTCGCCGCGCTGTTCCGGGTCGTCCAGCGCGATCGCGTCGTCCTCGGGACGAGCGCCGAGGCAGGCTACGCCTGGGGCGGGCTCTCGCTCTCGGGCGCGTTCCGGTTCATCGACGATTCCTGGATCTACGTGGCTCCCCGCGCAGCCAACTGGGGGGATCAGTTCTCGCTCGGGATCCCCTTCGGGCTCTCCGTCCGCGTGACGGGCGGATTCCACTTGCGCACGGAGGCGCAGTGGAGCTGGGCCGACCTCAAGTACTACAATCGCCGGCTCCACTCCGGGATCGCCGCCGCGTACGACTTCTGAACCGCAGCCGCGTTCAGAGCGTCGGCTCGGTCACTTCGAGGTGCGCGAGGACGGCCTGGTGATCCGAGTTCCCGCGCCGGAGCACCCACGAGTTCAGCGGCGCGAAGTTCGCGTCGAAGAGCACGTGATCCAGCATCTTTTCGAGCTGACCGCCGACCGACGGCTCGTGCCAGGTCGGTTGCCCCGGGTGAAACAGCGGGAGTGCGTCCGCGAACCCCTGGGTCTCGAGATACGAGACGGCGGGCCCACTCGGCTCCTCGTTGAAGTCACCCACCACGAGCGTCCGGTTCGACGGATTCACGGTCGCCGCGAAGATCCGGATCTCCTGCGCGTGGTCGCTGTCCACGGTGAGGTACGCTTCCGCGCCGCTGCTCCGCCCGCTGAGGATCGCTCGGAGGTGCACGTTCAGGACGTCCATCATTCCGATCTGGGTCTCGACGTGGAGCAACCACGAGGGATGCCAGCCATTCGGACTGGGGATGATGCCGCCGTCGGTGATCGGAAACTTCGAGAGCGCCGTGAGACCGCCCGAACCGTCGACCGCGTGATAGAGGCGGTACGGGTACTGGTTTTCGTACCGAGCTTCGATGACGGGCTGCCATTCCGACCCCGTCTCCTGGAGGCACACGATGTCCGCGTTCGAGTAGCCGATGGCTTCTCGCGTCGCGACGTCGCCGAAGTTCGGTGCGGCGACGTTGTACGTCTCTATCGTGAAGTGGAAAGCGCCCGGAGTCGGGTCCCGTGGCGTCAGGGGGGTGGGACCACACGCGACGACCACGGGAACGAACGCGACGAGGGAGCGCACGATGGTCCCGAAATTCTGATTCTGGATGTGCGGTCGGTCAATGACGCCTCAACGGGCCAGGGGGCGGATTTCCGTCAGTCCAGGTATCCGGCACCGGCCAGCCCGACGAACGTCGGCGTCACCACCGGCGCAAAGCTGGCGCGCGGCACCGCGTCCGCTGAAGCGCGGGGTGGATGCATGAGGAGTGGAAACGCAATCCCTGCGCCGGCCCCCACGGCAGCCCCCACGGCAACGTCGGAGAGGTAGTGCATGTCCGCGACCATGCGAAGCACGCCGGTCGTGACTCCGAGAATGGCTCCGGCACCCGCGATCCACGGCGCCGTGCCGTATCCCCGCTCCGCGGCGAGCGTCGCGCCCGCGCCGGCGATCGAGAAGGCCCAGGCCGTGTCGAGCGAGAAGAAGGATCGATAGCGCGACGTGGTCGTCGCCTCCGTATCCCCCTGATGTCCGTAGTGGAAGGCAGGACGCTCCCGCCCGGTCACCTTCTTCGTGAAGTCTCCGATGCCGGACAGGAGAATCGTCGCGTCCGCGACGATGATCACGTCCGAGAGCGCGTAGCTCGGATGCTCGGACGAAAAGGCGGGAACGCCGAGCCCGGCGATCACGACGGCGGGGGTCAGTCCGAGCGCGAGCACGTGACTCGTCACCGCCGCCGGGCGCCCGTCCGATGCGACGAGCGAGTTCCGGACGGAAGCGTCGAAGCCCGGTGGGTCGCACCAGCGGCAGGCGGCCGCTCCCGGCGTGCCGAGAGACAGCGCGAGCGCGAGCGCCGAGGAGCCCGCGAACTCGCCCGCGAGGAACGCCGGGTCCGTGCGCGCGAGCTGCCTCGGTTCGTCCGCGGATGCGGCTCGCGCGAAGCCGAGGGCGATCGACAGCGCCGCCAGAGACGTCGCGAAGCGCGTCAACTCGGCGCTCCGTTCGCTCCGTAGACGACGTCCAGGATCTCGAACTCGCCGTAGACGAAGTCGCCTGCGGGAACCTTCCAGATCGCCGTCCCGTGGGAGGACAGGCGGTAGCCGTGGTAGTCGCGGTAGGGCCCGAGCGGCGTGGACCACGGGTGGTTCGAGTACGTCTTTCCGTCACGGGATTCGTACCGGTCGTTCGATACGAAACCGACGAGGTCCCCGGCGGCGTCGAACGTCAGCTCCGCCGAGATCTCGTTCCCGGCGTTCCGGAACGTCCCGGCGACGTGCCGCTCGTCGCGGACCGACCAGGTCACGTCCGCGTCGACGAGCGCTGCCGGCGCCATCACGCAGAGATCGTTGAAGAGGGTCACCGTTTCGCTCTGATTCATCTTCGGGCCGCTCGCGTCGGCGACGTCGACGAGCCCGGCGACGCGGACGAGCATCGTCGCCCGCGAGCCGACGTACCGGTGGAGCACCTCGACGGGGAGGCCGTACATCTCCGTCGTGCCATAGAAGAGCCGCGTCGGCTCGTCGGTGAAGCTCGTCTGCTCGACGGCCAGCTTCATCCAGGGCCCGTCCGGCGACAGCCGCATCTTCGCGTCGAACCACATCCGGTAGCTCCGGACCCGGGGGCGCCCGACGACGCCGACCCGCCGCAGGTACGTCTGGAGCGGCGCGGGGAGCCGCGCGACGTCTGCCTCGGTGACGACGGAGGCGGGGGCGGGACGCGCCATGCCCCGCCGCACTTCCTGGTCATACGCCTGCCGAAGCGACTGCCGCGACGCACCGACCGCGGCCAGCACGATCACGACGGCGACGATCGCGTTCGGGATCGTCCCGGCCCAGGCATCCCGGAAGGCGAGCACGATCGCGATCTCGGACAGGACGACCCCCACGGCCGCGACGCCGAGGAACCCGCGGGCGCGCGTCGAGACGAGCCCTGCAGCGAGCAGGAAGGACAGTCCCGCGACGAGCCAGAGGAGCCCTTCCGCCCGTGAGGGCACCAGCGTCGGCGGCGCGGGGCGGGTCAGACCGAATGCGCGCGCGACACCGATCCCGTGAACGAGACCGTGGATCACGAGCAAGACGACGAACGCAATGCGCGCCACGGCAGGCCCCATTGCAGCCGCCGTGCCCGGTGGAATCCGCTGGCACATCCATTGCGAAGAACGCTCCCGGCGACCCGAAACCCCCGGAACGCCAGCGTGATCCGGCGCACGAAAGCGCAGTGTCGGCGCGCTCCCGCAAACGATGCGCCGGACCGACGCCGCTCTCCTGGAGCCACGAGGAAACCCATGGACCTCTTCGACACCCTCATCGACGACCATCGCCTGATCTCGAGAGTGCTCTTCGCGTTCGAAGGGTTCCTCACCCGGGTGGAGCAGACCGGGGATCTCGATCCCATCGAGCTGAACCGGTTCGTCGTCTTCTTCCGGGAGTTCGCGGACCTCATCCACCACGACCGCGAAGAGCGGGTGCTCTTTCCCGCGATGAAGCGCCTCGGGTACGCGCCGAACGGCGCTCCCATCGCCCATGTGATGGACGAGCATCGGCGGGAGCAGAAGCTCCTGTTCGAGCTGCGGCAGGGCGCCGTCCGGAACCGACCCCGCGGGTCCCGGGATACGGCCCATCTCGTCGGAGTCTCGCGCGAGCTCGTGCTGTTCGAACGCGAGCACATCAAGAAGGAAAATGATCTCCTGTATCCTGCGGTGAAGAAGGAGTTCTCCGGGAAGACGCTCGATTCCGTGACGAAGGAACTCTGGGCGGGCGACGATTCGAACCGCGCCCTCGTGGAGGATGCGTGGCTCCGCTCGCTCGCTGTGGAGCTCGTCTCGGAGCATGCGCCCGGCAAGTGACCCCGAGCGCCCCCGTCTCAGGGGGCGCTTCGCTTCGGACCGACCGCGGCGATGACCCGCGCGAGCGCGTCGGGAGTGACGGAGATCGAGTCGATGCCGAGGTCGGCGAGGAACGTGGCGAACTCCGGGCGATCGCTCGGAGCCTGACCGCAGAGGCCCACCTTCCGCCCCTTCTCGTGAGCGACGCGGATCACCTGTTCGATGAGCCGGCGGACACCCGGATCGTTCTCGTCGAAGACGTGCGCGAGTAGCTCCGAGTCCCGGTCCACGCCGAGCGTGAGCTGCGTGAGGTCGTTCGAGCCGATCGAGAAGCCGTCGAAGAGCTCCGAGAACTCCGCCGCGAGGACGACGTTGTTCGGGATCTCGCACATGACGTAGACTTGAAGGTCGTCCTTCCCTCGCTCGAGACCGCTCCGTTTCATCTCTGCGAGGACTCGCCGGCCCTCTTCCAGCGTCCGACAGAACGGGATCATGACGAACACGTTCCGGAGGCCCATCTGCTCGCGGACCCGGCGAATCGCCGCGCACTCGAGGGCGAACGCCTCCCGGTAGCGATCGTCGTAGTATCGGGACGCGCCCCGGAAGCCGATCATGGGATTTTCCTCCTTCGGCTCGAAGGGGGCTCCGCCGCGGAGGGTCGCGTATTCGTTCGTCTTGAAGTCGCTGAAGCGAACGATGATCGGGCGCGGGAAGAACGCTGCCGCGATCTGCGCGACCCCGGTCGCGAGGCGGTCCACGAAGAACTCGGACGGGCTCGGATACGCCTCCGTCCGCGCCGCGATCTCGGCGAGAGCGACGGGATCGGAGACGTGCTCGCGATGGAGGAGCGCCATCGGATGAATCCCGATCCAGCTCGAGATCACGAATTCGATCCGGACGAGCCCCACGCCCGCGCTCGGCAAGCGTGCGGTCTGGAACACGTTCTCGGGGTTTCCCACGTTAAGCATGATGGGGACGCGCGGGACGGGCAGCGTCGCCGGGTCGACTTCTTCCCGATCGAACTCGAGGAGGCCGTCGTAGACGCGGCCCTCCGTGCCTTCGGCGCACGAGACCGTCACCGTCTGCCCCGTGACCAGGGCCTGCGTGCCCTGCCCCGTTCCGACGACGCAGGGAATTCCGTGCTCGCGCGACACGATGGCGGCGTGGCACGTACGGCCTCCGTGATCGGTGACGACCGCCGCGGCGCGCTTCAACACCGGCTCCCAGTCGGGGTCCGTCGAACTCGCCACCAGCACCTCGCCGTCCTGGAAGTCCGACAGCTCGGAGAGCGCACGGACCACGCGGACCTTCCCCCGCCCGATGCTCGCGCCCACGCTCTTGCCGCGGAGGAGCACCTTTCCCTTGCCTCGAAGCCGGTGAAGCACGAGGGCGCCGGGTTTCGCGTCCGCATGGACGGTCTCGGGGCGAGCCTGGACGATGAAGAGCCGCCCGCTCTCCCCATCCTTCGCCCATTCGATGTCCATCGGCACGGGCTTTCCCGCGCGTTTCGTGTAGTGCTTCTCGATCTCGACGGCGACGCGGGAAAGATGGAGGATCTCGTCGTCGTCGAGGGCGAAGCGTCGGCGCTCGGCGAGCGGGACCCGCTCCTCGCGGACGTCGTCGCTCCCTTCGGAGTAGACGAGCCGCGTCGCTTTGTCCCCGAGTTCCCGCTTCACGATCGGTCGGGCACCGGTCGCGAGCGTCGGCTTGAACACCCAGTACTCGTCGGGGTCGATCCGTCCCTTCACGACGGACTCCCCGAGCCCGTACCCCGCGGTCACGACGACGACGTCCGGGAATCCCGTCTCGGTGTCGAGCGTGAAGATGACGCCGGCCGATCCGAGATCGCTTCGGACCATCTTCTGCACGCCGACGGACAGACCCACGCTCCGGTGTCCGTAGCCGCGCTCGGTGCGGTAGACGACCGCGCGGTGCGTGAAGAGGGAGGCCATGCACTCGCGCACGACGCGAAGCAGCTGCGCCGGTCCGCGCACGTGAAGATAGGACTCGTGCTGGCCTGCGAAGGACGCCTCCGGCAGGTCCTCTGCCGTCGCGCTGGAGCGCACGGCGACGTCCGCGTCGGTGCCGCCGTAGCGAGCCGAGAGCGCAGCGTAGGCCGCGAGCACTTCCGTCTCGACGGCCTTCGGGAGCGGGGCGTGACGGATGCGGTCGCGGATCCGCCTCGTCTCGTCCGCCGCCGTCTCGATGCTCCGGAGGTCCAGTCGGTCGAGCGGACCGTAGACGGCCGACTCCAGATCGTTTTCGCGGAGATGGAGCCGGAAGGCCTCGACGGTGATCGCGAACCCGCCGGGCACGTCGACGACCCCCGCGGGGACCCGGTTCGTCAGCTCACCGAGCGCGGCGTTCTTCCCTCCGACGCGCGGGATGTCGGCCAGGGTCAGTTGCTCGAATGGAACGACGTAGCGGGGGGTCATCCCGGCGAACGGAGCAACGGCCGTACCAGGACGTCGGCCCTGCCCGGTTCCGCCACGCCCGTGGGTGGCGCGACCTTCGCCCGACGGGAAGGCGCAAGAATCGGCGCCCCGCCTCGCAAGCCTTGCGCGTCAGAACCCGAGGGCGAAGAACGCGAGGAGCCTCGCGCGGAGACTCGTGAAGGAGAAGTCCGAGTCCGGGATCGCGACGCCGAGCTGGTCCCCGTCGATGGTCGGATCGTCCTCGTAGTAGTGCTGCCGGAGCTTGCCGGAGACGCCGGTGACCCACTGGATCTCCCCGTGGACCCCGAGGCGAGGCTGCACGTCCCCCTTTCCGAGCACGACCGCGGGCTCGACGACGAGGGCGCCGCCGACGCCGATGGTGTTCGCCTCCCCGAGCTTCCGGCGGAGGACGTGATCGTCGCGATGGGTCGACGTGGAGAGGATGAGCCTGGCCTCCGCGTCGACGACGAAGCTGCCCGTCGATCGGTACGTGGTTCCCGCGCCGACGAACGGGAAGAAATGGTGGACGTCGTACTCCAGGCCCTTCACGTCGTCGGGAATGTTCGTGGGAGCCCGATTGGCGTTCGAGTCCAGGTGCCAACCCGAGGCGCCGAACACCTCGTAGTGGCTGCCTTCGTAGCGAAGGCCCGCGGTCCCGTAGAAACCAGGCCGCGCTCCCGGTTCGGAGGGCTGGAACGCATAGCGGAGCGCGCCTTCGAGGACGAGCGCGCGGAGCGTGGTCCGCGAGTCGGTGTGGCTGAACTCCAGGCGCTGCGACGCGCCGAACGCGGACAGGGTGGCGAAATCCTGGTCCGTCATGGTGCCCCAGGGGTCCACGACGTTCGAAAGTACGAGTGCGGAGACGGAGAAGGCGCCGGCGGTCAGGCCCATCCCGCCGCCGGCCATCACCGTCTCCACCGGGTAGCTCAGTTTGCTTTCCGCCGTTAGCGTGGAGCTGTCCGACTGAGGGATCGACAGGGAGAGCTCGTACGTCTCGACGCCCGCCTGCACGCCGAACTCGGGCGCCACCCAGAAGGTCGTCTCGGCGGCCTCCGCCGTCCGCTGGCTGCCGACGAGCAGCGCGCCCGCGAGAAACCCCGCGCGCGCCGCGAAGTGCGGAAACCCTGCTCGACTCACCCGACGACCCGGAGCCCCGACCACGACGGCACTCTATCCGAGAACGCCGGCGCTCGCACGAGCGGCGCGAGACACGGTCACCTGGACGGCGCTCCCGCGGTGATCTCGGCGAGCGCCTGCCTCGCTTCTTCCACGGCGCGCGCGGCTTCTTCGGCCTTCGCCCGCGCGGTCGCCGCGGTTTCGAGCGCCTCTCCGACCTTGCGACGAGCTCCCTCGACACGGGCCTCCGCTTCCTCGAGGTCCTTCTCGGCCCTCCCCACGGAGGCTTCGGCGAGCTCGGCTTCCCTGGCGAGGCGCCGTGCTTCTCGCTCGGCGGCGCCGAGCGCGTCCGTGACCGGGGCGAGGCGCTCCGCGCGCTCGGCCGCGGCTTTCGCCTCCTCTCGCGAGGGACGCGCCGGTGGAGAGAGCGGAGCGTCGAGCGACAGCGCGTCGAACCCGAGCGGCGACAGCTCCGCGACCATCCGGCCCGGCGGCGGCCGGACGTCTTCCGCGGCGCTCACGAGCTCGAGGTTCATCGCGATGCGACGCCGGAGGTCCGCGGTGACGTTCACGCCATTGTCCGTCGCGAGCTCCACGGCGCGCTCCGTCGCCCGGCGCAGAATGGCCCGGTGCGCCTCGCGCTCGGACGTGTAGGCGTCCGCGGTCGGCCGTGTCTCCTGAGCGCGCTTCAGCGCGGCGCCCGCGTCCCTGAGCTCGGCGAGGAGCTCGGGCTCGTCGAAGTGGAGTCGATTCAGCACCCACGCGACCGGAGCCGGGCGCTCGAGCTTCCCGACGGCGGCCGCGTCGTCCTTCCGACCCGCGGCGCGCAGCTCCTTCACGACCCGGTTCCGCCCCGCGACGAAGGACGCGACGGGACCGCGGAAGAGCTCGTCCAGTTCTGCTTCGAGATCCAACACCAAACTCCCTCCGAGGAACGGGTGAGCTTGCCGCGCGCGGCAGTCTCCGGGAACGTCGCGACTCGACGATAGCCGAGGTTTCGAGGGCTGACCCGACAGGGAACGGCCGGTCAGGACGTGGCCTCGAGTCCGGATTCCTTGCCCGAGAAGCCGCGGGGAAATCCCCTGGGTTTCGCCCGTGCTACGAAGGACCCAGGAGGTGGTGATGACCGAACCGGCGCGCCCCAACGACGACAGCATCGCCACCTGGAACGAGATCCTCGTCCCCAAGTTCACGCGCTTTCGTCGCGTCCTCGTGGACGGGTTCGGACAGCACAGCCGCATCCCTCTCGAGCGCGTCCCCGTGCAGCCGGGCGAACGCGTCCTCGACGTCGGGTGCGGGTTCGGCGAGACGACGATCGAGCTCGCTCGCGCCTCCGGCCCGGACGGCTCCGCGCTCGGCATCGACTGCGCCGACGGGTTCATCCGGGTCGCGGAAGCCGATGCGAGGGCCGCAGGGGTCCGGAACGCGACCTTCCGCGTCGCCGATGCGCAGACGGAGCCGTTCGACCCCAACTTCGACGTCGTGTTCTCCCGCTTCGGCACGATGTTCTTCCAGAGCCCGGTCGCGGCCCTGCGAAACCTCCGCCGGGCCCTCAAACCCGGGGGGCGAACGCTCGCCATCGTGTGGCGTTCGCTCGACGACAACGACTGGGTCGGGCTCCCGAAGTCCGTCGCGCGGCGGCATCTGCCCCCGCCGCCCGAGGACGGCCGGAGCTGCGGTCCCGGGCCGTTCTCGATGGCCGATGCGAGCACCGTCAGAGAACTCTATGAAAAGGCAGGATTTTCGAGCGTCACCCTGACGCGGACGGACGTGCCGGTGCTCGTGGGCCGAACCCTGGAGGAAGCCGTCGAATTCCAGCTCCAGCTCGGTCCAGCGGGCGAGATCGTCCGGGAAGCGGGAGCGCTCGCGGAAGAGTTGCGCCCGATCATCACCGAGGAGCTGAAGGAGCTGCTCCGTCGCTTCGAGACCCCTCGGGGCGTCGTGATGCAGTCGAGCTCCTGGGCCGTGGAGGCGCGGGCGAGTTGAGGCTCTACCGAACGGGGCCGAGTCGGGACATACTGAGCACGTGCGGATCGTGAGCCGCTCGCTCTTGGTGGGAATCCTCTTCCTGACGCGGGGTGCGTCCGCGGAAGAGCTCGCGTCCGTCCCTGGGGCTGCGATGACGGCGCAGCTGGATGTCGTCCACGGCACTTCCCCGTTCCGGGAGCTCGCCGAGCGCATCCTCGTTCGCTTCGCTGAAGCCGAATTGAAGAGCCTCGCCGCGGTCACGCGCCGCGCGGATTCCCTCCTGAAGGTCGCGACGACTGACGACGACGCTCGCTTCGACGAAGCAGCGCGGCGCTCCGGGAAGCTCGTCCTGCTGACGCGAAAGCTCGAGGCCCAGCACGCCGCGGAAGAAGAAGAACACTTCGACGAAGCCGTGGATCGTTTCCTGGAGAAGATCGAGTTCCAGGCGGAGCAAGACAAGGCCGAGTCTCGCGCCTTCGACATGGAGCTCTCTCGCTTCCTCCAGAAGTCGCGGTTCTTGCACGCGCTCGAGGCGCGTCGCAGCGTGCGGCGGGACTGACCGTCCCGCTCGAAGGTCGCGGCATGGTCTCCCCGCTGGACGATCGCGTCGTGCTCCGCACCATCGCGTTCGCGTTCGGTCCGGGATGCGCCGTGTACGTCGGTGGTCGGCAGCAGTCCCCGAGCGACGAAGACTGGGACGTGTATCTGCGCTTCCTCGAGGCGCACGGAGTCCGGGGCCCTCGACCGCGGGCCCTCGTGCTGGAGCGCGGCTTCGGGCCGACACTCCGGCAACGGCAGATGATGCACGCCGTGGTCGGAAACCGCGACGTCCGCGCCGCCGTGCTCACGGATGCCACGTTCGCTCGCGGCGTGGTTCGGCTCGTCGCGCTCGTGAGCCCGGGTTTCAGAGCGTTTCCGGTCGAGGATCTGGGCGGAGCGCTCCGCCACCTGGACGTGCCGGAGGCGGAACACGCAATCTACGCGCGCCTCCTCGAGAGTCTCGTGACGGAGCTCGACCGCGGAAGCATTCCTCCGTCAAAAGAGCCCACGAAAGCGGCGCGGGACTGAGGCGGGTCGCGGCTTCCACGGGGCGGAGCCGGGAGGTACATTGCGGGGTCATGCGCGGCATTCGAACGACCCTGATCGGGCTGTCCTTCATCGCTCTCGCGTGGGGCGGGTGCTCGTCGAACGAAAATGCCGGCACTCGAGCCAAACCGGGGCCGGACGGCGGCGACGGCGGGGGCCCGGCGAGCGGAGGAGCCAACGGCGGCGACGGCGGCAAGCCGAGCTCGACCGGCGGACGCGCGAACACGCCTGCGGATGGAGGCCCCGCGACGCCCGTCTGCGCGCTCGGGACGAGCGCGGGCGCCGTCCAGAAACCCACGTTCGTGAGGAACCTCTCGGGAGAGACGAGCTGGTTTGCGTCCCCGGTCGTCGTCGACCTCGATCACGACGGAAAGAACGAGCTCGTCGCCGCGTACTACTCCCTCTTCGTGTACGACGCCTCCGGCAAGGAGCTCGCGAAGGCCTCGGACGGCGCGGGCCGCGTGTACGCCCCGCACGTCGTCGCGGACCTGGACGACGACGGCACGACGGAGATCGTCGTCGGAAATGACCACCAGGTGATCGCGTACGAATGGAAGGGCGGAAAGCTCGCCATCAAGAGCGGGTGGCCAGCGGACGTGACGACGGCGAACAATCCGCCCGAGGTCCGCGGCCTCGCCGCCGCCGATCTGGATGGAGATGGCCGGATCGAAGTCGTCGCGACGACGACCCAGACGGCGGAGACGTCGGCCGGAGGCGCGCAGGTGTTCGTCTTCGACGCCGGGGGGCAGCCGTATCAGCCGGCGGGCCTCTCCTTCACGGCGTGGCCCCGATACAACTCCGCGACGGGCCCGGGAAACGACGGTGACCGGAACGGAGTGGCTCAGGAGGGGTACGGCTGCTACGGCCTGAACGTCGGGATCGGGAACATCGACGACGACCCGGCGCTCGAGATCGTCGTCACGTACGACAACCACCAGATCCAGGCGTTCGACCCGGACGGCGTCGCCCTCGACGCGTCCCCCTGGTTCGGAAATCCGTCGAACGATCTGCTCGGCAACCGCATGACGTGGGGACAGTTCATTCGCTGGGCGGATCCGGCGGTCGAGCAGGCGCACTACCATGACCACACCGGCGACTGGCCGAGTCCGACGACCGCCGAGTGGTTGCAATGGACGGCGTCACCGCCCAGCGTCGCGGATCTCGACGGCGACGGGAAGAACGAGGTCGTCGGAGTGCCGAACGTGGAGATGCACGAGCCGTACGAGACGCAGGCCTACGCCGTGATGGTCCTCGAAGGCGCGCAGGGGGACGGCAGCCGATCGGCGATGAGAAAGGCCGGCTGGGAGACGCTGCCTCGCGGGGACCGCCCGAACGTTCCGAGCGGCTACTATCCGCCGCTCGGAGTCCCGGCGCCGACCATCGCGAACGTCGGCGGGGACGCGTCGCCGGAGATCCTCGTCGGACTGAACGACGGATACTTCTACGGCTTCTCCTCGAAGGGAGAGCGGCTCTTCCGGACGGACGTCACGTTCGGCAAGGCGAGGATGTTCACGTCGGAAGCGACGGTCGCGGACCTGAACCAGGACGGCATTCCGGAGATCCTCCTCGCGACGTTCGGCGACCCCGACGTCACCGACTCCGGGCACCTCGTGGTGCTCGCAAGCGACGGGAGTCTCCTCTTCGACGTCCCGCTGCCGAACCCCGGACACGACGGCAACGGGAACGGGGCGCCCGCCGCGCCGGCGGTCGGCGACCTCGACGGCGACGGCGCGCTCGAGATCTTCGTGCAGACCTTCGACCACGGGATGGACGTCTTCACGGTGAAGGGCTCCGCGCCGAACTGCGTCCTCTGGTCGACGGCACGGGGAGGCCCGCTCCGCACCGGCGCCCCGAATTGAGCCGGGGCGAGTCACCCCGGACGTCAATCGAATCACCCGCGACGCCATCACCAGGCCCACGGGCCGGACCGGGTGTATGCTGCTACCCATGAGGATCCTGTTTCGGGCACTCGGCATCGCGGCTTTCGCATTCGGCTGCGCGTCCGAGAACGATTCGAGCAGCACCCAGGGCCAGGGCGGACCGAGCGCGGGCGGCCTCGCCGGCGCGAACGGCGGGGACTCGAACGGGAACGGCGGCTTCTCTGCCGGCAGCGGCGGCGGAGCGCCCGGGAACGGCGGCTTCTCTCCGGGAAACGGCGGCTTCACCCCGGGGAACGGCGGCTTCTCGCCCGGCAATGGCGGCTTCTCGCCCGGAAGCGGCGGCTTCACCCCCGGTAACGGCGGCTTCTCGCCCGGTAACGGCGGTTCGGGGACCGGCGGCGGGGGCAGCGCGTGCACGGGCCGACCCGGGACCCTCAGCGGAAAGAGCAATCAGACGATCACGGTCGGCGCGATCCAGCGCACCTTCGTCTACTACGTCCCGGCGGGACTGGATCCGAACACGCCCGCGCCCATCGTCATCGTCCCGCACGGTTTCACGATGAGCGGAGAGGCGATGTTCGACATCACGCAGTACTCGAAGATCGCCGACCGCGAGAAGTTCGTCGCGATCTTCCCGGACGGCGAACCGGGCTCGCTCGGACCATGGAACGTCGGCGTCGGGATCTGCGGCGCCGGCGCGTTCGTCGGCGGCGCCGGGGACGATCAGTCGTTCGTCGACGCGATGATCGACTTCGTCGACAAGGACCGCTGCGCGGATCGAGATCACGTGTTCATCACGGGCTTCTCCATGGGCGGCTACTTCTCGAACGAGACCGCGTGCATGAACCCGCACGTTCGGGCCGGCGGTCCCCACTCGGGCGGAACGCACGACCTCTCCACCTGCAAGAACGCGCACCGCCCGATGATCATCTTCCACTTCAAGAGCGATTCGCTCATCTCCTACACGTGCGGTACTGACGCGCGAGACAAGTGGGTCGCGAAGAACGGGTGCACCGCCGCGAACCCGGACGTCACGACGGTGAAGGGCGGCACGTGCGAGTACTACAAGGGCTGTCCCGCGGACGGCCAGGTCGCCCTGTGCTCGTTCGACGAGCCCCCGGGCGGCGACGGCGAGGTACCGACGGGGCACGCCTGGAGCGGCGGCTCGAAGGCGGGACCACTCGGGGCCGCGAGCACGATCTCCGTGACGGAGAGCGCCGCGGAGCTCGGCTGGGCCTTCTTCAAGAAATACGCCTGGTGAGGGCGTGAGGGCCTCGGTCCGGGGGCGCGCCTTCCTGGGGCGCGCACTACACTCGGAGCATGTCCGAGCACCACGCCACCGTCCGCTGGAAGAACCCGACCCCCGGCCCCGAGTTCCTGAAGGGGCACTACTCCCGAGAGCACACGTGGACGTTCGACGGAGGCGCCGTCGTCCCCGCCTCCCCGTCTCCGCTCGTCGTGCGCGCGCCGTGGTCGAATCCCGCGAACGTGGACCCGGAAGAGGCGTTCGTCGCCTCCATCGCGAGCTGCCATTTCCTGACGTTCATCTACCTCGCCGCGAAGCAGGGCTTCCAGGTGGACGCCTACGAGGACGAAGCAGTCGGCGTCATGACGAAGAACGAGCGGCGCGTGCCCTGGGTGTCTCGAGTGACGCTCTCCCCCCGGATCACGTACGGCGGCGAGAAGCGTCCCAGTCCGGAAGAAGAATTGCACCTCCATCACAAGGCACACGAGGAGTGCTTCATCTCGAACTCGGTGAAGACGGAGATCGTCGTGGTCCCGGCCGCGAGCTGAGGCGACGCGGGCCGGATCCCCCAGCTCGAAAGATCGTTCACGGCAGGGCGATCGCCCCCGGCGTCTTCACCCACATCGAGCGCACGTCTGCGCGAACCTGCGAGCAAACTGCGCGGAGAGACCTCGCCGCTCTCGCGACGTCCCGGTCGGATCCTGTACCTTCCCCGGAACATGGTGCGAGGCGCGCGGCGAGCGGGGTGGTCACTGATCGCAGGAGCGCTCGCGCTCGGAGTGCTCGCAGGCTCCGCGCGAGCCGTCCCCTCGCCCGCGGCGAAGCCTTCGGCGCCCGCGTACGCGGACCCCGGAACCACCCGCATCTATCGCTTCCACGTCTACTCGACGATGAAGGCTCGCTGGAAGAAGACGGTCACCATCGACACGCTCGTCTCCACGTCGAAGAGCGGCCTCGCGACCGGCGACCGCGGCCTCCTCCAGCGAATGATCGAGACGAAGGCCGGCTCCGACTGGGCTCCCGTCGCGAAGATCGTCGTCAGCAAGGTGCTGCCGAAGGGCCGCGTCGAGGTGAAGATCGAGTCGGAGGAGGCGGAAGCCAAGGTGCGCCGGAACGGGAAGCTCCCGTACGCGCCCGGTCAGAAGATCCGCCTCCAGATCGACCGCGAGATGTCCTGAGGGTGCTTCAGGGCGCCGCGGCCAGGGCCGCGGCCTCCGAAAGCGCCCGTTCGCGCGACGGCGCGATGACCAGGCCCGGGTACTTCCGTTCGAGCGCGTTCCGTTCGAAGACGTACTGCGGGCGCGGAAGCGGGCCGGCGATGACGACCCGCTTCTTCGCGCGGATCACGCCGGAGATCGCGTTCTCGAGCGCCGCGAAGCCCGTGGCGTCGATGATGGGGACGCGCCCGAGGTCCAGCACGAGGACGCGGAACCTGTCGCTCCGGCTCGACTGAAGAGCGTTCATCGCGCGCTGCGCGGCCCCGAAGAATAGAGGGCCGTCTATCTCGTACACGATCACGCCGCGGGGAAGGTCGGTCGGCTCCTCGCCGTCTTCCGCGACCGAGTCCAGACGGAGGCGCGACTCGGTGAGGTCGGCCATGCGCCGCATGAACAGGAACGCCGCGAGCACCAGGCCGACGGACACCGCGACGACCATGTCGAAGAGCACCGTGAGGCCGAAGCAGATGAAGAGCACGACGACGTCGCTCCGAGGCGCACCCTTCACGATGCCGACGAAGTTGTGAGCCTCCGACATGTTCCACGCGACGCGGACGAGGAGCGCCGCGAGCGAGGCCATCGGAACCCATGCGACGAGCGGCGCGAGCGCGAGGATGGAGAGCAGCACGGCGGCCGCGTGCACCACGGCGGCGATGGGCGAGCGCGCGCCGCCACGCACGTTCGTCGCGGTCCGAGCGAGTGCGCCCGTCGCCGGAATGCCGCCGAAGAAGGGCGCGATGACGTTGCCTATCCCGAGGGCGACGAGCTCCGCGTTCGGGTCATGACGCGTGTTCGTCATTCCGTCGGCGATCGTCGCCGAGAGGAGCGACTCGATCGCGCCCAGCATCGCGATCGCGAACGCGGCGGAAACGAGCTCCCGGACCTCGCCGAAGGAGGGCACGTGCGCGCCCCACGGAACGGCCGGGAGGGGCGGCACGCGGGGAATGCCGTGCACGACGACGCCGGAGACGACCGTGGAGAAGCGAGAGCCGATGGTCTCGACGGAGAATGCGGGGAAGAACCGGTGCGCGAGCCCGACGCCGAGCGACACGAGGGAGATGGCGAGCAGCGGGGCCGGAACGCGCTTCAGGGCGCGCCCGAGCCCGACCAGAAGCGCGAACGTGACCGCCGCCACGGCGAACTCGCGGAGATCCGCCGTCCTCCACGCCTGGAAGAGCGAAAGCACGCGCTCGACGAAGTGATCGGGCAGCTTTCCCGTCTTCAGCCCGAAGACGTCCTTCATCTGCAAGGTCGCGATGACCGCCGCGATGCCGCTCGTGAACCCGGTGGTCACCGGGTACGGCATGTACCGGACCAGGTTCCCGAACCGCGCGAGCCCCATGGCGACGAGGAGGCCCCCCGCCATCACCCCCGCCGTGAGGAGGCCGGACAGCCCGAACTTGTTCGCTATCGGCGCGAGGATGACGACGAACGCAGCCGTCGGGCCCGTCACCTGGAACTTCGAGCCGCCGAGCAGCGCCACCACCGAACCCGCCACGACGGCCGTGTAGAGGCCGTGCTGCGGAGGGACGCCGACGGCGATGGCGAGCGCCATCGAGAGCGGCAGCGCGACGACGCCCACGAGGAGCCCCGCGAGCGCGTCCGCCCGGAACTGCTCGACCCCGTAGCCGCGCGCGAGGGTGCGCCGCATGGCCGTTGCAATGGGCACGGGCCATTCCGGAAGCGGCGGCAGCACGGACACGCGCGGCGGCTCCGGCGTCAGGGAGGGTGAAGCAGACGGCGGGAACTGCGGAGCGGCCATCGACGCGAACTACTCGTATCGAGCATGGACCGCGCGCGCAGGGGGGACAATCTTCCGGAGGCCGTGAAGGCGCGCAGGAATTGCGCACGCGCGAACCCATCGACTTCGCGTCACTTCAAGCAGCCGTTCAGCGGATCGCCGTCCGAGGTGCAGGGCTTCCCCGTCGTCGGGCGCGCCGGGCGCGTCGGGTGCGTCGGATACGCCGGCCCGTGGGGCACGGGCGGAGCGCTCGGCAAGGGCTCCGGAGCGGCGCTCGGGGTCGCGCGTTCCGCGGCTCGCAAACGACGCTCGAGCTCGAGCAGGTCCTTGTGGGAAGCGTCGAGAGCGCGCGAGAGCGTCTCGTATCGCTCGCGCTCGCGCATGGCCACTTCCTCGCGGGCCCGATCGAGCGCCGCGCTCTGGTGGATCTGCAGCGAAACCACCCCCACGACGGAGAGCGACGCGACCGTCGCGAGCCCGCAGGCAATGAGGAAGAACCGCTGGAAGCGTCGCGCCGCCTCGCCGCGAAGCCGCGCGAGGGTCTCCTCGTGGGCCGCCTGGGCCACCGTCGCTTCGTGACGCGCGCGCGCCTCGACCTCCGTCCGCGCGCGCTCCACCGCGGCCCGCTCCATCGCCGCGTGGCGCGCGAGCTCGTCTCTTCGGGCTGCTTCCTCGTCTCTCCGGCGTCGCTCGTCGGCCTCGAACTTCGACGCGGCTGCCTCCCGCGCGCGACGCTCCGCGTCCTCGAACGCTCGTCGCTCGGCGTCGCGCGCCGCGTCGCGGAGCGCACGTTCCTCCTCGACGCGCTCGCGCTCGAGGCCCTCGAGCTCTTTCAGCGAGAACAGAAGGGAGCTGTCTCTGGACGCGGGCATGCCTCTCGCACCTCCGGAGCCTCGGCATCGGGCTCTCGACGCGGGGTCAGACGCTGCGCGGCGCGACACCTTGGGTAAGCGCCGGACGGCGCCGCCCAGCCCGCGATTTTCGGGCGCTTTTCGCGCCGAAGCGCGTGTCCGCGAGGTGTTGTTTTTGACATCTCGTTCCGGGCGGAGACTCCCCGTACGCTGCCGTTCGACGCTCGCACCATGAACGGCAAGCTCCTCATCGACGCCATCGTGCGTCAGACCACCGTCCTCGTCGCGCAGCTCTCCACGGCCGCGGGGATCCGGGCGCCCCTGGCCCACGTCGCGGACGAGGTGTTCGTCTCCCTCGCGCGCGAGATCGAGGCCCAGGGAGTCGGACGGAAGGTCGTCGCCGACATGTTCGGGCTCGCGCTCCGCACGTACCAGAAGAAGGTGCAGCGCCTCGCCGAGAGCGTGACGGAGCGGGAGCGCACCGTGTGGGAAGCCGTGCTGGACTACGTCGGCGAGCGGGAAACGGCGACGCGGGACGAGGTGCTCCGGGCGTTCGAGCGGGACGGCGAAGCGGAGGTGATCTCCGTCCTCGGCGACCTCGTCGGTTCGGGCCTCCTCCACGCTTCCGGACGCGGCGTCTCGGCCATCTACGGCATCACGAGCGACGCGGAACGGAAGCTCTTCGCGAGGGCCGCCGACGCGGACGCCGCATCCGCGATCGCCTGGGCGACGATCCGGGGCACGCCAGGGACCACGACGGCCGGCCTCGCGGAGCTGCTCCGCCTGGATCTCGAAGAGACTCGCGGGGCAGTGGAGCGTCTCGTCTCCGACGGCCGTGTCACGCAGGACGGCGCCGGCGACGACGCTGCGCTCTCGGCCGTGCCGCTCGTCATCCCGATCGGGGCGGACCTCGGATGGGAGGCGGCGGTGTACGACCACTTCCGCGCCGTCGCGAGCGCCATCGCCGCGAAGGTCCGTCGCGGTCGCACCCGGTCCGCAGAGGACGACGTGGTCGGCGGGACGACATTGAGCTTTCGCATCCACCCGGGGCATCCAGCATGGGACCGAGTTCGCTCGCTCCTCGTCCGGGTGCGCACGGACGCCATCGCGCTGTGGGACGAGGTGGAGGCGCACAACGTCCTGCACCCCGTGGCGGACGACGCCGCCACGCTCGTGTGGTTCTACGTCGGTCAGTATCTCGAGCCGGATCACCCGGAGGAACGATGAAGCACGGAATCCTCGTCAGCTTGCTCTCCCTCACCGTCGCGATCGCCTGTGGGAAGTCGAGCGGCGGCGGCGGCAGCAACACGAGCTGGGAGACCTGCACGACGAACCTGGACTGCCAGACCGGCGAGCACTGCGTCGATCGGCGCTGCGTCGCCGACGTGGCGGACTCCTCGACCAGCTCGGGCGGCGGTGGTTCGAGCGGCGCGGGCTCCGGCGGCGGCGGGAATTCGAGCGGCGGAGCGACGACAGGCGGACGCGACGGCGGCACGGCCGGAGACGCTTCAGGGGTCGACGCCGCGACGCCCGACGGCGCACCCGCGGATGCGTCCACCCCGGTGGACGCAGGAGGGATGTTGGAGATTCGCCAGCTCGTCGTCGGCGAACGCCACACTTGTGCGCTCCTCGACAACGGCGCCGTCCGCTGCTGGGGCGGGAGCTACACGGGCCAGCTCGGCTACGGCAACACGAACAACATCGGAGACGACGAGGATCCGGTCGTCGCGGGCAATGTGAGCGTCACCACGGACACGAACGTCGTCGTGACTCAGCTCGCCGCCGGGAAGGATCACACGTGCGCGGTCCTCTCCAACGGCACCGTGAAGTGCTGGGGCAAGGGCGACCAGGGCCAGCTCGGCTACGGTAACGAGAACACCATCGGCGACGACGAGCTCCCGTCTTCCGTCGGGCCGGTGAGCGTCACGACGAAACCGGGCGTCACCGTGCGGAAGCTCACCGCGGGGTGGAGCCACACCTGCGCGCTCCTCTCCGACGGAACGGTCACGTGCTGGGGGAGTTTCGGGACCCAGGGCGGCGTCGGGTACGGCAACACGAGCGCCGTGGGCGACGACGAGCTCCCGTCTTCGGTCGGTCCGGTCTCCCTCTCCACCTCTCCGGAGGTCGAGGCGATCGACATCGCGGGCGGCGCGTTCCATTCCTGCGCGCTCCTCTCCGATCACACGACGAAGTGCTGGGGGCGAGGCGGAACGGGCCAGCTCGGCTACGGCAACATCGACAACATCGGGGACGACGAGCTCCCGTCCTCGATCGGACCGGTCGACGTGAGCGCCGCTTCAGGCGTCTCCGCGGTGGACCTCGTCGGTGGGGACGCCCACACCTGCGCACGACTCTCGGACGGGACGGCGAAATGCTGGGGGAACGGCGGCCTCTTCTTCCCCGGCATCGGCCTCGGCTACGGCAATCCCGACACGATCGGCGACGACGAGCTGCCGTCCTCGGTCGGCCCGCTCTCGCTCTCGACGTCCCCCGGGCTCCACGTCCTGGAGCTCGAGGCGGGATTCGAGCACACCTGCGCGCTGCTCTCGGATCACACGGTCGCCTGCTGGGGTTCGAACCAGCACGGACAGCTCGGCTACGGGCGGACGGACACGATCGGCGACGACGAGCTCCCGTCGTCGGTGGGGCCGGTGAGCGTCACACCGGGTCCCTCCCCGGGGACCGGTCCCGTCAGCGCTCTCGCGACCGGAACGACGAACTACCACACGTGCGCCGTCGTCGGCTCGTCGGAGGTGAAATGCTGGGGCTACGGCGAGGACGGCCAGCTCGGCACGGGAAACAAGGCGGACGTCGGCGACGACGAGCTCCCGTCCTCCATCCCACCCATTCGCCTCCAGTACTAGCTCGCGCCGCAACGAGGTCATCCGCGCGAGCCTCCGCCTCACAGCGGATCGTGCGTGCACCGGTACGGAAGCGAGCCGCTTCCATCCGTCTGGTAGTTGTTCCGCCCGTCGCAGAACTCGACGGTGTCGTAGCCGGCGCGCCCATTGTTGTAGTGGCTCGTCCAGTAGTCGCCGGCGGTCGTGTCGGGGAACGCGGCCTGATCGACCGCGGGCTGGCACGTGGGGCACCCCTGGAGCCCGCCCGGGTAGAGCAGCGTCTGCCCGAGCTCGGCGAAGCTCGCGGGGAGACGCCATCCGGTGATGCCCTCGAGGTTCAGCGCCGCACAGTCCGCCTCCGCCGCCGGTTCGGTCGTGGGACCGCGGGTCGCGCGCGTCCAGAGGCGACGCCCATTGCCGGTATCGACGACGATGCCGCCCCCCGCGGAGATCGCCATCGTGCCCGCGGAGCACGTCGCCTGCGCGCACGTGACGCCCGCGGAGGCACACGTGACGATCGCGTCCGCGCACGTCCCGCCACCGCAGGCCTGGCCAACCGGGCACTTCACGCCGCAGTCGCCGCAGTTGTTCGCGTCCGAGGCCATGACGTCCGTCTCGCAGCCGTCGGCGATCCCGTTTGCGCAGTCCTTGAACGTGCCGACGCACGCCGTCATCGCGCAGGAGCCCGAGGCGCAGGTGTTGGTCGCGTGCGCGATGTTGCAGACGTTCCCGCAGGACCCACAGTTCGCCGGATCCGTCTGGGTGTTCGCGCACCCGGCCGGACACGGATCCGGCGTCGGGTCCGAGCATTTCGGGCCGGAATCGACGGCGCCTGCCCCGCCGGAGCCGGCGTCCACCGCGACGCTTCCGCCCGTTCCGCCGCCCGCACCCGTCGACCCGCCCGCGCTCAGGCCGCCGGCCCCCGTCTCCCCCCCGGCGCTCGCTCCGCCGGCACCGCTCGCCCCGCCAGAACCCGGTGCCGCATCCCCGGCAGGCTTCAGGTTCCCCGTCGAGTCCACCTCGGTCTTCTCGGCGCAGACCCGCTCGGCGGCGCAGACCTGGTTCGTCGGGCAGTCCCCGTCGACGGTGCAGGAGCTCCGGCACTGGCCGTCCGTCGCGCACGTGAGCGGGCCGCACGATTGCGCGCCGCTCCCGCACGTCGCCTCCGCCGGTTGCTGACACACCTGGACGGCGTCGACGGCGACGCAGCGCTCGCCTTCGGGGCAATCGCGGGACTCGCGACACGCCTCGTGGCAGCGACCGAGCGTACAGACGAGGCCCTCGGCGCAATCGCTGTTCAGCGTGCACAGGGACGCGACGCCGGCGCGCGTCTTGTCGGACGTGCAGGCCGTGCCCACCACGCCGAGAACGGAGAGAGTCAGCGAGAAGACGGCGAAGGGACGAAGCCCCCCGAAAGCGGATGCCATGGAAATCCGGAGGCTACACCGGCCCCGACTTCGCGCTCAAGGCACGCCCGCCGCAGCCACGTCTTCAGGCCGCCGGGGCCGTCGCGACCGGTTCTTCCTTCGCCACCGTGAGCTGCACCTCCGGCGGATGCACGAGCGTGCCGTAGGCAGGACAGTTCTTCACCGCGCGCTCGATCCCCGGGAGGTAGTGCTCCGGCACCCCGACCGGCAGCATGACGTGCACGACGATCTGCGAGATGCGCGGCGCGGGCTCCTTCGACTTGATCCACTCGACCTCGACGCGGAGGCCATCCGTCGAGAGCTTCCTTCCGTACAGGAACGCGGACGCGAAGTAGTGCGCGCACGCGCCGACCGAGATCGTCATCACGTCCAGAGGTGACGGACCCTTGTCTTCCCCTCCGGGAACGGGGCTCGGCTGGTCGAACACGATGTCGTGCGACCCGATCCGGACGCGGCTCGCGACGCCACCCGCCGACTCGATGAGCGCCTTCACGACCGCCTCCCCGCGAACGAACCGAGCAGCGAAGAGAGGAGGCTCGGTCGCTCGGAGGCCTCGCGTCGGGCGGCCTCCCGGCACTGGCACCGACCCTCCTTCGGGACGTCGCCGAGCACCTGCTCGATGTGACGCCCACATCCGGCGAAGGTGGGCTTACCGCACTTCTGGCACGTGATCCGCTGGCACATGGTCTTCGATTCTCCTGTCTTCCGATGAGAGCCAGCGGCATGCCAGAAGGGTTCGCGCCTTCTTCCGGCAAATGTTCCGGCAAATTCGAATGAGCCGAATGCAAGGATTGCGCCTCGCGCGTGCCACGCCTCCGATCCGTCCTGGTCGACGCGCCTTTTCATGCGCCTCGGGCCGAGGCTAGCCTCTCGGCCATGCGACGCGCCGGCCTCGTCTCTCTTCTCCTCCTCCTGGCAGGCTGCTCGGACTCCGGTCCGGGCCCGGGCTACGGGTCCTTCGGTTATGCTTGCCGGGTTCCGCTCGACTGCGGGCCAGCGGTGAGCTGCGTGGAGCGTTTCGGCGGTACGTGCTGGCCACTCTGCGCGAGCGACCTCGACTGCGGCGCGCCGTACCATTGCAAGAGCGTGAATCGACACGGCGCAGACGGCCACGACAAGGTCTGCGTTCCGGACTGAGGGCTGGCGCGCTCGCGCAACTTCTGCGGTGGAACGCGCACCCGGTGCGATGGAACCCCGCCATTCTGCGCGCTCCCCGCACGTTTCGCGGGAGGGGCGATGGCGGCACGTCCGTTGCTTTTTCGTCGCTCCATGTCGGACCATTCCTCCGCGATCGACACCCCGGTCTCCGCGGTGATGACCAAAGACGTCGTCTGCGTGTCGGGGGATCTGCCGGCCGAGCGCCTCGAGCAGCTCTTCATCGATCGCGGGATCAGCGGCGCCCCGGTGACGGACGGAGCGGGCCGCCCCATCGGTGTCGTCACGAAGACGGATCTCGTCGCGTGGAAGCACACCGGCAAGAAGACCGTGGCCGACCTCATGACTCCCCGCTCCTTCTCCGTGGGGACGAACGAACCTCTCGCTCGCGCCGCGGGTCTCATGGCGTACGAGGGCATGCACCGCGTGACCGTCGTCGCCGAGGACGGTCGCGTCGTCGGCGTCGTCACGGCGCTCGACGTGCTCCGGTGGCTCGCCCGGGACAACGGCTTTCCCATCGCGAACCGCCCCTGAGGAGCACCGTGGCCGGCGAATCCCACGAATCCCTGCGCGTGGCGGACGCGATGACCCAGGCCGTGATGTTCCTGGACGTGAAGCACACGCTCGTGGAGGCCTGGGACGCCTTTCATCGTCACTCCGTGAACGGCGCCCCGGTGCTCGGAGAGCGCGGGCGGCTCGTCGGCATCGTCACGACCTCCGACCTCGCGGACCCGCGGAGACGGCCGGATCCCACGACGCGCGTCGGCGACGTGATGACGAAGGTCGTCTACGCGGTGCGCGCGACCGATCCGCTGCTGAACGCGGCCCTTCTCATGGTGGACAACTCCATCCATCATGTCGTCGTCGTGAACGATGACGGCAGCATCGCGGGCATCGTCTCGCCGATGGACGTCCTTCGCGTGGTTTACGGCCGGGGAGACCCCGCCCGGGAACGGCGTGACGGACCCACCCCTCCCTACGTGGACCTCCGGTCGCTCCCGTAGGGCCTTTCGGGCCAAACCCGGGGACTCGACGGGCCCGACCGCAGGCGATGCGCTCTACCGGCGAGTCGCGAACGTTCTGCACGCGCCTCCGGCCTTCTTTTCCTGCCATCGCTCTCGCGTGAGCGTCATCTGACCTGCGCTAAGATGCGAACATGTTCGCGTCCCGGCCCGTCGCTGCTCTCCTCTTCTCCATCTCGCTCACCGCGTGCTCCGGCACGTCCGCAAAGCAACAGACCGCTCCGGCCACCGAGGGAGCGCTCCCCGGATCGAAGGAGCTCATCGCACACGATTGGACCATCGGGCCAGGCGTCGAGACGTACTTCTGCGTGTACCAGACGCTGACGGAAGACGTCTGGATCAGCGCGTTCGATCCCACGGAGCCTCTCGGCACGCACCACGTCGTGGTCGGCTTCGACGATCCGGGAACGAGACCGGACGGCGTCGTCTCGTCGGAAGACGGTTCCGGCTCCAGCACGACGTGCTCCGGAGTCCAGCTCAGCCAGAACATGGTGTACTTCGGCGGCGTCGGCGCCGGCTCCTTCGAGATGCCGAAGGACGTCGCGGTGAGGATCCCGGCAGGAAAGCAGCTATTTCTGGGACTCCACCTCTTCAACACCGCCGACACGGAGCTCTCGGGACGCTCCGGCATGCGCATCCTCGGCCCCGACGGCGGCACCGCGCCGAACGAAGCGGAGGCGGTCGCGATGGGCAAGGTCGCGGGCCTCGTGATCCCGCCGGGCAAGGTCACGCAGACGGGGACGTGCACGGAGACCGCGGACGCGACGGCGTTCGCGCTCGCTCCGCACATGCACCTCGCCGGCCGACACAACAAGACGACCGTCGGTCCTCCCGGCGGACCGGCGACGACGATCTTCGACGAGGACTACGCGTTCGAAGCGCAGCCGTACACGACGCTGCCCACCCCCGTGCTGCTCCATCAGAACGACGTCATCACCGTCGAGTGCGACTACGAGAACACCGGCTCTCAGACGCTCAACTTCGGCGAGAGCACGCGCAACGAGATGTGCTTCTCGTTCGTCTACCGGTACCCGAAGATCGCCACGACCTCCGTGTGCACCAACTGAGCCGCGCGGGCGGACGGTCTCGGCCGCCTTCGACACCCACTTTGGCCACCCCGGCGCCTGAACGGAATTGGCGCGTGACGGCGGCCTTGTTAGGGGGGCGCATGCTCCTCCGCCCGTCCGCGTCTCGCGCCCTCGTCGCCCTCTCGATTCTCTCCACGTTCGGCTGCTCCGGGTCCGACGACGAGAAGCAGGAGACGACGTCGACCGCGGGCTGCGGCTCGAGTCTCCTCTCCATCCCGGACGACCCGGGCGTGCGCGGCCCATGGAAGGTCGGCGTGAAGACGGTGAAGATCGGCCGCCTCACCGTCGAGATCGCGTATCCGGCGGAACCGGGCTCCGAAGCCGGCAAGCCGCTCGCGACGTACGACATCCGCGAGTTCCTCCCGGAGTCCGAGCGCTCGAAGGTGCCGGACGACGCGTCCCCCGCGGTCGGTCCCATCGGCGGCGATCTCTACCGAGACCTTCCGCTCGACGGCGCGCACGGCCCCTACCCCATCGTCGTGAACATCCACGGCACGGCGTCGTTCCGCATCGCGAACGGCAGCACCCTCGCTCACTGGGCGAGCCGCGGCTTCGTGGTCCTCTCCGCGGACTACCCCGGGCTCTTCCTCGCCGATCAGCTGTGCGCCGCGACCGGCACGCCGCCGAAGGGCGGGACGACGCCGGGGTGCACGTGCGCGCAGACGGGGGAAAAGGACATCGCCGGCGACGTGAAGACGCAGCTCGACGCGCTCGCGACGCCGTCGGGCGACCTCGCGTTCCTCGCGGGGCACGTGGACACGAAGCGCGTGGGGATCTCGGGGCACAGCCAGGGCGCGTGCGTCGCCGCAGGGCTCAGCATGCTTCCGGGAGTGGAGGTCGTGATCCCGATGACGGGCAGCCTGCAGGTGCTCCCGTCGTCGTCCTTGAAGTCCCTGATGTTCATCGCCGGCATGAACGATGCGGTGATCGGCTGGGACGCGCCGCGCTTCGGCAACTACGTCTGCGAGGCGGTCCCCGGGCAGGACACGGCGACCGACAACAAGCACGCCTACGCGAAATCCCCCGGGCCTCCGGGCGTCGTGAAGCGGCTCGTCGGGATCACGAACGGCGGACACCTCGTGCCCACGGACCTCTGTCAGAACAACGCCCAGGGACGCAACGCGGTGACCGAGGCCGAGCACGACGGCGTCTGCGGGATCGACCAGGCAGTCATCATCGGGCTGCCGGGGATCTTCGACTGCGGCACGATCGACATGCCGACGGGCATCGCGGACGTGAACTACGCGAGCACCGCGGCGCTCGAGGAGACGCTCCTCTGCGAGGACCGGAGCGCGGCGTTCCAGAATCTCCGGACGGCGCTTCCGACCGTCGGCGAGTTCGACGAAGAGAAGTGAGGTGACGTCGAGAGGCGTCCCGGCGCGCGCGCCGCCCGGGACACCGCCGCGAACGGCCCGGGCTGACCGAAGCGGTCAGGCTCGAGCCGCTGACCGCGAACGTCACGAGATCGGCACGGGCACCGCGACACGAAGCGCTATCCTCGCGCGATCGGAGGCTTTCTTTTCATGACGCGCCCCACGCACTCCACCTTCGCGCTCCTCGCTTCTCTCGCGCTCTTCGCCTGCTCGAGCACGGACGGGACGGCGACGACCCCCGGCACGGCGGACGGCGGGGGCACCGGGGGCAGCGGCGCCGGGGGCGGAGGCACCGGCGGCGGCGGGACGAAGGACGGCGGCGGGACGGGCTCCCACCTCGAGCACGTCATCGTCATCGCGTTCGAGAACCACGACGAGACGTCCGTCATCGGGAACACGACGGACGCGCCGTACATCAATGGCGAGCTCCTCCCCAGGTACGCGAGCGCGTCGAACTTCCAGGACACGCTCCCCATCCTCACCCCGAGCGAGCCGCACTACGTGCTGATGGAAGCCGGCACCGCGACGTTCTCGGACGCGACCTTCACGAACGATGCCGTGCCGTCGGCCGCGAACAGCACGGCGAGCACCGACCACCTCGTGAACCAGCTCGAGGCCGCGAATCACACGTGGATGTCCTACCAGGAAGGGATGAACGCGGCGACCGGTCCCTGCCCGATCGTGAGCGACGGCTTCTACCAGCCGAAGCACGACCCGTTCCTGTTCTTCCAGGACGTGGCGGGCAATCCGCCGGACCAGAACGCCGCGCGCTGCGTGGCGCACCACGCGCCGATCGAGGCGTTCTTCGACGCCATCGCCGGCAATGGGGACCTGCCGGACTATGCGTTCGTCACGCCGAACCAGTGCAACGACATGCACGGTCAGGGCGGCTGCCCGAACACGAACCTCGTGAACTCGGGTGATGCCTGGCTCGCCGACGAGCTCCCCGGGGTCATCTCCTACGCGGAGTCCCACCACGCGGCGATCTTCCTCGTCTGGGACGAGGGAGAACTCTCCCCGACGATCCCGTTCGTCGCCGTCGGACCCGACGTGAAGGCGGGCTACGTCAGCGACGTGAAGGTCACGCACGGTTCGCTCATCCGCACGGTGGAGAACGTGTTCGGCCTGCCCGCGCTCTCCACGGTCGCGACCGAGAACGATTTCTCCGACTTCTTCGAAGGCGGCGCGTTGCCCTGAGCGGACGCCGCGCTTCTCGTGCTATCCCCGCGAGGAGCCATGACGCCTCGCCTCACCGTCGTCACTCTCGGAGTGAAGGATCTCCCGCGCGCGCGCGGGTTCTACTGCAATGGCCTCGGGTTCCGTGCGTCGAGCGCGTCGAACGAGAGCATCGTGTTCATCGATGCGGGCGGGCTCGTGCTCGGGCTCTACCCGCGCCACCTCCTCGCGGAAGACGCGCGGGTGAAGGAAGCCGGCTCCGGCTTCTCCGGCGTCACGCTCGCGTGGAACGTCGCGAAGAAGGCGGACGTCGCAGCAGCGCTCGCTCGGGCGGAGAAGGCGGGCGCGAAGATCCTGAAACCCGCCCAGGACGTGTTCTGGGGTGGCCATTCCGGCTATTTCTCGGATCTGGACGGTCACCTCTGGGAAGTGGCGCACAATCCCCACTGGAAGCTCGACGCCCGCGGCAGCGTCGAGCTTCCGGAGTGATCGAGCGCTCCGTGTAAACGACGCGATGACGCGGACGCACCCCCGAGCGCGGCGCGGGTATGGGCTCGACGCCCCGGGGACTCGGGTTCCGGTGAGAACGGACGAATCGTCTCGCTCTTCACGCGCGAGACGGGCTGTGGCACTCGAACACCATGAGCATTCTTGCGGTCAGGCGCCGCGCGCTCGGGGGAGCGGCGCTGCTTCTGGGGTTCGTCTGCGTGACCACCATCCCGGCGCTCGCCGACGACCCACCGGAGACGCAGATGGCCGCGCTCGCGCGAACGGCCGACGCCGCGAAGACGAAGGTCCTCGCCGCTCGCGATCGAGTGGCGTCCGTCGAGCAAGCGAACGGCACCGCGACGGACGACCGCAAGACGAAGGAAAAAGGAATAGAGGAGCGGAAGCGCGCCGTGTCGAAGCGGATCAAGAGCGCCGCGAGCGCGTTCAAGAAGTACCAGGCCGCGGAGAAGAGCGGCAAGGTCACGGACAAGGAGGTCGCACTCCTGATGTCCGCTCAGGCGGACTACCAGGGCGCGCTCGCCGACGGAAAAGCGATCACGGCGGACGTCGCCGCGCTCCGCAAGGCGGAGGACGACATCGAGGGGAAGGTGGAAGCGGCACAGGCCGACGTCGACGCAGCGACGGCCGCCGCGACCGACGCGAAGACGGCAGCGAAGTCCTCGGCGGACCTCGGTCGGACCGTGACGCGGGCAGCCTCCGACGACGCGAAGCAGACGAAGAAGGACGCCGACAAGACGAAGAACGTCGCCGGCCTCGGCCCCGCGGCGGATTACCCGAAGAAGCGGGCGAAGAACCAGGAGAACGACGCGAAGGTCCTCGGCGCCGTCACGGACGCGGGGAAGGCGCTCCAGGGCCTTCCGAAGGCCGCGGCAGGGGGGAAGTGACGATGAAGCTCCGCATCTTCCGTTCCGTCGGTATCGCGGCGACCGTCGTCGCGCTCTCGTCCGCCGCGCACGCGGGCACGCTCCCGCCAACGGCGCCCCGGCCGACCGCCGCGCCGCCGACCCCGGCGAAGCCGACGGTGGCCGCGCCCAGGGACGCGGCGGCCGAGCTCGCCGGAAAGATCACGACGGCGCGCTCCCTCATCACCAAGCGGAAGACCGAGGCCGATCAGGCCAGGGTCCAGGCGGACCCGCTCTCCACGGACCGCAGGACCAAGGAAAAGGAGCGGGCCGCGCAGCAGAAGAGCTTCGAGAAGCACGCGAAGGCGGCCGGCGCCGCGTACAAGAAGTACGAGACGGCGGCGACGAAGACGGACCCGAAGCCGCCCGCGAGCGAGCACCTCGAGGCGAGCCGCACGGAATACCAGGCGGCCGCGACGGACGGCGCGATGCTCGCCGAGACGACGAAGGCCGTCCGCGCGAAGGAAGACGCCCTCGCGGACCTCGTGAAGTCGAGCGCCGACGGAGCCGAGGAGGCGAAGACCGCCGCGGCGGACGTGAAGAACGCTGCGACCGAGCTCGTGAAGCTCGCGAAGGACGCGAGCGCCGACGCCTCCAGGGCCGCGACGGAAGCGAAGACCGCGCTCCGAAAGACGCGAACCAAGACGGGCTACTCGTCCAAGGAGAGCTTCGGAAGATCCCGCGAGAAGGCCCTCGCCAGGGACCAGGCGTTCGCGACGACGCTCTCCGACGCGGAGAAGGCGCTCGCCGAGGTGAACGCCGCGATAGCCGCGCGGAAGCCCGCCGCCCCGCCGGCGACCCCGGTCGCTGCGGCGGGCGGCCCGCCGAAGCCCGACAAACCGAAGCCGCAGGAATCGCTCTTCGCGAACGGCATGAGCGCGACGGGCGTGCAGACCGGCGGTGACGGCCGCGCGGGCGGCGGCGACGAGCAGCGCCGCCACCGATCCACCCAGGCTCCCACGCGCCCCGGCGCCGAGCGGAAGAAGTGATCATGAAGACGGCCATCCAGTCGCTCGTGGGGCTCGCCCTCCTCGTGGTCGCGTGTTCGGCGCCGACGAAGGACGCCGAGAAGGGCAACGAGGGCGGCGCCGCGGGGAGCGCCGCGGACGCCGGAAGCGGCGCCGGGGCGGGCGGCACCGCCGGAGCTCCGGACGGCGGAGAGACCGACGGCGGAACGCCGGACGGGGGCGCGTGTCAGGGCGCGACGGACGTCGGCACCTGCGAGGGGGACACGGTCGTCTTCTGCAAGGACGGCGCGCTCACCCGCGTGGACTGCGCCCAGATCGGTTCGACGTGCGGCGTCGTCGACGGCAAGGCCGACTGCACGGACACGGGACGCTCGGCCTCGTGCGGAAGCCTCACCGTGCTCGGCACGTGCGAGGGCGCCGTCCTGAAGTACTGCGACGAGAGCGGCCTCACCGCCGTGCCGCGCGAGATCGACTGCGCGGCGTACGGCCAGAAGTGCGACCCGACGGGCGCGACGGACGGCGGCGCGATCTGCGTTCCTCAGGGCCCTTGCCCGAGCGGCCTCACCGAGGCCGGCAAGTGCACCGGCAACACCCTCACCTTCTGCGAGGACTCGGAGCAGTACACGTTCGATTGCGGCGTCGACCAGTGCCAGACGGCGGGCGGCTTCGCCGATTGCTTCGTCGTCGGCACGACGACCGGCTGCGGCACGGAGACGCGCGAAGGGCGCTGCGACGGCCAGGTGCGCGTGAACTGCCAGGGCGTCGCGCCTCCCGGGAACGATCTCACCACGGGCGTCGTCGCGCGCGAGGACTGCGCACAGCTCGGGCTCGAGTGTCGCTCGGACGGCGTCGGGTTCCGGTGCCTCCCGCCGACGAAGTGTTCGGTCACGTGCCCGAGCGGCACGACCTGCACCGGGGGTCGCTGCGCGCCGACGACCCCACCCGACAAGGACTGGACCTTCATGGTCTACATGATCGGGAACAACAACCTGTCTCGAGCCGCCTGGTCGGACATCAACGAGATGGAGACGGTCGGCTCCACTTCCAGCGTGAACATCGTCGCCGAGATCGAGTTCTCGGAGCAGTACTCCTGGAACCTCAGTGACAACCTGCTCGGGACGACGTTCCGGCTCCCCGTCAGCTACGACGGCGACCCGTCCTCGGCGCCGAGCTTCGCGGATTCGGACCAGCTCGGCGACGTCAACATGAGCGACCCGACGCAGCTCACGCAGTTCATCCGCTGGGGCGTGGAGCACTACCCCGCGAAGCACTACGCGCTCGTGATGTGGAACCACGGCGCCGGCTACAACGAGGCGTTCACCGACGGCGGCAAGGTCATGTCGCTGAAGGACCTCGTCACGGGCATCCGGGACTCCGGAGAGCACCTGGATCTCCTCGGCTTCGACGCCTGCCTCATGGGCATGCACGAGGTCGCCTACGCGATGCGCGGCGTGGCGGACTTCATGGTCGGCTCGGAGGAAGTGGAGCCGGGCGGGGGTTACCCGTACGGCGCCGTCCTGCAGCACCTCGTGGACGATCCGTCGCTCACCGGGCAGGCGCTCGGCACCGCGATCGTGGACGAGTACACGACTTCGTATTCCGGGGACTATCGACCGTACAGCGTCACGAACGCCGTCCTCGATCTCTCGAAGGCAGAAGAGACGCAAGGGTACGTGAGCGATCTCGCCGGCGCTCTCCGGAAGGACCTCCCCGGAAAGCGCGCCGCCGCCCGTTCGCTCCTGGACTCCTCGGACCTCCTCCGCTTCACGCAGAAGGAGTCCACGGACGTCATCAGCATCCTGAACACGTTCGGCACGTTCGGATCGGCGACGGGCCCCGCCGCGACCGCGTTCTCCGCGTACCTCGGCGGCACCGGCATGGTCGTGCACAGCCAGGCCATCGGGGACGTCTCGGACGCCAGGGGACTCGCGCTGTTCCTTCCCCAGAGCGGGAGCGGCTACTTCTACTCGACGGGAGCCATCGAGGGGTACAAGAGCCGGACGTCCTTCCTGCCGATGCAGGCGTGGACGAGCTTCGCGACGGCGGTGAAGTCGGACGAGACGCCGCCCACACCCGGAACCGGCGCCGTGGATCACTTCTCCGTGGTGCTCGAGTGGGGGAACGCCGTGAACAGCGACACGTCCGGGGCCGACCTCGACCTCTACGTGTTCGAGCCCAGCGGTGACTTCGGAACGCCGGCGAAGGGCTCCGTCAGCGGGAGCGGGCTCCTCTCCCCCGATTCCTACGAATCCGGCGTCTCGAAGGAATCCTACGAGCTCGCGGCGAACCACGAGACGGGCACGTACGTCGTCATCGCGCGCTTCTATCAGGGTCCGAGCGGAGAGGTCGCGTACCCGACCCTCCAGGTCTTCCGCCCGGATCTTCCGGGAGGCAGCCGCACGCTCCTCCGGGCGAAGACGGTGAACCGGAAGCTCACGCAGGTGCCGATGGACAACTCGAAGCCGTTGAACGGGAAGATCGACGCGACGAACTTCCAGGGCGTCCTCCGGCTCGACTACTCGAACCTCTGGTACGCGACCACGATCGAGGTCAAATGAACGCGCGCGTCGTCGCGATCGGCCTGGCGCTGCTCGGCGTCGCGTGCCAGGGCTCCTCGGGCGGCTCGCCTCCGGCAACGAGCGCGAACGGCCCGGCGAATCCGGAACCGACCGCCGTCGTGAATCCGGAGCCGACCGCCGTCGTGAATCCGGAGCCGTCCGGCCCGACCGGACCCGCCACGTCGTCGACGCCCGCGCCCTCGGGCACGCTCACGGTCGCGGCGATTTCGGCCATGGGCCCCGGCGCGCGCGGCTCCGTGCGCGGCGTGTTCCTCGGCTGGAACGGCTCGTGTCGGGACGAACCGCCGACACGGTCCGCGTGGATGCTGGGCGACGGCCCCGGAAAGGACGCGCCGTGCGTCTACGTGGACGGGCCGATGCCTCCCGGTGTCTCGCCCGGCGCTCCACCTCCCGAGCCGGTCTGGGTGCGAATCGACGCGGAAGTGCGGAGCGCGGGCCCGGCACGCTTCCTGGTCGGGACCAACGTCACGCGGGAGGCGCCGTGAGCGCCCGCCGCGTCGTGGCCGGCGCCGCGACGATCGCCGCGCTCGCGAGCCTCGTCGTGTCCTTTCGTGGTCGCGACGCCTCGAAGACGGCGGAGCCCCCCCCGACGAGCGCCGCGAAGGTCGATCCAACGGCGAGCACGGCCGCGCGAGCGCCGACGGACCGCGGCGTCGCCTCCCCCGAGCTCCCGACACGGGCTCCGAAGCCGGTCACCGAGGGACAGCAGGCGCTCACCGAGTCGAAGATCCCTGCCCTCGCCGCGCTCTCGATCGATCGCCAGGGCTCCCCGCGGGAGTGGCTCTCGTCCACCGCACGGCCGGATCGCGCGTCGCGCGACGCGCAGCTCGGGACGCTCTCGACCCGGGCACGCGCGCACCTGAATGCGCTCCGGGATCGGCGCGCCGCGAGCACGGATCCGGTGGAACGAGCTCGCCTGGACGACGCCATCCGCACGATCGAGCGGAACGAGGCGGAGCGTTCCGCCATCGTGTCTCGAACGGTCCGGGACGAGTCCCGGCCGTTCGCCGAGCGCGCACGCTGATTCCGCCTCGTGCGCCGGCTCGGGCCGCCCAAGGGAGCCCGAGAGCACGTCGAAGCGTCCCTCGAGCGTTCCCGCCGTCCGAGCTCAGCGAGCCCCGGCGCGGAACGCCGCCGAGACGCGGGCGTCTTCGGCGACGAGCGCGGGGAGCAGCGTGCGGTGCACGTCGTCGAGCTTGGCGAGCAGCGCCGTGGAGAGCGGAAGCCCGCGGTCGACCGTGTCGTGGAGCTCGTCGCACACGGCCTGCGCTGCCTGTCCGATGGAGAGATCCGTCGCGGAGTCGAAGCGACGGTGTTCCGGACGAACGGCGTCCGCGCCTCGAGCCGGATCTCCCCGTCCGAGGAAGCGAATCACGTCCGGGATGAGCACGTCGGGCTCGCGGAGGAGCCGGTCCTGAGTCTCGAAGCGCGCCGGGTAGCGCCGGATGGCGACGTCCTTCACCAGGGAGTGATTTTCCGCCCACCATTCGAGCGCGGGATCGAGGCGCGCGGGCGGGCCGCGCCCGGTCGCGTCCTCGAGCGCGTGGAGGCGTCTCATCGCGACGACGTACTCGCCGACGGGGCGCATCGTGACGAGCACCTTGCCGATGAATGCGCGATCCGTGCGCGTGACGCCCGCGGGATGGAGCTCGCCGACGCACCCCTCGATCTGCTCCGGGAACACGTACCTTCCGGTCTTCGGGCTGGGATTCGTCGCGAAGTAGATCCCTTGCCGGAGCGAGGCCTCGAAGGATTCCCCTTCCCCCGGCGACGCGGGATCCGCCGACGGCGCGAGACCGAACGGCGGAACCCCGGCGGCGATCAGGATCTGCATCCAGAGCGCCGTTCCCGATTGCTTCGAGCCGGTGAGGACGAGCACCGACTCCCCCTCAGGTCTCGGCCCAGCCGCGGAGGAGCGCGGCGTGGATCTCGCGCAGCGCCTCCACGTCTTCCGGAGTCCCGCCGTTCTGCTCGATCCGCGCAGTCGTTCGGCCGAGACGATGAAGGAGCGCCCGCTGCTCCGCGCTCCGGAGCAAGCTCTGCACCCAGGTGACCGCGACGAAGCGCGACCCTCGCGTCACGCGCTCGACGGAGTGTCGCTGGCCCGCCGAGTAGACGAGCGCGGATCCCGCCGGTCCGCGGCAACTGACGCGCCCTTCGGGCGTATCCACCACGAGATCGCCGCCCGAGTACTCGTCCGGGTCGTTCAGGAACACCGTCACGGCGACGTCGGCGCGGACGCGCGGCCACTCGGGGAAGATCGGGGCGTCGTGGTGCGGTCCGTAGCCCATCCCGGCGTCGTATCGCATGAGCTGCGGGCGCACGACGCGAAGCGGCTCCACCGCCGCGACGAACTCCGGGGACGCGAGGAGCGCCCGCTGGATCGCGTCCCCGCCGGACTCGCCGATGGCCGACCCTCTCGGGAGCTGGAGGACGTGCTTCACCGAGCGCGCGGCGCCCTCCGCCGAGACGCGTCCGTCCACGAACTCGGCCCCGCGGAGCGCCTCGACGAGCGGCGCGATCACCTCTCGCGGAACGACGTTCGGAACGAGGAGCCGCATGCCCGAAGGATACCGGAGGTGCGCCGGCGGTGTCGCCTGTCGCGGGGCGAAGAGGTCCGGCGCGAAGGGGAGAGACGGAACGTCCGCGTTTCGCGGTATGCTGGCGCCCTGTCCGACACCGCGATCCTCCAGCTCTTCGAGACCCTCGTCGACGACGCGCTCCGGGCGCGCGTGCACGAAGCCTGCTCGGAGAAGCGCTGGTATTTCGGCAACTACTCCGTCGGAGCCGCGGATCCGGGCTTCTGGAAGATGGACCTCGACGGCGTCCCGGCGATCGACGCGCTCTGGACGGCGTCGCGCGAGCGCTGCGAGGCCCTCTCGAACGGGCCGCTCGCCGTCGTCCGGCAGTACGCGAACGGCCACACCTACGGCCTCGGGGGCCAGGCGCACGCGGACGACCCGAGACCGGGCCACTTCACGCTGCTCTACTACCCGATGCCCGAGTGGGACCCGGCCTGGGGAGGAGAAACGGTGTTCCACCACGCGACGGGCGAGATCGCGCTCTCCGTGCTGCCGAAGCCCGGGCGGGCGGTGTTCTTCGATTCGCGGATCCTCCACGCCGGACGCGCGCCCCAGCGATCGTACGGCGGGCTCAGGGTCACCGTCGCTCTGAAGCTCGGTCCGCGTGCGCTCTGAGGGTCACCGGGGAACGACGGCGGCGACCGCCGGCTCCCCCCGCGCGAGATCGGCCAGGTACGTGAGCCCGCGGCGAACCTCGTCCGCATGGCGCACTCGCGCGTCGTCGAGGAGCCGCCTCCGGACGGCGGGCGAGTACGGCACTCCCGGCGATTTCGCGTGCACGGAGAGCCAGTGGCTCCGCGCAACGAGTTCGGGAACGTCGTCCGCGACCTCGACGCCGAGGTGAGCGAGAACGCGGACGACGCTCTCCCCCACCCCGCCGAGCAGCGCATCGAAATCCAGGGAGAGGACGCGCGCCCCGAGCGCAGCGCGGAGCTCGGCCGCCGCGAGCGCCTCCGCGAGCCAGCTCATCGCCGCGAGCTCCCCCGGCGAGAGCCGCGCGAGCGGGACGAGCGGCGCCCGGACCCGGGATTCGATTCGCCGGATCCGCTCCGGGCCGTAGGCACGGAGATCCACCGGGATCCCGGGGCGGGCGAGCCAGCCCGCGACGTAGCTCTCCGGGGTGACGTCGAGGTGCACGGCCCGCACGGCGGGTCGCGCGCCGAGGAGCCGCGGCGCGACGCGAGTCGTCACGCTCGGGGCCTTCACGAGCACGGCTCGCGTGTCCGAGTAGCCCCGGGACCACGCGCGGAGCACGGCCTCGGAGAGCGCCGCATGCGACGCCTCGTCGAGGAGCGACGCGGCCGTGGAGAGCGCGTCGCCCGCGTCGGCGAGCGTCCGGAGCGGGAGCGGCTCCCGGAGGCAGAGGATCCCCGCCGCGTCTTCCAGGAGGCGCGTGACGAGCGTGGAGCCCACGTGCCCCGAGTGGAACAGGAAATGGACGGGGCGCGGACCATCCACGCGAGCCGCAGCCTGGATCACGTCGTCGAGTGGCACCCACGCCCCGGAGAGCGTCGGCCCGAGGACGCGCTGATCGAGGAACGTCGCCGAGCGGTAGGTCTCGCGCGTGAAACCGACGAGGAGCGCGGCGCGAGCGACGAGGTCCACCTGGTGCAAGCAGGCGTCCGGGGACGCCGGAAACAGGCGGAGGAGCTCGTTCTGGGTCATTCGCCCTCGCGGAGAGTGCTCAGATCTCCTGGACGCCGGGGACGCGCTGTCCCTTCAGCGCGCAGAGATCCGCGTAGACGTACGGGATCTGATTGTGCCGGTGCCACTCGGTCGGGAACTCCGTCCAGACGCGCGTCCCCTGGAAGCGACAGGCGATCCCCCGGACGAACCGTGAAAAATCCTTCTTCGTGTAGTACCAGAACGAGTTCTCGTTCCAGAAGCTCACGTGGGTCGGATCCTGGAACGCGCCCCGTCCGTCCGTGGACGGCGTGCGCGAGAGAAGCCACCCCCCGGGCACGAGCACGCGGTGGATCTCGTTCATCACGGGGACGACGCTCGCAGCCGGAACGTGTTCGAGGAAGTCGTACGCGCGCAGGATGCCGACCGACGAATCCGCGAACGGAAGTCCCGTCGTGACGTCGTGAACGAGATCGGCGTCGGCGAGGTCGATCGACCGGTACCCCTCCGGGCATCCGACGCGACCGCCGAGGTCCCAACGAGGCAGGCCTTCCCGCCGGCACCACTCCTCCACCAGGCGATAGAAGTATTTGTTGCCGACGGCGAGCTGAAGCTTCTGGATCTGCGCGTTCTGCTCCAGGTAAGAGTTCCGGTCACCCTCCTGGAGCCGGTAGAGGTAGAGGCACTCGGGCACGCGCACCATGCGGTCGCCGGTGAGGTACGTGCGACAGACGAGGTCGTGGTCGTCGCACACCTCGAGCGAAGGGTCGTGACCGCCGGCCGAGTAGTACGTGTCCCGCGCCCACGCCCGGACGTGGTTCGGCGCGAAGAAGATCTCGTAGAGGGACCGGGCGTCGCAATCGAATGCTTCGCTGACCCGGTACGCGTGGCCGTCGATGGTCTCCTCGCGCGCCGTCCAGCCGAAGCGCGCGTCGTAGGTCTGCGAGCTTCCGTCGGGCAGGAAATTCACGAAGTCCGAGTAGACGAAGCCCGCCCCGTCGAGCACGGCCTTCTGGATGCGCTCGAGCGCTCGCTCCGTGAGAAGGTCGTCGTGGTCGAGCTCGACGAACACGTCTCCGGAGCAAGCGTCGCACGCGAACCGCTTCAGCGCGCCGATCTTCCCGACCATGTCCGGCGGCGCCGGCGCGATCTTCACACGGGGGTCCCGGACGATCTCCTCCGGGAGCGGCGCGGGCGGGCCGTTCGGCACGACGACCCACTCGAAATCCTTCACCGTCTGGCGCACGAGGGACCGGTGGACCTCGCCGAGATAATCCGGGCGGTGAGTGGGGGTGAAGACGCTGATTTTCACGGCCAGGGCCGAAACGTAGGCCGAAAGCCGCTCGGGGAGGAAGCGACGCTCGCGACGGGTGCACGCGCGGGCCCTCCTCGCCTAGGCTCCGGCGCGTGGTCCCGTGGAGCAATCGAGCGAAGGCGGCGTGGAAGGCGCCTTCCCTGCTGTTCGTCGCCCTCGCCGTCGGCGTGCCCGCGTGCCGGCAGAAGCCGAGAACGCCGTCGGAGGACGTGAAAGCGCTCCTCGTGCGCCTCGGGAAGGAGCAGCGCACGACGTCCGCGGGCCGGGTCCGGGCGCGCTGCGACGGCGCGGACGCGGACCCGTGCGCCTGCGTCGAATCCGCGGTGCGCGAGGCGCTGGACGACGCGGCGACCGAGGTCGCCCGGGCGCTGATCCTGCACGACGGCAAGGCGTGCGCGGCGCCGCTCTCCGGGGAGGAGGCGGAGACGGACGCGCGCGCGGGTGCGAAGGGCGCCGACGCGAAGGCGAAGGCCGTGCTCGCGGTGCGCCCGGGCGACCCGTACGCGACGTACGCCCTCGCGCACCTCGCCTGGATGAGCGGCGATCGGATTGGCGCCGCGAAGTGGGCCGACGCGGCCGTCTCGGCGGGGCGCGAGTCGCCGGCGCACCTCGTCGTCGGGCTCCTCGCCCTGGACCGGGGCGAGCTCGAGGCCGCCCGCGGGGCGTTCCTCCGCGTGCTCGACCGAGAGCCGGCGGACGTCGCCGCGCTCTACGACGCGGCGCTCTGCGACCACCGGCTGAACCACTACCGCGCGGCGCGCGAGGGCTACCTCTCCGTGCTGCGAAAGAACCCGCGGCACCTGGACGCGCGATACAACCTCGTCGTCCTGACGCTGAACGCGGGCTTCCGCGAGGAGGCCTCTCACCACCTCGCCGAGCTCGAGCGGATCTCGCCCGGAGACCCACGGATCGCGCGACTCGACGCGATGATGGCCGCTGCAACGCCTTCCGCTTCGGCCGCGCCGGTTCCGTCACCGTCCGGCGCGGCAGCGGCAGCGCCGGCCGCTTCGGCCGCGGCGGTTCCGTCACCGTCTGGCGCGGCAGCGGGAGCGCCAGCCGCCCCCGTGCCCTCGGCGCTCAGCCGCCTACGAGGACCTTGATCGACTTCACGTTCGCCGTGAAGACGTCTCCCGTCTGGGTCTGACCGCAGATCGAGATCTGGTACGTCCCGGCGCCGCCGGTCGCCGCGCTCACGGTGAACGTCGTGCCGGCGGGGACGACGAGGTTCTGCGTCTCGTACTGCGCCTGGAAGCGATAGGGGAGCGCCTGATGGAAGGCGCCTGCGGTCGGGTCGATCCAGCAGATGCTCGTGTAGCCCGCGACGTACGAGCTCTCGAACTGGATGCCGGCCTGCGCTTCGATGAGGCCGGAGACGTCGACGACGTCCCCGACCTTCAGCGTGACGGGCACGGTGATGAGCGCCGTCGGCCCCGACTGCGGCCCGAGCACCGTCGGGTTGTTGTTCTCGGTTCCGACGATCTTGGTGGCGGTGGAAGAGCCCTGAGCGCCCTGAGCGCCCTGCGCACCTTGCGCGCCCTTCGCGCCCTGTGGCCCCTGCGGACCGAGGATGCCCTGCGGCCCTTGAGGCCCCTGGAGTCCTTGTGGCCCCGCCGAGCCCTGAGCACCGGGCGTACCGGGCGCCCCTTGCGCACCCGACGCGCCCTGAGCCCCGGGGGTTCCAGGCGAGCCCTGTGCGCCCGACGCGCCCTGCGGACCCGAGGCCCCCTGGGCACCCGGGGAGCCTTGCGCTCCCTTCGCGCCTTGCGGGCCCGCGGCGCCCGGAGTGCCCGGCGTACCCTGAGGGCCGGCGCTTCCCTGAGCGCCTGCTGTTCCCGGTGCGCCTTGCGCGCCCTGCGGACCCGTTCCGCCGATGCCGCCCTGCGGGCCTTGCGGCCCCGCGAGCCCCGTCGCGCCCTGCGGGCCCGAAGCGCCCTGCGCACCTCGCGCACCCTGAGGACCGATCCCGCCTTGCGCTCCAGGAAGACCTTGAGGACCGATCCCGCCTTGCGCTCCCGGAGAGCCCTGAGGGCCGATCCCGCCTTGCGCTCCGGCGGGCCCTTGCGGACCAGCCGTCCCTTGAGGACCGATCCCGCCCTGCGCTCCGGGAACACCCTGCGAACCGATCGCGCCCTGTGCGCCCGTCGCGCCCTGCGCTCCGGGAGCGCCCTGGGAACCCGTCGCGCCCTGCGCGCCGGTCGCGCCGACGCCGCCCGTCGCGCCCTGGGGGCCCTGCGGACCGAGCGCGCCCTGCGGCCCTTGCGCGCCGGCGATGCCGATCGCCCCCTGGGGGCCCTGCGGACCGATGCCTCCCTGAGCTCCGTCGGCGCCCGTCGCGCCCTGGGGACCCGCGGGCCCCTGCGCGCCTTGCGGCCCGTTGCCGGTGCCCGATGGCCCCGGCTCGCCCTGCGGCCCTTGCGCGCCCGTCGCGCCCTGCGGACCGGCAGCGCCCTGCGCGCCCTGGGCGCCGTTTCCACCCTGCGGCCCTTGAGGACCCTCGAGCCCCGCCTTCGGTCCGACCCAGTTGCCGTTCTCGTCGATGACGAGCTGCCCACCGACGGACACGGTGTGCGGCGTGATGTCTCCGAAGACGTTCGTCGCGTTCAGCGCGTAGGGCACGCTCGCGAGCGGCTCTCGCGGAGAGAGCTCCGGGTCCCCGTTGATGGAGATGCCGAGGTAACGAACGCTGCCGTCGAAGATCGCGGCCGTGACCGGGTTCGTCTCACCGAGAATCGTCGAGAAGTAGCCCTGCTCGAGCGTGAGCTCGTGCTCCTCCGTCCAGAGCGGTGCGCCGCCGTCTCCCGCGCCCTCGGCCGAGGCGTAGATGGAGAACTTGAACTTGACCGTGCCCTCGACCGGGTCGCCGGAGCTCGTGAACAACCGTCCTTGATGGCTGAGGAGCTGCGGAGCGCTGGTCGCGCCCGATGCGGTCACGGCACCGAGGATGAGCGGCAGCGCGGTGAGCGCGATGGCGACGTGACGACTGCTTCGTTTGGGCATCGGTTCCTCAGTAGCTCGCTCGACCCACCACGCCGCCGACCATGCGGTTGTTTGGGCTCTTGGTGAGGCCGCTGGATCCGGGGATCTCCCCGGTCACGCTGAACAGGACGTAGTGCTCGCTCTTCATGACGATCCCCCCCGAGGGCCCGGAGGAGCCGAAGTACGAAAGGCCGCTCCCGGGACCGGAGTCGGGACCGCCGTCGCCGGGCTCGGGGATCGCCTTCCGAGCCGAGTGCCCGCTCCCGCACGCGGAGAGCAGCACGGCGAGGACCACTGCCCCTGAGCGACGGACGAGCGACACGCGCTCCGTTTTTCGATTGAAGGCGGCCCCGCGTCAAGGAGCACCCGAGGCGCCGGTCTGCCCGCATTCAAAACCGCGGTTCACGCCGTGGGAAACCGCAGCCGCGGGCGCGAGGGCTCAGTCGTCCGTCAGGCGGGGCACCTCGGGCGGGACCGGAAGTGCGTCCACCGCCCAGGCCAGATGCCGCGAGGAGGGATCGATGTCTCGCCTGAGGAAGAGCGCCCAGCCCAGCGTATCGAGGTAGGGCCCGAGCTCCACGCGCGCGTACCGCCGGTGAAACGCGTCGCTCGAGAGGAGCTCGGGACCGTACTGGTACGGACCGAACGGGGGCTCGTCGCGGAGGTGGGCGAAGAGGACCGCCGCCGGGTTCCGTTCGAGGACGTGAGCCGTGTGCACGCGGTGATGCATGTACCCGGGCTGTCGCGCCATGTCCGCGTCGACGAGACCGAAGAGATCCATGAAGCGGACGTGACGCGCCTGGAACGGGATGATGCCCGCCTCGCCGATCGCGACTTCCTCCGCCCGGCCACCGAAGCCGCGCTCGAGCACGTTCGCGACGAGCAGGTTTCCGCGCGGCACCTTCTTGAAGTGGCCCGCCTGATTCTGGACGGTCTCGTGAACCGGGAAGAACTCACCGATGCCGCGGCTCGACACCACCACCAGACCGGCGAACACGAGCGACGCGCCCACGTTGGGCCTCCGGAACGCGCCGGGAGATTCGGACGGGGAAAGGATGCGGACCATGAGGAACAGCGCGACGGGCGTCACGGGAAGGAGCATCCGCCATCCCGGCATCCAGTCTCCCCCGCCCCACGTGACGAGCAGCACCTTGACCGTCACGAGCGTCACCCCGGCGAGCAGCACGGGATTCGGCAAGATCCGCATCGCGACGTTCCGCACGTCGCCCCGGAGGCGCGCGACCGCGACGACCAGGAGCGCGAGCCCGACGCCGCCGCCGAGGAGCGCGAGCCACGACCCGCAGTAGCTCGCTCCGGCGCGGAGCCGCCCGAAGAGCGAGCCGCCCGTCGCCTTCGCGACGAAGGTATTGGGAAGCAGCGCGCCGAAGTAGGCGATCCGGAACACGTGATACGCGGCCGCGAACACGAGGACGGGAACGACGACCCCGAGCGCCGCTTTCGTCCTCCCGCCGAGACGGAAGAAGAGCCCGAGGGCGAACGCCACCGCACACGCCGGGATCACCGCCTCGAATCGGACGAGAACGAGGGCGGCGAGGAGCACCGAGATCGCCCCGAGGACCCAGGGCGCCCCGTCGCGGAACGCCGCGCGGGAACACAGGTACGAGATCCCGAGATAGAGGAGCCCTTCGATCGGCGTCTCGAGTCCGGCCGTCGCCCAGAACGCGAACGGCCACGACGCGACCGTGAGGACGAACGCGTAGTACCACGCCGTGGCTTCCTGCTCGCGCCCCGGTTCGTCTCGCGAGAGGAGAGCGAGGACTCCGATCTCGAGCACGGAGAATGCCGCCGTCACGGCGGCGACGCCGTCGTAGGCCGTCGCGGCGCCCGGGACGTGGCCGCGGAGGCGAAAGTCGAGGGCGTGCAGGAGAACGTGGAGCAGATTCGAGTAGCCCTCCACGCGCTGCCCGGGATTGAACGAGAGCTCGCCGTGCTCGACGAGGTTCGCGGCGTACCGCATCGAGATGAACGGATCGTCGACGAAGTAGAGCGCGTCCTTGCAGAAGCGTCGCGCCTGGGAGGCGAAGACCGCGATCGCCGCGAGCGGCGGCAGGAGCGACGCAAGGGAGCGTCGCCAGGCGAGCGAGGCTTCGTCGGAAGTCACGGCGAGGCGACCATAACAACGCCGCGTTTCCGCGTCGCTTCCCGCCGATGAGCGCCGGCCCGCGAGACCACCGGGGTCACGGCTTCGGAACGACGACGGACACGGAGTACGCCGGCGGCGAGAACGTGAACACGTTTCCGGTCGCGGTGAGCGCGGCGCCCGGCGTGGGGACAGGCGACCCTGCCACGATCTGGTAGACGTCGGCCGAGGCGAACGCGGCCGCGTGCGACAACGTGAGCGTCGTGTCGACGGCCGCGCCGCTCCGGTTGATGACGATCACGACGACCCGATCCGGGTTCGTCGAGTCCGTGCTCCCGTAGACCGAGACGCGGGCGACGTCGGAGGTCGTCGCGAGGACGGACGTGTCGCCGAAGGCGGCGCCGGCGCCGTCGTAGTTACGGAACGCCGCGAAGGCGCCGACGAGGTAGCTGTTGTCGCCCTTCTCCGGCTCGACCGCCGCGAGGCCGATGCTCTCCCGCCCGAAGATGCCGAGCACGTCCGCGGCGGCGACGGCGCCGCTCACGTTCGTGTTCCCTCCGTACGCCCACGAGGAGAACGCGAGCTTCGTCCCGGGATAGAAATTCCCGATGCGCTGCGTGAACCAGTGGATGAGATCGACCGGGCCGTACGTCTTGTCGTTCGCGATCCAGCTGTTTTCCTTGTAGGTCGAGTCCCAGAGCGAGCGCGGGGCCTGGACGCGCGCCGCGACGACCGCCGGGTCCGGCGGAGTCGTATCCGGATCCGTCACGAGCACGCCCCCGGAGCTCTGCGCCGCGGAGTACCAGTGAAGGTCGAGATAGTCGATCAGGCGGCGGCCTGCCGTGTCGCCGGCTTTCTTCATGGCGTCCAGATAGAAGCTGATGAAATCCTGCCCGCTCTGGTCCGGCGCGAGCTGGAAATCCAGGAACGCCTGGTAGCCCCAGCCGACCGCGCCCGTCGTCTCCGCGCCGGGCCACGTGTCCTTCACCATGGCGGAGAACTCGGCGTTCTTCGCGACGACCTCCGCGTAGGTCGTGTGATCGGGGTGCACCGGGAGGTGCGTGTAGGACCAGAGCTCCGGCTGATTGTCCATCGCGAAGAGGACGCGCGCCGCGGGCGCGTGAGCCTTCACGTAGCTCACGAACTCGTCCTGATTCACGTACGCGTCCGTCGTGTCCGGCGTGGGAGAGAGCGCGGAGCCCTTCCTCGCGCGGTTGTGCTTGAACCGGGTGTCCAGGAAGTTCGCGCCGGAGTTCCGGACGTCCCCCGAGCAGCTCGGCGGAGCGCTCCCGCCGTTCTTGTCCGCGGCGACGTAGTCGAGCATCGGGACGGTGAGGAGGGATGCGTTTTCACCCGCCTGATCCACCAGCGACGTCACGGTCGCCGCCGGCGTGTCCGTGACTCCGAGCGCGTCGTCGTTCTCGAAGCAGCGATCGCCGCCGGCGTTCGATGCGTTGTTCTCCCAGTCGTACGTGGACCACGGGTTGCCGCCGAGCCGGCACAGCGTGAAGCGGGCCGTCGCGTCGTCGCAGGCGAGCTTCGGCGCGTTCACGCCGTAGATGAGCGACGAGATGGGGTGCGTGTTCGCCGTCACGTCCACGGTGAGGGCGACCACGCCCGCTCCGGCGTCCGCACCGCCGATCCCCGTCGTGCCGCCCGCGCCCGCGTCCACGTCCGCGCCGCCCGATCCGCCGTCTCCCGGCGCACCGCCGCTCGACGCTCCGCCCGTACCGGAGCCGCCGTCCGTCGGTGCGCCGCCGCTCGACGCTCCGCCCGCGCCGGGGCCGCCGTCACCCGCCGCGCCGCCACCGGACGTCCCGCCGGCGCTCGCGTCCACGTCCGCGCCGCCGGCTCCGGCGTCCAGGTCGCCCCCACCGACGCCGCCCGCGCTCCCACCGTCTCCGCCGCCACCGCCGGCGCTCGCTCCGGCCGCGCCGCCGCTCGTCGGCACCTCGCCGCCCGATCCGCCGCTCCCCGAGCCGGCGCTTCCGCCCGTCGCCGTCGACGCATCCCCGCCGCCGGCTCCGGATCCGGGCGGAACCTTCAGGTCCGACGTTCCGCCGCAGGCAACCGCCCAGACGACACCGAGAGCGACCGCGCCGCGGCCCGTAGCCTGCAAACTTCGCATCGTGGACTCCTCCGCCGCCCGCGTGGCGAGTCCCCTGTCGCCACGCGAACCGGCCATGCGCGAATGCGCCGCCCGGCGCCCGCGAGGCGGCGACCATACCACCGCGAAAGGCTCGGGAAATGGGGACGAGCAGCCTTTCTGGTGAGGGTGGAATTGGCGCGCCGCCGTCCCCTCTTTTGCCGCATTTGCCCGCTTTCCCGGAGTCGTCTTTCGTACCAAGGTGCCGCCCCGCCATGCCCGAGTTCAAGGTTCCCCTCCGCGACATCAAGTTCCTCATCCACGAAGCGCTCGAGTACCCGGCGCACTACAAGGCGCTCGGCCTCCCCGGGGCCGATCAGATCGACAAGGAAACGATCGACGCGATCCTCGAGGAGATGGCGAAGCTCGCCGAGAACGTGATCGCCCCGCTCAATCGCTCCGGGGACGAGCAAGGCTGCCGCATGGAGGGCGGGAAGGTCTTCACCCCGAAGGGCTTCAAGGAAGCGTACGCGCAGTTCATCGCGGGCGGCTGGCAGGGGCTCTCCCACCCGGAGGAGTACGGCGGCCAGGGGATGCCCATGTCCATGGGGCTCTTCAAGCAGGAGATGCTCGGCGGCGCGAACTGGTCCTTCGCGATGTACCCGGGCCTCAGCATCGGCGCGATGAACACGCTGATGCTGCACGCGACGGACGAGCAGAAGAAGACCTACCTGCCCCCGCTCACCGAAGGCCGCTGGATGGGGACGATGTGCCTCACGGAGGCCCAGTGCGGGACCGACCTCGGCCAGATGGCGACGATGGCCGTCCCGCAGCCGGACGGTTCCTACAAGCTCACCGGGTCGAAGATCTTCATCTCCTCCGGCGACAGCGACATGACGGAGAACATCGTCCACATCGCGCTCGCCCGCGTCCCGGGCGCGCCGAAGGGGACGAAGGGCATCTCGCTCTTCATCGTGCCGAAGTACCTCCCGACGAAGGATCTCCAGGTCGGCGAGTTCAACAACGTCTCGTGCAGCGCGCTCGAGCACAAGATGGGCATCAAGGGCTCCGCCACCTGCACGATAGAGTTCGAGGGAGCGACGGGCTTCCTCCTCGGGCCGCTGAACAAGGGCCTCGAGTGCATGTTCACGTTCATGAACACTGCCCGCATCGGGACGGCGATCCAGGGCGTGTGCCACACCGAGCACTCGTTCCAGGGCGCGCTCGCGTACGCGAAGGAGCGCCGCTCGATGCGCGCGCTCTCCGGCAAGAAAGAGCCCGATCAAGTCGCCGACGCGCTCATCTACCACGCGGACGTGCGGCGCATGCTCCTCACGCAGAAGGCGATCGCGGAGGGCGGACGCTACATGCTCTATTCGGCGGCGAAGCTCGCGGACAAGATGACCGTGGCCGTCCTCGCCAAGGACGAGAAGCAGCGGGAGTTCTGG
>DASZXK010000095.1:0-8077 GCA_035545855.1 Polyangiaceae bacterium
CGACCTCAGTGCTCGACGAGCGCGACGCGGGAACGGATCTCGAGGTGCACGGAGAGACGGCCTTGCTGGCCGTTCTGCTGCGCGTCGAGGCCGGCCATGATGACGTCCTGGAACTCTCCCGACGCCGCGTACGGCGCCGCGACGGGGACGGCGAGCTTCCCCTGCGTCGTGCCGGAGAACTCCGCGAGCTGGTGCGGCGGGAGGCCGGCGAAGCCGAGCCGTCCGCCCGCGACGTAGCGCTTGCTGCTGACGGAGATGATCGCGTTCGTTCCGTCGATCTTCTCGAGGCGCGTCATCCGGTACACGACGACGTCGAGCCCCGCGAACGTCTCGCGGCTCGTCACCATCCAGAACGCGCCCTCGCCGACGGGCTCCGACGGGTACGGCCCGAGCACGGCGGAGAGGGAGTCCGTCGCCGACTTCACGACCTGCCCGAGCTCGGTGTCGAAGTCCTTCGCGACCTCCACGGTGGTGAAGCGGGCGCCGCCGGTCGGAGAGAGCGCGAGCTCGAAGCGACTGCCTCTCGCCTTCGCGATCTGCGCGTCGAGCCCCGGGGGAAGATCGCCGGGCTGATCCTTCGCGAGCTTCGACGCCGTCACGCGGCCGGTCATCGTGAGCGGGCCGGGCGGAGCGTCCGCGGCGGGCTTCGCCGGCGGGTCGAACGAGACGAGGAGATCGATGGTCGGCATGGCGGAGCGGGGCCCCGTCTGGACCGACACCTCCACCTGGCCCTCGAGCTTCTTCTTCGGGATGGCCGGGGCGAACTGAATCGTCGGACCGGACCCCTTGCCGCCGAGGGCGAGCTTCGGCGGCTCCCCGGGGCGGATCTCGTGATCGGCGGCGCCGGGCGGGAAGACGCCGGACGGCGGCGGACCGGCGCCCGGCGTCCCGGGAGCTCCCGGGCTCGCGGCGGCCGCGACGGCCTCGAGGATGTCCTTGTCCGCTCCGGAGACGTGCTTTTCGCCCGCGTCTCCCCCTTCGTGCGTCTCCGCCTTTTTCTCGCTCTTCTCGCAGCCGGCGAGCGCGAGGAGAGAGAGAAAGACGGCGAGTCGACCCTTGGCCCGGTTCATGGTGGCCCCGGGTTTTACACCAGGGCCCCCGGGAACGTCACTGGCAGGAGCCCTGGAACGGGAACGTCGTGGCGCAGCCGCAGAGGCCGTTCGACTTGCAGCACGGAGCGTCCGTCGGGAAGAAACAGTTCGGGCACTGGTCCGCGGTGCACTTCGCCGCGACGCAGGTTCCGGCCTGGCACACGTTCGCCTCGCAATCGGAGTTCTGGGCGCACTTCTTCCCGACCGCGCAGCGAGCGCAGTCGGCCCCGCCGCAGTCGACGTCCGTCTCCGCGCCGTTCTTCGTCTGATCCGTGCAGAGGGCGGAGCGACACACCTTGTCTCGCGTGCCGGGGAAGCAGAGGAGGCCCGAGCAGGACGCCTGGCAGACGTTGCTCGTGCAGTCCGCTCCTGCCGCGCAAAGGTCGCCGTCACCGCACTTCTTGCAGGAGCCGCCGCAGTCGACGTCCGTCTCCGTGCCGTTCTTCTTCTGGTCCGAGCACGTCGCGGGCGGCGGCGTGCCACCGTCCGGAAGCGACGGCGCGACGCAGGACGCGGTGCCGTCCTTCTGCACGCAGTCTTGCCCCTTCGGGCAGGCCACCGGAGCTGCGATGCCGCTGCCGTTCGCCTTGCACTCGACGACGGAGTTCTGGACGCAGGACTTCACGCCCTGCGCGCAGACGTCCCGAACGCATTTCCCGGCCTGGCAGTTCTCGATGTCGGCGCAGTCGGTGTCGGCGAGGCACTGCACGCAGCCGCCCTTCGCGGTGTCGCAGAGGAGCGTCCCGCTGCAGTCGTTGTCGGACTGACAGGTCTTCAGGCACGTGCCGTCGATGCACTGCTGATCGGCGGAGCCGCAGTCGATCTGGTCCTCGCATTGCACGCATTTCCCGGCCTGGGTACAGATGAGGCCGCTCGCGCAGCCCGTCCCGGAATCCCCGGGCGTGCACGTCGAGGAAGGCACGCAGGTGTCGACGGCGCAGACCTTGCCGTCCTTGCAGTCCACGTCCTTCGCGCACTCGACGCAGACCTTCGTCGTCGCGTCGCAGATCGTGCGGCCGTCCGTGCGCGAGCGACAGTCCACACTGTTGTCGCAGGTCTGGGGCGCCTGGCAGCTTCCGTCGAGGCAGCGCGCCCCGTTCGTGCACTCGTTGTCGAAGAGGCAGGCGACGCAGTGGCCCGCCGTCGTGTCGCAGCGGAGGCCGAGCGGGGTGCAGGGCGCGTCCGTCGTGCACGCGACGGAGCCGCCGTCGGGTCCGTTCGCGCCGCCGCTGCCGGGGTTCGACCCGCCGGTGTTCGAGGTCCCACCGGTGCTCTGACCGCCGCCACCGCCCGTCGCTGCGCCGCCTCCGTTGCTGGAGCCGCCCGATCCGGGCGTGCCGGAGTCGACGCGGGGATTGCCTCCGCCGTCCACCTGCGGATTGCCGGTGAATGCCTTCGAATCGGAGCTCCCGCAGCCGTTCAGCAGACCGATCGTGAGACCGACGAGTGAAAGAGCGAACCCTGCGCGAAGTACGGATGCCATCGATCGCCAGTGTATCGAAACGATGAAACCCGTTCGACGTGTGAATCGTGCGCAACCGGCCGGTTCAGCCCGTGGCCCAGTTGGTTACGAAGCGGAAGGGCGCGGAACTCTTCGCGCACGCCCGGGTGCGGGGCTACGGCCCCGCCCGGCATGCGTTCCAGGGTTCGTTCGAGCGCCTGGGTGCGCCTGCTGCGAAGCCAGTTTGTATACAAACTATCGAGCGGAGCGTCCCCCCTCGTGCTCGACGGAAGCGGGCCGCCGCGCGCCGCGTCACATGAAGGACTTGAGGTCCTTGATCTCGTCCTTCGGGGCGTCGCTCTTCACGTTGAACTCTTTGTCGTGGCAGTCCTGGCACTTGTAGCCCTTGCCCGCGGACTTGGCGGCATCGACCGCCTTCTTCATGACGCCCTGCGCGGCCTTCCGGCCCCCGGGGGAGGCGCACGCGGCCTTCACGGCGGGGAAGTTGAAGTTCGTGCTCTTGCACGGACCCTCGAGGGCGAGGGCGATGCGCGGCGAGAGCACGCCGAGCGCGCCGCCGCCGAGGACGGCGGAGAGGAGGACTGCGGTGGGGAGCGACCGGGACTTGGACTGGGACATGGGCCTATTCGACTCCTATTTCGGGGACCTGTACGCACGGACGCGGGGAATGCTTCCCGCTTGGACGGAGCTCGGTGGACGTCTATTCGCCGGAGGCCACGCCGCACCGCGGCATGAAACCCACGTTCATTTCGCGACCCTTCCGGACACGATGAGATCGGCGAGCCCGCGGATTTCCTCGTCCGTGAGCTTCTTCTCGAACTTGGGCATCCCGGCAGTCTTCCCGAAGAGGTCCTCGGCGGAGGAGTTCCGGATGATCCGGGAGACCCAGGCCCGGGTGCCGTGCCCGGCGAGGTTCGGACCGTCCCCGGACTCGCCCGGCTTCACCTCGTGGCACGTGCTGCAGTCGAGCTCGCCGTCGAAGAGCTTGCCGCCCTCCGCGGCGAGCTCGGCGTTCACCGGGCCCGTGTCCTCGCCGATGAGGCTCGTCAGGTACTCGACCACGGCCCCGAGCTTCGCGTCCGAGAGCTTCTCCGGCGGGTACGGGTCCATCTCCTTGTGCGTCTTCGTGCCGCCGAAGAAGCGCTTGTCGTGCGGGTTCCGGACGACCGCCGTGAGCCACTCGCGGTTCTTGTAGTGCGTGAGGTTCGGCGCTTCCTCGCCGCCCGCGCCGTCGAGCGTGTGGCACGTCTGGCAGTGCTCCTTGAAGAGCGCCCGGATCGCGACCTGAGGATCGTTCTGGAAGACGGCGTCCCCGCCCTGGGGAAGCACGCCCTTCTTCGCGAGCTCGCGCGCACGCTCGGCTTCCTGGTGCGCGGCAGCGAGCCCCTTCTGGAACTTCTCGTTCTTCGCGTCCTCCGCGATGGCCATGGACGTGAGCGTCACGACGCCCGTCATGAGCAGCGCGACGAACGCGAGCACCGGCATGCGCTCGCCCGGCTTCCGGCTCTGCGCGCGGTCCACCCAGGGGAGGAGCACCAGGAACGTCGTCACGGCGCCGGGGATGATCACGGTCGCGACGATCTGGAGCGGGCCCTCGAAGTACTTGAGGAGCTGGAAGAGCGTGAGGAAGTACCACTCGGGGCGCGCGACGAAGTTCGAGGCGGGCTGCGCGGGCGCGTAGAGCTCGGCGCCGTGCGTCTTCAGCGTGAGCATCACGAGCACGACGCTCGTCACGGCCATCGCGACGATGTCGAGGAGGAGCTGCGACGGGAAGAACCGCTGCATCGACCGATCGAGCTCTTCCTTCGGGAGCTCCGGCGGCGTCACGCCGTGCCTCCGGAACAGCATCAGGTGGAGCCCGAGGAGCGCCGCGAGGCCCACCGGGAGCACGAACACGTGGAGCGCGAAGAAGCGCGTGATGGTGAGGTTCCCGTACTCGGTCCCGCCCTGGAGGAGGAGACGGAGCGGCTCGCCACCCGGGACGCTTCCCATGATCCCGGTCGCGACCTGCGTCGCCCAGTAGCCCTTCTGATCCCAGGGAAGGAGATACCCGGTGAGCGCGAAGCCGAGGACGAGCCCCGCCATCGCGAGGCCCGTGAGCCAGTTCAGCTCGCGGGGCTTCTTGTACGCGCCGGCCGTCACCGTCTGGAGGAAATGGAGACCCGTGAGGACGACCATCCCGGACGAGCCGTGGTGGTGAAGCCCGCGGAGGAACCAGCCCGCCGTCACCTGATCGTTCAGGTACGCGGTGCTCGCCCACGCCTGCGTCGCGGACGGGCTGTAGTACGTCGCGAGCAGGATCCCGAGGACGACCTGTTGAATGAACAGGAAGACGAGGACGCTGCCGAACACGTACCGGAAGCGCGCGCCGCCCGGCACGGCCTCGTTCGCGATCTCGTCCCAGAGCGCGCGGACGCCGGCGCGTTCGTCGAGCCAGTCGATGAGCGCCTTCACTCAGACCACCTCTTTCGCGCCGATGCCCTGGCGGTAGCGCTCGTACTTCACGAGGACCATGCCGTCCTTCTCTTCGAGCTCGAGCGTGTCCATCGCGCGTGGGGCGGGGCCGCCCTCGACCTTGCCGTCCAGCGTGAAAGAGGAATGGTGGCAGGGGCACTTGAAGCGCGTCGCGTCGCCGTCGAAATCCACGGCGCACCCGAGGTGCGGGCACACGGAGGACCACGCGCTGAGCTTCCCGTCCTTCCGGAGGACCCACGCGGAGCCGACCTTCACCTTCACGACGCGGTTCCAGGCGTCCCGCTTGTCGGCGAAGACGTCCACCTTCACGGGCTGCCCTTCCTTGAAGCCCTCCGCCTTGCCGACGGCGATGAACCCGCTCGCGCCCGAGACCGTCGCGTGCGCGAGCGGATAGCCGACGAAAGCAGCCGCGGGGCCCGCGGTCACCGCGGCGAGCCCGAGCCCGATGCCGCCGACGCCCACGGTCTTCAGGAAGTCCCGCCGGGTGTCTTCCGGGGACGCGGGTTCGGGCTTCTTCGAGTCGTGAGCCATGTTCGTGCGCTTTCCGCCCGCGCGGGCGTGTTCGGTCGTCTCGGCGAGGTGGGAGATTTCGGCCCGTACGGTCGGAACGGAGATGTCAGTCGTGCGGGTGGCAGGTGAAGCAGGTGACGCCCTTCTCCGGATGCTCCGGGTCCCCCACGGGCTGTGAAAGCAGCGCGGCGAACGCGGGAACGACGTGCTCCACCATGAACTTCGTCGTCTTGTCGTCGTAGTCCGTCGCCTCCGCGATCGTGTTCTTCTGCGGGAGCGGGTAGAGCGAGTTCGGCATCCGGTAGTCGACGACCTCGGCGTCCTCGCCGTGACAGGTCTCGCAACCGAATTTCTCGTCGCCCTTGGGATCGAGGCCGTGGAAGACCTCGCGCATCTTCGGGACCACGCGCGACGCCATGAACGCGCGCCGCTCGTCCCGGGTCTTCTTGAGGAAGGGAACCGTAGGGGCGCCGATGGCCGGAGGCGGAGTCCGGCTTCCGTTTCCGCCTCCACACTGAACGAAGGCGAGCGACAGGGCCGCCACGAGCGGAACCTTGAAACGAGCGAAACTCATGTGCTTTTGGCGTGGGATGCTCGATGAAAACCAGCGGCCGGTCAATCGCTATGGACTATGCCGCGCGGGCCCTCTGGGTTTCCAAGTACGGGCGCGCGTCGTCCGCCCGCGCTAGAGTTTTCTGTTCGGATGGCCGCTCGTTCGATCGTCCTCGGTCTATGCATCCAGAGTTCATTCATCGGGATGAACGTGGCGTGCACCACCGGGACGAGTAGCCCACGGCCCATCGAGCAGGCACCGCTGGAAGCGCCACGACGCGACGCACCGAAGGAGCGCAAGGACTCGGCGCGCCCCGGGGACGCCGATCCGTCTCACAAGCCGCCACCCGGCTACCGGCGGATGACGATGGGAGGCGTCGCGCCGCTCTCGTCCGGGAGCGCCTGGGTGCTCGTCGACGACGCCGATCGCCGTGGGCTGGTCCTCGCCGAGAACGGCGTCGCGACGTCCCCGCTCGCGCTCCACCTCGCGCGCGCTCCGGCGGAGAGACCGACCGCGGCGCTCCTCCAGGCGACGGTGCGACACCTGGGCGCGATCGTCGTCGCGGTGCGCCTCGATCGCGCCGACGACGACACCGTCACGGGATCGGTCCTCCTCGCCCACGACGGCAACCTCTCCGAGCTCGAAGCGAGGCCGACGGACGCCCTCTCCCTCGGCTTCGGCACGAGCGTGCCGGTGTACGTCGCGGAGAGCGTGCTCGCGCGCGCCGGCGTGGAGCTCGACAAGTTCGATTACCGGAGATTGAGAACGGCGGGGGCGGGGCGGGACGAAGTGGAGTTGTAGATGCTCTCGACACGAGCCAAGATTCTTCCGGCCGCGTCGAAGCGCATGCCGGGGAACTCCTGCCGGTTCGAGTAACGATCGCGCCCCTACGGCGTCGCGGGGCACGGGGTTTGGGGCGGATACGCGGAACCAACGTTGGCGTCCAGCGAGTATCGAACATCAGCACCCGGGGAATCCTGGACTGCACCATCACCGGCCAGGTACAGCCGCAGCCCGCCGCTCACGCTCCACCCGATGCTCGAGAGCGCGGATGAAGCTCGCCATCTCCCGTCGGAGCGAGTTGTAGCGGGAGTACGGATCGGGCACGCCGCTCTCGCCGAGGAGCGCATAGAGCGCGAGCTCCGGCTCCTTCACGGGACCTTCGGCGCCGTAGGCAGGAAGGCCCAGGCTCGCGAGACGCGGCGCTGCCGCGGCCACCAGTAGCGATTCGACCGTCCTCCGCCCGTCACGCACGTCCGCGAGGCCCCGAAGAACCAGGGCGCCGCCCGGAAGATCCTGTATATGCGCCACAAAGAGCAACTCTACTTCTTCTCTCCGCCCCCGACAAATGCGCGCACTTTGCTCTCGAACGCATCCACGTCGATGGCGGGGTACCTCGGCAGCTGCGGGACGATTTCGCCGAAACGATCGACGAGTTTCTTTTCGTCCACGAGCCCTGCCGCGATCAACGCGCGTACGTCCGCGAGATCCCGCGCGTCGCCCCGTTCGATCTTCGAGAGGGCCTGGGTGATCGGATCGTAGTGAAGGAACTTCACGGGCCCGTGCTGCGCGATGAACAGCGAGCGCTCCTGCCAGCCGGGAACGGCCGGCACGAACTGGTCCGGCGACGCGAGCTCGACGTTGATGTCCAGCTCGTCTTTGAGCGAAGCGATCGCCTCGAAGGCGCCCGCCGGCTCCGGGTCCATCTTGATGTCGACGTCGATCGTCGTCGGACGAAACCCATGCAAAACGGCGGTGGCGCCGCCGGTGAGATACACGATCCCCGGAGATCGGGCGCGGCGTCCGAGCGCCTCGATGAAGCGCCTGATTCTGGCCGCGTCCGCGATCGCACGCATCTTGCCGCGGAGCGTACGACGTTCCTGCCAGCGTCGCCATTCCGTCGACGCGAACGCTCGCCCCGCTCTCACACGCCCAGAACCCGCACTTCGGGGAAGAAGCCACCGAGGCGCGAGAGATCGGCCACGT
>DASZXK010000096.1:0-1757 GCA_035545855.1 Polyangiaceae bacterium
TGTGCACGCGAGGAAACGGCTCGCCCTTCACCGGCGGAGTCAGTCCAGCCCGCGCGAGCGCGACGTCCGGACTCAGCACGACGTCGATTCTCGAGCCGAGGACCATCGTCTTGAAGAGGCTCGCGGCCTCGATCGCCATGCGGAGGAGGCGGTTTCCGGGGTGGATGGTGACGACCGTCTTCCGGGCGTAGCCGCGCTCGCGGGCGTTCATGCGCTCCTGCATGCGGGAGCGGGCGCCGGGGGCAAAACCGCGGATCGAGCGCCAGTCGTTGAAGATGAGGATGCCGCCCGCCGCGCGGATCTCCGCGCTCCGCGTGCGGAGAACGCCGTCCAGGACGTCGTTGTGGGCGTCCACGATGGCGACGGTCGCGTACGAGTGGACGGTCTGGCAGACGAGCGCCGCGGGGTGCGCGTACCAGTAGAAGCCGTGGTCCGGGAGGAAGAGCTGGACGGGCCAGTCGGCGAAGGGCGGCACCGGATCCATCGATGCTGCGAGCGTCCTTCCCGGGGCGGCGAGAGTCAACGGGGCGACTGTGCCCCGCGCGCCCGCTCGAACACGATCACGTGATTGTTCGCCGGCCGCTCGAGGACCGTGCCCGCGAGAAACCCGTTCGCGCGCGCCTCGCGGTTCAGATCGTCGAGGTCCCGCACGCCCCAGCTCGCGTCTTCCCGGCGGAGCTTGTCGTCGAAGGCCGCGTTGCTGTCCGCCGTGAAGGTCCCCCCGAACCGAAACGGGCCGTAGAGCACGAGCACGCCGCTCGGCGCGAGCACGCGCGCCGAGCCCCGGAAGAGTCCCTCGGCGACTTCCCAGGGCGAGATGTGAATCACGTTCGCGCTGTAGACGGCGTCGAAGGGACCCTCGGGCCATTCGTCCGAGCGTGCGTCGAGCTGAATCGTGGGGAGGAAGTTCGGACGACCGGATTCAACGCGGTACGCCTCGACGCTCGCGACGTTCTCCGCCGAGAAGTCCGTCGGTTGCCACACCCAGCCGGGCTCTTCCGCCGTGAAGAATGCCGCGTGCTGGCCCGTACCGCTGCCGACTTCGAGAACCCGACACGTCTTCGGAAAGATGGTCCGGAGCGTCTCGAGGATCGGGGCGCGGTTCCGGTCGGCGGCGGGGAAGTGGCGCTTCATGAGCCAGTATGCTTCACGGCATCGTCTTGATCTTGCAGTTCTCGAAGTAGAAGTAACTGTACGCGAGGATGCAGGTGTCGCTCCCGTCCGACGTGGAGAACGTGTCGCAGCGGACACTGCCCCAGACGCTCCGCGTGGTCGCGTCCATCGAGATGACGTCGTAGTGGCAGGGGCCCTCGGCCGTCGAGCCGTAGGACGCCGGTAGCGCATCGTCGGAGAACACCAGGCCGCCGTCGATGGTCTTGTTCGGGTCCATGCTGGCGCCGAGGTTCACGAAACGCTGGGCGCCGGCGGTGCCGATCTTCAGCACCGCGTCGAACATCGGCGTCGGGTCGCCCCACCAGTCGCATCGCACGCTGACGGGGCCTTCGTCCGTCGTGCCGCCGTCCACGACGGCCTCCCCCTTCGCCGTCGCGGAGACGGGATGGCCCGAGGCGAGCTTCGGAAAGTCCTCGAACGTGTTCGCGAGGGAGCAGCCCGTCCCCGGCGCGACGTGGAGCGAGATGGCGCCGCGAGTCGGAGGGCCGCCGGCGTCCGTGCCCGTGCCCGCGGTGCCGCCGGCGGAGCTTCCACTCGCTCCCCCGGTGCCGCCGTCCGCGCCGTTCGCGGAGCCCCCCGTGCCG
>DASZXK010000097.1:0-2992 GCA_035545855.1 Polyangiaceae bacterium
TCCGGCCTCGTCCTCGGAGTCGTCGGAATCGTCGGGGCGCTCGCCGCGCAACCCTCGGGCTACGACCAGCTCGAGGCGGACGCCCGGCGAAAGCTGTTCTTGCCGAAGGAAGACGACCTCGTCGCGATCGAGCGCGGCGCCGACGGCGCCAATGCGGCCGTGCGCACCCGTTGCGGCGGCCGTCCGGCGCCGTTCCGACCACCCCGCTTGCCGCCGCCGAGTCCGGCACCGGCGGGGCCCGCGGAGGAGATGACGGTACCGAGCGCGCCGCCGGCGACGAGCGTGCGGACCCGCCCCGCGAGCTGAGCCGAGCGAACCTCCGTCAGTGCTCGCCGTCGGCCGCTCGCATCTTCTCGAGGACGATCGCGATCGTGGCCGCGTCGATCTTCGCGCGCTTCATGAGCGCAGCGGCGCGCCGCAGGTCGTCGGAATCGACCGCGTCGAAGAACGCCTCCACCTCGTCGATTTCGGCGAGCTGCTCGAGGACCAGGGTGCCTTCGAAGTCGGATTCGTCCATGGGCGTGCTCCGAGCGGCAGACCGTGCCTACCGTCGCGGCTCGTACCGCATTGCAACCGCGCCCGACTCGAATTCCAGCCGGTCCACGAGCTTCAGGTCGAGGGCCTTGGGGAGGCCCGAAAAGAGCGTCGGTCCGCGGCCCGCGATCCGCGGGTGGACGACGAACTCGTACTCGTCGATGAGCCCGAGCTCCGCGAGCGCGAGCGGGAGCTTCACGCCACCGAGGAACAGGCCCTTCCCGGGCTGTTCCTTGAGCGTTCGAACGGCCGTCGCCAGATCCCCCCGAATGAGCTCGGCGTTCCAGTCGACGTGAGGGAGCGTGCTCGACACGACGTACTTCTTCGCCGCGTCGATCGTCCGGGCAAACGCTTCGAGGGACTCCGGGAATGGTCCCGTTCGCCGTGACGACCGAAAGGCTTCTTCCATCATCTCGTAGATCACGCGCCCGAAGACGAGCGCATCGGCGCGTTCGAGGTTCTCCACGGCATGACGGTGCAGGTCTTCGCTGCTTTCGCCCTCGCGATGATCGCAGCACCCGTCCAGCGTGACGTTGATGGAATACCGGAGCGGTCGCATGAAGTCCGGCCTACCGGGATCGACCGACGGGTGCAATGCGAAGAGGAGCTCGGCCACCGCCACCTCCCAGAGGACCTGCCCGGGAGGTGATTGCAAAATGCCATCGCGACGGCGAGGCGAAGCGCCACGCGGCGTCACAGGAACTCGTCAGCGAGAACCCGGTGCGCCGGCCAGTGCAGCTCAATCGTTCCGTGCAGTGGGGAACCGACGAACTCTTCCTCGGGAGGAACGCATTTGCCGTGCAACCAGAGCAGCTCCGTGAGCGTTCCGGCCCATTTCGGCTGTCTGCTCTGCGCCCCGAGCTCTGGAAACTGATCCGCCACGTCCGAGAAGTCCGGAGGAACGCCGATCTCGAAGTGCACTCCGGAACCGAACCGGTAGACCGCCAGGGCGGCGGAAAGATCTCGCGCGTCCGGGTACAGGCGGAACGACGCCTGACCCGCATCCATCGTCACCATCGCGTCCTTCGCCTGGGCGACGTAGGCGAGCGCGGCGTCGAGATCCGAAAAGTCGCGAAGCGGCAGAGCAGAGGTCGAGTCCGGGAGCGTTTCCGGCGTGATCCAGTTCTCGGGCCAGTACAGAGACGAGCGCGCAGCGTCGTGCCGAAACGGTGTTCCGGCACGGTAGGGCGGGCGAACGAATCGGCGCGCCTCGAGGTCCGCGAGCAAGACGGACCACTGCGTCGCACCCGCCTCCCGCGGGACGCAGTAGATGTTCATCAGAACGCCCATGTCGAATGCCCTTTCAGTGCACGGCGCGATGAACGAGATTTCACCCGAGGTAGCGTCGCGTGCTCTGTCAAACCCGCGAAACCGACCCAATCCGCGAATTCTCCATGACGCGGCATACTCGCCCCGCGGGGCCGCGGTGTGCAAGCGGTGCCGGGGGAGCAGGCCTCGGCTTGCTCGCGCCCCCGGCGCGAGGTATCCCAGCGTCGAGGTTCGCGTGAGAGGCTTTGGGGTTCTCGTCGCGCTCCTGGCAGTCAGCGCTGCCGGGTGCGACGCCAGCGAAGGGGAGCGGCCGAAGGAGTGGGTCTGCTGCGCCTCGGAGGACGGCGGCGGAGCGTGCGAGTGTGTGGATCACAGCGGGGGAGGGACCGTGGACTGCTTCGGGCGCGGAGTGTCCGCCTGTACGACGAAGGCCCAGTGCGTGCTCCAGGGAGGCCGGTGCACCTGCTCGGACGACGCTCGGGACCTTCCAACGGGTAGCGACGCGGTTCAGGTCGACCAGTGCCCACCGAAGTAGAAGCGTCGTCGAGGGCGATGGTCACTGGTACCCGATCGATGCTCGCGCCCCGTCAGGTGCAGAGCAAAGGCGCAAGCGTGCCCGTGACCTACTCCGGCTCAGGCCGGTCGTTGCCTTCCTTGACGCACGTCTCGTCGCTTTCGTCGCAGTCGTACGTTGCGACGACGCCGCAACCCTCCGCGCGATAGACGTATCCTGTTTTCGAATAGCTGAGCCACCGCACCCTCAGCTTGCTTCGCGGGCAGTCGAATTCGCGCGAGGCCCGATCCATGGCGAGTTCCGACCCCTCGGCACAGGCCACCGTGGCCAATGCCGCCGCGACGATCACCCGCAGGACCGAAAGCTTCATTCCAGTCGTTCTCCTTCTGGGCCCGACCCGCGGAGCGGGCGCCGCAGTTTGCGCGAGGCCGTCTGGAACCCGAGCGCGTCGTAGAACGCGAGCGCATCCCGGTTGAACTCGTACACCCCGAGCTCGAGCCACGCGGCGCCGCGAGATTCCGCCCACGCGGTGGCCGCAGCGACGAGCGCCCTCCCGGCACCCCGTCGTCGCCACCCGGCGTCGACGGCGATGGCGTCGATCACCCCGTACGACAGCGGGCGAAACACGGGAAACTCCGGGCTCTGCTTCAGCAACACGAGCGCGACGCCGATGAC
>DASZXK010000098.1:0-13724 GCA_035545855.1 Polyangiaceae bacterium
TCGCCATCACGGTGCTCGCGTCCATCCTCTGGCCGCCCAAGCCTCCGGCCGAAGGGGATTCGACGGCCGGGTGAAGCTCGGCCGCGTCCGGGTAGGCGAGAACGGCGCGGGAAACCCCATCCATCGGCTTCGCGGGGCGGGGAGATCGCCAGGGGGCCGCGCGGTGACGATGGTTCGTATACAAACTGGTGCGCGTCGGTGGACACCTACGCGGTGACGATGGTTTGTATACAAACTGGTGCGCGTCGGTAGACCCCCCCCGGGGGGCTACGCGGTGACGATGGTTTGTATACAAACTGGTGCGCGTCGGTGGACCCCCCGGGGGGCTACGCGGTTCGGACCCTCAGGACGCGAGACGAGGGTTCGTCCACGCACTGGTGCGCGCCGGCATGGCCCCCCGGCCCACGCCGTCGGAAGCTTCAGAACGTGAGGCGCGCGGCGCCGCCCTGGAACGTGTGCGTCATCACCGGCGCGACGTCGAGCTTGGCCTTGTACGTCGGCTTCGCGTGGTGAAGCGCGGCGGCGGGCGGGCTCTCGCTCGAGTCCCCGGTCGTGAGGAGCACGATGCCGGTGATGCCGAGGGTGAGAGCGATGCCGAACGACATGTCGGCGATGAGCGCGTTGCGCTCGGCCTTGTCGGCGTTGTCGTTCGTCGGGTTCTTGTCGAAATCGCTCTTGGCGCTGAGCGCCTGGATCCCGAACACGGTTCCGATGCCGGCTCCGACGACGCCGACGCCGAGGGTGATGTACGCGGGGAGCTTGCTCGGCTCCTCCTTCGCCTCGGGCGGAGGCTCGGCCGGCTTCGGTGCGGGCTTCGTCTCCTCCGGGTAGTCGAACTCGTTGGCGGCGGGCGCCGCAGCCTTGAGCTCCGCGGTCTTCTCCACCTTCTCTCCGGGCTTCACCTCGACTTCCATCGAGGAGACCTCGTAGCCCTTCAGGGCGACGGCGAGCGTGTGCTTGCCCGCGGGCATGCTGACCGTCGTCGGCGTCACGCCCGGCTGGGCCGCGCCGTCGACCGAGACCTCGGCGCCCGGCGGCGTGGAGGTGACGGAGACGCTCGCCGGCATCTTCTTGAGCTCTTCCAGGCGAGCCTTCGCCGAGCCGAGCTTGTCTTCGCCGAGCTTCGGCGCGTCCGCCGCGGCGATGACCGCCGCAAGGGCGTCGGCGGCGGCGCCGGGGTCACTTCCGTAAGACTGTGCCATCGCCATCCAGTACTCGGCATGGATGGTCGGGATGAGGTCGTGGGCCTTCTTGAACTCGGCGTAAGCGGTCGTGTAGTCCTGCGCGCCGTAGGCCTTTTCGCCCGCCCCGTAGGCGTCGCGTGCGGCCTTCTTGGTGGCCGCATCGGGCCCGGCCGCCGGGGCGGCGTCCGCGGCCGGTTTCGGGGCGCCGGCTTTCGCGGGCGCTGCCTTCGGCGCGGCGTGCGCGGTGACGGGCGCGCCGAGCGCCACGGCTGCGGCGAAGACACCGCCGAGAACGCTCACCCGGTGACGAGGAAAGTAGGTGATAATGGTGAGGCTACGCATCGTCGATTCTCCGCCCGATAAACGCTGGGTTACGCTCCAGGCTAGACGTCTCCACTCTAGGGGACAAGCCCCGCCTTCTTCTCCCTTCGTTCTTCCTGCCTTCCCAACGCATTCTCCCGGCACAAACCCGACCGTTTCAGCCGAATGGCTCCGAGGGCCCGAGGGGGCCCGGACCGGCCCAGCCTCCGTCCCGCACGTCCCGCACACCCACACCGCGGCGGCGTCGCCCGCGTAGCGAACTCCGACGAGAAGCGTCCTTCAATCGATGACCGTGCCCCCGCCCAAGGATCCCGAAGCAGCGACCGCGGAAAGCCGGGCGACCGCGCGGCCGCCGCGGGCGCCCGTGGAGGGCATGCCGAACCGCAAGCGGACCCTGCCGCCTCCGGAGTACTCGGCGCCGCGCTCCGTGTCGGGGCTCGCTCTCGAATGGCTCACGCGTCATGCGCCGGTCGCGCGGCGCAAGGGCTCTCGCGCCGAGCTCGCCTCGCTCCGCGCGAAGATCCGCGCCGCAGCGGCGGCGGGCGACGTGGAGGCAGAGCGCGTCGCGACGGCGGCCCTGGCGCGCGGCCTCGCCGCCCGCGGCGCGGAGCTGGATCTCGCGACCAAGCTCGCACGCCGCGCGCTGATGCTCGGCGAAGATCCCTCCGTCCGGGAAGAGCTCTCGTCCTGGTTTGCCGCGCTCGGCGAACCGGGGCTCGCCGCCGCGACGCTCCGGCCCCTCGTCGAAGTGGAGACGGGGGAGCGCCTCGGGCGCCTCCTCACGCGCATCGCGGTGTTCCTCGGCCGGCACGGGGACGGCAAGGGCGCCGCCGAGTCGCTCGCCAGCGCCTCCGCGGCGAACCCGACGGACCCGGTTCCCGACGAGCTCCGCGGCGCGATCGCGACGTGGGCGCCCGAAGCCGTCTCCGGCCGCGACGGCGCGGAGGCCTACCTCGAGGCGAGCCGGAGACGAGAGGCGCAGGGCGACAAGGCGTCGGCGTTCGAGGACCTCCTCCGCGCGTTCGAGCTCGCGCCCGATCACCCGAACGCCGCGCAGCGGCTCGCGCAGAACCTCGCGGCGCGGGGTCGCGCCGGTGCCGCCGACGAAGTGCTCCGGGACCACGCGCGCGCGTGTGGAGACAGGGGCCGGAACGTCCACCGCGCGCGGCTCCGCGACGCTCTCGCGGACGGAGACGCTCTTCGCGCGCTCTCCGCGGCCTTCGACGCGGGCCTCGAGCGGAACTTCGACCCGCACGCGCTCGCGATGGCCGCGGAAGACGGCGACGACGCCGCCACGTTCGACGCGCTGCTCGCGAACGCGGGGCTCTCGGAGATCGTCGCGGCCCGTCTCGAGCTCGCCGCCGAGGCGCTCTCGGGCGAAGAGCGGGCGCGGGCGCGGGTCGCGCAAGGACGCGTGACGGGCGGCCCGATCGGCAGCGCCGAGCGCGCCGTCGAGGCGTGGATCGACGCGCTCGCGTCGGACCCCGCGAACGAGGACGCGAAGGCGCTCCTCCGCCAGCACGCAGCGAGCACCGGCGATCACGGGCCGCTCGTGGAAGCCCTGATCCGCGTCGGGCTCGGCGCGGAGGCTCCCGCCGCGAAGGAAGCGTGCCTCCGGGAGCTCCTCCTCCTCGCCGATCAGCGCCTCGGGGATCCTTCGCTCTCGCTCTGGGCCGTCCGCCGGCTCCTCGGGGATTCGGACCGGGACGAAGAGCTCCGCGGGATCGCGAGCCGGCTCGCGGCGCGTGCGCGTCTCCAGGACGAAGCGCTCGCCGCGACCCGCGTCCAGCTCGCCGAGGCGAAGGGGCCCGAGCGCCTCGACCACCTCCGGGTCGCGGCCGCGGCGCTCCGTGGCCGTCCCGACGACGTCGACGAGTACCTCCGGATCCTCTTCGAGCTGGTCGAGCAGGCCCCGGAGGAGCGGCCGTATCGCCTCGCGCTCGAGCGCGTCCTCGTGCGGACGAAGCGCGCGGGAGATCTCGAGCTCCTGTTCCTCCGGGATCTGGAGCGGCGGCTCTCGCGGAGCCAGGTCGAACGGGCGCGCCTCGCGCTCGCCGCGCTCTCGAGAGCGCGGGGCGACTCGGCCGGGGCGCTCGCCCTCCTCGAAGCGCTGCTCCAGGACAACGCCGCGAGCCGCGCCGGCGTGGCCATGCTGTTCTCGCTCGCGACCAACGCGGGTCGGGACGCGCTGCGCGCCGAGGCGCTTCGCCGGAACGGCGCGTTCCTCGACGGGCCGCACAACGCTCTCCTCGCGAGCATCGCGTCGGATCTGCTCCTCGCCGCGGGGGACGAAGCCGGCGCGCGGCGCGCCGCGGAGCAGGCGTGTCACGCCGACGGCGCTTCCCCGCGCTCCATCGCGTCCCTCGCGCGCGCGGTGATGACGAGCCGGGATCGCGTCGCGGCCGCCGCGCTCGAGCGCGCCGCGGGCGTCGTCTTGCCGCGCGTGTATCTGTGCCGTGCCCTCGCGGAGATCTACGACGCGCTGTCCGAGCCCGCCCAGGCCCTCGCCTGGACCCAGCGAGGCCTCGCCCTCCGTCCGGGCGATCTGGATCTCGCCGAGGCGCTGCTCGCTCGCGTCACCGTCGCCGGGGAAGCCTCGAAGATCGGCGATGCGCTCGCGTGGCTGCTCTCCCAGCCGGAGCCGCTCGGGCCGCTCGTGCCGAACGTGAGCCGCGCCGTGTGCCGGCTCGCGGAGCTGGACCCGCCGCGCGGCGCGGCGCTCGCGCGGCGCGCGCTGGACGTCTTCGGACCTCGCATCCGCGAGCTGTCGGAGGCCGTGCTCGCGGCGGCGGACTCCATCGGCGAGCGCGGGCTCTCCATCGCGATCATCGAGCGAAAGCTCGCCTCCGGGACGCCCGGGACGGATCGGGCCGAGCTCCTCCTGGATCTCGCGAGGCGGCGCCGACACGCCGGGGACGCGGACGGCGCGGCGCGCTCGCTCGTGCGGGCGCTCGCGGAGGGCGCGGACGCCTCCGCCGTCCTCGCGGAGATCGACGTCGCGCTCCCGCCGCGGGGCTCCGACGGAGATCTCGCGCTCCTCGAAGGCCGCGCAGAGGCCCTGTCCGCGCTCTCGTCCGCGGACCTCGAGGGGACGGCCCGGGCGTGGCGCGAGCTCGGGGCGTCGCTCTGGGACCTCGCCGACGATCGGGAAGGGGCGATCAAGGCCTGGGAGCGCGGCGCGTCCCTCGACGGCGAGCACGGTCTCGAGCGGCTCGCCCGGGACCTCGTGACGTTCGGCGGCCACGAAGAGGCGGTCCGCCGTCTCGACGAGATCGCGACGAAGCGCCGGAACCGGAACGACGTCGCGCGCGCCCTCGCCGCGGCGGCGGGCGTCGCGCTGGACGGCGGGCTCACGGCGGAGGCCCTCGCCATCGCGATCCGCGCGCTCGAGGCGGACTCGTCCCGCGCCGACGTCCTCGCCGTCGCGGAGCGAGCCGCGACGGACAAGGACGTCGATCAGCTCGAACGCGCGTACGACATCGTCGCGCGCGGCGTCCTCGGGCAGTACGGGGAGCGGGCCGCGCACTACCGCGCCGCGCGCCAGCTCGAACGACGCGGGTTCAGGGAGCGCGCGCTCCGGCACGCGATCGCGGCGTTCGAGGCGGTGCCCGCCGAGGGCGTCACGTTCGTCCTCATGATGCGCCTCGCGGAGCGCACGAAGGACTCCACGGAGAGCGTTCAGGCCATCGAGCGCGTCGCGTCGCGCTCGAAGGGCCCCGAGGAACGCGCGGCCTGGCTCCGGCGCGCCGCCCTCATCGCCGGCTCGGGCGAGGACGGCAAGCGCCAGCGCGTGGAGGTCCTCCTCCGGGCGCTCGAGGCGAACCCGCACGGCGAGACCCTCCGCTCCCTCGCCGCAGCGGTGACGGATCTCGTGCAGACCTTGCCCGAGGAGCGGGACGTCGCGGAGCTCCGGTACGGGCGCGCGATCCGGTCGATGCTCCCCCGCGTCGAGGGGCCCGACGGCGGCCGCGCCGCGATCTTCGCCGCGAAGACGGCGCTCGAGACGTTCCGCGGCGCGGCCCTCGCCGTGCACTGCGCGGAGCGCGCCGCGGCTTGCGACGCGAGCATCGACGAATTCGTGGAGCTCGTCCCTCACGCCGCGGCGCTCGCCGCCGAGGAAGCGCTCGCGCGCGCCTTCTACGAGAAGGTGAAGGCGCTCGCGCGTTCGCCGCACGAGAACGTCGCGCTCCCGCTCGTGGACCTCGCCGCGCGAGTCGCGGAGGCCGCGAACGACCCGCGCTCCGCGGCCGATCTCCTCGTCACGATGGCGCTGAAGGAGCCCGACGACGAGGCCCTCGTGCGGCGCGCCGAAGCCGCTGCGCGGTCGGCCGGGGACCTGGACGTCCTCGGGCGCATCCTCGCGGCCGTTCCCGTGGAGCGTCGTCTCGCGGATCTCGAGGAGCGCGCGGAACGCGCCTCCGCCGCCGCCGATTTCGCCTCGGCGATGACGCTCCTCGAGGAGGCCGCGGCGCTCGAGCGGATCTCGCCCGAGCAGAGGAAGTCGCTTCACGCGCGGCTCCTCGTGCTCGCGCGGCAGAGCGGCCGGAAGGACAGGGAGGAGCAGCTCCTCCGCGAGCTCCTCTCCGAGGAAGAGTCTCCGGAGGAGTTCCGGGAGCGGACGCGGGAGCTCGCGACCTTGCTCGCCGATCAGGAGCGCTCGGACGAGGCCTTCGCGGCGCTCGACGCGGCGCTCGCGCGGGCCCCGAAGGATCGCGACCTCCTGGTCGAGCTCCTGAACCACGCGCGGAAGACCGACGACGGCCGGCGCCAGATCGAGGCGCTCGCTCGCCTAGTGGACGTGGAGACGGAGCCTCCGAAGCGGCTCGTGCTCCTCCGGCGCCTCGCGCCGCTCCTCGCCGAGCACGGTGACGACGCGGGCGCTCTGCTCCGGCAGAAGGAGATCCTCGAGATCGAGCCGCGGGACACGACGGCGCTCGCGGCGCTCGAGCGGGACGCGGAACAACGCGCGGACTGGGAGACGCTGGTGGAGCTCCTCCGGGGTCGCGTCCGCCTGGCGGAGACGGCCGACGACGCGCGGAAGGTCCGGCTCCGGCTCGCGGAGGTCCTGGAAGCGCGCCTCGGCCGTCCGGAGGACGCGCGCACCGAGCTGACCGCGCTCCTCGGCGACGCCGGAGATTCGCTCGCGGTCCTCACGAAGCTCGCCGATCTGAACGAGCGGCTCGGGGCGCGGCTCCGGGCGGCGCCGCTCTGGCTTCGAGCGAGCACCATACCGAAGGATCGAACGGAAGCGGGCGAGCTCGCGCGGCGCGCGTGTCAGGCCTACCTCGACGGCGGAGACGTCGAATCCGCGAAGCGCGTGTTCTCGGAGATGAGCGAGTACCCGCGCACCGCGAAGCTCGTCGCGCTCCGGGTCGACATCGAGCGACGGAGCGAGAACCCTCGTGCCCTGTCGGAGGCGCTCGAGGAGATGGCCCTGTCCTCGATGGAGCCGCCGAGGGCGCGGGCCGCGCTCCTCGTGGAAGCGGCGCGGGCCGCCCTCGCCGCGAACCAGCTCGTCATGGCGCTCGGACAGGCGCAGCGAGCCGCGCGGATCGCCCGCGACGCGCCGGAGCCGCAGCTCTTCGCCCGGTGGCTCGAGTACCGGCACCGCGGGGCGGGCGCGCGGGAAGAAGCGTCCGCCACGATCGCCGAAATTCGCGCGATCCGCGAGGCGCTCGCACCCGCGGACCGCGAGCTCTCGGCGTTCCTCCTCGCGGAGGCGATGGACGTCGCGGTGAGCGAGGGGGAGGGGATGCGCGAGCTCTCCCGCGTCCACGCCGAGCTCGGCCCGCTCCCGCTGGTCGCGCTCGGAATGGCCGAGCGGCTGTCGCGGGGAGGGGAACCGGAGCGCGCCCTGCCGCTCTTCGACGCCGCCCTCGACGGAGATCTGAGGGAGCTCCGCCGCCGGGGCGAGGTCGCTCTCCTCGCTGCGGACGCCGCCTCGCGCGCGAACCTCAACGAGAGAGCCATCGAGTACCTCGAGATCGCCGCCGCGATGCCCGACACGCGCGCCCGCGCGCTCGGCGCTCAGAGCGCCCTCCACGCGAAGCTCGGGCGCATCAGCGAGCCGCCCGCGACGGAGGAGCTCCCGAAGCCGCCGGCCCCGAAGCCGTCCGAGCCGCCTCCGTCCGAGCCCTCCATCGGGGACACGATCGAAGCGGCCGTTCACGACTCGATCGCGCCGCCGAAGGCCGAGGCCGTCATCGAGCTCACGTCGCGGAGGCCCGTCGCGCCGGAACCCGTGATCGAGCTTCGCCGGCCACCCGTCGGCGAGCCGTTCGATCTCGTCCGGCGCACTCCGAGCGGTCGCCCCCTGTCGTCCTCGACGGCGCCCGACGCCCCGCCGAAGAGCGACGCGCGGCCCTCGCCGAGCCTTCCCCCCGTCGTTCCGACGGATCGAGCGTCCGCGCCGACGAGCGGTCGCTCCCCGTCTCCCACCGAGTATCGATTCAGCGCCGCGCCGACGAGCGGTCGCCCCGCGCCGCCGGCGGAGGCGCGGATCAGCGTCTCGCCGACGCGTTCCGTGGTCCCCTCGCGCGCCCCGGGGAGCCTCCGCGCGAGTGCTCCGCCGAAGCCCCCGCTCTCGAGGCGGCCGACCGATCCGTCGTCGCCCGCGCCGCCGGCGCCGGGCTCGAGGCGGCCGCCCGTTCCCGAGCGTTCCGCGCCGCGGACTCACGCATTCGATCCGGAAGACGCGCCGCCGTCGTCGACCGTGCCCGAAGAGACGTCGCCGATCCCGCCGTCCGTCGGCCGAACGGAGGAGCTCCCGAGCGCGCCCTTCCAGCCGACCACGGTCCTGGCGCTCGGCGAGGAGCGGCGCTCGAATCGCCCGCCGCCCGCCTGGGGGATCTCCACGGCGAACGAGGAAGAGCTCCTCGCCGCGCTCGCCCGGGGCTCCATAGAGGCCGGGAACGAGCTCATCCTGAAGCTCGAGAACCGTCCGGAGCGCGCCCACGATCTGGTCACGGTCTGCCGGCGCGTCGCGCACCTCCTCCCCGGAGATCGCGGCGTCCTCCGGAAGCTCCACGAGGCGACGCTCGCCGACCGGAACATCGTCTACGCGCGCGCGGTCGAGCACGTGCTCCGCGCGTTCGACGCGAAGGCCCAGCCCGTCGAGCCGCCGCCGCTCTCGGACCAGGTGGAGCAGCCCGATCGCGTCCACGCGGTGCTCTTCCGCGACACCGCGTGCCCGGCGACGGAAGCGCTCGGCCTCGTGTGGACGGGCGCGCCGCACCTCTTCCGGCGGGATCCGTCGAGCTACGGCGTGACGGGGCTCGAGCGCGTCGCGCCGAACACCCCGACGCCCATCGCGCGGATGTTCGGCTCGGCGAGCCGCCTCCTCGGAATGGCGCGGACGCCGCTCTTCCAGCGGAAGAGCGGCGAGCCCGTCACGATCAACGTCGCGCTCCTCTCGCCGCCGGCCCTCGTGCTCACGGGCGAGGTGCGCGGCGAATCGACGTCGCTCGGGTATCACCTCGGAGCCATGCTCGCCGCGACCCTCCCCGAACAGGTGCTCATCTACGGAGCTCCGCAGGCGCAGGTGGAGAACGTCCTCCGCGCCCTCGTCGCCGCGTTCGGACCGCCGCAAGCCGGGCGCGGCCACCTCGCCGCCGTCGCGACGCTCGCGGAGATGCTCTGGGAGAGCATGCCGGCGCGGGCCCAGCGGCGGCTCCGCGAGCTCACGGACGACGCCCTCGCGATGGACTACGAGCAGGCGCGGAACGCCGCGCGCCAGGCCGTGCGGCGGGCGGGGCTCTTCGTCTCGGGTGACCTCACCGTGGCCGTGAGAGAAGCGTGTTCGGATCTCGGCATCTCCACGTGGGGGCTCGACGCGCCGGGCGGGCTCGCGGCGCTCTGCTCGTCCAGCCCGGCGATCGCGGATCTGGTGCGTCTCGCCACGAGCCCGGAATACGCCGCCACCCGGTTCAATCAGGCCCGGGGAGGCCCGAGGCCCCCGAGCGGGACGTTTGGTACAGTCTGAGCGTCTCGGTGATGAGAACCCGGAGAGCGACGGCGTCGAACGCGGATCGGCGGAAGGTGTGACAGCCGTGTCACGGCCCGCCTCTACCGGTCGGCGCCCGTCGGCCCGATTTCCCGTGGCACGGGCTTCGCTCTTCTCGCTGCTCGTGGCGCCCGCCATCACAGCGTGCCTGGACACTCCGCCGGAGTATCAGGCGGCGATCCCGGTCCCGCCGGTGATCGAGACGAGCCTCGTCACGCCGTCCACCACGGCGCCGGTCATCGTCACCGGGGACACCATCGACTTCACCGTCCCGTTCCGCTCGGACGACGAGGGCGAGGCGCTCGTCGCGTACTTCGTCTGGGACCTCCCCACCGGGGGGGACGGGCTCGACAACATCATCAACAACAGCGTCTCCGTCGTCGACGCCGACCCTCGACCGTTCGCCGAGCAGACGAACCGCGAAGTCACCTTCCACTGGCCCTGGTCGAGCGAGCTCAAGCCCGGTCCCGGCTGTCACTCCGTGACGATGATCCTGTCCCACAACTCGAACTTCCAGATCGGGCACGGCTACCTCCTCGTGGACGCGCTCGCCGCGGCTCAGGTCACCTGGTTCCTCGGGCTCGGAGCCACGGGGACGACGTGCGGCATCAGCGGCCAGGGGGGGACCCAGTGACCGCGTGGCTCCGGAGAATCGTCCTGCCGTGGCTCGTCCCCTTCGCCGCGCTCTCCTGCACGGTCCATCTGGACTCCACGTCCGCGAGCGGGAGCCTCCCCGAGAACCAGTGCACGGACAACTCCGACTGCGGGCTCGGCAAGTGCTGGTCCGGAGCGTGCGTCGCGTACGGCGGGGATCTCTCGTCGCTCCTCGTCGAGGTCGCGCCGCCCACGAGCGCTCAGCTCGTCGGCGGCATCCGCGATCTCCGCATCCTCTCCGGTCTCGATCAGAGCAACGAGGACACGAAGATCGATCTGCGCCCGGCGACCACGGTGCGCGGCTTCGTCTCGCCGGGCACGAACTGTCCCGGCGAGCGCTCGGTCCAGGTGCGAGTCACCGTCACGCCGCAGGAGGAGTCCTACGGGCTGTCCGCGCAGAGCTACGTGGCCGAGACGCAGCAGGTCCTGGTCGACGCGACCGACCCTTGCGGCCCGCTCCTCCGCGGGAGCGGGACCGCGGCGAACGACGGCTCCGTCTACGAGTTCGCCGTCACCGTCCCCGGAAATCTCCAGTCGCTCTACGACGTCTACGTGGAGCCGCTCGTCGCGCCCGCGCTCTCGGATGCCGGCGTCCCCGTCGCATGCTCCGTCGTACCGCAGCTCAAGCGCGGCGTGTCGGCGTCCGGCTGCGTGAAGGTGATCGCGGACACGCCCGTGACGGAGCCGGTAGTGATCCCCTGGCCCGCGAGCGCCGCGGGGGAACCATCGCTCGACGGATACACGGTCGACGTCATTCACCCCGTCACCGGAGCGGTCCTCTCGGACACCGTCGTCCTCCGCGCGTCGGATTGGTCGCCCGACGGCCAGGGCGGCGGCTCGTACACCCGGCCGCTCCGGTTCTCCCTGGTCGCCGGGGACACGACGGCAAAAGAGCTCGTTCGGCTCACTCCGCCGACCGGTGTCGTCGCTCCGACGATCTACGCGGAGCGCGCCGCGCTGGAGGCGGCCAGGCCGGACAAGGCCGTCTTCCCGAACATCGGTCCGTTTCCTTCGCCCGTGCTCGTCGAGTCGTGGGTCTGGCAAGAAGGCACGGAGGCCGATCATCCCGTGGCCGTCCCCGGGAGCGTCGAGCTCACGGCGACGAAGCTCGACGGCGTCCGCGCCGGTATCTTCGCCACGCACACCGTGACCGTGGACGTCGGGGAAGACGGCAAGCTCTCGACCCGCCTCCTCCCCGGCGAGTATCGCGCCCGCATCGTCCCGCGCGTGGGGCTCGGTCTCGCCGCAGCCGAGACCCGGATCTCGGTCGCCTGCACGAAGACGGGCACGTCCACGGATTGCGCGGCGAGCGGGTCGGCCGACGGAGGCGCCCCCCAGGCCGGCAAGCTCATCTCCGTCCCCCGCGCCGCGCGCGTCACCGGCGGCCTCGTGAACGCCGCGGGCGGCGGCGCTGCCGATCGCGCGACCGTGGAGCTCCGCGCCGCGACGATCGACCGTCGCGCCTGCCCGTTCGGACAGGACGCCGCGGCGTGCTCCGAGGAACCCCTCGGAGTCCTGGACGTCGCGCTCGGCGAGGACGCCTTCGTCCCGCGCACGTCGAGCGCCGTGGTGAACGGCGGGCAGTTCGTGCTCCCGGAGGTCGACTGCGGCTCGTGCACGGCGGAAGGTCCCGCGCTCTTCGACCTCGTCGCACGCTCCGCGGACGGCACCGCCTATCCGTGGTTCGTTCGACCGAACGTCTCGGTCGCCGGAGACCTCGCGCTCGGCACCCTCACCGTGCCCCTTCCGATCATCCATCACGGCGTCGTCGAGATCCCGTCGCCGGATCGTGAGGCCGTGCCCATCGCGAACGCCCTCATCCGCGCGTACGTCCTCCGGGACCAGTCCGGCGCCGTCATCGATTCGCCGGCGGGCCTTCAGGATTGCGGGACCGCTGCGACCACTCGCAAGGCCGGTTCTCCGACGGCGCGGTGCATCCGCTCGGTCCTGCAAGTGGCCGAAACCCGTGCAGGTCCTGACGGCCGTTTCGAGCTGGTATTGCCCTCCGCGCTGGAGTGACCGGACTGACCATGTCGCACCGCGTCGCACACGGCGCTACATCGGATCCGCCGGGGGCTGGTTCATGGTGCCGCGCTGTAATAGTGTGTCCCTCGTGAAACGGCCGGGCGCACCACACCCGGGCTCTCCGGAGCCCGTGCAGGCGGATCTCGCCGGTGCTCTCCACGAAGTCTCGAACACGCTCACCGTCGTGCTCGGCTGGCTCGATGCCGCAAAGAACCAGGCACACGAGGGAAACGTGCAGGACGCGATCGACGTCGCACTCTCCCACGCGCGGCTCGGTCACGCGATCGCTCGTCGCGCCATCGGCGCGGACGTGGAAGACACGCACGTCACGCGGAGCGCGCTCTCCATCGCGGGGGACGCGGTCCTCGGCGTCGCGCAGGAAGCGCTTCGCCAGGGAGTGAAGGTCGAAGCGCACGACTGCGCGGAGGAAGACCTGCTGCTCGTCGCGGCCCCGGTGGCCCAGCAGATCCTCGTGAACCTGCTCCTGAACGCCGTCCATTTCTCCCCCCGCGGGACGGACGTCGCGCTGGTCGTGGAGACGTGCGGCGCGCAGATGCGCTTCCGCGTGGTGGACCGCGGCCCCGGCATCGCTCCCGAGCGCGTCGCCACGCTCTTCGAATCTCCGGACAGCACGCGCCCCGGCGGCGCGGGCATCGGGCTCCGTCACGCGCACGCCCTCGCCGAGCAGCACGGCGGCTGTCTCGGCCTCGCGAGCACGGGCCCCACGGGCAGCGTCTTCGAGCTCACGTGGCCGATGGGCGAGGCGCCCTCGCGAGCCATCCGCACCATCCCGCCGCCCTCCCTCGACGGCGTCCGAGTCCTCCTCCTGGAAGACGACCCTGCCGTCCAGGCCCTGGTGGACCTCGGCCTCACGACCCGCGGCGCGACCGTCGCGCCCGTCAGCACGCTCGCGGAGCTGTCCGCCTCTCTCGGCCAGGGCGTCTTCGACGTCGCGCTCCTGGATCTATCTCCCCTCGGGAAGGACCCGGAAGCGACGCTCCGCCTCATCACGGAGAAGCGCCCGGGCCTCCCCGTCGTCGTGATCAGCGGCTCCGTCGCGCCCGACGTGGACTCGCCGTGCATCGCCGCCTGGGTCCGGAAGCCCTTCGAGATCGGCGAGCTGGTCGACGTCCTCACCCGCATCCCCCGCGGCTGAGGGAAGCCGACGGAGCGCGGGCAAACGCGGCATTTTCCGGGGGTTACGTCGCGATTCCCCATTGACTTTGGGGGCCATCCGCCTAATTTCCCGGCTCCCCACGCGAAGGTGGCGGAATGGCAGACGCGCTAGCTTGAGGTGCTAGTGGGGTAACTCCTGTGAGGGTTCGAGTCCCTCCCTTCGCACAACGATTCCCGAAAGATTACGAAGACCTCACGCGGTGGCTCCCACCGCGTTGCCCAGGCTCATCTCGTTTCGCGGTGGGTCGCGTTCGAAAAGTCAGTGAGCACAGGAATTTAGGAGTCGCAGTCGGTAGTTCCGAAACGAGCGATATCCGAAAGCTCTGCGTTTGACGAGCTTTGCCTTGAGGTTGAAGCCTTCG
>DASZXK010000099.1:0-23172 GCA_035545855.1 Polyangiaceae bacterium
ACCGCCCCGCGCCTCCCGCTCACGAAGCCGGAACGCCCGCGTGAACGACGAGGACCGGACAGTACGCCGTCCGCACGAGTCGCTCGGCGACGCTGCCGATGAGCGCGCGCGACAAGCCGCGTCGTCCGTGGGTCCCGACGACGATGATGTCCGCCTGCTGCTCGGCGGCGACGGTGTTGAGCTCGTCCCAGGGAGCGCCGAGCCGGAGTAGCGTCGTGAGCGCCACGCCCGAGTCCTTCCGTTTCGCTGCCGCCGCTTCGAGGCGCTTCAGACCCTCCGTCGCGAGCTGGTTCGAGAACTCGAGCGAGGCCCCGACGACGCCGTCTGGCAGGGCGAGCGCCGGGAGCTCGTAGGCGTGGACGAGGGTCACCGCCGCGCCGACCGCCTTCGCGAGATCGACGGCGTGATCCACCGCGCGCTCGGCGATTTCGCTGAAATCCGTACCCACGACGATGCGCTGAATCCGTTTCATGAGAGGACCCTACTGCGCTCTCGCTCCGGGGTCACGGGGCCCTGCGGCGACGCTTGGTGCGTTCGTGAGATGGCCTCAGGAACTCCTGGATGGCGGCGCTCTCGCCCCGCTCGTGGGCCGTGAAGTCGTCGAGGAGGCGTTCGAGCAGGACCGCAAATTCGATTCTCCGCCGTCCCGGGTTCGCGAAGTCGCGCAGAGCCGTGATGGTCTTCCTCATCTCGACGTGCTCCGCGATCAGGCGCTCGACGCTCCGGGCGATGCCGAACGAGTCGAGGACGAGCGCGCCGAAGTAGTCGGGGCTCTCTTCCGCGGCGAAATGCGCCATCAGGTGATCGAGGAACGCGTCGACGGGACCCCGCGCCTGCTCGAACGCCACGGGGGCCTCCGCTCGGAGTCCGGCGCAGAGCGTCCGCATCTCCTCCACGGCGCCCCGGAGACCCTCGTGGCCCCGGAGGACGATCGTGGCTCTTCCGAACAGGTCGGGCAGCGGCGCGGAACCCTGGCTGGTCACACGCCGGGCGGATCCAAGGACCGTGCCGGCCGCAACTCGTGGAAACCACTGATGCCCGTTGCGGGTCACCGCGAAGAAGCTGCGTGACGCGATGCACCCGATGCGAGCGAAGCCGAACACCGGGAGCGCGTCACTCCACGACGCACGCGGAGCCGCATCCGCGCGGCGGCCGCGAGCAGCCACGATTCAGGGCACGGCGCGCGGAAGAAAGACGCGAACGCTGGTCCCGCGGCCCGGCGCCGACTCGATGTCCAGACTTCCGCCGCCTTGGCGGACGATGCCGAACACGGTCGGGAGGCCGAGGCCCGTTCCCTTTCCGGATTCCTTGGTGGTGAAGAACGGTTCGAGCGCGTGCGCTCTGACGTGCTCCGTCATGCCGGTGCCCGTGTCCCGGACCTCGAGGAGCACGTGCTCGCCGGGTCGCGCGTCCGGGTGCTCGCGCGCGTACGCCGGATCGAGCACGACGTTCTCGAGACGGAGGACGAGCGAGCCGCCCGCGGGCATCGAGTCGTTCGCGTTCAGCACGAGGTTCGACACGACCTGGTGCACCTGCGTCGGATCGGCCACGACGGACCAGAGGGGACGCTTCACGTCGACCTCGATCGACACCTCTTTCGAGACCAGCCGTCTGACGATGCGGAGCGAGCGCTCGATCTCCTCGGCGAGGTCTATCTCTCTCGGATCCAGCGGAGCCTTCCGGCCGAGCGTCAGGAGGAGCCGCGTCAGCTCGGTCGCGCGGCTCGCCGCTTCCGCGATCTGACGGAGCTCTTCGTTCGGGTTCTCCATGAGCAGGATGTCGGCGTTGCCTCGGATCACCGTGAGGACGTTGTTGAAGTCGTGCGCGATGCCGGCCGCCACCCGGCCGATCGCCTCCATCTTCTGCGACTGCCGGAGCTGGTCCTCGAGGCGCCGCCGCTCGGTCAGATCGTGGACGATTCCGGTGTATCCGACGCGGCGCCCTTCGGCGTCGTGGAGGGCGCGCGCCGTGCCCTGGATCCACCGGATCTCGCCGTCGGGACGGACGACGCGGACGTCGACCGAGCTCAGGTCCGCTCCGCCCACCACCTGGTCGATCGCGAGCTTGAAGCGGGCGAGGTCGTCCGGGTGCACGCGCTCGAGCCAGAGCCGCCGACTCGCCCGCGCGTCCGTGGGAAGGCCGACGATGCGGTAGAGCTCCTTCGACCACTCCGTCGCCCCCGTGGAAAGGTCCCACACCCAGCTCCCGACGTGGGCCAGGGTCTGCGCCTCGCCGAGGAGAGCCTCGCTCCGGGCGAGGGCACGCTCCTTCGCGTTCCGTTCGGTGACGTCGAGGACGGTGCCCGCGAACCCGAGGAGCCGACCCTCCGGCGACCGGATGGCCGTGCCGTCGAGCACCACCTCCCGGATCTCGCCCGTCTCCCACCGGATGCGGCACGCGAGCGTGCCCGTGTCGCCGGTCTCCGCGTTTCGTTGCGACGTCTCCTGGACGCGCGCGCGGTCTTCCGGATGCACGGCGGCGTAGAAGGCGTCGACGGAGGGGGCCACACGCTTCGGGTCGTACCCGAGGATCCGGTACAGCCCGTCCGACCAGGAGACGGCCTGGGAGCGCGTGTCCCACACCCAGGTCCCGAGGTGCGCGGCCCGTTCCACCTCGGAGAGCTTGGCTTCCCGCGCCGTCAGGGTTTCCGGGAGCAGGCTGCCTTCCCCGGAGGCGTGTCGCGGCTCCCGGGCGAGCGCGGCCTCCAGCTCTGCGACGCGCAGCCGCAGGCGCGCGAGCTCGGCATCCGAGGGGTCCCCGCTCATTCGGCGGCCATGATCGCCCGGTCTTCCTGGCTTGTCCAACGGTCGCGCGGCGGTCGGGAATGGCCGGGTCGGGCGCGGAAGCCGGAAACGGCCTGACTTTTTCCTTCCGTCCCGCTAAGCGTGGGAGACCGGATGCTGAGGACGGTCCGCGTACCCGAGAAATTCGCGCCGCTCTTCGAGCAGGCCCAGCGGTACGTGACGGAGTACTTCGCGGACCAGGCGTCCTCTCCGGAGCGAGGCACCGTGGAGGTGTGCGGCCAGCGCTACGTGCTGGTTCGCGCCGCGTCGCTCTCCGTCGAGTTCCACGCGATGGTCTCGGCTCTCTACCCCGATCCGATCGAGGCGACCCGGGTGGCGAGCGGGCTCCTGTTCGACGTCGCCCATTCCATGGGCATCGCCGACGCCAAGGCGTTCGCCGAGCGCATGAAGGTGACCGATCCGATCGCGAAGCTCTCGGCGGGTCCGATCCATTTTGCCCACGCCGGCTGGGCCTTCGTGGACATCTCGGACGAGAGCCAGCCGTCGAACGACGGCGACTTCTATCTCCTCTACGATCACCCGTACTCGTTCGAGTCCGATTCCTGGCGGCTCGCGGAGAAATCCGCTCACGCGCCGGTCTGCACGATGAACGCGGGCTATTCGTCCGGATGGTGCGAAGAGAGCTTCGGTCTGCCCCTGGTCGCGACGGAGATCCTCTGCCGCGCGAAGGGAGACGACGTGTGTCGCTTCATCATGGCGCCGCCGGATCGGATAGAGGACCACGTCGCGAGATACCGCGAGCGTCACCCGCACCTCGCCCCCCGCATCGTCGACTATCACGTGCCGGCGTACTTCAGCACGCGGAGCGATCCGCAGCTCCTGCGGGAGAACCTCGAGCTCGAAAGACGCTCCCAGGCGCGCGCCCAGGCGCTCGCCGTCGCCAATCGCGAGCTCGAGCGCGACATCGCCGAGCGGAAGAAGACGGAGATCCTGCTTCGTCAGAGCCAGGAGCTCACCGAGCGTCTCATCGAGGCGCTTCCCGGCGGCGTCGTCCACGTCGCGGCGGACGGCTCGATCCTCCGCGCGAACGGCGCGGCGCTCCAGATCCTCGGGCTCTCCTTCGACGAGCTCTCCCGCAAGTACGTCCAGGACTTCGAGACCGTGACGATCTTCGAGGACGGCTCCCCCGCGCCGGCGTCTTCCTATCCGGTCGTTCTCGCGCTCGCGACGGGGCAACCGCAACCCGCAACGACGCTCGGCGTCCGGCGGCCGGACGGCGAGATCTCCTGGGCCGTGTTCCGCGCGATCCCGGTGCGCGACCCGGAGACGAACGCCGTCTCGGGAGCCGTGGTGACGTTCTTCGACATCTCCGAGCGGAAGCGCTTCGAGGACAAGGTGCGGCACACGCAGAAGCTCGAGAGCCTCGGCGTGCTCGCCGGCGGGATCGCCCACGACTTCAACAACCTCCTCGTCGCCATCCTCGGGAACGCGAGCATCGCGCGGGATCTCCCGGAGTGCAGCGCGGACATGCGCTCGCTCCTGGACGACGTCGTGCTCGGAGCGCGCCGCGCCGCCGATCTCACGAAGCAGATGCTCGACTACGCCGGGCGCGGCCGGCTGAAGCACGAGCGCGTGGACGTCGCGGGGGTGGTCCGTGAGATGACCAAGCTCCTCGCGGCGCTCATCCCGAAGCACGTGGACGTCCACGTGAAGGCGGAGGACGGCCTCCCGCTCGTCGACGCGGACTCGACGCAGCTCCGGCAGGTGGTGATGAACCTCGTCACGAACGCCGCGGAGGCGATCGGAGAGAGCGCCGGCCAGGTCGTCATCAACGTGTCGCGGATCCGCGCGACGAAGCTCGATCTCGAGCGCTACCACGGCGACGCGAAACCCGGCAGCTTCGTCTGCGTCGAGGTCCGGGACGACGGCGAGGGCATGGACGAAGCGACGCTCTCGCACGTCTTCGATCCGTTCTTCACGACGAAGTTCCACGGCCGCGGCCTCGGCATGGCCGCGGTGCTCGGCATCGTTCGCGCGCACCACGGCGCGATCCGCATCGATTCGCGCCCCGGTGAAGGCGCGACGGTCTCCGTGCTCGTTCCGACGTCCGAGGCGCGGAGCGTGCTCGAGGGCGGCGCCGGGGCCGCCCGTGGGACGGTTCTCGTCGTCGACGACGACGCGGGCGTCCGCACCGTCGCGTCGCGCGCGCTGTCCGGTCACGGCTACCAGGTGATCACCGCGACGAACGGCGCCGAGGGCGTTCGCGCGTGGCAGGAGCGCGGGGATCGTCTCTCCCTCGTTCTCATGGACGTGACGATGCCGGAGATGAACGGGTTCGAAGCGCTCCGGCGGATCCGAGCCGCGGGGAGCGACGTCCCCGTGCTCCTCTGCAGCGGCTACGAGGTGGACGCCGCGCGTCCCGAGGTCGCGGCGTCGAGCGGCGTGCTCGAGAAGCCCTACGACGTCGCGACGCTGCTCGCCGCGGTCGAGCGCGCGATAGAGACCGCGGCGACGCGCGCTGGCCGCGGCGGCTCCTGACGTTGCCGGTTTCTTGCGCAGTCCTCCGCCCGTGAATCGAGACGCGTTTCGCGTCGCTCGTGACGGGAGCGGTGAAGTCTGACGTCTTCGGTGAATTCGCCGCGTTCACGCGCGCGCCGCGTCGTCTCCCTCGCGCTCAATCTGCCGGTCCCGACGGCCGAAGTGGAAGGTCGGGTGATCGGTTCACTCACGTGCGGGCAACAGTAGGTCCGGCGCGGCCCCCAAGAGAGACGAGACATAGATGATGATTCGGAAGAAGACCGGAACGTACGGAGCCATCGCGATTGGCTCCTCCGTCGGAATCACGCTCGCGATCGCCGCGGGCTGCAGCAGCTCCGGGACGGGAAGCGAAGGAACGTCGTCGCCCGCTCCGGCAGAGGTCACGAACGTCGGCGCGGCGTACTCCGAGCTCGTCTCCGACGTGCTCGAGTGTCAGAAGGACGCGCGGACGTGCGCGGCCGCCGCGAACGGGGACCCGACGAAGCTCGGTGCGTGCGCGACCGACTTCCGCACGTGCAACGACGCGGCGAACGCGCACGACGCGGCGCTCGCGAAGGCCGTCGGGGCGTGCAACGACGCCTTCTTGCAGTGCCGCGCTTCGGCCGGCTCGAACTGCGACGCGACGCTTCGCTCGTGCCTCGGCGCCCTCGCGCCAGCGGACGGCGGCGCGCCCTCGGTTCCTCCGCTTCCGACGGGAGTGCCGAGCGGTCTCCCCTCCAATCTGCCGCCGCTGCCGAGCGGTCTCCCGTCGGGCATTCCTCCGCTGCCGAGCGGTCTTCCGCCGCTGCCGACGGGACTTCCGAGCGGACTTCCTCCGCTTCCGAGCGGTCTGCCGTCCGGCCTTCCACCGCTGCCGACGGGACTTCCCTCGGGACTTCCTCCGCTTCCGAGCGGTCTGCCGTCCGGCCTTCCGCCGCTGCCGACGGGACTTCCGAGCGGTCTCCCGCCGCTGCCCTCGGGTCTCCCGAGCGGATTCCCTCCACTGCCGAGCGGGCTTCCCGGTCTCCCGCCCCTGCCGAGTGGCCTCCCCGGTCTTCCTCCGCTTCCGAGCGGACTTCCCTCGGGGCTTCCGCCGCTGCCGACGGGACTTCCGCCGCTGCCGACGGGCGGATTGCCCTCGTTCCCCGGACTGCCCTCGATGCCGGGCCTGCCTTCGCTCCCGTCGGGACTTCCGCCGCTCCCCGGATTGCCGTCGGGACTCCCGCCGCTGCCGACCGGACTTCCGAGTGGTCTTCCGCCGCTTCCCGGCGGATTGCCGTCGGGACTCCCGCCGCTGCCGACCGGACTTCCGTCGGGACTTCCGCCGCTCCCGACGGGACTTCCGAGCGGTCTCCCGCCGCTTCCCGGTGGATTGCCGTCGGGACTCCCGCCGCTGCCGACGGGGCTTCCGAGCGGTCTGCCGCCGCTCCCGAGCGGATTGCCCGGTCTGCCGCCGCTCCCGAGCGGCCTCCCGAGCGGCCTGCCTCCGCTCCCGAGCGGTCTCCCGCCGCTCCCGACGGGACTTCCGAGCGGCCTCCCGCCGCTTCCGACGGGGCTCCCGACGGGACTTCCCATGCCGCCGCCACCACCCGCTCGCGCCTGCTTCGACGGGCTCGTGCAATGTGTCCAGGGAGGTGGTCAGGTCCAGTCCTGCGTCGCGTCCGCGCGAACATGCCTGGTGAGCGGCTTCGCCGGCGACGGCGGAACGCCGTGATCGGGTAGCCGGACACGAGAGAAAAGAGTGCCCGGTGCGGAGCGATCCGCGCCGGGCACGTTCATTGGGACGGCGCCCGTCACGTCCCGCTCTCGTGGTCCACCTTCGCGAGGATGGCGACGAGTGCTCGCCGGAGGTCCGCCATCTGCCGCTCTCCGATCGCCGACGCGAGCTCCCCCTCGAGCGTGCGGAGGACGGCGAGGCCCTCGAAGATCCCTTCGCGGCCCTTCTCCGTGAAGACGACCCGGACGGCGCGCGCGTCCTCGGGGTCCTTCTCCCGCGCCAGCACGCCGAACCCCACGAGGTCGTCCACGAGCTGGGACACCGCCTGCTTCGTCACCCCGAGCCGCTCGGCGAGGTCGGTGATGCGGGTTCCGCCGAGGTCGACGTGCGGGAAGAGGCTCATGTGCGATCGGCGGAGCCGCGGGCGCCCCGGCTTCGCCGCGACGCGCTCGAGCGCCGTTTCGTCGAGGAGCCGCGCCGCCTTGAAGAGGAGCTGGAGCGTGCTCTCGTGCTTCGCCGCTTCGAGCCGGGCCTCGAAATCGCCCGTCTTCTCGCGGTGTTCGGGCTTCGCCCGTGGGGGTCGCTTCATTGGTCAAGCATACTTGACTAAATGGTCAAGGGAGCTTTACCATAGCGGAGTCCCTGGAGGTCATCGATGTCCGAGCTCGCCCTGTTCGATTTCCCGCAAGTCCTGCCCCCGCTCGGTTTCCGCTTCCCCGCTCGCATGACGGCGCTCTCGCTCGGAGGAGGCGAGGTCGCGCTCGTCTCTCCCATCCCGCTCACGGACGGAATCGAGGAGCGGATCGCCGCGCTCGGTGAGGTGAAATACCTCGTCGCGCCGAACCTGCTGCACCACCTCTACCTCGCTCCGGCCATCGAACGGTACCCCGGCGCCCTCGTGCTCGCGCCGGCGGGACTCCGGCAGAAGCGTCCGGACCTCCGGACCGACGGCACGCTGGAGGCGCCACTGCCGGAGAGGCTCGGAGCCGCGGTGGACGTCGTGCATCTCGCGGGCGCGCCCGCCGTGGACGAGTTCGCGTTCTTCCATCGCGCGACCGAGACGCTCGTCGTGACGGACCTCGTGTTCCACGTCCGCCGGCCGGAGGGCGCCGTCGCGAACGTCGTGCTCTGGGCCGTCGGGTGCCACGGCAAGCTCGCGTCGAGCCGAGCCTGGAAGCTCGCGTTCGTGAAGGACCGCCGCGCGATGGGCGAGGCCGCCGAGCGGCTGCTCGCGCTGCCGTTCCGGACGCTCGTCATGGCGCACGGGGACGTCGTCCGGGAAGACGCGCGCGCGGAGCTCGCGCGGGCGCTTTCCTGGATTCTACCGGCCCGGAGGGAGCTTGCTCCGTCGTACTGACCTCAGCCGAAGGTGCGGAGGGCGTCCGTCCGCGCCGTGACGAACTCCGGGTACCCGCGGAGCACGTCTTCCGGAGCGATGCGCAGGTAGTCGAGCGTCGCGAGATCGCCGAGCCAGTGCTCGGCGGACGTCGGAGGCTCGCTCGAGGTGGCGACCCGGCGGTCGATCCGATCGGCGAGTCTCACGATGGCCACCATGAGGGCGACGTCTCCGCCTTCCGCGTAGGCACGCCCCGGTTGATGATGGTACGCGACGGCCTTCGCGATGGGCTCGCCGATCTTCCACGCCGTCATCGCGTGAGCGCCGAGGACCGCGTGGTCGTACCCCAAGATCTTCCGTTCGTGGAGATGGACGCGATCCACCTCGGCGTCCTCGATCGAGAGATTGTCGTAGCGCATCTCCTCGGTCTGCATGAGGAGGAGCTTCCCGACGTCGTGCATGAGGCCCGCGAGGAACACGTGGCCGCCGGAGAACCAGCCGTTCAGTCGCACGAGGGTCCGCGCGATCGCGGCGACCCCGACGGAGTGATCGCGGATGAGCTTCCCCGCCTCGCGGACGTCCGCGAACATGCCGAGGAGCGCCACGGTCGCCATGAGGTCGTGCACCGTGCGGGTTCCCAGACGAACGACGGCTTGCTCCAGCGTCTGGCAGGGCTTTCCGACGGAAAAGAGCGCCGAGTTCGCGACCTGCAGCGTGCGCGCCGAGAGCGCCGGGTCCGTCTCGAGCGCGCGCTTGATGTCCTGCACGCGGACCTCCGGATCCTGGACCATGGCCATCACTCGCTGCGCGACGACGGGGAACGGCTTCAGCCCCTTCAGTCGCGCGATCTCGAGCGCGAGGCTCTTCGACGCCTCCGAGCGCGTGCGCTCCGGATCGTCGTCAGCGAACCAGAGCCGTTCGAGCACCGTTTCGGCGAGGGGAAGGGGCGGCGGAGCGTGCCTCTGCTGGGCCATGTCGAACGGATCAACGGCCGAGGGGGCCCTTCCTTCAGGCCCGGAAATTTCGGGAGATCTTCGGGTCGCATTTCCGCGGGGTTGCCGCCTCATTCCGGGGCGGTCGGGTACTAAACCGAGCGCGTGAGCGATCGGGGCGCGCGTCTCACTGCGGAGGTTTTTCATGAGGCCGTTTCATTTCCTTCTGGCTGGACTCGGTGTGACCACTGCAGTTGCCTGTGGCAGCAGCGATGAACCCGCGGCGGAAGCCCCGCCCATCACCACCGGGACGGGCGGCTCCGGGGTCGGCGGAGCCGGGTCGGGCACGGGCGGCGGCTCGAACGCATCGGGAGGATCCCTCTCGGGCTCCGGAGGAGCCGGTCTCGGCGGCGCCGGTACCGGTACCGGGGCGACGACGGGCTCCGGCGGGACGCGCACCGCGCCCGACGGTGGAACGCCCGGCGCCGGGGGGCGCGGCTTTCCGACGACGACGTGCAGCGCGGACACGGACTGCGCGAACACGCGCGGCAGGCCCGTCTGCGACACGGCGACGTCCACGTGCGTCGAGTGCCTCTCCACGACGGACTGCGGCCAGGGCGGCGGCGTGTGCGACACGACGACGCATCGCTGTGTGGAGTGTCTCGCGTCGACCGACTGCAACGCCGGGGAGACGTGTGACACGACCTCCGGGCGTTGCGTGGCGAGCTGCGGCGCGAACGTGGACGGGGGCGGCTGCAGCGGCAGAAGCCCGGTCTGCGACACGACGAAGGGCTACTGCGTGCAGTGCCTCGTCGACACGGACTGCGCGAACAGCCGGGGTGGTCGCACGCTGTGCCTGGACACCACGGGCCGCTGCGTGGAGTGCCGCACCGACACCGACTGCGACACCGGTCAGACCTGCGACACGCGCACCCACTCCTGCAACTGACGGCCGACGCTCGGACCGTGGCGCGCCGCGCCGCGCCACGGTGCCGCCGTCCGCGCACGCTTCGCTCCGGGTGGCAAGCGCCCAGCGCTTCGGTGCACGGCTGCGCAAGATCTGCCGATGTTCGGCCACGGGAGCGGCGCATTCAGACGCGGAAAAGCCCGACCCCCGCACGAGGTCGCGGGTGCCGAGAGTCATGGCCCGCCGTTTGCACCGGTCCGGGTCGTGATTCACGAGAGCCCCGCAACCCGCCGCCGACGGATCCTGGTCGTGGACGACGATCGACCGACACGGCTCCTGCTCCGGGATTTCCTGGAGGGCGAAGGGTTCGAGGTGACGCAGGCCAGGGACGGCATCGAGGGGCTTCGCTCGGCGAGGACCGCGCCGCCGGATCTGGTCGTGACGGACCTTCGGATGCCGGGGCTCGACGGCCACGGTTTCGTTGCGCGACTCGAAGCGTGCGCGCCCGGAGTCCCCGTCGTCCTCATGAGCTCCGAGGATCCGTCGTCCGGCCGGGCACAGCGGCGGATCCCGTTCCTCCGGAAGCCACTCGATCTGGACGCGCTGTCGGGAATGCTCGCGCGTGCCGGGCTCTTCAGTGAGAGCGGAGGAGCGACGCGCCGCAGCTCTCGCGCCGGACGGCTCGGGACGAGTCGACACTGACGCTGGAAGGACGGGCCGGGGCGAGTCGACACGGACGCTCGAACGGTCCTCGTTCGGTGGCGTCGCTCCCGCCGTCCCGGACGAAGGCGAGCAGCAGAGCCATCATCGCGAAGCCGAGGAAGTCGGGTGAAGCGATGAGCTGCAAGCCGGCGTGGAACCCGTACGCCAGAACGAGCGCGTAGCGGCGCGTCCGTCCCCAAAGGAGGCACGGTCCGAGCCCGAGCTCGACGAGCGCGACGGTCACCGCCGTCGCGACCGAAGAAGCGTGGCTCGCGAGCAACACACGCGCGAGGGGGCCGGAGAGCGCTCCGGCGTGGTGGAGCGCCTCGAGGGTCGAGCCGTCTTGCCACACCGGGCGGAGCTTGAACAGGCCCGCCCAGCCGTAGACCGACGCCACGAACGCCCGAAGCAGGAGGCGACTCGTGCGGATGGATCGCGGCGGAGTCGGGCGGAGGGCGAGCGTCGTGGTCGCGTCCGTCAGGCCGAGCAGCGCTGCCGACTGATAGAGGAGCTGGAGCGTTGCCGGCGGGCCGAAGACGGATTGGGCTTCGACCAGATAACCCGAGACGGCGACCGCGAGTCCACCCGGCGCGGCGCCCGCTCCGAGCGCGAGCGCGAGCGCGCCGAGCGTTCGCGTCACGCAGAGCAGCTCGACGAGCCACGCCGGGAGGAACGCGAAGGAAAATCCCGGCTCGGGCCAGCCGAGCAGCGTGGTCGAGTCTCCCACGGAGGACAGATGAAGCGGCGCGAGGAGAGGCGTGGTGCGGGCCAGCACGAGCACCGCTATCGCGATCCGCGAGACCGCGAGCAACCGCGCGTCCGGAGGTCCGTCCGGCGTTCTCCGGCTCATCGGGCTCCGCACTGAAGCGCCTCGGTGACGTCCTCCACGGGGCCGTCCTCGCGGGCGCGGAGGGAAAGCGTGAGCGAGACTCGTCGCGCGCCCGGCGCGGCCGCGCACGCGAACCCGGCGAGCGCGCCGAGATGATTCCGGAGAGTCCTCCCTTGCGGTCCGAGCTGGAACTGCTCGGTTCCGGACAGCACGGTCCGTAGATCCCCGCTCGCTCGGGCGGCGAGCTCCGTCGGGGCGATCCACCAGGCTCGCCCGTCGCCGTCGTCGGCGCGGATGCGCAGTCGAAACGCGTCGCTTCGCGCGTACATCGTCCAGGCGCGTGCGCCGTCGTCCCCTAGCCAGCTCTCTGCCGGGATTCCGACGCAGACCAGCAGCAGGAGTAGGCGGTGGAGGCGCGCCCAGCGGCGGGTTTCCGCTGGACCGACGCTCATCTCGTCAGCGTGAAGTTCCTGTGGCACCCGCCGTCCACGCAGCCGGTCGGACAATGCAGGATCTCCGTCACGAACTGACAGAGGCCGTCCACGCACGCGCCGCCGGAGTAGTAGACGAGCGTCTCAGTGTCCGCGCATCGGGACGGGGGCGGTGCGCAGACCGCTGCGTCGGGGCTTGCGTCCGCGCCCGCGTCCACTCCACACGTGACGAGGGGTGGGGGACCGGCGTCGACGTTCGGCGGACCGGCGTCCGACGACCCGCCGCTGCTCGGAGCTCCGCCCGCGCCGAACAGCGCTCCACCGGCTCCGCTCGTCTGGTGGCCAGCGGCCCCGCCGGCCTCGTTCGCCGACCCTCCGCTCCCGGAATCCCCCGACGTGCGAGCCGATGCGGAGGCGCCGCCCGTGTTCTCACCGCCGCAGGAGAGAGCACAGAAGAGCGCGAGGACACTCGCGCTCGATCGCGCGGCCAGAAACCCGCTGAAGCGACTGCTCATCCGGAACCTCCCGGGACACCCGCCCCGCTGATTCGGAAGGATGACACCACGCAACGTCTCGGTCAATGAGCGCACCGGCGGGCCCTTCCGCGAGGCAACGTCCCGAGGCACGCTTCGGAACCGAGGATGATGCGCGCGGCGCCTTCTGCAGTGCTCTTCGTCGCGTTCGGGTGCAGTGGCACGCCGACGGAGGAGTCGTCGCGACCGTCGAGCACGGAGAGCACCGCTCGCCTCGAGTTCTCCCCCGACGTTCCGCCTTCCGAGGACGAAGCCTACCTCTGCTACGGCTTCGACGTTTCTCCGATCCTGGGCGGATACGTCCGCGGCGTTCGATGGACGCTGCCCGACGGCGGCGTCGCGCTCCACCATGCGAAGCTCTGGGTCACGAAGGAGGTCCTCCCGACCACTGCCACGCCGTTTTCCTGCGATCCCGTCCCGCCCGACGAGACGGGCATTCACCTCTGGGTGCTCGGCGGCTCCGAGCTCGAGCTTCCCCCCGATACCGGGCTCGCGCTCCCGGAGGACGCACGGACGATCGTCGTCGAGGCGCACGCGGTACGCGTGAGCGACGCTCCGGCGGCGATCGCGTCCGTCGCCGTGCGGTTCGATTCGGCGCGCCCGGCCCGCGTCGCACGCCATCTCGGACTGGATGCGCCCGTGCCGGCCATTCGCCCCGAGACGCGGGAGCGTTCCGCGACGCGGTGCCGGTTCGACGCGGCATTTCACGCGTTCCAGTCGCTCCCGCACATGCACCGCGTCGGTGCCGAGTTCGTCGCGACGCATCAGGGGCCCGCCGCCGAAGAGACGTTCTTGCACGTCGATCCGTGGGACTTCGAGGCCCAGGTGACCTACCCGACGCTCGTGGATTTCGAGCCCGGCGACGCCGTCTGGTTCGAGTGCATCTGGGAGAACCCGACGGCGTCCTACGTGCTCCCAGGCAACTATTCGAAGGACGAGATGTGCACGTTCGGACTCGTCGGATGGCCAGCGAGCGCCGCCACGTGCGTGCCGGAGGAAATCGCGCCATAGTTCGAGGGCGGGTACGGACTTTTACGGCCGGCCTCGAGCGGGAGCTTCTTCGATGATCCAGCGCATGCACGCCGCAGGCGTGATCGCTCCGTTGCTGATGCTCGTCGCCGGGTGCGGCGGATCGACGTTCTCTTCGGACGCGGGCGGTCACCGGGATGGCGGCGCGACCGGCGGCACTTCTGGGAGCGGCTCCGGTGGCACCGCGGGCGCAGGAAACGGAGCTTCGAGCGGCGGCCGCGCCACGGGCGGCGGAGGAGCGAGCGCGGGCGGCGCTCCGTCCACGGGAGGGCTCCCGTCCGCGGGCGGCGCACCGAACTCGGGTGGCGTTCCGAACTCGGGCGGCGTTCCGAACTCCGGCGGCTCCGGCTCGGGTGGTGCCCCTGTGTGCAACACGGTCACGTGCGGCGTGTACTTCACGTGCTGCGGAGACTCCTGCACCAACACGGAGAACGACCCGCAGCACTGCGGTTCCTGCGACAATGCCTGTCCGTCCGATCTGCCGTTCTGCTCGGGGGGTCACTGCAGCGCCCCACCGTGCACGCCCCCTCCGGGGTCCGGCATATGCTCGCCGGACTCCACCTGCTGCGGAACGACCTGCTGCGCCCCGGGACAGATCTGCTGCAGCGTCACCGCGAACTTCACCACCATCGGTTGCTACGATCCGAAGGCGACCGGCGGTACGTGTCCTCGTGGCTGCCCGCTCTGCGTCTGCGCATCGCCGGACACGCCGATCCTCGGCCCCGACGGGGAGCGGGCGATCGCGGCCCTTCACGTCGGTGATCGCGTGCTCAGCGTCGACCACGGCCGCGTCGTGGACGTGCCGATCCGCGAGGTTCACCGGACGCCGGCCGCGAATCACCAGGTCGTGCGGGTCGAGCTCGCGAGCGGCAGCGTCCTCGAGATCAGCGCGCCGCACCCGACCGCGGACGGGCGGACGTTCGGCGAGCTCCGCGCCGGTGACGCGCTCTCGGGGGTGCGCATCGCGCGCGTGAGCGTCGTGCCGTATGCCTCGGCCTTCACGTACGACATCCTCCCCGAGTCGGACTCGGGGGCGTATTTCGCCGGCGGAGTGCTCATCGGGAGCACGCTCGGCGGCAGCGCGCTCACGTCGCGCGGAACCGATTTTTCCGCCGTGAGCATGCCGCCCGGGCAGTAACCTTCGCGGCGGAAGAATCGTCGTGACCGCGAAGACCCTCATGGTCCAGGGGACCTCCTCGTCCGTCGGGAAGAGCGTCATCACGGCTGCGCTCTGTCGCCTGTTCACGGACGAAGGGCTCTCGGTCGCGCCGTTCAAGGCGCAGAACATGGCGTTGAACGCCTACGTCACGCGGGACGGCGGGGAGATCGGTCGCGCGCAGGCGGTGCAGGCGGCGGCGGCTCGCGTGGTGCCGACCGTGGACATGAACCCGATCTTGCTGAAACCGGAGGCCGGCTCGCGCGCGCAGGTCGTCGTGCTCGGCAAAGCCCGGGGCGGCGCGAGAGCCGTGGACTACGAGCGGGACCGGGACGAGCTTCGCGGCATCGTCCGGGACGCGCTCTCGCGGCTCCGCGCGCTCCACGACCTCGTCGTGATCGAGGGCGCCGGAAGCCCGGTCGAGGTGAACCTGAAGGACCGGGACGTCGTGAACATGTTCGTCGCGGAGACGGCGGACGCTCCGGTCATCCTCGTCGGTGACATCGATCGCGGCGGCGTGTTCGCGTCCTTCGTCGGGACGCTCTCGCTGCTCTCGCCCGGAGAGAGAGCCCGTGTCGGCGCGCTCCTCGTGAACCGGTTCCGCGGAGACGTGCGGCTCTTCGAGCCCGGTGTCCGCTTCCTCGCGGAACACACCGGGATCCCGGTCCTCGGCGTGGTGCCCCACCTGCACGCCCTCCGGATCGCGGACGAAGACTCGGTCGCGCTCTCCGACCGCCGGAACCGCCGTCGCGCCTCCGTCTCGGAGGTGGAGATCGCCGTCGTGTGCCTTCCTCACGTCTCGAACCACGACGACTTCCTCCCGCTCGAGCACGAGCCCGGCGTGGTCGTTCGTTTCGTCGAAAATCCGCGTGAGCTCGAGGGGGCGGATCTCGTCGTGCTGCCCGGGACGAAGAGCACCGTCGCGGATCTCGCCTGGCTGCGGGAGACGGGCATGGCGGAGGCCCTCGTCCGTCGAGCGGCTCGTGCCGAGCCCGTGCTCGGCATCTGCGGCGGCTGTCAGATCCTCGGGCGGTCGATCCGAGACCCGGAAGGCGTGGAGTCGGACGTTCCGGAGGCGCGGGGGCTCGAGCTCCTCCCCGCCGTCACTCGATTCGGATCGGAGAAGCGGACCCGCCAGGTCCGCGCCTCGCTCGGCCGCCCGTCGTTCCTCGGCACGCCGTCGGATCCGCCGCTTCGCGGCTACTTCATTCACCAGGGGCGAATCGAGGTGTCCGCGGCGGACGCGCTCGCGTCGTTCGTGGCGGAAGGTCCCGTCGAGGACCAGGGGCTCGATGGTGCCGTATCGCCGGACGGCGTCGTGGTCGGCACCCTCCTGCACGGTCTCTTCGAGAACGCCTCGGTGCGAACCGCGCTCCTCCGCGCCCTCCGGACCCGGCGCGGCCTCCCGGAACCGGCCGCCGATGGAACGCCCGTCGTGGACGAGTACGATCGGCTCGCGTCGGTCCTCCGCGAGCACGTCGACCTCTCGCTCCTACACCGGTTGATTGGGCGCTGAGGCGAAGTCCCACGAGCGGCCCGCGACGATCAGGTCGATGAACGCGCGCACGTTCGCGGAGGGCTCGTGCGTCGGCGGGAAGGCGACGTAGATCGGCGCGGGCGGAGGTTCGGACTTCGGGAGCAGGATCTCGAGCTCGCCGGAGCGCAAGAGGTCCGCCACTTGATACGAGAGCACCAGGGCGATGCCGCGCCCCCGGTGAGCATGGACGATGGCCGCGTCCGCGCTGTTCGTCACGAGCACGGGCCGGATCGGGATCCGCTTCTTCCCCCGCGCCCCGTGAAACCGCCACTCGGGGAGGGGAGTCAGGGGCGTGAGCTGGATCAGGGCGTGATTTCCGAGGTCCGCGGGGCGCCTCGGGCGCCCGTGTTCGGCGAGGTACCGCGGGCTCGCTACGAGCACCCGTCGCGTCGCGCCCACGCGCCGCATGCGGAGCGTGGATTCCTCGAGCCCTCCGATGCGGACCGCGGCGTCCACGCCTTCCTCGACCAGGTTCACGATCCGATCCGACAGGAGGAGCTCGCCCGTCACGTTCGGATGGCGCGCGAGGTAGTCGGAGAGGAGCGGAGCCACTTCCCGCCGACCGAAGACGAGCGGAGCGCTCACGACGAAGCGCCCGGAGGGGGCTGCCTTTCCCGCGCGCACCGCGGCCTCCGCGTCCCGCACGCCGTCCAGGATCGCGCGCGCTCGCGGGAGGTACCGGGCCCCCACGTCCGTCAGAGAGACCGAGCGCGTCGTTCGATGGAGGAGTCGCGCCGAGAGCTCCGCCTCCAGGGACGCGACCAGGCGAGTCACCGCGGACGCCGAGATCTCGAGCTTCCGCGCCGCGGCAGCGAAACCCCGAAGATCCGCGACGGCGACGAAGGCGGCCATGGCCTCGAGGCGATCCATTCCACCATTGCAGAATCAGCAAGGATGAATTGTCAATATGCTGAATTGTTTCAATCCGGTTCGGGGCGCATTCCTCCTTCACCCCGGGAGCAACAGGGTCTCCGGGGACAAGGAGTCCTGATCCATGAACCTCTCCATCTTCGTCCTCTCCGATCCGAAAGCGGGAGAAGAGGCCCTCGGTCGCGTCTTCAATGCGCTCGCCGTCGCCCGCGAGTCGCTGGAAAAGGGGGACGACGTGGCCCTCGTGTTCCAGGGCGCCGGCACACGGTGGCCCGCGGAGCTCGCCAAGGTCGGTCACCCGGCGCGGGAGCTCTACGACTCGGTTCGCGCCTGCGTCGCGGGGGCGTCCCGCGCGTGCTCCGTGGTGTTCGGCGCCGAGGCGGGGGTGAAGGCCGCCGGGCTCGGGACTCTGTCGAACAACGCCGTGCCGGGGACCCCGGGGCTCGCGAGCATCCGCGCCGCCGTCGCGGACGGGCGGACCACGCTCGTGTTCTGAGGGCGACGCTCATGCCGGCGAGGTTCCTCTCCGAGCTCTTCACGCCCGAGGTGACCCGCGCCCAGGAGCGATACACCCGTCGCTCCTGGGCGCTGCCGAGCGGGGCGCCGCCCGATCGCCTCGGTCCGGACGAAGCGGCGTTCATCGCCGAGCGGGACAGCTTCTACCTCGCCAGCATTTCGAGCAGCGGGTGGCCGTACGTGCAGCACCGCGGGGGTCCGCCGGGCTTCGTCCGGGCCACGGACGATCACACGCTCGCCTTCGCGGACTTTCGCGGGAACAAGCAGCTCATCACGACCGGCAACGTCCTGGCCGACGAGCGCGTGGCGCTCATCCTGGTCGACTATCCGACGCGGACCCGGCTGAAGGTCCTCGGGCGAGCGCACGTCGAGGATGCCCGGAGCGACGCGGCGCTCGTCGCTCGGTTCGCCCCGGAAGAGGTCCGGAAGAAGGTCGAGCGCGTCGTCACCATCGACGTCGTCGGGTTCGACTGGAATTGCCCCCAGTTCATCACCCCGAGGTACACCGTCCCGGAGATCGAGGAGCTGGTCGAGCCGCTCCGCCAGCGCATCCGGGATCTGGAGACGGAGCTCGGCCGCCGGTCCGCGCGCTGAGACTCCGGTCGGCCCTCCGCGCAATCGCTTCGCCTCGATCGCGGCGCGGCGGAGTGCTACGAAATTGCTTTCCAGAGCCGGAGCGGAGGAACGATGAACACCGGTGCCCGGAAGCTCGTGAAGTCGTGCGTGGTCGCGTTCACGCTCGGAGGCGTCGCGCTGTCGGTGGCGGCTCTCGCCGCGCCGTCCGGGAAGACGTCCTTCCCGGAATGTCTCACGGTGTGGGGGGAAGCGAGGTACCGGAACTACGGGTACGACCACATCGTCCACCTCGACAATCGGTGCGACAGCGCGGCCGTCTGCGAGGTGAGCACCAACGTGAACCCCGTCCCGGAGCGGGCGGTCGTGCCGCCCAAGCAGGCGGTCGAGGTCCTCACGTTCCGGGGTTCCCCGTCGCGAGACTTCGTGCCCAAGGCAGATTGCCGGCTCACCGGGAACTGACGGCGCAGAAGGCGCACGCCCGGTACCCGAGGACGAAGTCGGCCGAGCGCAGGCCCCCCGACCCGATTTCGCGGTACCCTGCCTCCCATGAAGTGCCCCCGGGACGGCAGCGTGCTCGAGACGAAGACCTACGAAGCGAAGATCGAGGTGGACGTCTGCCCGAGCTGCGGAGGCATGTGGCTCGACCACGGCGAGCTCGAGGCGATCCAGGAAGCCAAGGAGCACGACTACCGGAAGAGCCTGGAAGAGGTCGCGGACACCGTCTCCCGGAGCATCAACCAGGTCGTGCAGGAGACGACCGCGCCGATCGCCTGCGTGAAATGCGGCACGCGGATGGACACGCGGGAGTACGCCTACTGCTCGCAGATCGTCATCGACACGTGCCCCGAGGGGCACGGCATGTGGCTCGACGCGGGGGAGATCCAGGCCCTCGAGAAGTTCTTCGAGCGGAGTCAGGCGGAGGCGCGCGAAGCGCTGCCGCTCCGGTTTCGCCTGTGGGCGACGCTCTACGACCTGTTCGAGCCCGCGAAGAAGCGGCGCTGACCTCCGGGCGGCCTAGTTTCCGCCGGAAGGTCCGGCGAGGAGATCGATGACGAGGCTCCGGTTGGTACGGAGCAGCTTCCGGACGCCTTCCTCGGCCCGCGCCGGATCCCGGTCGTCCATCGCCTGCTCGATGTCCCGGATGATCGGGAGGAGCTCCTTCCGCGGCGCTCGCACCTGACGGCGTGTCTCCGGGCGCTTCTGGGCGGCCGCGGTGAGCCCGTTCCGGACCATGCGGAGCACGACGTTCCGGCTCGCCACGGCGATGAGCTCCGTCAGCGCGTCCCCGGTCTGGATGAACTCGTCGTCCGTCGTCGTGGGCTGGACGAGCTTCCGGAGCAGCCGCTTCGCCTCCGCGAACTCCTCTTCCGTGCCGCGCTCGACGGCGAAGCGCGCCGCGCCGGCGATGACGAGCTCGTGCACGTCCAGCCACTGAGCGACGAGCTCCCGATCCGGAGCTTCCGCTCCGAGTGCGTGACGGAGCACGCCGAGTCCGGCTTCGGCCATCGGAACGACGCGCGCGCCTCCGCCGGGACGGATGGCGATCATCCCGAGCTGCTCGAGCTTCTTCAGCGCTTCCCGCACGCTCGAGCGGTTCGCGCCGAGACGCACCGCGAGCTCGCGCTCGGAGGGGAGCTTCTCGCCCGGACCGTACTTGCCGCCGAGGATCTGGGCGCGGAGCGCTTCTGCGATCGCCTCGGCGCGGCTCGCCGTGGTCGTCATTCGGCCTCCGCCGGCGCGGGAGCGGCGAACGGGCCGAGCTTTCGCTCCCGGAGCTCGATGGTCATGAGTCTCTGGAATTTCCGGTTCTGACCGAGCACGAGGGGGAACATGGCGAGGTAGCCGCGCGGAAGCTTCGGGCTCTCGTCCCATACGCGAAGGTCCTCGTAGTGGCGAGAGGCGAACGCGTGATGGTCGGCGTGGCGGGAAAGGCCGGTCAGCGCGAAGTAGGTGAACCGCGAGTGCGTGTCCCACGAATGGATGGGCTGGACGCGCTTCTCTTTCCGGCTGAGGCCCCAGTGCTCGAAGTAGTTGACCACCTCGAGCGCGCGCGTCGCCCACCACGCCTGGAGCACGTGCGCGAGGAGCGCCGCGGGACCGAACGCGACCGTGACCGCCGCGGCGATCGCGACCTCTCCGACGACGCCGTGGACGACCCGGCTCCGGAGGAGGCGGGGATCCCAGAGCGGCATGTCCGGATCCCCGAGGCGCGTCGTCTCCAGGCGCCACGCGCTCCGGAACTGCGCCGGCACGGTGCGGAAGTAGAAGTGCTGGAAGCTCTCCCCGAAGCGCGCCGTCGCCGGGTCCTCTTCCGTGCCGATGCGCACGTGGTGGCCCCGGACGTGCTCCGTGTAGAAGTGTTCGTAGGAGACGGTCGCGAGCAGCAATCGTCCGAGCGTCCTCCAGCCGGACTGCGTTCGATGGATGAGCTCGTGCGCGACGACGATGCCCGAGTACGCCGAGCTCGACCCGACGACCACCATCGCCGCGAGCGTGTCGAACCTCCACGGAGACGCGTGCTGCATCATCCGGCCGAGGAGCACGACGTTCACGAGCTGGAGGGCCGAGAGGGCGACGAGCAGCGCGTCGAAGGGCCAGGCGTCCACGCGGGACGGCTGGCGCGTCTCCGTGCCGCTGTACCGGTCGACCACGGTCGAACCGAACACCGGCACCGTGAAGAGCAGCGCGACCCACCAGCGGTGCGGGCCGGTCAGAACGAACGCGAGCGCGTTCAGCGGGAACAGGAGCGCGAGGAGATGCGGCGCGAACCGCACGAGCGCGTGATTCGAAAAGACCTTCGGGAGCGGAAGCGTGGAGACGTCGTCCATGGGCACCAGCCGGTCCGGCCGCACTGGCCCATCCAATGCGGTCCGACCAGTTTGGTCGGGCCGGGGTCGTCCGTCAAGAGCCCCGTTTCGCGAACGCTCGAGGAGGTCGGGGACCGTCGGCGGTCGGCGGGGGCCCGCCTTACGGCGCGAGGTGCCGTCGGAGAAAATCGGTCTGGTCCTGCACGCTCCGCTCGAACGGCTCGCCGACGTACACGTCGAAGTGCCCGACGTCGTAGCGAACCACCTCCGCCCGGGGCATCCGGAGAGCCGCTTTCTCCACCGCGGATACCGGCGCGACGCTGTCCCGCTCGCAGATCTGGAGGAGCGCCGGGCAGCGCACGCGTGCCGCCTCCAGGATGGGCCGGAAGAACGGCACGAGGAGCGTCGTGCGTGCCGCGACTTCGTTGCGAAACCCGTCGGGCTTCAGGCGAAGATATCCGGGGAGCGCGTCCTCGGTCGTCATCGCGCCGAGCTCGCCGGGGCGCGCCGCGATGGGGATGTAGTGGGGAGACGCTCCGACGGCGGCGCGTGCGAGATCGTAGAGGGCGTGCGCCGTCGCGCGAAGGGGAGCGAGGGGGCCGGCGTAGCGCGCGACCTCCGTCGCCGCGGCGCGGCCGTCGAGGAGCGGGCACTGGCTCACCGTGGCCGCGACGTTTCCGTCCCGAGCGGCGACGCTGACGACGAGCCCGCCTCCGAACGACGTGCCCCAGAGCGCGATCCGGCTCGTGTCCACTCCCCGGAGCGTGCGGCCGTAGGCGAGCGCGGCTCGCCAGTCGGCGATCTCGTCCTCGGGGACGAGGAGCTGCCGGGGCTCGCCGTCGCTCTCGCCGAAGCGGCGGTAGTCGAACACGAGCGTCGCGAAGCCCGCGGCGTGGAAGCGCTCCGCGTAGGCGCCGAGGCGCATGGTGCCGGTCCCGCCGAAGCCATGGCCGAGGATCACGAGCGGCGCTCCCCGCTCCGCGTCGGGCGGCATCGACAGCCAGCCGCGACACGTCGTGCCCGCGCTCTCGAACTCGACGGGCCGCGGTGAAAATGCCTGAGAAAGGGTCGCTGCAGCCATGATCTCGCTCCGCTGGGGATTTCTAGAATACCGTTCAAGAACTTCTTAGCGTCATCTTGAACTAGATTCAAGACTGAACGGAGATGCCCCGGAACCGCCGCCACGTGGACCCGGAAAAGAAGCGGGACGCCATCGTCTCCGCGGCGCGCCGGCTGTTCCTCTCGGAGGGCTACGAGGGGACGGGAATGGCGAAGATCGCGGCGCGCGCGAAGATCGCGCCGAACACCCTCTACTGGTACTTCGAGGACAAGGACGCGCTCCTCCTCGCCGTCCTGGACGAGCTCGTGGAGGAAGCGATGGCGGACTACGCCGTCGTACGGGCGGAGGCGCTCGACGCCCAGCTCCTCTGGCTCGTGGCGCGGTTCGACGCGGTGCCCGGTCTCATCGCGACGGTTCACGCGCGCATCGACTCGTCACCGTCGATCCGCGCCTGGCACGAGCGCTTCCATGCCCTGGTCGAGTCCGTCATGGTCGCGCAGCTCGAGGCCCGCGGCGTCCCCGACGCGGAGCGCGCCCCCGCGGCCCGCATCGCTAGCTTCGTCGTGGAGGGGCTTCTCTCGCACCACGCGCCCGATCCCGGCGAGCGAGCGCGGATAGCGTCGCTCCTCGTCTCGCGCGTCGCGCGAACCTAGTGGCCGTTCTCGCTCGAATGGATGGCTGTTCGATCTTCGTGAGCTGATGCCCACGCTCGCCCGGCGGCGGTGGGAGGCAACCCTCTCCCTCTCTTCCTTTCCCCCTCGATTCGATGGAGACGCGACCCTAAAATCACCGGCCGCGAATCGGGATCACGGAGAATGAGGGAAGCGGAGGAGAAGGCAGGGGCTGCCTCCCATCGCGCGCTGAGGATTCGTCACATCTCAGCCGTCAATTCGCGCGGTTTCGAAGGAGTGGGTAGATTCGGGGCTGCCCCACCCGGCATCCCGCAAGGCGGGCTGCCGACCGCCCCAAGCGT
>DASZXK010000100.1:0-16412 GCA_035545855.1 Polyangiaceae bacterium
CCTGGCGCTCGCTCGAACTGCGGCGTGTCGTCGAAGATGTCCGACCAGGCCGGCTTCTCGGAGACGAACACGTGGAACATCGGCTTCTGGTCGATGCCCTCGTCGACGCAGCCGAGCCGAAGGCGAACCTGACCGGGGCGCTTGTCGTCTTCCTTGAACAGCGGCGAACCGCAACGCCCGCAGAAGACGCGGCGCGTTCCAGGAGAAGACTCGTAGCGAGACAGCAAGTCGCCGCCCTTCGTGACGCGGAAGGATTCGACGAGCACGGTACCGTTCGTTGCGAACTCCGCGCCCGAAGCCTTCCGGCACTGGACGCAGTGACACCGCGCCATCGCGATGAGCGGCCCTTCCGCCTCGTACGCCACCTCTCCGCACATGCAGCTGCCTTTCAACATGGAGGATCTCCTAAGGCATCCGACCAGTCATGACACCCGCGTCTCAGAACTGCGCGAAGAAGTTCCAGATCCCTTCCGGCGCGAAGTCCGGGATCAGGTGGCCCCCGTCGAACTCGCACCAGTGCACGGGGTAGCCCGGATCGCAGCCGTCGTACGCGACGCAGCCGGCGGGGCCCACGGGCGTGGTCGTCGCGCCGCAGTGATTGACGCTCGCCCAGTGGTCTCGACTGAGCTGTCCCGCCAGGAACGGGTTGACCGGATCCTGGTTGCCGTGCGTGATCCACGCGGCCATGGGGTTCGTGCAATGCGCGCCGCCCGTCTCGAGCGGGCCGCCACCGATGATGGACGCGACGGCGCGGAACACGTCCCCCATCTCGCAGCCGAGCTGATTCGATAGGTATCCGCCCATGCTCACGCCGACGGAGAAGATGCGCCCGTCGTCGATGCAGTAGGACCCGCGCAGGCTGTCCACCAGCGCACGCGCGAACGCCACGTCACGCCCGTTCGCGTTGTCCCAGCCAGGGCCGGTCGTTCCGAGGAGCGCGGTCTCGAGCCCCTGGGGAGCGACGAAGATGGCGCGCCCCTCCGAGCGCGGCTGGAGCACGAAGAATCGGCCCAGGTTCCCGACGGTGATCGGGCTCGCGACCTGATCGGCGGTGACCATGAAGCCGTGCCAGGCGAGGACGAGCACGTGAGGCGTGTTCGGGTCGTAGCCGTCGGGGATCTCGACGGTGTAGGTGCGCTCCGTGCCGTTCACGTCCAGCGAGGAATGGCCGCTCGGAGGCCACGTGCTCACGCCGCAGCCGGGACTCTTCGCCGAGCTCGCGTCCGAGGGCGTCGCGCCGTCGGGTCTCGAACCCGTGCCGTCGCTGGTCGTCGCGCTGCCGCCTGCGTTGCCGCCGCTCCCGGCGCAGCCCACGACGCCGGTCGCGAGCAGCGCCCCGAGCGTCGCCGCCGCGCGTCGAAGATCCCGGTGGACTCGGTGCACGGCGGGTAGTATACACCTTGTATACCGTTACGAAAGCCGGGATCGACGCTTTCGAGATCTCGCTTTCGCCCTCCGCCTCCCGCGTGTCGTTGACGCCGATGGGATCCCAATCTTCCCACGCGAACGGCGACGTTCCGAGGAGGGGGACCGCTCCGCTAGCGTCGAAGCTCACGCACGCCGCGCCCGGTTCGGCGACGCAGCAACGTGCCGAGGGTCGCGGCGTCGCTGTAGCCGACCTCCGTCGCGATCGAGTCCAGGCTGTCGTTGCTGCTGCGGAGCCTCTGCACCGCCCGCTCGACTCGCAGATCTTGGACGAACGCGAGCGGTGTCTTGCCGAGGGCCGACCGGATCCGCCGTTCGAGAGTGCGCTCGCTGGCGCCGACCGCCCGCGCGGCTCCGGCGAGCGAAAACGCACCTAGGTTGTGCCGGGCCCAGTGCTCGAAACGCTCGACCAGATCGTCGGATTTCGCCAGGTGGTCGTGCATGACGAAGGCCGCCTGATCGGAACGTTCCTCGTAGGTCAGGTAGTTCGCCACGGTGCGCGCCAGGGCGGGGCTGTGCCGGCGCACGACCCAGAGGGCCAGATCGACGTGTGACAGCGCAGCACCCGCGGTGACGCAGCCCCGAGACTGAACGACGATCTTCGACTCTTCCAGGAAGACGCGAGGGAATTGTTCACGAAAGTACGTTCCGAGCCACCAGCTGGTGGTGGCGTGCCGGCCCTCGAGCAGTCCCGCGCGAGCTAGAACGAACGTCGCGGTGCAAGCGGCCGCCACGAGCGTGCCGGCGGAAGCCCATTCGCCGAGCAGCGACCCAAGGTCGCAGAGCTCCCGAGATCGAAGGGCCTTGCTCAGCGTCTCCGGAGATTTCGCCCCGAGCGCCGGCACTATTGCTACGTCGGGCCTGATGCGCGGAGGTGGCGTGACCGGCACGCGCATTCCGAGCTGAGTGACGACGCGCTTCCGGACGCCGCAGATGCCGAGGTCGAACGGACTTGGACGACCGGCCGCTGCCGCGAGCTCGGCGGCAATTTGCAGGGTATCGAGCACCGACGCGAGCCCGGTGTCGAACGCTCCGTTGAAGGCCAGGACACAAATGCGCATGGCGGAAATTCTACCATCATTGGCGTTTCCGCCACTGGGCGGCGCGGCCCACCGCCGCTATCCCCGTGAGGCCGCAACCAGCGCGGCAAGGGAGCTCCGCATGGTCAAGGTAGGACTCTTGGCGCGTCTCGTCGCCAAGCCTGGCAAGGAGAAGGAACTTTCGGGCTTTCTGGCGAGTGCGCTGCCGCTCGCGCAGCAAGAAGCCAAGACGGTCGTTTGGTTCGCGCTCCGCCTGAGCGAGCGGGAGTTCGGAATCTTCGATGCCTTCGCCGACGAATCGGGTCGAACGGCGCACCTCGAAGGCCCCATCGCCGCCGCGCTGATGGCAAAAGCGGATGAGCTCCTGGCGGAGCCACCCCGCATCGACAAGGTCGACCTGCTCGCCGCGAAGCTCGGCCCTCAGGGCGAGTGAGTTCTCTCGACGGCGCGGGATCTTCTTGGGCTGGGCGTGCCCACGGCCCACGAGGTCTGCTCGCTCGTAGCACCTGACACGTGGACCACCTGAGCTCCCGAGGGTACTCACCGATCGAGGCTTCGACAGTCTTGTGTTCGCCGTGCTGGGCCACCATTCTGCGGTGAGCGCCCCGAGCTTCGGTGCGGCGACCCGGGCGCCCTCGGTCTGAAGCCTGCGCCGGGTTTCTAGCTCTTCCCCGTGATCTCCAGCACGCGGTCGACGAGCTCCCTCGAGAGGACGCCGTTCCGGAGCCGCTTCACGGCCTTCAAGAACACCCGGTACCACTCGACCTTGTCGTCGTCCGAGGGGCGAACGACGGTCATCTTCGCCATCAAGCGAGTCTTCGCTTCGGCGTCGAATTCGCGGATGCGCTCCGTCTGGAGCTTCCCTGCTCGGCGGCCCGTGTCGAGGAACACGGTGCGCGTGTCTGCGGGGATCTGGGCGAGCTTGTCCGCCTTGATCACCGTCGCGCCGATCGCCGCGACGATGATCTGATCGTTGATGTGGTCGAGATACGGCGTCCACTGAAGCTGCTCGGCGGCGAGCGCCGGCGCGCCCACGATGTTCACGGTGCCCGCCCGGAGCGCGGCGAGCACCTCCGTCACGTCGAGCGGCACGGGGACTATCTGGCCGATGAGCGAGAAGAACAGCGGCGCCATCGGCTCGTTGCGGAACACCATCGGGTGCTGGCCACGAAGATCCTTCGGGTTCTTGATCTCTATTCCCTTCGTCATCTGGTAGACGAGCCCGATGTCTCCCCAGGAGAGCAGCTCGAAACCCTGGGCGCGGAAGCCCTGCTCCACCGGATCCGCGAGCATCGACCGAACGAGATCCGCGAGCGGCCACGAGTTCGTGACGCCGGGGAGCTGCATCGTCATGACGTCTCGGTTGATGTTCGAGAGACCGACGGAGCTGAGCGACGCGCCGTCGAGTTGTCCGACGCGCATCTTCGCGACGAAGCCGCGCTCATCTCCCTGCACGCCGTTGTAGAAGACGGTGAGGTCGAGCTCGCCTCGCGTGCGCTCGTGCACGGCCCTTTCCCACGCGCCGAGGACCTTGCCCCACGTGGACGCCTTCGGCGCGATCGTCGCGAACCGTAGCGTTTGCGCGGCATTCGCGGGGGCAGAGGAGGACGCGAGAGCGACGGCGGAGGCGAGAAGAAGAGGGCGGAGCGGGGTCACGGCCCGCACAGGGTGCGCCCGCTCCTAACCGGACGCTACACGGTCCCGGAGCTCGCGGGTTTCGGGGCGGAAGGCGCGATTTTCCACGTGCGCCCCTTCCACGAGATCTCGCGGCACGTCCATCTCGCCGTCACGCGCGAGCCGCCGCCGCTCGCCCTGGTCGAGCACGTCGCAGCGGAGATCGAACGGCCATCCACGACGCGCGGGGGCCGTATCGCAATGGTCGGACGTCCGAGGCGGCTTCATGCGCGATCAGCGCGTTCTCCCCACACCCCACCGCTCCTTGTTCTGCTCGATCGCCGTTGGACTTGGAAGCTCGTGCCGCGCGGCATCGGGCACCTGGAACTCCGAGCGTCGTTCGCGGACCAGCGCGTTGAGAGCAACGTCCGGTACGAGCGGGTCGGGGACATCGACGTCCGGGAAGATGGCTTCCCACGGGCACTCGGGCATGCACGCGTTGCAGTCGATGCATTCATCCGGGTCGATGAAGAGCTGGTTCGGCAGGTCGGACGCTCCAGAAGCGGGACGGTGCTCGACGATGCAGTCGCACGGACACGCGCTGACGCAGCTCAGATCTTTGCAGTCGCGGCAGAGCCTGGTGATGACGTAGGCCATTCGGGTCTCCTAGTTCGCGTGCTGGGCAGTGAGAGTTCCGTCGAGCAGGTCGAGCCCCTCGCGCCTCAGCGTGAACGCGACACGCCGGCCCTGCCTCGTCAGATCGATTCGCGTGGCAGCCAGCTCCTGACCGAGTCGAAAGACACGCTGAAGATGACGTGCCTCGTCGCGCGTTAGCCGCTTGATGCCGCCCTCGCGAACGTTGGTCACGCTGAGACTTCGAAGCGGGAGGCGCCCGCTTCCCGCGCAGACCGGGCACGTTCTCCCGAGCGCTTCGCGGAGAGCGTCCTCGACGAACTTCGTCTGGTTCGGCAGCTCGCGCAGCGCGACGGCAAGGTTGTCGTCGATGCGAAACGTCACGCGCGTCTTCATGTACAGCATTTTGCTGTACGTTCCCTGCGGACGCAAGTAGGACCAGTAACCGATAGTAAATACAGATACTTATGGCGACCGGAGCCCGCGGGGCTGCGCCGAATGGAAGCGCGCTATTCCCGTCCCTCGCGCAGACGACGGCTTCGGTCTTGAACGCCATCCCGCGCGACGCCGTGGGGTGCCCCTCGAGGGCGGGAAGGATCTTCGTCCACGGCTCACCCTCGAGCATTCCCTCGAACTGCTCGAGGGTTGGCCTCTGGCTACCGCCAAGGAAGACGAATCTCGCATGGGCGAGAGCCCGCGCGGGGGAGCGGTGCGCGCGAGCGCAGCCGCGGGGGGCGCATGAGCCCCCCGAAACCTCCAACCGGTGCGGCGCTTCGGCGCTGGGGATCGAGACCTCCGTCTTCCGCCACGCCGCCGTCCATCGGATGGAGCACGGGCCTGTACCCCGAGCTTGCGGGTTCGACTCCCGACGGCGGCTCCGCGTGGGTCACGCGCGGCGCAAGCGGCTATGGCGACGAGTCGAACTCGAAACGGACGACCTTCGGTACGAAGCCGAGCTTACCGAACGCCTCATGCGCGCTTTGATTGAACGCCCACGACGCCAGTTCCACTTCTCGAATGCCCGCGCCTTCGGCGTGGGCCAGTGCGGCCTTCACCAGTGCGCGTGCCACGCCTCGCCGACGGTAGGCACCGTGCACGCCGATCGAGTCGAGCTCCATCCAGGTTCGCTCGAACGAGTACGGCCCCTGCGGTATCTGTCGAACGACAGCGGTGAGATAGCCGCGCGCGACGCCATCGACATCCGCGACCCAGATCTTGGTCGACGGATTCGCGAGAGAGGCGCGGAGCATCTCTGCAACTTCATCCGCGCCCAGCTCCCTGAACGTCTCCGGTCTGTTCGCCACGTGCAGGTCTTGGACCTCACTCAGCAGTGGCGTCAGGACGTCGACGTCCCCGAGTTCGGCGCTCCTTATGACGGCCGTCATGCTCACCGCTTGCCAACCTACCGGTGTTCAGGTGAGAGGGCCAGGGCCCGCCGGTGCGCCTTGGTACGGGCACACTGACCCTGCCGGTTCGACTCTCGGTGGTGGCTCCGCGAACCATGTTCCGAAAATGCGGTGTCCCCGTGGACGCGGCGCAGAGCTAGGCATCCCGTCGCCAGCAAAGGAACGTCGCGACGTCCGTCGAACCCTGAGCGGCAATGAACGCACCGTAGTCGAATCCTGGAAGCCGCCCGACTTGATCGATGAGCTCGGACGGCAAGATTTCGGAGGGGATACTGACGGTTCTTCCCTTCGCGTCGACGAGAACGAGGAACAAGTCCGGCGCCCAGGGACCGTCCGCAGTCGTGTCGACGCGCACTTCGACCAGGTCGCGCCATTCAATGACGTCGTCCGGGCCAACGGCAAGGCCTTCCGGGAGCACCTTCAGGTGTACGGAGAGATGACGCGCTGGCACCGCTTCACGGAAGAGTCGGACGATCGTCCACAGAAGTGGAGCCAGGATCGCAATGGAGGCGAATGCGAGTGCGATCACCTGACACCCCCTGCGCATACCGAGATCGCAGCGTCCCCGGGCGCGAGCAGCTCACCAATCCGTCGTTCGAGGTTGGCGCGCGCTGCCGACTCGAGCTCGGCGCGAAGCGGGGCGACCTTGTAGATCTCGACTCTCGAGAGAAACCCTTCGAGGACACGACGGCGCGCCGCGCGGTACGTCGCCTCCGACACGTGCGCGTACTCACTTCGAATCTTTCGCTCGAAGGAATCGAAGTCGTTCGCCCGCGCAGCGAGAATCGTGAGGTCGAGGTCGACGAGGAGGGCGGAATCGCCGGGCGCGGCGAAGTGCGTAGCGGTGGCCTCGATGTGCGCGGCAACGCGGCCAATCGCATCGCTGCGGACGCCCAGCGCGGCGAGCCGCTCCCGAGCGAGTGCGGCGCTGCGTGCCTCGTTCACGCTGCTGAGCAGGTCGTAGACGGCATCGTGAAACCAAAGCGCGAGCTCCACTTCTTCGGAACGCTCCGCGGAACCCGAAAACCAGTCGAGCCAGGCGAGGCAGGCATCGATGTGCGCGAGCGTGTGATAGTGCCGGTGCGGCTCACCGTAGCGCGCGGTCAGCTCCCGGAAGACCGCGTCGCAAGGTCCGGTTGCCCCAGCGGCGGCGGCTGCACGTTCGAATCGCGTGGCAAGTGCGCTCAGGTCGACCATGCCCCTAGCGTGCGACCCATATTTTGGTTACTCAACCAATCTATGGGACGACCCAGCAACCGTGAAGAACGACGGCGAGAAATACTCTCTGCTTTCGCGACCGTCCTGGCGAACCACGGCTATTCCGGCGCGACGATTGCGGCCGTCGCGTCCGAGGCGGGGGTGGCCCCGGGTCTCGTTCATCACCACTTCGAGAACAAGGCCGAACTGCTCGGCGCACTGCTCCAGGACTTGGTCTTCCGGTTTCGAGAGCGCGTCCGCCGTTACGAGAACCAAGGCGACCGGCTGCTCGCCTATGCAGAAGGCGCGCTCAAGCTCGATGAGCACGCAGATCTGGTGGCGGCCCGCTGTTGGGTCGGCGTGTTCGCCGAAGCCGTGCGCGATCCGTCGCTGTTCGCGCAGATGCGTCGGCTCATCGATACCGAGATCGCCGCCATCGAGGAAAGATCGAACGGGCGCTTCTCGGCGCAAGAAGCGGGGTGCGTGCTTTCCTTCGTCATCGGTTCCCTCGTCGTCGGGGCCTTCGCGCCGCGAAAGACGGCGGGGTTCGCGGCGCCGGGGCTGCGAAAGCTTCTCCACGCGTTGCGCGACGCTTCGTGACGTGGGCCCCTGGAAAAGGCGCGGGCTCCGATCTGCGCCCGCGGGTCGTCACCGATTTCCTCGCCAGAGCGAGGGCAAAGAGAGCAAGACCCCCTTCAAACCGTGCGCGCGGACCTATTGGCAGCTACCCCTTGACGCAAACCGCCTGCTTCAGCGTCGCGACGATCTCCACGAGATCTTCCTGCTCCGCCATGACCTTGTCGATGTCCTTGTAGGCCTTCGGGAGCTCGTCGAGGACGCCGCGGTCCTTCCTGCACTCGACGCCCTCGGTCTGGCGTTCGAGGTCACGCACCGTGTACGCCTTTCGCGCCTGGGTGCGGCTCATGCGACGGCCCGCGCCGTGCGACGCCGACTCGAACGACAGCGGGTTGCCCTTGCCTCGAACGATGTACGAGCGCGAGCCCATGGATCCCGGAATGATGCCCATCTCTCCGTCGCCGGCGCGGATCGCGCCCTTGCGGGTCACGAGCAGATCCTCGCCGAAGTGGCACTCTTCCGCGACGTAGTTGTGGTGGCACGAGATCTTCGTGTCGAACGTGATGCGCGACCATCTCGCTCGGAGCGCGTCCTGCACCCGAGCGAGCATGAGCTCCCGGTTGAGGCGTGCGTACTCCTGCGCCCACGCGAGATCCCTCCGGTATGCCTCGAACGGCGGCGTGCCCGCGAAGAAGACCGCAAGATCCGGATCGGGAAGCTCCATGCCGTGAAACGCGCGGCGCGCAGCCTCCATGTGGTGCTCGGCGAGAGCCGCCCCGACGTGACGGCTTCCTGAATGGAGGAGGATCCACACCCGATCCTCCGTATCGAGGCAGATCTCGATGAAGTGGTTCCCGCCGCCGAGTGTTCCGAGCTGCCCTTCGGCGCGGCGCAGGAGACGCTGGACTGTGTGCGTGAGATTCGAGAATCCCTCGAGGAGCCTGGCGACCTGGGCACGCGTGTCGTCCCGGGCGGCGGTCCAGATGGGCTCGTCGTGAAACGCCCGCCCGACGGGCACGCGCTCCTCGATGGCGTCGCGGAGTGACCGGAGGTTGTCCGGGAGCTCCTTCCCGAGAAGCGACGTCCGCACCGCAGACATGCCGCACCCGATGTCGACCCCGACGGCGGCCGGAGCCACCGCGTCCTTCATGGCGATGACGGAGCCGACCGTCGCGCCCTTGCCGAGGTGGACGTCCGGCATGACGGCCACGTGATGCGCGACCCACGGCAAGCTCGCGATCGCCTTGAGCTGCTTCAGCGCGTCCTCCTCGATCGTGTGCGGCGGTGCCCACGACCGAATCGGAACGGTTTCACCCTTGATGATTGAAGAAGCCATGATCAGTCAGTCCTCTCGATCGGGGGCGCGTTGAAGGCGTCCCAGCGTTCGCGAAACCAATCCGGCAGTGAGCGCCACCGAGCGGCATCCGCCTCGTCGAGCAGCGTAGCCTGCCGGAATGCGCCAGCCGCCGTAGGAACGAACCAGTACAGATGCGTGTCTCGCTCGCCGACGCGACGAGCGCCAAGCCAACTGAGGAGGATCGACTCAGGCTCCGGAAGCGGAGCGAGGGGGCGGCGCTTCCACTGCGGACGGGGGTGCATCACCTCGCGGAGGAGTCCGTGGCGATCGACCCGAAAATCGAACCACCACGGAGATCGCGCGATGCCTCCGGTTTGAACCGACCGGAGCATGTGGTCGAACAGGATGTGCCGACCCGCAGTGGTCCGGCTGTCGAATCGCTGGAGGAGCTCGCTTCGGACCTTGGCCCAGGGGCGCCCCACCTGGCTCCGCATCCAACGCTGCGCAGGACCGAGCTTGTCGCTGAACTCGCGCCCCAGAGGTCTCCGTGGCTCGTACAAGACGTCGTCGAGTTCCTGGCGCTTCGCTACGCGACTCGAAACCTGCTGCTCCGCGGCGCGCTCCTCCCTGTGCGTGTAGCGACGCTCCCACCGGTTCCGGTGTCGCCGGCCGCCCTCGATGACGGTTCGTGCAAGGTACTTGGTGGACATCAGGACTTCTCCTCGTCTTCGTCGAGCGCGAGTGCGGCGACGTCGACCGAGAAGCGCAGCTCGGGCGTGCGCTTCAGGGACAGCGCGTCGCAGAGCTCGCGCCGGAAGAATCCCGTCGCGCGCCGAAGCGACATCTCGAGCTCGCGGGAGCTCGTCTCGGTATTCACGTGTTGCATGGAATAGAAGAGGCGCGCGCGGGCGCCGTCGGGCGAGAGGCTCACGGTGGTGATCCGCACGCCCTCGAGATTCGGGTCACTGATCTCGGATTCGAGCAGGAAGCACATCTCTTCGCGGATGAGCTCCTCCAGACGGAGACTCCGGATACCCGGAGTCCGATCGCGATGAGATCGTCGCGACCGCTTCGTGTCGGCGTAGTTGCCCATTGGACAAACCAATCCCCTGGCGTCACCGGTGCACACGCGCCGGCGACGCGTTCGGTCACTGTCGAAGCAGCGAAAGGAACGTAGTTCCGAGCCCAATTCGGCTCGAAACGCATCTTCACCGCCCGTCTTGAGCGGCTTCGATTCACGGCGCGAACGCGCCGGTCAGATCACGAGAGCGTGATCGCGGAGACGATCACTCGTTGAACTAGCGCTTTCTTCTGCAACGGAATCATCTCCCTTCTCCCGCGGTGAGACCGCGAGCGAGCGCACTCTATGATGGATCGGCGCGACGTTGTCAAGTGAGCGTCGCCATCGGACGCCGATGAGCTCCTCCGTCAGCGCACGCCGCGTCTCCCGATTCCTTCGCGCCGCGAGCACCCGCGTCCATCGCGTATCCGGAAACGTTCCCGGGGCCACCACGTCCGGAGTCCGGCGGCGACACGTACGGGAGTATATGGGACGGCCGTCTACGGATCCGTACCGTTCGTGGCTTCCACGAACGACGTCGGATCGAGCTCGGCTCCGACGTGCCAGGTGGACGACCCGAGGGGCGAATTGCCCTGGCAAGTGTCGAGCTGCACGAAAGTCGCGGCTGAACCGGAAAAGGCACCGAGTGGGTAGACGTGCGTTGCCGCGACGTAGTCGAGGATGGGATCCTGGGAAGTGCAATTCGGCGGGGAGAGCTGCGTCACGAGCACGTAGGTCGGCGTGGGTTGAGCCGGACAGCCAGGCTGCGGAGGCGTCTGATCGAACGTGACCAGCGGTTGCGTGCACTTGTCGTCCGTGAAGCGCATCGACCCGTACGGCGCCTTCAGACCGGTCGGGAGGCACCGGATCTTGCCGTCTCCCGCGTGCGTGAAGACGCAGTCGGTATCGAGCTGGGAGTCGTACCAGACGTCTTTCTGGTACTGCTTCGTGCCATCCGTCCCGAGGATGTACTTGCCCTTGAGGCGCGTGCCGGAGACGTCCCCGTGCTTGCCGGCGGCCGTGATTCGTTGATCGAGATCCGAGAAGTCGTCGTTCAGCTGCTTCGCCGTCAGCACGTTGCCGTCCGAGAAGGTGACGGGCACGGCGAAACCGATCTTCGCGCCGACACCGACCACCACCAGGGTGACACCGACGAAGAGCGCACGACGCGCGCTCGCGCGGTCAATCCGGAGTTCCACTCGAACCGCATCCTTCTTGTCTGCCATGGTCTTTTCCCTCAGGGGCCGAGGACACACGCCCCGACCTTTCCACTGCCGAGTACGCACGAACCAGTCCCACCCGAACCGGCTCCCCCGCCATTCGACGAGCCACCGGCGTTTGCCGCACCACCCGTGTCGGACGAGCCGCCGGTGTTTGCCGCACCGCCGGTGTTTGCCGCACCACCCGTGTCGGACGAGCCGCCGGTGTTCGACGAGCCACCGGTGTTCGGCGAGCCGCCCGTGCTTGCCGCACCACCCGCGTTCGCCGCGCCGCCGGTGCTCTGCGACGCCGCGTGATCCGAGCTTCCGCAGCCAGCCAGCGACAGGCACGCCGCCGAAAACGCCGCGAAGATGAACGCTCCTTGCACTGCACTCCTGGACCCGCTGCACCCCATCCACGCAATCATGCGTGGTTTCGGACGCGGTGTCTACCGCACTGTGCGACTCTCGAGCGCGGCGTCGCGACGTGAACGGCCGTGGGGTGGTCCGGCAGATGTTCGAGCCCCGGCGCCAGGTTCCGCAGACGGATCGTGTGCTGGGCGCGTACAGCGTCAGGTCTTCGGCGGAACGCGGATGTCGTCCTCAGTGCCGCTCTTCCGATCGGGACCGTTGGAATAGACGGTCGCGCGTGTCCCGTCGCACTCGATCCGCCAGGGCATCCCCCAGGGATCCGTCCGCGCGGATGCTTCGTCGATCATCTCGCTCGAGAGAAGATCTTGAACCGTCGGGCATCCGGAGCCCTCTCGGATTGTCCACCAGCCTTTGACGGCCTCACGGATCGTCAACGCGCCCGTCCGCGCCGTCTTCTCCTTCGCGCTCTCCCAGTACTTCACTGCCGCGATGGCAACCGCCGTGGCGACGAGCGCCATGATGGCGACCACGATCAGCACCTCGATCAGTGTGACTCCACGCACGAATCGCCTTCGAGACCCAACCACGTTGTTCATGCAGTGCTGCAAGAGCAACGTATGTGCCGAGCCCGATCAAACGAGGGGAGCCCGCATTCCCTCACGCCGGCGGCGGGCACGGATACCAGGCGTCGTGCTCGAAGGTTTCCCAGACGGATGTTCCATAGGCGTAGATGCTGCCCTCGCCCCAGAGGATGTAGTCGGTCGTCGTGTCCGTCGCGGTGACGAAGAGGGCGCCGCTCAGCGTGGGCGTTCCGTCGTAGGAGACCTTCACGGTGCTGTTCAGCACGTCCACGTCCACGACGTAGTCGTGCATCGCGTCGGTCGTCAGAACGGCGGCGGAGGCGCCGCGGGTGTTCTCCGCGGAGTTGACGAAGATCTGTCCGTCCTCGACGAAGACGAAGTTCTTCCGCCGGTTCGGGCCGAACGCGAATGCAATGCCCGCACCGCTCCGCGAGTTGACGCTCGAGGAGGAGGAAATCAGCTTCATCCGGAAGTGAATGCGGACGGTGTCTCCCCCGACGAACAGGTCGGAGGCCGTGTGCATGAAGTACTGATTCTGCCCGTTCGCGGACGTCGAGAACGTCACTCCGCTCGACGCGAGCGTGGGGTTCGCCGGAGCGGTGTTCACCCCGCTCCAGCGCGGGCAGTCGACGTTCGGAAGGAGCCCGTCCGAGGCGTTCCAGATCGCTGCTGGGGCGCAGCAGACGCCCGAATCCACGGGCGCGGCGTCCGTGCGTGTCGTTCCGTCGAGGCTCGCGTCCACGAGCGAAGGTCCCGAGTCGGTCGCACCCGCATCGAGCGTCCCCACGGTCCCGCCGCTTGCAGCACCGCCACTTGCCGTACCTCCGTCCCCGCCATTCGCGACGCCTCCACTCCCACCGCTCGCGGTTCCACCCGAACCACCGCCACCCGAAGACGACCCTCCGGCATTCGCGCCCGCACTACCGCCGGTCGCGCGTCCGCCGTTCCCGCCGGCGCCGCTCTGGCTGGTTCCTCCAGCGCCGGCATCCTCATTCAGGGAACCGGGGCGCCTGGACTGAGTGCCGCCGCTGCAACCGAGAACGACCGTCGCGACGACGAGGACCCCAATTCGACGATGCTTCACGGCCCGCCAAATAGCACGACGGTCGAAGCGCGATCACGCGCAGGCGCGCCTTCCGCGCGCCGCACGAGCCGATCCTGACGCGTTTCTAACACGTGAACGCAGCTCGAACTGCGCCGGTGGGTTGCGGACTGCCGAGGCTATTTCCGGCTCGTCACTGCCTTCCTCGTCGGGACCTTCTTCCTCTCGCCCGGCTTCACCGGTCGTCGCGTCCGTGCCGCTTCCTTCGCCCTTCCCCCCGGCGGCGCCCCCGACGCCCCTCGCCGTGCAACCTGCGCCGAAAGCTTCTTCGGCGCTTGCGCCCGGTAACTCTCGTCGATCCAGTCTTTCAACATCTCGACCGGGAGCTTCCCGTCCACGGGGAATTTCGCGGTGACCCAGCCGCTCCTGCCGAGGCCGTATCCCGTTGGAGTCACGAAGGGCAGCTCGAGCGCGAGGGCGCCCGAGTCGGGCAGCTTGCAGGAGACGTTCACCTGCTCTCCCGCCGCGCTCAGAAACGCGAACGTCTTGTCCCGCACGGCGAGATCCAGGTGACCGGGCCAAGGGCTCTTCAGATGCGTGTCCGGATAGGTGAGTCCGAAGCGACGGAGCTCTTCGAGGACGCTGCTCTTGGATTTGGGAGTCATGCGGTGTTCCGCCGATCTAACACGCTCGCCTCGAGCATCGAACATCGGGACCGGGTCGACGAGGCGTGGGTGGACGGAGGCCCCGTCGCCGGAGCGTCGTGCCGCGGCTTCACCCTCTCACACACACCCGATCCGGCGTCCGCGGGGCTTCCGCGAACGCCGCTCGCCGACCGAGGGCGGGATCAGTTCTGCGCGACGCCCGCAGTCGTGCGGAGCGCGGGCGACGTCGATTCGGCGGCCTTTCGCAGGTTCCGCAGTGAACGAGCGATCTCCGCGTCGAGATCCTTCTGACCGTAGAACCAGGTCAAGAGGAAGCCGTCCATCGTCTCGTCGACTTCGACGCGCGTCGTCTCCGGGGTGGGCGAGGAGAAGCGCCAGACATGAATGGCCTTCGCCGTTGCGACGGAACCCGTCCACGCGAGCATCTCCGTCGGGCGAACGACGGCGAGCGTCGACGAGATCTCCGTCCCGCCGTTCACCCAGGTGAACTTCGCCCCCGGTTCGAGCGCGCCGGGCGGAGTCACCCGGGTGATGTTCGGCTGCCAGGTGGGCCACGCGCCGAAGGCCGTGAAGAGCGCCCACACACGCGCCCGCGGCGCGGCGACCGTGACCGACTGTGTCGTGTGCAGCGGCGCGTCGGGCTCGACCTCGCCGACGGCCGCGCGAGCGTGCATCGACGAGAGGCTCGGACCGCAGCCGACGGAGAGGAGAGCGGAGAGGGAGAGAGCGGGGAGGAATGCGTTGGTCTTCATGAGCAAGAAGATGGACCTCCCATTCGCGTATTGTAAGTAACCAAAAACGCATCCTACGATACATCCATGCATATCCCCTGGGACGCCGTCGAGCTGTTCCTCGCCATCGCCGACCGCCGGAGCCTCGCCCAGGCGGCGAAGCAGCTCGGCGTGACGCAGCCGACCGTCAGCCGGCGATTGGCCGACGTCGAAGCGACGCTCGGCGAGCCGCTCTTCCTCCGATCGGTCGAAGGCGTGTCGCTCACCGCAGCCGGAGAACGACTCATCGAACCCGCCCGCCGGATGGCGGAGAGCCACGGCGAGCTCGAGCGCGTCGCGTCGGGTGGCGACGCATCGCCGCGGGGCGAGGTGTGCATCACCGCTCCGCCGGGGATCGCGTTCGAGCTGCTCGCACCGTTCGCCGTGTTCCTGCGCCGCACGTTGCCCGAGGTGAGGCTCGCCGTGGACGCCTCGATACGCCAGGTGGATCTCGTACGCCGCGAAGCGGACCTGGCCCTCCGAGCGAGCCAGCCCGCGACGCGCGATCTCGTGACACTCGCGTCGCTCGAAGAGCCGATCGCGGCGTTCGCTTCCGCCGGTTACGCGAAGAAAGTCCCGGAACGTCCTTCGTTCGCCGACGTCGATTGGGTGGCGTGGCCGAGCACGCACTCGGACGTGCCGCCGAATCCACAGCTCGCCGCGCTCATCCCCGACTTCGCGCCCGCGTTCGCCGCGAACGACTTCCTCGTGCAACTCCACGCCGCGGAGCACGGCGCCGGCGCGATCCTCCTCTCTCGCGCGGTGAGTCGGCTCGCAAGGCCTTCCCCGCTCGTCGAGCTTCCGATCGACTTCGGCCCGGTCCGCGCGGGCATCCACCTCGTCTGCGCCCGGAGCTCGCTCGCCATCGCACGAGTCCGGGCCGTCGCGGAGCTGCTCGCGGCGGAGCTCCGTCCGGAAGCTCGTGTTCCCCGTGCGCGTGCGCGGCGACCGGCGGTGGAGAAGCCGCCGGCGCGCAGCCCGCGATAGGGCTTCCGTGCAGCTGGAACGTCAGCTCGACCGAGATTCGACGCGCTCGGGATGTGAGATTCGGTCCCTTTCAGGGTTCACGCCCAGCGCAGTATCACGACGAGCGCCCCGTCTCGCACCGCGTAGACGGACGTGACGTTCTTCGCGCTCGTGAGGCTGAGCACGTAGCGATACACCTCCGCGATCACGAACCGCATCAGCGGCACGTCCACGTAGGCGTGGTCGCGGAGGGTGAGATGAATGCTCTTCTCTTCGAGCTCGCTCGTCTCGAGACGACCGGTCGAATACTCGTCACTCCACAGAGCAACCACACGCGGCGCCAGAGTGTGAGGCGTCGCCAGGCTGAGCAGCAGGCGTTTCACGCGCCCGAACCCGAGATCCACGGTCGCGTGGATGTGCCGGATCATGACGGCCTCGTCACGTCTGGCCGGGCCGTCCCACACCGCGACGTGCCAGGCAATGAGATCTCCGAGGGGAATCCAGTCCGGCAGCGGGCGCATCCCCGCGGTGCGCTCCCGCACGTCCGGCGGCAATGCGTCAGACACGCT
>DASZXK010000101.1:0-93841 GCA_035545855.1 Polyangiaceae bacterium
TAGAACGGCGCCAGGTGGGCCCGGACCTCCTGCTCGAGGAAGCCGGTCCGGAACGCATGCTCGAAGAGCGGCCCGAGGAAGGTCCGGAGCTCCGCGGACACCATCTGCTCGGTGACGCCCATGTCCCCGATCAGGGAAGCGAGGCTCTCCCGCCCGTATTTTTCGAAGAGGTGGCGAACGACGTCGGTGACGACCGCGTGGAAGTACGGAGTCTTCCGGAACTTCTGCCAGAACTCGTATCCGAGCACGACGAAATCCTCGAGGTCCTGGGGCGTGAAGACTCGAGTCGCGTCCGAGAGGGGCTTCGTCGAGACCGCGTCCCAGAACTCGTCCGCCATCTGGCGAACCCAGACCGGGTCCACCGCGTCCCTTAGGTGCTTCTCGCCCTCTCGGGTGAACCGCGCTGCGTGGCGTTCGACGTACGCCGAGAGGGCGGCTCCGAGGCGCCGCTCGAAGCCCGGCACGGCGCGATTGACGACGGAGAGGACGACGGCCTTCAGCGGCGGCGCCCGCCGCCCCTCGTCCGACTCCAGGATGAGGTCCAGGAGTACTCGGGACACCACGCGCGAGGCGAGCGTGGCGAACGCCTCGCTCTGCATCAGGTAGCGAACGAGCTCCTGATGCACGCCGGACAGGGAGACGATCTTCTCGGCGAAGTCCTCGTACGAGGACACCTCGACCATGTCGCCGACGCGCGTGGAAGCGCTCACCCGAGAAGAAAACACCACGTTCGCCATCTCGCCGGCGAGCTCGGTGATGCCTCCGCTCACCCGGAGCTCGATCACGTAGCGCTCGATGACTCCGACGATCTGCTCTCGCGTGACGACCTCACCGAGCTCCACCGTTTCCAGCCATTCGAACGCGCGGTGGAGGCGTTCGTCGATGAGCGCGTCGAGCGAGGCGCCGCGGAGCCGCGACACCTCGTAGTGAACGTGAGCGTCCAGCAGGGCCTGCGCGAGCTCCGTCACCTTCGCCCCCTGGGTTCGGCGATGCCGGCGAGAAGGATCCGGAGCTGCCCGTCGATGCGCTTCCATACGTCCGCGGCGTGCTCCTCTCCGCGGTCGAGCAGATCTCCGCACGCGCCCAGGATGAGGACGACTGCGGCGTCGGCCACCAGGGCGGCGTCCGTCTGCAGGGCGCCCGCCCCGGATTCGATGGACTCCGCGATGGCCGTCGAAACCGTGGCTACCTTCGCTTCGATGCCCGCGCGAAACGAAGGAATGGCGCCGACGCGCTCGGCGAGGATGAAGCGCATGAGCTCCGGGTCTTCCGCCGTGCTCGCGATCGCCTCGCGCGCGACGCCGAGGGACAGGGGTTCGGCCGCCCTCCGCGTGGCGCCTGCGCGCGTCACGAAGCCCTCGATGAAGGGTCCAGCGAGACTCTCTATGAGCTCGCGACCGAGCTCCTCCATGTCCGCGAAGTGACGATAGAAGGAGGTGGGAGCGATGTCCGCCGCCCGGGAGACCTCGCGAAGGCCGAGGCTCACGAAGCCGTGCTCGGAGGCGAGCCGGAGCGTCACGCGGAGCAGCGTCCGAGCGATGCGCTCTCGGTCTTCCTTCTTCTCCGGGTTGATTCGCACGTGGCCTCGACGGCCTCCACCCTACACGGCGACGGCGTGCAGCGCAGCCTTCGGGCGGGGCAGCTCGAAGATTTCCGCGCCGCGGCGGTTCTCGTCGCTCGGCGCGTTGGGGACGGAGTAGCGGACGAGCGCGCGGAGCACGCTCGCAAACTGTTTGCGGAAGGTCCCCGTGTTGTAGGAGACGCCGTGTTTCTCGCAGATCTTCCGCACCTCGCCGCTCATCTCCCGGTAGCGGCGCGCCGGGATGTCCGGGAAGAGATGGTGCTCGATCTGGTGGGACAGGTGCCCCGTGAACATGCCGAGGAGCGGTCCCGCTTCGATGTTGCTCGAGCCGAGGATCTGCCGCAGGTAGAAGCCGCCTCGCGTCTCCCCCTTCAGGTCTTCCTCCGTGAAGGTGCTGGTGCTCTCGGTGAGGTGGCCGCACTGGATGACCGCGTACGTCCAGACGTTCCGGATGCCTTGCGCGAGCGCGTTTCCGAGCGCCACCTTCGGCGCGAACGGCCCCGCGAGAGCGGGATAGAACACGTATTCCTTCCCGTACTGCCTGGCGGACTTGCCCGCGAGCGCGAGCCAGTCTCGGAGCATCTCCCTCACCTGGGATCTGCGCTCTTCGGACCCTTCGGGCGCCGTGAGGTACTCGGAGGGGCGTGCGTGATAGTACGAGACCGCGTGGTCGAAGAAGAGCCCGGAGAGCGGGTTCACCAGGTACTGAAACAGGTGGCTCGGCTTCCACGCCTGATCGCTCGAGAGACGGAAGAACAGGTAGCCGAAGTCGTCGTCCTTGCCGAGGACGTTGGTGTACGTGTGGTGGGTCACGTTGTGCGCCTTCTTCCACGTCTTCGCCGTGCCCACGAGATCCCACTCGTACGTCTTCGAGTCGAGCGAAGGGTCTTCCATGAAGTCGTACTGGCCGTGCATCACGTTGTGGCCGAGCTCCATGTTCTCCAGGATCTTGTAGAGCGCGAGCCCGAGAACGCCGGCGCCGAAGGTGATCGGGTCCAGGCTCACGTGGATGAGCAGGCGACCGGACACCTCGAGCGCCCGCGCGGCGAGCCGCACGTCCTCGATGTACTCCGCGTCTTCCTTCCCGATCTCGGCGGTGACGCGGGCGCGGACGGCGTCGAGGTCCCGGGCGAGCGCGTCGAGATCGATGGGGGCGGGGTTCCTGGTCTTCATGCGAGTCTCTTCCGATCGGGGCGTACGAGCCGTCATAGGTCGACCTCCAGAGCGCCCTGCGCCACCGAGACGCAGGGGTAGATCATCTCTTCGCCTTCGCCCGAGAGAGCGCCGGTCGCGGTGTTCAGGACGACGCCCTTCCGCTTCTTGCAGCGGCAGGTCCCGCAGGTCCCCGCGCGGCAACCGGTGTCGACGCGGACGCCCCGAGCTTCCGCCTCCTGGAGGACGGTGAGCGCGCGGTTCGAGAGGGATTCGACTCCCGAGCGGGTGAAGCGGAGGACGCGCGCCTCCGTGAGGAAAGTCGAAGCATCGAACTCCGAGCTGAACCGCTCGTAGCGGAGCTTCGACAGATCCGCTCCGCTCTGCTCGAGCGTCTGCATCACGACGCGCATGAACCCGGGGGGGCCGCAGAGATACGTCTCTGCACCCGCGAAATCCGGCGCGGCGGCGGCGAGGAGCTCGGGAGAGAACCGGCCCCGGAGGCCCGTCCACGAGGAGTCCGCTTCCTCCACGCACAGGACCACCTCGACGTTCGCCATCCGCTCCGCGATGGCCGCGAGCTCGCGACCGAAGATCACGTCCGCCGGCGTGCGCGCGAAATGGAGGAACGTGATCTTCGACGGTGAACCGCGACGAACGAGGTCGCGCAGCATGGACATGACGGGCGTCACGCCGCTGCCCGCCGAGATCATCAGCAAGCGGGGCGCTTCCGAGCCCAGCAGGAACTGTCCCGCCGGCGCGCCGATCTCGAGGACGTCGCCCGCACGGATCTCGTCGGCGAGATGATTCGAGACCACGCCGCCCGGGACGCGCTTCACGGTGATGCTGATCCGTCCGTCGTCCCCCGGGGCCGACGAGAGACTGTACGCGCGCTGAACGACACGGCCTGCCACGGTGACGCCGACCATCACGTAGGCGCCCGGCCGGAACGTGCCAAAGCGCGCGTTCGGCGAGAGCACGAAGGTCTTCACGTCGTGGGTCTCCTCGCGGACCTCCACCACGCGAGCGAGGATCCGGTGGAGCGAGAGCTTCGGATCCAGCCGCGAGAGCAGGGTCTCGAGGACCGGGACATCGGCCCTCACCCGGGAGGTGGCCCGGTCCAGGAGGGAAGTGGCCTGCCCCAGCCCCGGCCGGAGGAGTCTGCGCGGGATCTTCTTCAACCCGTTGATTTCACGGTTGAAACTGCCGATTCCCTGGAGGGTGAGAGCGAGCATCTGAGGGCTTTCCTTGCTGGGAACGCCCGTTCGACGAGCGTGCGTACAAGTGTACGGGCGCTCGTGCAGAAGTCAAGCCGAGGCTTCGCCGACGAGGACCCCGAGCCGGCGAGCAGGCGGGGTGGTCGACCCCCCGGGAAGACTCCGATCGTACGGACTCAGTCCACGAAGACGCCGGCGAGCTGCGCGCGCGAGATCGCGCGCTGTCGCTGCCAGACCATCTCCGTGACGGAGGTGGCGCGCCGGACGTCGTCGTACCGGACCGTCGCCGTCGCCTCGACTCCCCAGGGTCGGACGACGAAGGCGTCCGCGCCGTCGCTCCTGGGCGAGACCACGCTGCAGAAGATCACGCGAGCGTCGTTCATGCGGAGGCACACCTCGCGAGCCGTGCCGATCATGCTCCGGATGTCCGCCCCCCGCGGGTTCTCGGTTCGCATGACTACTTCTTCTTCTCCTTGGTCGTCGCGAACGCGGCCTGCCGGCGATCCATCTGATCCTTCGACTGCTTCTTCACTGCGTCCTTCTGATTCTTCTCGCGTTGCTTCGCCTTCGGAGATTTGTCACCCATGCCCATCTCACTAGCACGCGCCGGCGGATCGCGCTGGACCCACTGCGCGAGGGCCCGCGAGCCACGCATGCACGCGTGACGCACGTGTGCACGTGCGCACGTGCCCACCATGACATGCATGTGAGTGGGCGCCCAACGCGGTCACACGGGCCGGAGGCATCGTCTGGCGCAGACGCTGCTTTCCGTTTGCACGTCGCGACGCGGAGGCGCATGGTGCGGCGCTGTTCGTCGACCGTCGGGCGTGACGCTCGCACGAACCCTTCTCCGGATCGCGCGCTCGATCGGGAGAACCTATGGACACCGTCCCAGCGCCCGCCCCCGCCATCGAGGCGATCCAGAAGATCGCGTTGCTGGGAAACCACCTGCCGCGACAGTGCGGGATCGCCACGTTCACCACGGACCTGAGCTCCGCGATCGCGGCCGAATTTCCGTCGATCGAGTGCTTCGTCCTCGCCATGAACGATCCCGGACGGCGCCACGCCTACCCCGCCCGGGTCCGCTTCGAGATCGCCGAGAACGACGTCGCTTCCTACCGTCGGGCCGCGGACTTTCTGAACGTCAACACGGTGGACGTACTCTCCGTCCAGCACGAGTACGGCATCTTCGGCGGCAAGGCAGGGCGACACGTGCTCGGCTTGCTGAGAGAGCTGCGCATGCCGATCGTCACGACGCTTCACACCCTCCTCGCGGCGCCGACGCGCCAGCAGAGAGGCGTGCTGGACGAGATCCTCGCACTGTCCGAGCGCCTCGTCGTGATGAGCGAGCACGGCGCGAACGTCCTCCGCGAAGTGCACGGGATCTCGCACGACAAGATCGACGTGATCCCCCATGGAATCCCGGGGATGCATTCCACGCCGCGGAGCAAGAAGCGGCTCGGGGTGGAGGGAAAGCGGGTCATTCTCACGTTCGGGCTCCTCTCCCCCGACAAGGGCATCGAGTACGTCATCGACGCACTCCCCTCGATCCTGAAGCGGCACCCGAACGTCGTCTACGTGGTGCTCGGCGCGACGCACCCACACGTGAAGGAGCACCACGGGGAGACGTACCGGCTCATGCTGGAGCAGCGCGCGCGAGCCCGCGGGGTCGATTCCGCGGTCGTCTTCCACGATCGTTTCGTGAGCGAATCGGAGCTCACGGACTTCCTCTCCGCAGCCGACATCTACATCACGCCTTACCTGAAGGAGGAGCAGATCGCGTCCGGAACGCTGGCCCGCGCCGTCGGATTCGGAAAGGCGGTGGTGTCGACGCCGTACGTGTACGCGCGAGAGCTTCTCGCCGATGGCCGAGGCGTGCTCGTCCCGTGGCGAGACCACGAAGCGATCGCGACGGAGATCGGAGCGCTGCTCGACGACGAGCCGAGGCGTCTCGCGCTCTCGACGCGGGCGGCGACGCATGGACGCGACATGGCCTGGCCTGCCGTGTCGCGTCGATACGTCGACAGCTTCGAGCGCGCGCTCGCCGGCCACGAGCATAGACGGCGGAACGTGTTCCAGATGAAGTCGCTCGCGGCGCGAGCCGCGGAGCTGCCGGAGACGAACCTGGATCACCTGACGCTCATGACCGATGACACCGGCCTGCTCCAGCACGCCGCGTTCGACGTCCCACGGTACGACGAGGGGTACTGCCTGGACGACAACGCGCGGGCGCTCATCGTCACGGCGCTCCTCGAGGACGAGCGCTCGGTCGAGCCGAAGACCATTCGCGTACTCGCGTCGCGCTACCTCGGCTTCGTCCTCCATGCCTTCGACGAGGACGTCGGGCGCTTTCGAAACTTCATGGCGTATTCACGGACGTGGCTCGAGGACCGCGGCTCGGAGGACAGTCACTGCCGGGCCATCTGGGCGCTCGGGACCGTCGTCGGGCGGTCCGCGGATCCGGGCAGACAGACGCTCGCGGGGAGCCTCTTCCACGCGGCGCTGCCCGCGGTGGCCGACTTCACGAGCCCCCGCGCCTGGGCGTACGCACTGCTCGGCATCGACGAATACCTGCGCGCGTTCCAGGGCGACAGCAGCGTGCAGTCCGTCCGGGAAACCCTCGCATTCCGGTTGACGGCGCTGTTCCGCGCCACGGGCCTTCGCGACTGGCCCTGGTTCGAGGATCGCCTCACCTATTGCAACGCGCGGCTCCCGCAGGCGCTCATCGTGTCCGGGACCCGGATGGAGAACGAGGACATGGTACGGACCGGGCTCCGGTCACTCGAGTGGCTGGTTTCGATCCAGCGGTCGGAGGACGGCTGCTTCGCGCCGGTCGGTTCGGATGGCTTCTACGTCCGGGGCGAGGCGAAGGCGTCGTTCGACCAGCAGCCGGTCGAGGCCTCCGCGACGATCTCCGCCTGCGTCGAAGCGGCGCGAGCCACCGGGGATCGGGTGTGGATCCAGCACGCGAGGAACGCCTTCGACTGGTTCCTCGGACGGAACCACCTGCAGCAGGCGCTGTACGACGCCCGGACGGGCGGCTGCCGCGACGGTCTGCACTCGCATCGACTGAACGAGAACCAGGGAGCGGAGTCGACGCTGTCCTTCCTCATGAGCTTGATGGACATGCAGTCGCTCGACCGAAGCGCCGACGCGCGGAGCGGGCCCGACCCCGACGCACCGACGGATGACCTCCCCCGGGCGGTCGCCGCGAGCCGGCGATCGCACGAAGACCGCGCACCCGGGACGTCCGCGTGAAGGACTACGAGGTCCTGTTTCAGCGTCACGGCTCGAACCCCATCCTGACCGCCGCGGAGTGGCCTTACCCGGCCCACACCGTGTTCAATGCGGGGGCGACTCTGCTTCCTGATGGAACCACGCTGCTCCTCTGCAGAGTGGAGGATCGGAGGGGCCACTCGCACCTCTGCGCGGCGCGGTCCGTGAATGGCGTGGACGGCTGGGTCGTCGACGAGGAACCGACGCTGCGCGCCGATCCCGAGCGCTTCCCGGAGGAACTCTGGGGCATCGAAGACCCGCGCATCACGTACGTCGACGAGCTCGGTAAGTACGCCATCGCCTACACGGCCTTCAGCCGCGGCGGCCCGGGCGTCGCCCTGGCGCTCACGGAGGACTTCCGCAAATTCGAGCGGCTCGGACTCGTCATGCAGCCGGACGACAAGGACGCGGCGCTGCTTCCGCGCCGCATCGACGGCAATTTCGCGCTCGTGCACCGGCCGATGCACGATTCCGGATCCCACGTCTGGATCTCCTTCTCTCCGGATCTCCGGAACTGGGGAGGGCACAAGCTCATGCTCAAGTCCCGGCGCGGCGCGTGGTGGGACGCGAACAAGGTCGGACTGTCTCCCCCCCTCATCGAGACCCCCGACGGATGGCTCATGATCTATCACGGCGTTCGACACACCGCGGGCGGCGCCCTGTATCGCCTGGGTCTCGCCCTCTTCGAGCTCGAGCACCCGGAGACGTGCCTCGCCCGCGGACAGTCGTGGATCTTCGGACCCGAAGCGGAATACGAGCGGCGCGGCGACGTCCCGAACGTCGCTTTCCCCTGCGGCTACACGATCGGCCCGGACGGCGACACCATCAACCTGTACTACGGGGCGGCCGACACCAGCATGGCGCTCGCCAGGGGAAGCAAGCGCACGCTGCTTCGTTGGCTCTCCGAACACGGCGGCGAAGAAGGTCTCGGGGACGGCGCGGGGACCGGCTAGTCGCGGCGCGCGAGACGCGCCCCGCGTTCTCCGTCATCGAGCCGTGGAAACGGCCGTCCCGCGAGAAGGCGTCATCCGCGGCGGGCGTATGACCACCACATTTGTCATGTTCCGCCGAGGGGATCTGCTACCCTGACGAGAGGAGTTTCTGCGTGCGCCCACCCGCATTCGTCCTGCTCCTCCTCCTGACCGCTCCGGGGTGCAAGAAAGCTGGAGGCGACGATCTCGGCTCCATCGAGCTGCACGTGGACGGCAAGACCGTGAGCCTGTCGAAGGGGGAAGCGTCCTTCCACCCGGGCACCGACGGAAACCACAAGCTTTCCCTATTTTCCCACGACGGGGAGTTGAACCGCCTCGTGGTGGAGCTGGAGTCGGGCGCCCCGTCGGTGGCGGAGTGGGTGGGGAAGCCCGTTCAGGGGCTGGACTACGCGGAGCAGAACCCGGAAAAGAAGAAGCTCGGCGTGAACCGCGACATCAACCGCTTCCGGGACGGCTCCAAGTACTACGAGGGCTACCACGTCGCCGGCACCGTTCGGAGCGCGACGGACGCCGAGGTGCGGGTGGACCTCGACAGTGTCTTCCTCGAGTTTTCGGACACGGACGAGGGAGACGAGGCCACCGGTCGCGAGGTCCCCGTGAAGGGGTCGATGCGGCTCCCGCTCACGGTTCGGTAGGGCGTCGGAGACGAGGCAGGCGCCGTGCCTCGCGGCAGACCCGAACAGAGCGTCATCGCAGAGCTCCGCCGCCGACACGCGGGCGTCGCCCTTCGCACCCGAGCTCCAGGGCGGCGACATTCTGCTACTCCCGCTCGGATCCGAAATCATCGGAAGGCTCCAATCGCCGGGACGCATTCGGAGCAAGAACTGCGCCGTGGCGGACCGAGGCGGAAGGCCGGCATCCCACCATCGGGTACGTGACGCCGGTCGAATGCGGGCGATTCACCCAGACGCCGATCGCGGTGTGATCAGCGCGGCCCGCTCGAATGACCGGCAGATCTCCCGCGCTCGCGTGCTAGAAGCAGCCGCGGGATGGTCGATCGGTGGGTCCTCTCGAGAGCAGTGGCTCTGGGCGGCTCGATCGCGCTCCTCGCGTATTTCGCCACCGAGCTGCACCACCGGCGGCCCCTCGGAGACTGGGCGGCAGTCTTCCTCCTGGTCATCTGGGCGTGGGAAGCTCTCTTTGTGTCCGCGTGCCTGTGCCTCGGGCACTGGGCGCTCGAGCGCGTGTTCCGGCTCCGGGAGCTCCCGAGAGTGGAGAGCGTCGCGTGGTCCATGGCCCTCGGCGTGATCGGCTTCGTCGCGCTCCTGTTCGCCTGCGGCGCGGTGGGCCTGTTTCGCCCGTGGGTCGCGGTCGCCCTCCCGGGCGTCCTCGTCGCGACGAATCATCGTCGCGTGTCGCGAGCGTTCCATGCGATCTGGACCGCGCCGCCTCGGCTCGGCCTCTCCGGGGCGGGCTTCGCGGTGGCGGCCGCCGGCTTGGTCGCCCTCGCCGGAATCTATCTGGGAGCAATGACCCCCGCCGCGATCAGCTGCGACGCGGGCTGGTTTCACATGAGCTCCGCCGAGGACTACGTACGCGAGGGGCGGCTCGTGCCCCAGATCGGGGACTGGGCGAAGACGCTCCCGCAGCTCACGGCGATGCTCCACACCTGGGCATTTCTCGTGCCGGGAATGAACACGCCCCAGCACTGGATGCTCGGTCTGCACACCGAGTTCGTCCTCTTCGTCATGACGCTGCTCTCCGTCGTCGTGGCAGTTCGGTGGGTTCTCGACACCCCGGACGGGCACCATCTCGCCTGGGCCGCGTACTTCCTGTTCCCGAGCATCTTCATCGACGACTCGAACCTCGGCGGGGCCGCCGATCACGTGCAGGCCTTCTTCGCGCTGCCGCTCCTCATCACGGCCCTCAGAGCGTTCGAACGTCCGGACCTCAGGATGGCCGCGCTCGCTGGGACGCTCGCCGGCGGGTCGTTCTCCACGAAGATCCAGGCGCTCTACGTCGTCCTGCCGCTGTTCGTGCTCCTCTGTGCGAGGGCCGCGTGGGCGGCACGCCCGGCGGAGGGTCGGACCGGTGCTCGCCGCGCCGCCCTCCTCGGTCCGTGGACGTTCGCGGCGAGCCTCATCGCGGCGTGGAGCCCACAGCTCGTCCGGAACGCCGTGTCCCACCGAAATCCATTTTATCCCTTCCTGCTCGGCTGGTTTCCGCACAGCTACCCGACGATGCCCGACGCGAGCCGGCTCTTCTTCGAGCACCTTGCGCCGGTCGGTTCGGGTCCCTTCCTCCAAAGTGCGCGGCACGCGCTCGAGACCGCCTTCACGTTCCCGTTCGAAACGTACGGACCCCACGCGCCGCAAGGGGTCCCCTTCATCGGCTCGGTCTTCACCATTCTCCTTCCCGTGGCACTCCTCGCGCGGAGGAGACGAGTCCTCCTCTCCCTCCTCGTCTCCTTTGGGGCGCTCTTCCAGTGGGCCTACGTGTTTCCCGTGCCCCGGAACCTCCAGACATTCCTGCCGCTCCTCGTGGTCGTCACGGCGGCATCGCTCGCGGAGCTCTGGTCCCGGGGGCTCGTCGCGCGCGCGTTCGCCGTTCTCCTCGTTGCTCTTCAGGGCTCCTGGGGCGCCGCGGAGGCGTCCGTCTCCGCCCGGGGTCGCATCGACGACGCTCTGGCGCTCCTCGAGACCATCGTCTCGGGAGACGGTCGAAAACGTCTCGACGAGTACTTCTCGGGCCGCCGTGCGCTCGACCGAGGACTACCGAAGAACGCGGTCGTGCTCCTCCACACGACGTACGCCCAGCTCGGCATCAACCGGCGCACGCTGCTCGATTGGCCCGGCTTCCAGGGCCTGATCGACTACCGCCCCATGCGATCCCCGCGAGACGTCTGCGGCCGCTTCCGCGAGCTCGGGGTGACCCACGTCGCCACGTCGCCCGAGTGGCCCGCACATTCCAGGCAGGAAGAGGCCCTGGTGGACGCGTTCCTCGCCCGGTACGGGCGCAGCAGGGGCCCGATGGGAGAGTTCGTCCTGTGGGCGATGCCCCCGCGGTGCCCGCCGGACACCCCGCCTTTCCGCGTCGCGAGCTTCCAGATGCCCGGATACGAGGACGGTCTCTATGCCGTCGAACGTATGACCTCGCTGGACGACGGACCGCGGCCGGCCAGAAAGCGCGCCGACGTTCCTGCCGGGGCCGCTGCGGCCGCGTCGATCCTTCCCGAAGCCGACGTGGTCTTCGTCGCGAAAGAGGTCGAGCTCCCTGCGGGCGTCCTGAAGACGCTCGCCGTCGGCTACACCATCGTCGCGGCGTACCCCGACTACCACGTCTACCTGCGCTCGCTGAGGTAGGCCATTCGCCCAGCGCCCTGGAGCCCACACGGCGCTCCCTCGCGCCTCGACCCTCACGCGGGCTCGGCGCGGCTCACTCGGCGACCCAGATCTCGTCGGGGCGGACCTCGGCGCCGCTCTTCGGCCACAAGGCGTGATCCAAGGGGGAGAACATGCGCTCCTTGAAGCGGTAGTTCCGGCGGATGAAGTCGATCATGTCGAGGGGCAAGAAGCCCGCGGCGCGATCCATCACGATCGTCTTGAAGCGGTGGCGACGGATCTCATCCTGGAATTCCGCGTGGAGCCGGACAGCCAAGGGTCCGCCGCCCTTCAGAACGTCCACGATGCCCATCGTCGGCGAGCACGGGACCTGCTGCCCCGCGCGCGCCGCGTAGTACGTCGATGTCGTGACCCAGAGAGGCTTCTCGAGCTGCTTCATCCGCGCGAGCACACGGGCCCCTGCGAACGCGTCGGCGCGCGTGGGTACGGCTCGGGCGGGGTCGTAGTGCGAGACCACGGCGAGCGCCCATGTCGCGAGCCCGGCCAGCACCGGCGCGGCCGGGTACACGGGGCCGAGCCGGCGGAGAGCGGCGACCTCCACACCGAACGCGATCGCGAACGCGGTGTACGCGGGCATCAGGACGTTGGGGTACCCGCCCGTGTGCAAGATGCTCGCGAGCGACGCGGCGGTCGCCGAGAGCACGAAGAGCGCGTTCTGTGCCCAGGCCCGAAAATCCCCGGGGCGAAGGCCCACGCCGCACACGAGCGCGATCGCGGCGAGCGTCATCGGTGCGACGGGGCCCCAGAAGTACTTCTCGAGCGCTGCGCTCGCGCCCGCCCAGGCGACTTCGTGCTGCGACGGCAGCGTGATGTAATAAAACCAGAACCACCCGCGCGAAGTCGCCTGGAAGACCCCGATCGCGAGACCGAGGACGACGGCGAACGAGGCCCCCGCGATCAGACCGAGCCGGAAGCGCCGAAAGAGGAGCGGCACGATCGCGGACACGGCGAGGAAGAGTGCCGTCTGCTTCCCGAGGGCGGACGCGGCGAGCAGCACTCCCACGAGGATGGCGCGGCGGGGGCCTTCCGCGCGCGCTGCGAGCACCTGCGCGGCGAGAACGAGCAGCACGAAGAGCGAATCGACGCGGGCGATGTCGAACCAGAACCCGGTGATGCCGTACGTCGCGGAGAGGGCACCCGCGGCGACGAGGCCGGCAAGCGCGTCGTCCGTCTCTTCACGTACCCAGCGTGCGACGAGCACCAGGCTTCCCAGCATGGAGCAGAGCGACACGAGGCGCGGCCCGAGATACGAGACCCCGACGAACGACGAGACGAGCGCCGACACGTAGTAGTAGAGCGGCGGATAGATCAGCGGCGTGAAGTCGAAAGACGGGGCCCGGTACAGGTTCTGGCCCTGCCGCGCGAGGGCGACGTGCGTGACGACGTCCCCCTCCATCCATTCGAGGTCGAACTGGAACCCGACGCGGCGGACCGCCACGCCGATCCAGCGCTCCATGGACGCGACGGCGAACAGCAGGAGCCCCGCCGCGACCAGGAGCGACAGCCACCGCCCGCCGCGAACCCACTCGCGGGCACCCCCGAGGAACGCCCGGACCGCTCTCTGCACGCGGGACCGTTACCACGGTCGCGCGCGTTCGTGGAAGCCGGGGCGTGATCGGCGAACCCGGGAGGGCGAGCGAGGCGGATTCCACGCGGGCGGAGAGAGCCGTTTGGCTTCGGCGCGGGAGAGGCTTACCCTGGATGACCTGCGGCGTGAGTGCGTCATCGGCGCTCGCTGACGTCCGCTGCGCTCAGCAACTCGGACAGAAGCACCCGATGGTGCCGTCGCTCGCTTCGCCGCAGCTGATGCCGCCGCAGGCATCCATGCAAGCGCAGGTCGGCACATCGCAGCCCGGCGGCTTTCGGACGCAGTGAACGCTCTGAACGAACGCCTCGTACCTCACGCACGCGAGACCCTCGGCGCGGCACGTGTCGCACGAATCCACGTCGGAGCAGTACTCCGCCGGGATGCATCTCCCGGTGTAGCAATCCTGATCGATCTCCGGGGCCGTGCCGGGGGCGCAGCTCGGCGCGATTGACTTGCAAGTGACGGTGCTCGTCGCGCACGGCCGGTCGAACACGCAGCGTCCCGCGGCGCACTTCGCGCCGGGTCTCGTGCCGCCGGATACGGTGCACGCGCCCGTCTTGCAATCGGCGGGGCAGCCGGTGGGCGGATTCGCCTTCGCGACGGGTTCGCAGAAGCAGCAATCCTCGAACACCGTGCAGTCCGAGTCGACCGTGCACCTGTCGGGTTCCCGCGTGGCGGCGCCGCCCGATGCCGTCGCGCCGCCGGTGCTGTTGACGCCTCCGGCGTTGGTGGCACCTCCAGCGCCGCCTGATCCGACGCTGCCTCCTCCGCCGCTCACTCCGCTGCCGGCTGCGCCTCCCGACGACGCTCCGCCCGCTCCACCGTCCGACGGCGTTCCCGATCCTGTGCTTCCACCGGTCGCTCCGCCGCACGCACCGAGGAGGGTGCAGGTGCCGGCGACGGCGAGCGTGCTCGCGGCGTTTCGGAGAAGGGTTCGAGCGCGCGGCGTCACTGCGGGACGCAGTGTACCTCGGGACCAGCCTGCGCGTCGGGTCCGCGCGGCACGACCTCACCGCGCGCCGGGCTCGCGTGAGGTCCTATTCCGGGAGCACGCGGAGGGTCGAGCCGGAGATCCAAAACACGTGCTCGCCGTCAGCCGTCACGACTGAACTCGAAGGGAAGAGAGTCGACAAGGTGTTCCCGCCACAAAGCGGGAAACGAACTCCGGCGGCATAGGCGTTCTTGTCGCTTGCTGCGCCGATGTTTTCCATGGCGACCATGCCCGGAAGCATGGCGGACGCCTGCTTCGGCGCCCAGGGCGCCGTGACCATCCCTTCGCCGCCCCAGAACGTCCGTGTCGCGAAGGTCGTCGTGTCCAGACCCACCGCGAAATAGTGGTAGCTGCTCCCGTCCGGGTTCGGAGACCGGTTGCCGCAAAACACCGTCTTCGCGGTCACGACGAACCGGGAGCCGCAAAGAAATGGAAGGCGTTGCAGGGTCGACGCCTGTTCGCCGGCGGGGGGAATGTCCACGATGAAGATGTCGTACGCGTAGAACGGCTGATCCACGCTACCCGACGTGTAGTGGAACCAGATGCGGCCACCGACGACGATGAGATCATCGGGGAACTGGTCCCCGGCATCCCAGCCGAACGAAGCGAGCTGTGTGGTGGCTCCACCCGATACCGGTGCACGCCGAAGGATCACGGAAGAGGTGAAGTTGATGGCGTCGTCGACCCGCTCGGCCCAGTAGAAGAAAGTGCCATCGCTTCCCGGGAGGGTGATCGCGCTTGGCGCGAACGATTCAGGCGTTCCACCGGTGACGGGCACCCGCATCAACCCCGCGGAGCCGAGATAGAATGCATAGCCGTCGAGCACGGTGAAGGACGGATCCCAATTCCCGCCGGCCACCCCCGTCGCGACCGTCTGAACGACGCCGCCCGTCTTCGAGACGCGGAGCAGCTTCGATCCGCCCACCCAGTAGAGATAGGAGCCCGATTGCTGGAGCGACCAGGGTTCGGCCGGGAGCGCCGAGCTCGGCAAGGTCAGGACCACGTTCGCATCAGCGGCCAAGCACTTTCCCTCGACGCACGTGCCGGACGCACAAGCCTGATCGCAGGCGCCGCAGTTCAGGGGGTCGGATCGGAGGTCGACGCATTCGCTGATGGCTGCGCAGTTTGCGAAGACGTTTCCGCACCCTGTCCCGGTCGTCGCTACCCCGTGAGGGCAGATCACGGCATCCGGCGCGCACTCGACGGTAGCGCAGCCCGCGGGGGAGTTCCCGCCGAACGGGACGCACGTCGAGCAAGCCGAGCAATCGGGGCAATCCGGCGCTTGCGTACATCCGGCAGGCGCCGGAAACGATGTCGGGCCTGCGCAAGGCGAGGAAACGGTGGCCCCGTCGCTCCCCGCGTCGGCAGGCGTGGCGGCGTCGGCGTGCCCCGCTTCGATCGACGCATCCGACTTTGCCGACGCGGCGGCGCCGCCGGATGCGGACACGCCGGCGGTCCCAGCGTCGCGAGCGCCCCCGTCACCGCCGTTCGCCATTGCGCCGGAGTCGACGGGCGTCCCTCCGCCGTCTGCAGTCCGAGCGTGCTCTCCACCCAGGTCATTCGAAGAGCAGGCGGCGAGTGCCGCTGCCACGACGACCGCCCCCGGCTTCCATCCTCTCCCCATCGACGGATGATGGTCGTGCGTCGCGGGCAACGCAAGCGGCAATCCCCGCCCCATTTGCTCCGGGAGAGCGACGAGCGCGACGAGCGCGGAAAACCGCGGGAGCGGAGACCCGTTTGGCTTCCGCCCCTCGGAGGCCTACCCTGGACGGTCATGTTGACGTTCAGCCAGGACGGGCCCACCGCGGACAAGCAGATGCGCGCGGTGATTTTTTATCTGACGACGTTCGGCTACATCGACGGTGACTTCGACCAGTCGGAGAAGTCCTTCGTTCGGGACTACATCCGGAGGCTCGTCGAGCATCGCGTCCACGGCGCCGTGGACGAGAGCGATCAGAAGCTCCGGGCCGAGCTCGTGAAGAAGTTCTCCACGCACTTCCTCGAGGTCTTCGAGGGCATCGACAACCAGGTGAAGGAGCTCTTCACCGAGGCCGTCGCCGAGGGCGAGGCGCAGGACAATTTCGTCCACTCCAAGCTCAAGCTCCGCTGTTTCGAGATCTTCAAGAGCTTCGATCCGCAGAACCAGGAGCAGCTCATGCTCACGATAGACGAGCTCATCCAGGCGGACGGCCAGGTGCATCCGGCGGAGGCCAAGTTCCGCGGCGAGCTCGCGGAGCTGCTCGAAGCCGATCTCGGTGTGGAGCTCATCGACGACGGCGCGGAGGCTCGTTCGGTGGCGGTGTCCGCCGGCGCGGTCGTCTCCCCGGCGATGGAGAATCACCCGTTCTTCGAGCAGTTCGAGCACCACTACACCGCGAACTCGGAGCGTCTCCGGGTGCAGGTCGCCGCCGATCGCAAGCTGATGGATGACGTCATCCAGAAGCTCGACGACCAGCGCAAGGCCGGGGAAGGGCGGCTCCTCGGCAAGAAGACGGTCGCGGAGTTTCCCCCTGGAGCCAGCTTCCTGGACGGACACGTGCACGTGCTCTCACCGGAGAAGGGGAAGGAGTACGAGATCATCGTCGTGGGGGACCTTCACGGTTGCTACAGCTGCCTGAAGGCGGTGCTCCTCCAGTCGGATTTCTTTGCGAAGGTGAACCGCTTCGTCGCGGATCCCGAGAATAACCCGGAGACGAAGCTCGTTCTGCTCGGCGACTACATCGATCGCGGGATGTTCAGCTATCAGGGCGTGCTGCGGTCGGCGATGCAGCTCTTCATGGCCGCCCCCGAGCACGTGTATCTGCTCCGGGGGAACCACGAGTACTACATCGAGCACCAGGGCCGTGTGCTCGGGGCGGTGCGGCCGAGCGAGGCGATGGACACGCTGAAGCCGCACCTCTCGCAGGAAGTCTTCGCGCACTACATGCAGCTCTTCGACGCCCTCCCGAACATGCTCCTGTTCGACAAGATCCTGTTCGTCCACGGCGGCATCGCCCGGGATCTCCTGCTGAAGGAGCGCTACCGGGATCTCTCCAGCCTGAACGACTGGGACATTCGCTTCCAGATGATGTGGAGCGATCCCAGCTCGGCGGACGTCATCCCCGCCACGCTCCAGGAGCAGTCCTCCCGGTTCCCCTTCGGACGACTGCAGAGTCAGGCATTCCTGCAGAGGATCGGCTGCGACACGCTCATCCGTGGCCACGAGAAGGTCGACGAAGGGTTTCGCCGCGTCTACGACGACGCGAACCAGCTCCTCATCACGCTCTTCTCCGCCGGCGGCAACGACAACCGGGATCTCCCGGAGGACAGCAGCTATCGCTCCGTGACGCCGATGGCGCTCACCATCCGGCACAGGAACGATCGGAGCGAGATCACGCCGTGGAAGATCGACTACGAGCCGTACAACCATGCCGAGCGCAACCGGTTCTACGGGTCGCAGCCCGAGATCGCACTCCGGCCCGGGTGACGTGCCGCGTGCCGGCGAAGCCGGCACGCGCGACAGCCGAAGGACCCCGGTCGAGCCGCTCCGTCACTCGCTTCGGAGCCGCGCCCCGGCCGCGGCACGGGGCCTCGAACGCCCATTCGCGCCGGCGGTTCCAGCGTCTTCGGCTGGTGCAGTGTCCGCGAGCGCGTGGGCGCATGACGTGAGCACGCGCCTGAGCACGAGGGCGTCGGCCGTCGAGAGACTCGAGAGGAGCCGCTCCTCGATGGGCAGCGAGGCCCGATCGCACCTGGCCAGCAGCGCCGCCCCTTTCGGCGTCAGGCTGATGCACATGACGCGGCTGTGGCTTTCGCTGACCTTTCGCCGAATGAGGCCCCGACCCTCGAGCTCGAGCACGATCTGATTCATCGCCTGCGGAGTGACGAAGACCCTGCGAGCGAGCTGGGCGGACGACAGGCCGTCGCGAGCGCCGAGGATGCTGAGCGCCGTGTACTCGGGGGTCGTGACACCGAGAGGGGCGAGGACCTTGTCGAGCCGCGCACGCAGGCCTCGTTCGACCTGTTTCACCAGGTAGGCGATCCGCGGCTCGGAGCTCTGGGGCGTCGTCATCGTTGACAGGATATACGGTCGCGCGTATCAAGGTGCTTGATACTATCCCGGGCGCGACCCGGGGCGGAGGTTCGATGCGCGCGGCCGTCGCGATTGGCGTAAATGAGCGAGATCCCGTCTCGGCGATCCAGCCGCGGGACGACTGGCGGCTGCCCGCGGCAGGTCCGGGACAGGTGCTCGTTCGCGTCGCGGCAACGACGGTGAATCAGCATGACCTCTGGGCCCTCCGTGGCGTGGGGGTGCGGCCGGACTCCTTTCCGAGGATCCTCGGGTGCGACGTGGTCGGCTGGGACCCGGAGGGGAACGAGGTCATGGTCACGGGCTGCTTCGGCGATCCGGATGCGGGTGGCGGAGACGAAACGCTCGACCCGAAGCGTTCGCTCGTGTCGGAAGATCTTCCCGGGTCCTTCGCGGAGTACACGGTCGTCCCCGCCCGTAACGTCATCCCGAAACCGGCGCGGCTCACCTTTCGCGAGGCGGCGTGCCTGAACGTCGGCTGGTCGACGACTTACCGCGCCCTCTTCACTCGCGCGGCGGCGAGACCGGGTGAACGTCTCCTGGTTCAGGGCGCGGGCGGCGGCGTCGCCACGGCGGCGGTCGCGATGGCGCGGGCCGCCGGGCTTCACGTCACGGTCACGACCCGGTCGGAGGCGAAGCGCGCGCGCGCCCTCGCGCTCGGCGCCCACGAGGCGGTTCCCACGGGCGAACACCTCCGGGAGCCCGTGGACATCGTCTTCGACACCGTGGGCGCAGCCACGTTCCGGCACAGCCTGCGGTCCGTCCGGCCAGGAGGGCGCATCGTGACCTCCGGCGCCACCACGGGGTCGGACATCCCGTTCGAGCTGCCACGAATCTTCTATCATCAGGTCTCGATCATCGGCTCGACGTCGGGGACGCGCGCGGAGACGCTCCGGATGCTCCGCTTCATGGACGCGGCCGACCTTCGGCCCGTGATCGATTCCACGTACCCGCTCGAACGCGTGCGCGACGCGTTCGAACGGCTCCAGGCGCCGGACCTCTTCGGAAACGTCGTTCTCGACGTCGCGACGCTCTCCGGCGCGGGCAGCCCATGCTGACGATGATCGATCCAATCGATCACGCGAAGCGGCATCACGCCGCCCGCGTCGCCGTGATAGACGGACCACGGCGCCTCTCCTTCGCCGAGCTCCACGAACGGGCGGCTCGCCTCGGAGCCGGGCTCCGTCGACTCGGAATTCGCGAAGGGGATCGCGTCGCCGTCCTCGCGTCGAACGGCCACCGATACGTCGAAGCGTTCCTCGGGATCCCCGCGTTCGGGATGGTCGTCGTTCCGCTGAACACGCGCCTCGCCGAGCCGGAGCTCGCCGCGATCCTGAAGGACGCGAAGCCTCGGGTGCTCCTCACCGATCGGGATCCCGGCAGGCTCGCGTTCGGCGTCGAACACACCATCGCGCTCACGTCCGAGTACGAGGCCATCCTCCTGGAGACGGGGGGTGTCCCCTCGCCGTGTCGCGACGAAGGTGCCGTCGCCGCGCTCTTCTACACGGGTGGCACGACGGGGAAACCGAAGGGCGTCATCGCGACCCACCGCAACCTCGTCGCGAACGCGTTCCACAAGACGGTCGCATGCTCGCTCTCTCCCGAGGACCGATTCCTGGCGATCGCCGCGATGTTTCACGTGGCCGGCGTCGCTCCACTCGTCGGGCTCGTCTGGCTCGGGGCGACCACGGTGACTCTCCCCTCGTTCGAGCCGGAGGCGACCCTCGATGCGATCGAGCACCATCGCATCACCGTCATCATGCCCGTTCCCACGATGGTGGCCGCCCTCGTCGCGTCACAGCGTCGCAGGCCCCGCGACGTGTCGTCGCTCCGGATGCTCGGACATGCCGGGTCGTCCATCCCGAACGCGCTCATCGAGGCGGCGCACGAGACGTTCCCCGACGCGGAGCTCGCGCAATTCTACGGGGCGACCGAGACCGCATCGATAGTCACGTGCTTTCGCCACGAAGAAAGGGCGATCGGGACGCCTCTGCTCGGGTCTTGCGGGCAGGCGGCAGCCGGCGTCGCCGTGAAGATCGCACGCCAAGACGGCTCGGAGTGCGCTCCAGGAGAAGTGGGCGAGATCCTCGTGCGCGGACCGAACGTCACCGTCGGCTACTGGAACGACCCTGCCGCGACGGCGGCGGCCCTGGACGGGGGATGGTACCGGAGCGGTGACCTCGGTCTGATGCGGGACGACGGCTACGTCTTCGTCGTCGATCGCAAGAAGGACATGATCATCACCGGAGGCGAGAACGTCTACTCGATCGAGGTCGAGGACGTACTCGGGCGTCATCCTTCGGTCGTCGAAGCCGCCGTGTTCGGTGTTCCGGATCCCACCTGGGGCGAGGCCGTGCAGGCAGTCGTCGTCGTGGGAGAGGATCTCCTCCCGGTGGCCGCGGCGGTAGTCGAAGAGCTACGCGCGCACTGTCGTCAATTCGTCGCGGGCTACAAGGTGCCGAAACACATCGAACTCCAGGCGGCGCCGCTTCCGAAGTCCGGGCCGGGCAAGGTCCTGAAGCGAGCGCTCCGTGAGCGCTTCATCGCGAGCGAAGGCACGAATCCAGGAAGGTCGTGATGTCCATCCGTATCCAAGACGTCGAGGTGGACGGCCGCCACTTCATCGGCGGCGAGCGCCGCGCCGTCACCACGGGCACCTTCGAGGTGTTCTCTCCGATCGACGGCGCCGTCCTCGGCGAGGTCGCCGCTGGAGGTCGCGCGGACGTGGACCTGGCCGTGTCGGCGGCTCGGGATGCGTTCCCTGCCTGGGCCGCGCTGGGTCCCGCGCGCCGCGGCGACATCTTGAAGCGATTCGCCGCCGGCATCCTGGAGCGCCGGGAAGACCTTTCCCAGGTGGAGACGGTCGACAACGGCTCGCTCCTCGTCGCGAACCAGAAGCGCGTCGTCGAACGGGCCGCGCACAACGTCTCCTACTTCGCCGCGCTCGCGACGACGCTGGAGAGCGAGGTCATCGCCGGGCACGAGGTCGACAACCACGTGCGGTACGAACCTTCGGGCGTGGCGGCGCTGATCACGCCGTGGAACGCCCCGTTGATGCTCTCGACCTGGAAGGTCGGTCCGGCGCTGGCGGCGGGCAATACCGTCGTGCTCAAGCCGCCGGAGTGGGCTCCGCTCACCTGCTCCCTCCTCGCGGACATCGCTCACCGCGCCGGAGTGCCGCGCGGCGTGCTCAACGTCGTGCAGGGGGTCGGCGCCGAGGCGGGCCAGGCGCTCGTCGAGCACCCCGGAGTCGATCGCGTGAGCTTCACCGGATCCACGGCGACCGGACGCATCGTGAGCCGCGCCGCGGCGGCGAACGTCACGCCCGTGAGTCTCGAGCTCGGGGGCAAGTCTCCGTTCGTCGTGTTCGCCGACGCCGATCTCGACCAGGCCGCGAGCACCGTGGCGGCTCAGTTCAACAACGCCGGCCAGGTGTGCCTCGCCGGGACGCGTATCCTGGTGGAGGGCGCGGTGGAGGCCGACTTCCGCGCGCGGGTGCTGGAGGCCGCCAAGGCGTTCACCGTGGGAGATCCTCGCCAGCGAGGCGTTCGCGTGGGACCACTCATCCATCCGCGTCAGCTCGCGCGCGTTTCGGGATTCGTCGAGCGCGCACTAGCCGCGGGCGCGACGGCGCTGATCGGCGGCGCGCCGGATCCGCGCGGCGGGCTCTACTACCAGCCGACGATCCTCACGGGGGTCGAGGAGTCCGCGGAGGTCGTGCAGAACGAGGTCTTCGGGCCCGTGCTCACGTGGCAGACGTTCGACGACGAAGACGAAGCGTTCACGCTGGCGAACGGGACCGCCTACGGCCTCGCCGCGGTCGTCTACACGCGCGATCGAGAGCGGGCCATGCGTGTCGCCAGGCGCATCACGGCGGGAACGGTGTGGGTGAACTGCTACTTCGCCCGCGATCTGGACGCCCCGTTCGGAGGAGCGCGGCAGTCCGGCATCGGGCGCGAAGGCGGCAAGTGGAGCTTCGACTTCTACTGCGACGTGAAGAACGTCGCGATGAAGCGAGGGACGTTCGCCGGAGAGGGGACACATGGGTAGCCTGGCCGCGATCGCCGTCGTCGCTCACCAGCCCATGGTGATGGTCGACGAGAGAATCCGCATCGAGCTCGGCGGCACGGGCGCCGATACGACGCTCGTCGAGCCCGGCTATCGGCGTCTCCGGGAACGATTCGCGGAACTCGGCGTGAATACGTTCGTCATCGTCGACACGCACTGGTTCACGACGACGGAGCACGTCGTCGCCGGAGCCGCTCGCTTCGAGGGCCGCTACACGAGCGACGAGATGCCGCGGAACATCTGCGAATTGCCGTACGAATACGAGGGTGCGCCCGAGCTCGCCAGGGCCTGGCACGAAGTCGGCAAGGAGCGCGGCCTCTACACCGTCAACGTCACGACGCCATCCCTCCCGCAGCACTATCCGACGATCAATCTCGTCCACCACCTCCGTCGTCACGAACGGGTCCTCTCGTGCGGTGTCGTGCAGACGGGCTCGAATGAAGACTACCTGGCGCTCGGCTACGCGCTCGGCGAGGCGGTGCGTCGGGTGGATGGGGCTCGGGTTGCCGTGCTCGGAAGCGGCGGCATGAGCCACCGCTTCTGGCCGCTCGGAACGATCCGGCGCCACTTCGGATACGACTCGGCGCACGTCATTTCCGACGGTGCGCGGGAGATGGACCGCCGCATCCTATCCCTCTGGGAGCGCGGGGACCATGCCGCCGTGGTCGAGCTCTGCCCGGAATACCAGGCGCGGCACCATCCGGAGGGTCGCTTCGCGCACTACCTGATGGCGCTCGGCGCGGCGGGCGGGGCCGAATGCCGAGCGCGAGGCGAGCGCCTCTCCGAATACGAGAACGCGGTCGGCACGGGGCAGGTCCACGTCCTCTTCGATCTGACGCAAGGAGCCCGAACGTGACACTCGTGGGTTGGACGCTGCCGCAGACGGCGACGGGGCGATCGTCGATCGTCTCGCCGCCGCCGTGGCACTATTCCGGCGAGATCATCGCGGTCGACTTCACGGCTCCCGTGGACGCCGTCGCCGCGCTGCTGCCGGACGGGTTCTCGCCTTCCGCCGATGGCGCGGCGAGCGTCGTCTTCGCGGACTGGTGCTCGGCGAGCGACCACGACGAACGCGTGATCGCCGATCCTGCGGTCGGCCAGTATCGAGAGGCGTACGTCGTGCTTCACGCCAGCCGGGCGGGCGCGCGTGTCGGTCGCGTGCCGTTCATCTGGGTCGACAGCGAGCTGTCGCTCCTGCGCGGGCAGATCCAGGGCTTCCCGAAGAAGCTCGGGCAGATCGCCATGACGCGACCGGTGGCCCTCGGGCGGGGCGGGGTCCGGAAGGCGCAGGGCGGAAGGTTTGCGGCGCACGCGTCGAGCCACGGGCGACGAGTACTCACGGCGAGCGTCACGCTCGAGGGCGTCGCAGAACGACTCCCGCGCGCCGCGACGCTACCGCTCGTCCATACGCGTCTCTTCCCCTCGATGGAAGGTTCCGTGCCGGCGGTGCACGAGCTTCAGTTCGGCAACATCACGGGGTTCGAGCACGGCGCCGTCCACACGGGTCGCGCGACGCTCGAGCTCGGCCGGACGGAATACGAAGAAATCGAGGCGCTCGGTCCGGTGACCGTCGGCGCCGGTCACGTGTTCTCTCTCGCGTTCTCGGTCGTCGGGGGAAGGGTCGAGCCGCTGTGAGCGTTCTGGACGGGCCTCGTCGTGACGCGCGCCGGATCCTTTTGTCCGGGCGCCCGCGCGACTGCGTCGTGGAGGGCGAGCACCTCGTCCTGGACGACGGAACCACGGTCGCCGAATCCTCCGCCACGTATCTGCCTCCGGTGTCGCCGGGGACCATCGTCTGCGTCCACCTGAACTACCGGTCGCGAGCAGACGAGTTCGGGGTCGCCATCGAAGGCGCCCACCCGACGTACTTCCTGAAGCCGCCGACCGCGATCAACGCGCACGGCGGGAACCTCGTGCGCCCCGAGGATTGCGCGCTCATGAACTACGAGGGCGAAATCGCAGCCGTCGTCGGTCGTCCGATGCGCCGCGTTCGCCCCCGGGACGCATGGGACTACCTCGCAGGGTTCGCGTGCGCGAACGACGTCGGGGTGCACGACTTCCGTGACACCGACGCGGGGTCCATGCTGCGCGTGAAGGGGCAGGATGGGTTCTGCCCGATTGGTCCGGGAGTCGTCAGCGGGGTCGACGTCCGCCGCTCGACGCTCTCCACGTACGTGAACGGCGAGAAGGTGCAGAGCGGAGCGGTGGCGGAGATGGTCTGGGACATCGGCGAGCTCCTCGCGGACATCACCCGTCACATCACGCTGCGCCCGGGCGACATCGTCCTCACGGGAACCCCGTGGCACTCGCGCCCGGTATTTCCCGGCGACCTGGTCGAAGTGGAAGTCGACGGTCTCGGCCGCCTGTCCAATCGAGTGGTCGAGGGGCCGTCTCCGGAGAATCACTCCGGCTTTCCGGCGACGGTGACGAAGACGAGCCTCGGGGTCGCCTTGGGCTCGGACTACCACGTGCTCAAGGCGCGCGGCACGCCGCCCAGTGCCGACCAGTACCGCTCGCATCGGACGGAGCTCGTTACAGCCAACATGACGGCGGCTCGGCCGCCACGGAGAGGTCCCTCATGAACACCCAGTCCAAACCCACGCCGCGGGCAGAACAGGTCGGCAGCCTCAAGCGATCGGCTCGTTTGATCGCCGCGAACGAAGCCGTCTACGCGCCCGGCCACGTCGCGATCGAAGACGCCGAGCGCGCTCACGGCATGGACGAGCTCTACGCCATCGCGGAGGAAGAAGCGCGAAGAGTGGTGCAGAAGCAGATCGACATCGGACTCGACGTCGTCACCGACGGCGAATTCCGCCGGTACATGTTCCTGAATTCCCTCTTCGACGGGATCACCGGGTTCTCGAGCGAGGTGTCGAAGGCGAAGTTCAAGGCCGCGGACGGCTCCGTGATCGAGTGGAACATGCAGTACGTCGTCGATCGACTGAAGCAGGTGGACAGCCCTGCCGCGCGCGAAGCGGCCTTCATGTCGAGCATCACGGACGAACTCTACAAGGTGACCTTCCCGGCAGGGTCGTTTCTCGCGCTCCCCTACAACTACAACGGGAAGCTGAACGGTCACGCCTACGCCTCCCATCGTGAGCTGGTGGAGCACGTCGTCGAGATCGAAAAGTCGATGATCGCCGACGTCGTGCGGGCCGGGTGTCGCTACGTGCAGCTGGATTTTCCGGTCTATCCGTTCCTGTGCGACCCCGACTGGTGCGCGCGGATGGAGCAACACGGCTACGACTGGAAAGAGACTCTCGAGCTCGCGACGTGGGCCGACCGCGAAGTCATCGCCGGGCTCCCCGAGCACGTGCGCACGGGCATCCACGTGTGCCGGGGCAACAACCAGGGCCGCTACGTCGCGGAAGGACGCCTCGATCCGGTTGCCGAGGCGATGTTCTCGCTCCCCTACGACTCCTTCCTCATCGAGTGGGAAGACAAGAGCCGCACCGGCGACTACTCGGCGCTCGCTCGGGTCCCGGCCGGGAACTCGGTCGTCGTGCTCGGAATCGTGAGCTCGAAGATGGCGAAGCTCGAGACCGAGGCGGGTCTCCTCGCGGAGCTCGACGCCGCGGCGAAGTACCTGACCCCCGAACGCCTGGCGGTGTCGCCGCAGTGTGGGTTCGCGTCCACGCTGAAGGGCAACCTCGTGACGGAAGACGATCAGTGGCGCAAACTCGAGCTCGTCGCGAAAACCGCCCGTCGATTCTGGTCTTGAACGCTGCGCTCTGCTCGAGTCGAACGACGATGGAGACCTTCAAGGCTCGCGACGGGATCCAGATCGGCTACTTCCTGTTCGGCAGCCGCGGCGCGCCCCCGCCGGTGATTCTGCACCACGGGTTCGGCGCTTCGGCCGAGCTGAACTGGGTTCTGCCCGGCGTGGTCGGCGCGTTGACGGCCGCCGGACGCTGGGGCGTCGCCGTCGACGCTCGTGGTCACGGGCGATCGGAAAAGCCACACGATTCCGCGCTCTACGGCGAGGGCACGATGGGGCGTGACCTGACCGACGTCGTCTCGCGCCTCGAGGTGTCCGAGTACGATCTCGTCGGCTACTCGATGGGCGCGGTCGTTTCCCTGCTCGTCGCAGTGCGAGACCCGCGCGTTCGTCGACTCGTCATCGGCGGTGTCGGCGCCGGGGTCGTCCAGCACGGGGGCGTCGATCGGACGGCGCTCCGGCCGGAAAGCGTGATCGCCGCGCTGGAGACGCCGGACCCGACGAGCGTCACGGAACCCCTGGCGCGCGAGTTTCGAATGCTCGCAGATTCGACCGGCGCGGACAGGATGGCGCTGGCCGCGCAAGCGAGGGCGATGCATGGCGAGGAGATTCCGCTCGCCCGGATCGCCTCGCCGACCCTGGTCATCGCGGGAGACGAAGATCCGCTCGCGACTCGCCCCGAGCTGCTGACCAGCGCGATCCCCGGCGCGCGCCTGCAGCGGGTTCATGGGGATCACGTCTCCTGTCTCTTCGACCCGCGGTTTCGGGAATCGCTCACGTCGTTTCTTTCGTGAGGAGCGCGGTGTTCGAGTCCGCCTCCAGGTGACGCTCCACCGAGACGACGGCGTCGTCGCGTCCGGGAGAGCCAGGACGTCGCGGATCCGGCCTCTCGGGGAGGTCGGCGTTCGGGGCAGCTCGCCGGCGGCCTCCGGCGTCTGGCGACACCGTCGAGCGACCGCCTTGCTCGTGCCGCCATCATTTCCTCGCGGAGGTGTCCCGTGAGCTCCGGAGTATCAACTGGATTGATATAAAGTAGATTGATGACCGGTGGATCCTCGCGTATCTTCCTTCGAGTCGAACCGGTGGCGGCGCCGAGCGACGACTTGGAGCCTCGGAGGATGTCGAGATGAAGATCGCGCGAACGTGGGTCGGAGCCCTGTCTGCCGTCCTGGCGCTGGGCTGTTCCGCCGCGGGCGGATCGCAGGACGGTCCGTCGGCGAGCGCGGGAGGAGCTCCGTTCGGGAGTGGCGCAGGGGGAAGCAGCGGTGCTCCGGGCGATGCATCCGGCGGAACTGGCATCCTCGACGTTCCAGGCCCCGGTGCCGGCGGTGGAACACCCGACGGTGGCAGCGCGACGGGAAGCGGCGGCTCGGGGGGGCAGCCGTCCGGGCCGACCCCCGAGCGGGTCGACATCGATCGGTGCACCGGATCGAACGCGGCGAACCTGGACGCCGCTGCGACGCAGCGGCTGATCGCCGGCGGCGGGGGGCCGGGCGGGCTGCGACTGCTGAACCCGTACGACGGCACCGTGTTCCCACGGGGCCTTCAGGCTCCGCTCCTCATGTGGGACGGCGCCACCGCGGACGCGTTGTACGTGCACTTGCGCTCGAGCCTGTTCGACTACAAGGCTTGCGTCCTGCCGAGCGGGCCCGGACAGTTCCAGGTCCCGGCGGAAGTCTGGAAGCAGGCATCGGATCAGGCGAGGGGACCGAGCGACCCCTTCACGCTCGAGGTCACCGTCTCGAGCGCCGGTACGATCATCGGGCCCGCGACCGAGCAGCTCATCATCGCTCAGGCGACGATCAAAGGGTCGATCTTCTACAACAGCTACGCGTCCAAGCTCGTGAGCGGGCTCGGCACCGGCGGCGCCGTGCTTCGCATCTCGCCGCCCGACCAGGCGAAGGTCGTGATCGGTCAGCAGGGGTGCACCGGCTGCCACTCGGTCTCGGCGAACGGAACCCGGCTGACGACTCAGAACTTCTCGCTGCTCCCGAGCGGCGCGAGCTATACGGTGCCCCAGGGCTCCGGGGATCCGACGACGCTCGACGGTACCGCTCCGCAGACGGATTTCACCGCCCTCTCGCCCGACGGCTCCATCTACGTCACCAACGCGCACCAGGGCTTTCCAGTGGTCGGGCCACGCACCGGCCCGACGAACCTCGGCACGTCCGGCGCGGCCGTCTACGACACGACGACGGGAGCCGCGATCCAGAACACCGGGGTTCCCGCGACGGTCATGACGCCGTCGTTTTCACCCGACGGGAAGCTCCTTGCGTTCACGGACTACGCCATCACGCAGGGTCACGGCCTGGCCGTGATGGACTTCGATCAGGGAGCGCGAACGGCAAGCGGCTACCGACAGGTGTACACGTCGCCCGGGGCCGCGTACCCGGCGTGGCCTTTTGCCCTCCCGGACGACCGCGCGCTGGTCTTCGCGCTCGGCGCGCTGAGCGATTTTTCGGGTGGCGGGGTGGGGATCCAGTCGGGGGGCACGGCGGCGAGCGCCCCCGCGAGCGATCTCTACATCACGGACCTCGGGAGCGGACAGAGCCGTCTCCTCGCGCGCGCCATGGGCTTCGCGTCCGAACAGGATGCGTCCTCGAACACCACCTATCTGCCCTTCGGCGCCGCGGAGGAGCTGCATCACAACTACTACCCGACGATGTCCCCCGTGGCGGCAGGGGGTTACTTCTGGGTGTTCTTCGACTCCTTCCGCCACTACGGAAACCTCGGGCTCATGCGCCAGCTCTGGGGTACCGCGATCGACATCTCGGCGGACGGCACCTACACCGCCGATCCGAGCCACCCGCCGTTCTACCTGACGGGGCAGGAGCTCGGGACGGGCAACCACCGCGCGTTCACGGCGCTCGATCCCTGCAAGAAGGACGGCGACTCCTGCGAGACGGGCATCGACTGCTGCGGCGGCTTCTGCACGGACGGCGTCTGCGGCGTCCCCCCGCCGCCTCCTCCGGTTCCCGGAGAACCCCCGCCGCCCCCGCGGTGCGCGCACACGGACGAGGGGTGCTCGAGCACCGCGTGCTGCGACACCCGCGACAAGTGCATCGCCGGCTTCTGCGGTCGACTCCTTCGCTGAGCGGGGACGAGGCGCCCGCCACGGACGGCGCGCCGTCTGTCCGGGCGTGCTCGACGACGGGCCTGCCTCGCAACGTTCGGTTCGTCGCCGTCGCGCGCAGCGTCGTCAGTCACGTGCCTACCTAGTCAACGGGAGCTCGGGCGCCCAGTCGTTCGGGGAGGCGGAGCGAGCTCTTCCACGAGAAAGTCGACGAAGGCGCGGGCTTTCGGCGACGCCTGTCGGTGTGGGGGCTGCAGGGCATAGAGGGCGCGCCCGCCGAGAGGGTCGTCGGCGAGCACGCGACGAAGCGCGCCGGTCGCGAGATCGGGGGCTACCATGAAGTCCATCAGGCAGACGAGGCCGAGCCCGGCGACGGCTGCGTCGCGGAGCAGCTCGGCGTTGTCCGTGGCGAAGCGTCCCCGCGGGACGAACGGGTGCTCGGCGCCGTCGCGCACGAAGGCCCACGCTCTCGGGCTCTCACCACGGAGAAAGGGCAGGCACTCGTGCCGGTCGAGGTCGGCGCGAGTACGCGGCACGCCGCGACGCTTCAGATACGCCGGCGCAGCGCAGATCACCATCTCACCGACGGCCAGGCGGCGCACGGTGAGCACGGAATCCTTGGGTTCGCCGATCCGCAGCGCGACGTCGATGCGATCCGCCACCGGGTCGACCATCGAGTCTCGGAGCGACAGGGTCACCCGCAGCTCCGGGTAGCGGGCCAGGAACCTCGGCAACTTCGGCCCGAGGACGAGCCGGCCGAGCCCGAGCGGGGCGTCGATCCGCAGCGTTCCGCGGGGGCCGCGCTTGCCATGCAGCGCCGCCGCCTCCTTGGCCTCGTCGAAGTCACGAACGATCCGCGAGGCGCGCTCGAGGAAGAGCTCTCCGTCTTCCGTCAGTGACACCACGCGGGTCGATCGGTGCATGAGCCGGGCGTCGAGCTCCCGTTCGAGGCGCGCGATGCTGCGACTGACGGCGGACGGCGTGATGCGAAGCTGCCGCGCCGTCTCGCTGAAGCTCCGCGTTTCCGCTGCGCGGACGAAGATCTGGAGGGCCCCGAGCGTGTCCATCGGGCGATGTTCCCACTCGTGACAGATTGGAACAAGTGATGTGTCAGCGCTCGCCCTACCGCGCGCCGCGGCGGCTCGCACACTGGGACGAGCGACGCCGCAGGGCCGTCGCCATTCGACCCAGAGGAGACTCCATGACCCAACATTCGACCCCCATCGACGCAGCATTCGGGCTCGGGGGCACGCCCCCCGAAGCCCGCGTCCTCTTCCCCGAGGGCCAGCGCCCGCACGAATCTCCGGTCTTCACGCGCAACGAGCTCGCCATCGCCGCTCCGCCGGAACGGATCTGGGCGTGGCTGGTTCGACCAGGCCGCTGGCCGGAATTCTACGCGAACGCGAGGAACGTCGAGATCGACGGCGGCGCGCCGGACCTCGCGTTCGGTTCGAGGTTCCACTGGACCACCTTCGGCGTCCGCGTCCACACCGTCGTCCAGGAGTTCGTCCCCCATCACCGGTTCGCGTGGAGCGGCAAGGGTCTTGGGTCGTCGGCGTACCACGGCTGGGTGATCGTCCCGCGGGGCGGCCGAAGCCTCGTCGTCACGGAGGAGACGCAGCAGGGCATCATCCCGAGCGTGTGTCGGTCGTTTCTCCGAAGCGGCCTCCTGAAGTGGCACCAGCGGTGGCTCGAAGGGCTGGCGGAGCAGGCGTCCAATGGAATGCCCTAGAGCGCCGTCGTCGTCGGCCTTCCGGGAACCGTCCACGGAAGGGAACAGGGTGACCGGCCGGATGCGGCAGAAGGAGCGCCTCGTCTCCACGGGGCGTCTTCGGTACTGGGAGGGTGGCGCGACGGACTCGCCCGCGGTCCTGCTCCTCCACTCGGCCTACGGCGACGCGGAGTTCTCCTTCCGCCCCGTTTGGGAAGAGCTCGCGGTTCGCTGCCGCGTGATCGCGCCGGACATGCCCGGCTTCGGCGCGTCCGAAGCCCCCCGCGGGATGGACCTTCCCACGCTGGCTCGTGCGTTGCGCGAGCTCCTCGGCCAGCTCGGCGTCCCGCGTGCGACGGTCGTGGGCAACTCGTTCGGTGTGTCCGCCGCGATCGGGCTCGCGGATTTCCACGCGGAGGTCGTCGAGCGCCTCGTGCTCGTCAATGGGACGACGCTCCCCACGTTTCCGGCGTTGCTCCGTCGCGCGGTAGCGTTGCCCGTGCTCGGTCGCGTGATCTCGGCGACGTTCTATCGGTCCATCTACGGCCCGAAGGCCATCCGGAGCGCGTTCCCGCACGCCTCGCCCGAGGCGCTCGCCGGGATCCTCTCTCGCGTCGGCCGGGCGGGGCCGGCGAACTTCAGGACCATGAAGTCGTGTATCCTCGAAACACCGGTGAAGAAGCCCTCGATAGCGGCGCCTGCGACGCTGCTCTGGGGCGTCGACGACGGGTTCACGCCGCTCGAGGTCGCGCATCGTCTGTCGAAGACCCTCCCGGGCGCGACGCTGATCGAGATCCAACGAGCCGGGCATCTACCTCAGTGGGATCGGCCCGCCGAGTTCCTCGAGCGGCTGTGGGGCGCGACGGACGAATCGGTCTAGGGCGTCCAGCGCGCGGTGATCCCGGCGAGCACGAGCGTCGTGTCCGTCGAGGTCTCGAAGTGAGCGGTCTCCCCGCTTTCGAAGGCGCCGGAGAATGCCGCACGGCCGCCGTGGAGTCGCCGGAACCCGAGGGAAGCGTAGGCGGCCGCTCCCGTCGCGTTCCGAGCGAAGAGTACGTCCAGCCCGAGGCCGAACCCGATCGTCGACGCCGGCTCCTCGGGCGTCGTGGCGCGGGTTTCACCCTCGCCGCCGATCAGCCGCAGCGACGACACCGTGTAGAGCCCCTTCACGCCCAACACTCCCTCCACGTACGGACGAACGCTGAAGAATGGGGGTTCGACCCTCAGCCACAGATCGTAGAAGATGGCGCGATCGCGACGCGTGATCTCCGCGGCTACCGGGCTGCCGTTCAGCAGGACCGGATCGTTCGTGCCTCCCGAGCCCCAGGCCACACCGACGAAATCGACGCCGAGGGTCACCGGGATTCGGCCGTAACCCGCGCCGAGCGAAAAGCCGAGGCCGTAGCCCCAGCGATCGAGCGCGTGCGAACCCGTTCCGAAAGGCTCCGCGGTGACCGCGTGAAGGGCAAAATGCCCACGGAACCCCTCGCGTGCCTCCGCGGTCGGCTTCTCGCTCGGGGCACCGAACGCGACGCCCGAGAAGCCGAGGACGAACGAGACGACGAGTGCACGCCACGGGATTCGTCGACGGCACTCGATCATTCGCCCTTGTTCTGCTCGGGGGCGTCGACGAAGTCCATGCGACCGCCGAATCCGATCATCACCAAGGTCACGCTCGCGTTCGCCTCCGCACGCAGCGGTTGAGCCGAGCCGGCGACGGACACCGAGCGATCATACACGACGGCCCCGCCGCTAGACCGCCGAACCCCGACAGTGATCGAAACCGAGCCATCGCGGTTTGCGAGGCCCCAGAAATCGGCACCCACACCCCAGCCGAAGGTGCCCACCCAGTCGGCATTGCGGAACGCCGTGGTGGTGCCAGTGCCCTTCACGAAAGTGAGGGTGTCCTTCGTCTCGAACTGGGCGCCGCCGAGCGTGCCCTCGAGGTAGGGCCTGACGACCCACGACTCTGGCTGGAGGCGGATCCATGAATCCAGGAGGAAGGTTCTGGTCTCCCGAGCCTGTTCGAGAGCGAACGAGTCGGGGCCGGCGGGGACGTCCAAGGTCGTTTTCTTCGTTCCACCGTACGCGGCGATGAAGTCGACGCCGAGAGTGAGAGGAATCTGACCGAAGCCGAATCCGGCACCGAGCCCGAATCCGGCGGATGCGGCCGCGTCCGTAGAGTGGAACGGGAAGCCGAGGACTCCGAGGAGCATGGCTTCGCCGCGCGGAGCGTACGGGGAGCGTGCTGCTGCCGCCTGCGCGACTTCGCCCGTGGTGGTGAGGCCCAGCGCCAGGCCGAGGACCAGAATGCGCGACCGGTGCGTCGACATGCGACGCGGAGCCTACCCTCCCGGCAGGGCGACTTTCGCGATGTTTCGAAGGTCGGCGCTCTGGTCCGAGGCTGCCACGACGCGAAGGACCTCGGCGATCGCCGGCATCTGCGGTGCCCAGGTGGCCAGCGTGCTCACTGCCTTGGCGCGGACCTGGAACTCGGACTCCCGCACCGCCAGCGCGGCCAGCGCGGTCGCAAGAACGGGCGCGGACTGGCGTTCGCGAATCGCGTCGACGGCGCTGAATCGGACGTCGACGGCGGGATCCGAGCACGTCGCGGCGAGGAGTTGATCGGCGTCGAATCCGGGAATACGGCGGAGCGCCTGTGCGGCCGCCGCGCGTACCTCGACGGATTCGCTAGTGAGATACGCTCGAACGGTGTCCAGGGTGGAAGGATCGCCGGCATTTCCGAGCGCGGTGAGCGCCGCAGCCTGTTCGCTGGCGGTCGTCGCCGAGGACAGCTGCGTCGTGAGTGTGTCCCTAGCGTCGCTCGCGAGCAGCGGGTCCGTGCCCTTCAAGCGATACAGCGCCGAGCCGAGTCCGTACGTCGCCTGCAAACCCACTTCGGGATCCGCGCGCAAGGTCTTGAGCGTCGTCACCGTCTCCTTGCTGGGCGTCTCTACGCGACTCAGCGATCGCGCGGCTTCCATGCGCATCTCCGGATCCAGAGGCGAATTCGCCGACGCCATCTCCGCGAGCAGCGCCTGAGACGCCGGCGTGCTGGCGTCGCGCAGCGCGGCGAGCAACGTCGTCGTCATCGGGCCCTTTTGCAGGAGCCGTTCCTTGATCACGCCGAGAACGCTCGGGTCTTCTCGAAGCATGGCCGTCAGCGCGACGAACGCGCGTCCCGCGCGGTCCTTCTGGTCGGCGGTCGGGTTCTTGGCTCCGAACAGCTCGAGCCTTCCGAGCGCGTCCCCGAGGTTGATGCCTCCGATTCGTGCGCGGTTGCGGGTAGCGGCGTCCTCCTCCTTGCGACGTTCGGCCAGGGGCAAGGCGCCGGCGGCGTCCGCGGCGTAAGCCGCGAGCCGCTCCGTCACGCGGGCGTCTCCGGTGCGATCGAGCGCCAGCTCCGTCGTGCCCTCGAACGCCGGCAGCGGGCCGTCGCCGGGGTTCGCGCTGGTCGATTCGGCGAGCAGAATCGAGCGAAGCGCCCCGTCGACGTCGAGGTGAAACGTCTCGCTGCTCTTCAGGATGTCGTAGCTCGAGAGTCGGTCGGAGCTCATCGATTCGTACATCACCTTGCGCTTCTGAATCTCGAACGGCCCCTTCTGGAGGTACGACGCGAGGTACGTGCCTGCCGCATCCGTCTCGTGGCGCTCCCATTGGTCCTTCTCGGTATCTCGAAGGAGTTGGAGGTACTCGCCGAGGGAAATCCACACTCGAGCCACGAACGCCGGGATCTGCACCCCGCCTCGGGCTGCGACGAATCGGCCGTCCGGGGAGAATTCGAGCACGAAGGGGAGGTGAGCAGCAGCAGACAGGGCCTCCACGCCGCCGAGTCCGGTTCCGTCTCCTGCACCCGCCGTCACCGTCCCGGCGAACTCTCCACGGACGAGCGCTCGCGACTCGGACTCGAGCCCCGTCAGCCGCAGGGGACCCCGGAGAGCGAGCTCCGTGATCGACTGACCCCCGCTGGTCGCGATTCGAGTCTGTTCCTTCAGGTCGAACGTCAACTCGACGCCGCGCGGAAACAACGGGCCTTCGCGCCGCATGATCGCGGACGGGGCGCCGATCTGCGCGCTCGTCGCGCCCGCGCTCTTCTGCCCCGATGCGGACGCGGCCGGGCGCGACAGGCGTGATACCGCGGCGATGCCGGCCACGGCGGCGAGTGCCCCACCGAGCAGGAGCCATTTCGGAAATTGCGGAGGTCGGGAGGTATTCGGCATGGTCGTCCGCTCGCTATTTCTCGGGTTCGCGGGCGCGACGCGTACCTGGGAGCGAATTCTCCTCGGTTCGCGTCGCGCCTCCTTCTGACAGAGCTACCTCGGGGGGTGGATGCAAGTGGCAGGCGGCGGACCGAAGGGCGCCACGTTCGGCGGATTGTCCGTGACGGCCGGCACCTCCGTGTACGCGACGGTGTCACCCTGCTTTCCGAAGTCGCCGGAGTACTTCAAGGTGTCACCCGATCCGCCGGACACGAGCACGAAGTTCTGGTGGAACCCCGTCCAGCCGAAGAGTTTCGCTCGGAACGTGTGAGAGAAGAACAAGAAGTGGACCCGCGCGGCGAGGTCCAGCTGACCGTCGAGTTCGGACATGTCCAGGTTCGCGTTCCAGTTGAAACCCGTGATCCAGCGATAGTTGGAGGCGACGATACCGGGCTTCGGCGCGCCGTCCCAATCCGTTCCCGTGAGGCTGCGCGTATCGGGCTCGCTGACGCGCATGGCCGCAGCCACGATGCCAGTCGGTATCTTGATGTCGAGGAGGTTCACCCTCCCCTCGATGCCGACGGAAACTCCGGGGATGCCCACCCCGCAGTACGCGAGGATACCGACGACGCCCGACGGCGTGAGGACCGGTCCGCCGTAGGCGCGGATGTCACCGAGTCGCGGCGCCGTGCCTCCCAGCGAGTTCGTCAGAATTTCGGTCGTCTTCTGGAAGTTGCCGTCGACACCGATGCCGAACTGAATCGCGCCGGAGATGTTCCAGGATCCGAAGCCCTCGACGGCGAGATTCAGGGTCACCGGTCCGAGCGGGAAGTCCTGGTCCAGCACCTTCAGGTGATACGGGTGCGGCGTGTCGAAGACGTGGATGTTGTCCGACACCTGGATGGTCTGGCGCGCCGTCCCGAGCTGGTCCTGGAAGTTGACGTAGCTCTGCGTCTTGGCGTCGTACTCGGTCTTCCAAGCGTTGATGATGTTGATCTTCCCCGCGCTCGAAATCTGGTCGAGGTTGTTGCAGTCGTACCGAAGGCCGGTGTCGGGGTCGATCGGCGCGGGCTTGATCTCCTGCTCGATTTCTTCGCACAGCTGCGGGGTGAGCCCGTTCTGGCTGTAGTACTCCCGTGTCTCCCGGGCGAAGAGGTTCGCTTTGCGGGCCTCCGTGATCGCGGTGCGGGTCGCTTCCCGCGCGCTGGTGCATCGATTGTAGTCGAGGCCTGGCGTCGCGATGCTGTCGTTGTCCTTCGTCGCGAGGTGAACGGATTGCGCGGCGCTGGGCGTCCACACGGCGAGGGCCTCTCCGAACACCTTGACGGTGCCGATGAGCGTGACGCCGCAGTCGTCCACGACGGCCTTCAGCTGCGTGTTGAGGACCTCGACGCGGTTCTTGAAGATGATGCCGCCGAACGCGACGCCTCCAGCGCCGTGTAGATCCTGGAGTTGACCGATGCCGTCCGCCGTCTTGACTGCCTTGATGCCGAATTCGGACGTGGGCTGGAAGTAGACGCCCCACTCCTGACTCCCGTCCTGACCGTTCTTCGCGTTCGCGTCCTTGATTTCTCCCGTCGGCGGGTCCGTTCGCGGGCAAAGCTCGGCGTCGAGCCGGCTGTACGCGGGAAGGATGTCCACCTGATCCGGCGGAATCGTCGCGTCCGGGCCGGGGGTCGTCTGCGGCGGCAGTTGCGCCGCCACGGCGGTGGCGCTCGCCGTCCCCGTGGCGCCGGCGCGCGGGCATATCCGGTACTCGTTGCAGTTCGCTTCGGCCGGCAGCCCTCCACAGCTGATCGGCTGCTTGCCGCAGCGGTGTTCGATCTGCGAGCAACCGGTGTCCAGGCACTTGGCTGCGCAGATGGCTCCTCCCGTGCAGTCCGAATCGGTGATGCAGGTGTTCGTGAGCGAATTCGGATCCACCGGGCACGTGGTCGTGTTCGCGGCGATGGCCGGACACGTGGATCCGGGAGGAGGCGCGGAGTTCAGCTGCGCATCCGTCGGGCCCGCGATCTGGTTGCCGTTGGCGTCGCAGTACCGAGGAGCGATGACGCCGTTCGCCGGATCCGCCGGTTTGGCGTGCAGGCTAGTGTAGTACGTGTGCGTCGGGTCGAGCGTCCCGGAGAACGACGGCGCGAAGCTCGGGTCCTTGATCGGCACGATGGGCGTCTTGATTGGACTCGCGACGATCGCGTTTCCGTTCCCGATGCCGAAGTGATCCGTCGGGCGATGCTTCACCGTCGTGAACGGCAGGACCTCTATGCCCTGTCCGAAGAACGTGCCCGTGTGCGTGGTATTGCCTACAGTCATGCCGACGACGAGTTGCGCGTTCGGCGCAACGACCGTCCCCGGGAAAGCCGCGCCGACATAGGCCGGGAGCACCCCGAAGTACCCCACGAACACGTTCGGCGCGCCGCCGCTCGGCGTTCGGTACGTGCCCATGTGCTGGATCGTCGTGTTGACGTAGATCTCCACGGGACCCGCGGATTCGTCGACGATGACGGTCGAGAGCGGATCGACCACGTACGCGTCGAAGTAGTAGATTCCGCTCCGGAGATTCAACGTGCCGCCGGGCGAGACGTTCAGGGCGCTGTAGCGTCCCGGAGCGAGTGTCTGCGTCTGCAGCGGGAGCACGTTGAGTGAACCGAGCGACGTGGTCGGGAACTGCGCGTGCAGAACCGGCCCGTTGCTCCGACCGATCGACGTGAGCTGTTTCAGGGTTCCCGTGACGACGCTGCCGGGGACAGGGACGATGAGCCCTTCACAAGTGACGTTGCCGTTGACGCGACCGACCTCGATCGACGTCGTCGCGACGCTGAAGATGTCGCCCGTCGTGGCGCCGAAACTCACGCCGGTGTTGATCGCGCCCAGGTTGACGATGCGCGAGTGCGTTCCCCCCTCGACGCTCGCGAACGTCTCCACGCGGAGGTTGCTGGTGGCGCCCAGCACGACGTCGTTGAAGTCGACCGACGCAGGGAGCGGGATCGGGATGTCGTAGGTCTGTGCTTCCGCCTTGGTGGGCGAGAGCAGCGCCAATGACGACGCGATCGCGGTCGCGCCGAGGGCGCCCCACTTCAGTCGCCGTCTCCCGCGCATTCGACGACGAGTCGCCCTGTTTCCGGACGCGTTCCTGCCAGACGGCTCGCCCACTAGTGATTCACTCATGACACCTCTCCCGTCTTCGCGATGCGAAGACCCGACCCAAAGGCGCTCCTCCGCGCCAACCTCACGACCCGTAGAGACGTCTAGCAGCTCGGTACGGGCAGATCAATCGACAGCGTGTTCGCGGCCCGAACTTTCGACGACGCCGTATGCACGCGCGTCGCGCCACCTGCGGCGCCACCATCGGGTTCGCGCGCGCGTGGTCCCGCTGCGCGCGTGACGTGTGGCGCCACTTGTGGCGCTACACATGGAACACCCGGTCTCGGACGCTTGCGCGCGTCGGATGGTCGTTACTGCGGCAGCGTGACGTTGAACGTCATCGTCAGCGTGCCCGTGGCGCAGGGACTGCCGGGCACGCCGGAATCACAGCTGGAACCCGGCGCCGACCAGGACGCCGTGACCTTGCCCTTCCCGCTATTGTCCGCACCGACCGATCCGCTCAGCGCCGCCGATACGAAATTCGAGGACACTTCCGTCATCGCTCCGAGGGTCGCGCCCTGCGCGAGATTGAACACGTCGACCGCGAGCTTGAAGGGCGAGTTCCCGGGTGCTGCACTCGCGTCCAGAGGTCCGGCAGAGCGAACCGGGACCTGCAAGTTCACCGAAACTTCCTTTGCCGGGATCGAGCAACCGATCGCCCAGCTCGGCGTTCCGATCGACAAGCGTGAGACATCGGCGGGATCGGTCGAATGGCAGGAGAAAGCCGTCCCGTTTCGGACGCCGTCCGCCTGAATGCAGAATGAAGAGGACGTCTGGCAGTCGAGAGGAGGCGGCGGATGACTACCCGAGTCGTTCGGCGGCGGGTTGTGGCCTGCATCCGACGTAGAGCTCGGCGAAGGATTCGGCGCGTTGTCCCCGTTGTTCCCGCAACCCGCACAGGCCAATGCTCCACAGGCGACCAGCGCGAACGAAAGGCTTCTCACGGTGTGTGTCTCCTCGGAGCCGGATATAGGCTTGCACACCGCTGTCCGTCACTCAAATTCGGGACGATGCCGCGAATCTCCGAGTGCCCGGCCTGGAAGTCGGGGCCGTGGCCTGCGCGGGACGAGGTGACGTCACTCCGGCAATCGAAACGCGAGCGTCATCCAGGTCGGCATCGTGGCTCGCGGGAACCTCCAGCGGGAGACGACTTGCTCCACGCAGCGGGACAGAGCCGGGCTGCTCCGTCGCTCCGCACCGCGGGCGACCTCCGCGACGACGGGGTTCGGGTTGTCTGGATCCGAGAGCACCGCACCGCTCGGGTCCACGACGAGGCCGTACTCGACGTCGCCGTGGTCCCATCCGGAGAAGGCGTCGCTCCAGCACGCCGCAGCGAGCTCCGTCTGGTGTTCGCAGAGGAACGCTTCGACGGGCGCCTGCCCGAGGCCGGGCGGGCCGTCGGCCTTTCCCCAGAGTCCCTTGGTCCGAGGCGGTCCGAGACGGCTCTTCTCGTCTCTACAGAGTGCTCGCGTCACCCAGTCCGAACTTCGGGCGACCGAGTGCCGGGGAGGCGCGAAACTGGCGATCGGAGCGCGTTCCGCCGGGGCACAGGAGAGCGAGAGAACCGGGCACAGAAACCAGAGCCGACTTCGACGCATCGGGCGACGCTCCGCCCTGGCCGAGGTCCAGGGCTCTTCCAGGCTCCGATCGCGACGGGCCGTGACATGTGGAGACAGTCACCAGGAGCGCCGCGGGGCAGGCAGCCGTCACGGCCCCGTCGGCGTGAAGGCGTCCAGGTCGTACGTCCCGAGGCGCTTCTCGAGTTCACCGACCTGGTCGACGATGCCGTCGAAGCCCGCCTTGCCGAAGAGACGGTGCTCCTCGTCCTCGAAACGCTCGCCCAGAGCGTCGAGCTCCTTCGGCGAGACGATGTGCCGGAACGCGGGGAAGAGGACGGTGTCCTCGCGAGCTTCGTGGGGGCGGTACATGCGGACGAACTTCGCGAGCGTAGCGACCAGCTCCTTCCGCTCGGTCTCGCGCTGGAGCGCCTCCGCGGTCGCGAGGCGGAGGATTGCTTCGGTGAGCACGCGGCCGGCCAGATGCTGCCGCCTGAGCGTAGCGACCAGATCCACGAGCACGTTCGCCTTCTCGAAGCGCGGGAAGAGGAAATCCTCCTCGAGCTTCTCGTGATACTGCTCGATGAACTTCCGAATGATCCCCGCGGCGCCCGCGACGACCTCGATCGGAGGCGCGTCTCCCCCGTCGAGGCGACGGCCGCTCTCTTCGTAGATCAGGAGAATGCGATTCAGCGCGCCATGCTCTCGCATCAGATCCTCGGGCGGTGACACGTCGTCTTCGTCCTCTTCTCCTTCTCCGGACGCCGGCGGACTCGCGGCACCCCCTACCGTCTTCGCGCATCCGACGAGGAGCGCGCTCGCTCCGACACCCAGGAGAAATCGCCGTCGAGTCTCGCCGTCCATCCGGTGCCCTCGCTTTCCTCGAAGAGAATCCGACGATCCCGATCGTAGCTTCACTCGTGCCCGCGTCCATGCCCGTCTCGGCTTCTCGGGAGAACGGGGCGGGCTGCCTCGACGAGCGCGTCGTCGTGCCGGTGCGATTCCGGGCGTGCACCGCCTTCGGTGCCGCCATCCGGCCCCTCAGGCTTCGCCGCCGAGCTCTTCGAGGAGCTCTCCCCAGCTCTCCCCGTGGTCGACGTGGAGCTCGCGGGCGATCTCGTGGAGCGCCGCGTCCGCCGCGTGCGACATCCCCCTCGGGTCGCCGAGCGCCTTCGCCGTCGTTCGCCCGATGGACTCGGCGTACGAGAGCAGTCCGGCGAGCTCGCTGAAGTCGACTTCGAGGTCGTCCTCCGCGCGGGCGAGCAAGTAGATGTCGTGGAGCCCCTCGGCGACGTACTCCCGCGTCGGGCGCTCCGAGAGCCACCGACTCATGATGGCGATGCCGGCCGGGCCGAGCTCGTAGTGTTCCATCGCGAAGTCGTGGATGCGCTGCTTCTGCGTCTCGTCGATCTTTCCATCCGCCCAGGCCACGTAGATGAGCGGGAGCAGCTTCAGGACCCGAAAGTCCTCGGGCGGGATCTGGAGCTTCTCCAGGGCCTGCTTCATGCGATCGTGTTCCATGCGTCCTCTCCTTCGTCCGTCCCAGTCGTGGACGTCGCGGGAGGGCCTGGAGCAACCGCCGTGCCCGCACGAAACGTGCGGAAAGCCGGGGTCCTGGGCGCGGGAACGCACGTCGTTCGCGCGCCCGGGCACGAAATGCGCGGACGAACCGATCGGACCGGTCGGGGCCGACGCGGTCTCGTGGTCCTCCGTCTAGCTTCTCCGGAGCAGGGTGGCCACGAGGGCCTCGATGCGATCCAGGAGATCGAGATCCTGGACCTCGAGGGTCGAGATGCGCCCTCGGAGCGTGCGTGCCCACCGCGTGACGGCGTTCACGTCGATGCGATCACTGAGCTTCGCTGCGCGCTCCAGGCGGTCCATGACGTCTCGGGACGGCGGCGGCACGCGGAGCGCGTCGAGGAGCTCCACCGCGTAGTCGACCCAGACCGGGCGACCCGTGAGTGCCAGCGCGAGCGAGAGATCGAGCGCGCGCGTCAGCGTCTCCGGCTTCGGCGCCGTCCCGGCCTTGGCAGTGGCGAGCACGGTGCGGAGGTGAACGCCGAGGAGCTGTTCGGCGTCCGCCGCACGTCCCGTCCTGATCGCCTCCATCGCGAGCCGCGAGAACATCTCGAGGGCGTCCGCCCGCCGGGTCAGGGCCTCCGGGGAGGCGGGCTCCGCGGAAGGCGGTGGTCGAAAGGACGCGAGCGTACGGACCGTGATTTCTTCGTCATCGGGACCGCGGCGAGGAGGCACGGTCTCCTCGCCCGTGAGCGTGTCCGCCTGCTCGCGACCGGACGGCGCATGACCCACGCCGATCTCGATGGATTCGTTGCCGATGACGACCCGGCTTCCGGGCAGGAGCGGCTCCGGCTGTCCGCCGACGCGGACGCCGTCCACGTAGACTCCGTTCGCGCTGTCGAGGTCCCGAATGCTCGCCGACCCCGGCCGGACGACGAGCTCGGCGTGACGGCGCGAAGCTCGACCGTCTTCGACGACGACATGGCACCCCGTCGCGCGTCCGATGACGTATCGACCCGGTCCGAGCCAGATCTCCCGATCGCGGAGCCTGAGCCGGAGCTGGGTGGTTCCTTCGGCGGCCGTCACGACGATCCCAAAACGTACCACCAGGACGCGGCTTTCGCGATGCGCCCCACGGGCCGGGCCGAAAAACCGGCCCAAAACGCACCAAAACGGGGGCGTCCTCAGTTTTCGTTCGCGCCGACCTTCTTGCACGCCCCGAGGAGACAGGCCTTGCCCGGGCCGCACGCCGTGTGGCAGTCGCCGCAGTGGGTCGGGTCCGTCGAGACGTCGATGCACTCGCCGTCGCACGCGGTGAGCCCGGCGTTGCAGGAGGGCAGGCATCGCCCCGCCGCGCACGACGTGGTGCCGCCCGTCGGCGGGACACACGCCGTCGCGCAGCTTCCGCAGTGGTTCACGTCGGTTGCAACGTCCACGCACGCCGTGCCACATCGCGTGTACCCCGGCGCGCAGGCGACTCCACAGAGGCCACCGGTGCACGTCGGCACCTGGTGATCACCGGCGATGCAGATCGAGTCGCAGCCTCCGCAGTTCGACGTGTCCGCCTTCGTGTCGACGCACGAGCCTCCGCAGGCCGTCTTCCCGGCGCCACAGACGAGCGTGCAGGCTCCGTTCGAGCAGCGTTCGGTCGCTCCGCATGCGGTGGTGCATGAGCCGCAATGCGCGCCGTCCGCCGAGAGGTTCACGCACTGTCCGCCGCAGAGCGAGTAGCCGGCGTTGCACGCGACGCCGCACGTGCCGGACGAGCAGAACGGGACTCCGTTGTCCGCGCCGGGGCAGACCGTGGCGCACGCTCCGCAGTGCGACGGATCGGCGTCGAGCCGGAGGCATTTCCCGTTGCAGGCCGAATATCCCGGGTCGCACGCGACTCCGCAGACGCCGTTCTGGCACGTCGCGGCGCCGTTCGCCGGGACGGGGCAAGCGTGCCCGCACGCGCCGCAGCTCGCCGGGCTGGCTTTCGTGTTCAGGCAGGCGCCCCCGCAGTCGGTCGTGCCGGCAGGGCAGAGACTCGTGCACGCGCCCTGGGAGCAGACCTCCGTCGCGTCGCAGCGAGTGGAGCAGGTGCCGCAATGCGTGGGATCCGTGTCCGTCTGAACGCACGCTTTCCCGCACCGGACGAGTCCGGGCTGACAGACGAAGTCGCACGTCCCGGAGACGCAGACGGGCACGCCGAAGGCCGGAACGTCGCACTTCCTTCCGCACGCGCCGCAGTTCTGGGGATCGGTCGCGATGTCCGTGCAGGCGCTGCCGCATTTCGTCGCGTCCGTGTCGCACACGGTCCCGCACGAGCCCTGGGTGCACACCGAATGCCCGAGGGGCGGATTGCCGCAGGACATTCCGCAGCCGCCGCAGTTGGCTTCGTCCACGGCGGTGTCGATGCAGGCTCCGGCGCAGTTCTTCGTTCCGCCGGGACACGCGCTCTTGCACGTCCCGCCGGTGCAGACCTGCCCGACCGCGCAGACGATGCCGCAGGCGCCGCAGTGCTTCGGGTCCGTCTTCGTATCCACGCAGGCGCCCCCGCACTGGACGAACGAATCCACGCACCTCGCACCGCAGATTCCCTCGGAGCAGACCGGGTCCCCGTTTTCCACGGCGGGGCAGTGGACGCCGCACCCGCCGCAATTGTCCGGGTCCACGGCGAGCGACACGCACCGGTCCGCGCAACGCTCGGTGCCACCGCCGCAGACGAAGTTGCAGCTGCCGTCCACGCAGACCGGGATTCCTTGCTCGGGCGCCGTGCACGGAGAGGAGCACGCTCCGCAGTGCCTCGCGTCGCTCGTCACGTCGACGCACTCGCCGCTGCACGCGGTCCGCGGCACCGGACACCCGGCGTTCGGCGGCGAGCCGTCGGGAGGCGGGGGCGAGCCGGCGTCTCCGGGGTGGCTCGCGTCGGGACGAGGCTCCGGGGCCGCATCGGGATTGCGCTGAGACGGGGGCCCCCCGCCGTCGACGAGGCCCTCCCTCGTGCCGGCGCGGACGCACAGGCGCCGCGAATCGCAGACGTACCCCGCGAGGCAACCCCCGGACGCCGTACATCGCTGGTTCTCGAGCGTCGGAAGGTCGTTGTTGCATGCGCCGGCGATGAGCACGACCGCGACCAGCAAGCAGCCAATCGATGCCGCTTTCACGTCAGAACCTCCCGCTGACGGTGCCGCTCACCTCCGTCGGTGTCGCGCCGAAGCCGAGGACCGGCCCCGATTCGCGTTTCTCGTGCGCGGACGGCGAGAAGAGCCAGAGGCCCGCGCCTCCGACGGTCAAACCGGCGCCCACCCACCCGAGGACGCGGGCCGCCGTCTTCCTCGAGCGCGCCTCGTCGATGTGATCGGCGAGCTCCACCTGGGTTCGAGAGGCGTGGGCGTCGTCCTCCGCCGAGCGACGGAGGAGCTCGTAGACGAGCGCGCCGGACAGGGCCGCGACTCCGACGCCCGTCGTGACGATGCCCACCGTGCGGAGCGGATTTCCGCCGTTCGGTCCGGCCTCGGAGGTTCGTCGTGGCGTGGGAGGCTCTCCGACGACGGGCGCCGAATGCGCCGTCTCCGGCGTCGGGATCGGCGGCGCCGCGGGAGGTAGCGCGACGGACACGTCCACGGCGTCGTGCTCGGACAGGTAGACCGAGCGCTCGACGTTCGCATGGCCGGCGAGGCGAAGTCCGAGGGCGTGCTGCCCCGGAGCGAGCTCGAGGGTGTACGGCGTGATCCCGACCGGCGTCCCGTCGACGAGGAGCGTCGCTCCCGGCGGATCCGAGAGGACGGTCATCTGCTGGACGCCGCGGCTCGCGAGACGTTCTTCGAGCGCCTCGATCCGCTTCCGCACGGCGCCGACGTCCTCGGCCTCCGGCGCGCGACGGAGGTACTCACGATAGGAGCGGAGGGCGCCCGCGTCGTCGCCTATCTTCTCGTACGCCCGCGCCATGTCGAACACGAGCGCCGCGCTCGGCTCCAGGCGATCGGCGGCGCGAAACGCCGCGATGGCGTCGGAGAACCGGCCCTGGGCGTAGGCCGTCGACCCGCGCTGGAAGGACTCACGCGCGAGAGAGCGGGTGGGCTCGCGCGAGGCATCCGCTGCGGCCGCGGGTCCGGCGATTCCGAGGGACGCGGCGAGCCATGGGACGAGCACCAGAGTTCGAAGCGACTGGGGCTGCATGGCCGCGTCATCCGGTCAGTAGGGAACCTTCAGATCGGAGGGGACGTCGGGGGGGAGGGGGATCACGGGCGGCGGCGTCGGGGCCCGAGCGGGACGTGCGGCGGCTCTCGATCGTCGGGGGACACGTGCGCGCGATGGTCCCTCCTCGCGGACGTTCGGAATCGGTTCGCGCACCGCGATGCGATCCGCCGGGGCGGGCGAGGGCGCGGCCACGGCGGAAACGGCGAACCGCAGCGGCTCCGCCGTGGGGCGCGGAATCGGATTCGCCGAGTGATTCGGAATCAGAGTCGCGTTGGAGGAGGGGGCACCCTCCAGGTCGCGATGCGTGACCGCGCCCCAGAGGAGCCCTGCGGACGCCGCGACCGCGAGCACGCTCCGGACGCTCGTTCGTCCGAGAAACCCGCCGCGTGGCCGGGTCCGAGACCCCGGTGCGACGTAGACCTCGTGCTCCGTCGGCGTGTCGCTCTCCGGACGCGGCGTCTCGTCCACGGCCGCCGAGCGGCGGGTGACCGCGCTCGTCGCTCCCTCGTTCACGGTGCTCCTGCCGAGCGGCTCTCCGTTCACGCCGCACGTGAACCCGTGCGCCATGACGAAGTCCGACAGGTCCCGGACGAGCTCGTGCATGGACTGCGTCCGCTCCTCGGGGTCCTTCCGGAGGCCCCTCTCGATGATCGCCCAGAGCTCGGCGACCTCCGGCGCGGAACCCTCGAGCGGGGGCACCGCATCTTCGAGGATGCGCCGAAGGATGGCGTTGTACGTCGCGCCATCGAACGGGGGAGCCCCCTTGACGGCCTCGTAGAGGACGATGCAGAGCGCCCAGACGTCCGCGCGGCCGTCCACGCCAGGGGCGCCTCTCGCTTGCTCGGGCGCCATGTACGCCGGGCTCCCCATGATCGCCCCGCGGATCGTGATGCGCGGGTCCGGGCTCCACTCGTCGATCTTCGCGATGCCGAAGTCGATGAGCTTCGGCTGGATCGTGCGGCCGGCCCGCGCGAGGAAGATGTTCTCCGGCTTCACGTCCCTGTGCACGATCCCGGCGTCGTGCGCGGCCGCGAGGCCCTCGGCGATCGGCAGGAGCATGCGCGCGGCGGCGAGCGGCGACACGGTCCGATGCTCGTGCAGCACGGATGCGAAGCTCGTTCCGTCGAGCGCTTCCATCACGAGGAACGGGTGCGAGTATTCCGTCTCGCCGTAGTCGAACACGTGGACGATGGCGGGATGCCGCAGCCGTGCTTCCACTCGCGCCTCGCGCTTGAGCCGCACCGCGGCTTCCGAAAGCGGGGCGTCCGGGTGAATCAACTTGATGGCGACGGGCGCATCGAGATCCACGTTTCGGGCGAGCCAGACGGAGCCCATCCCGCCCTGGCCGAGCTTCTGCTCGAGGCGGTATTTGCCCCCGATGAGATCTCCCGGTGTTTCCTCCGGGCGCAGATCCCAGTCTTCGCATGGCTGCAAGGAATCGGTGGCCATCGTCGGCAGAAGCGGGTTTGCATGAAGCGCGCCGAGGCACGCGGCTCACGTCGTCCATGCGGCCGGTCCCGCGGAAATTCGTGGGTTCCACGCTCGCCCCCGTCGCCCGGAGAGCCCATTCACCTCGGGACTGACCGCGTCACGCCCGCGCGATGGCGCGCTGCTGCCACGAGGTGTTTCGCCTCTGGCGCACGTCCTTCGCGGCGGGCTCAGTCCGCGATCGATGCGTCGGGATAGAACTGCCGAGCCCACCCGGTACTTGCCGATGGGGCCGTCGCCGTCCGCGAGCGCGGCAGGATCGGCGTAGCGCTTGTTCGCCCAGATGTCGTAGTCCTGCGCGACGTCCGCGACGTACGTCCGGAGCGCGAGCTTCCCCATGACGAGGTCGAGGAGCCGCGGCGGCGTCGCCCGCAGCGGTCCCGCCGCGCCCTTGAGCCGCAGTCCCACGCGGAGGTCGATGTGATCGCCGTCCGTCGGGGTCGGCAGAACCAGGTTCCGCGAGAGGAGCCCGTAGGAGGAGATCGCGACGTCCACGAACGAGAAGCCGAGCCCGTGGACGTGAACGGCGAAATCCACCGAAGCGGTCGGCGCGCCGGGGAAGAGTCCGCGCCGCTCGAAGTGGTAACCGGTGGAGAGGTGGGCGCCGTCGAGCGACAGCGGCGTCTTCACCGAGACGTTTCGGTACCGGTGAACCGCGCCGAAGTGACCGACGTCCACGCTGTTTTCCGTCGTCTCCTGAGGGTGGCTGGGGAGACGCTCGAAGACGTGCGTGCGGAGGTCCGTCCAGCCGTCGTACTCGAGAGACGGAAGCTCGAACCACGGCGGCTTTCCGGCCGGGTCGTGCCAGGCGAACACGGCGCCGTGGACCTCGACCGTGGGCCACGTCCGACTCTCGCAGGTGGGTGGCGGGCGCGTGGCGTAGCCCGTTCGAACGCAGCGGCCCGACGGATCGAACTCGAACCCGTGCATCGGGCAGCGAATCCGTTCACCGACGACACGTCCTCCGAAGCCGAGGTGCGCGCCCATGTGCGGGCAGTACGCGCCCATCACGACGGGGCGTCCCGCCTCGGTGCGGTAGACGACGACGGCGTCCCCCATGAACGTTTGCCGGACGATCTCTCCGCGACGTATTTCGCTCGAGAAACCGACGCAGAACCACCCCGCGGGGAAGGACGGAAAGGGAAACCGAGCGCCGCGCACTGGCGGAGCCATCGGCAACCGGTGCCGAGATTCTGTCCGAGCCGAGTCGCCGTGCATGGGTGCCGAGGCGCGCATCCTACCAGGCGTTCCGGGGACGCGGCGAACGGGTGCGCAACGCCTCGGACGCTCTCGCTGATCGGCCCTCGTCGGCTCGGGGACCTCTCCGTCCGCTCAGTGAAAGAGCTCGTCCAGCACTTCGCGGAGGATGCTCTGCGACTCCTCCGCGGGGAGGTTCATCGCCGCCGCGAACGCGTCGATGGCGGCGGCTTCGGCGCTCTCGACGTTGTCGTCCACCATGGCGACGCCCGCCGCGAGACGGAACGCGAACGCCTTGCCGTCGTCCGTCGGGATGCGCCGCGAAACGTCGTCCAGGCGCGCTTTCCAGCCGTCCCGCGAGAGGTCCGCGCGGAAACGGCGGAGCAGCTCGTCGAGCGAGCCCGCTCCTTCTTCGAGAGCCTTCATGTCGACGATCGCGGCGATGCTCGCGCGGAGCTGCCCGAGCTCTTCGTCCGAGACCTCTCCGTCCACGGCTGCCATGAGGTACATGCCTTCGAGCATCGCGCCGAACTCCTCGGCCTGGGACCTTTCCAGGTCGCTCAGTCGCGCTCCGGGTTCGCGGCTCTTCACGAACGCCGCGGCCCCCTTCCGGGACGAGACCTCTGCGGTGATCTTCTTCAGCCGTGCATCGAGGACCATGCTCCGAGGATAGCCCCGGAGTCACGCGCAGGCCACGCAAACGCTTCCAGCGTGGAGCACGATGGGAGTACCGTGCTCCACGGGGAATGATGCAGATCCCGGATCACGTCGTTTCGAGGACCGTGAACCTCGCCTTCAACGCCGCACAGGCGCTCTCGGTGCCACGGTTCCGCTGGATACGCTCCATCGGCGGGAAGCGCGGCTCGCTGTCCGACGCTCCACCCGGCTTCCAGACGGAGAGCGCCGCGTTCGCCCCCTTCTTCAGCACGGAGTCGCTCGCTCGCCTCCTCCGGGTGACCGTCTCCGTCCCCCTGCCGGGTCGCGAAGCGTCGGGCCCGATCCCCTACGCCGGGGAGTACGCCGGGGCGCACCCTCGCGAGCGCTGGCTGTTCATCAACGGGATCTGCACGGACCGCCGCATGGCGCTCATCAACGCCGAGATGCTGAGCCGCATGTTCGGGCGCCCGTTCACCATCCTCTACAACACGACGGGCGGTTTCCTCTGGGATCTGGCCGAGAGCGCGGTCGGCAAGAGCTGGGACGGCATCACCGAGGCCGTCGTCGCGAACCTTCCGGAGTTCACGAGCGCTCTCGAAGATCCGGAGGTGGACCGCGTCGTCCTGGTCGCGCATTCCCAGGGGACGATCCTCGCCGCCGTGCTCCTGAAGCTCCTCGAGGAGATCCTCCACGCCGCCCCGGACCTGCGAACGGGGGCCGGCACGGGCCCCGTGAGCCCCGAGCGCCGCGTGGCTCGTCGCATCGCGGGGACGGGGCCGGCGGGGGCAGCGGAACAGCCCCGGGACGCGGAGCCCCACGTTCGACGCGCCCGGCAGTGTCTGACCACCCGGGATGTCGGAAAGCTCGAGGTCTATTGCTTCGCGAACTGCGCGACGTCCATGGAACCCTTCGTCGCGATCGGCAGTCCGCCGCGCCACGCGCCGTGGATCGAGAGCTACGGCAACGAGTACGATCTCGTGGCGAAGCTCGGTCTCCTCGCGCCGCCGCACGGGATCGGCAGCGCGCGCATCGCCGGGGACAGGTACCGGAGGCTCGGAGCGTGGGGACACCTCCTGAACGCGCACTACCTCGCGCCGATCCTCGCCGATCTCGCGGAACCCCGCGTGGGCCTCGAGCCGTTCCACGACAACCTCCGACGGACTCCCCGGCTCCTCGAGTACCTGAACGGCGGGCGGCCGGGCGCGCACCCCTGACGCGCGGTCAGTTCAGGTCCGTGCGGCGCGGGTCCGAGCGCGGCGAGGAGAGCGGGCCCGCCTGGTGGTGGGTCATCCGGAATTCACCGTTCTCGAGGACGAACACGTTCGTCGCCGCCAGGTGGGCCGGCGCGCCCTCGCCCCCTTCGTAACAGAGGACGACCGCGACCTCGCCGTGGAGCGAGACGACGGGGGAGTCGCATCGGAGCCGGAACGCCGGTCTCTCGGAGAGGATCTCGCGGAAGCTCGCGAGCACGAGCGGACGCCCCACGAGGAGCGGCGCGCCCGGGTGCAGGCAGGTGACGGGCGCGTGCCGAGCCCACAGCTCGCTCATCGCCGGGAAGTCGCCCGCGCTGAACGCGCTGTAAAACCGCGCGTTTGCCTCGAGCACGGCGCTCTCGAGAGCCGGGTGTTCGGGGGAGCTCATGCCCCGGGACCTTACCGCACCCGGGGCGTCGCGCGTGCCCGAGCCGCGGGCGTGCCGTGGCACGGTCCTCTGACACCGATGTCAGGGGCGGCGCCCTCGCCAGGGTGACGACGGGGGAGTCCCGCTCCGCCGCAAACACCCCGCTGCACGGGGTCGTGCGCTCACCGAGCGCGAAGCGCCGACACCTGGAATGCTTCATGCACTCGCCCGTCACCCATGCGATCGGGGTGGCTCTACGGGTTGATCGGTCTGGGTGTGCTCGCGGAGGCCGCGGGATGCGGTTCGATGGACTCGAAGTCGGACGCCGCACCTGCCTCCCAGAACGGCGCGGACTTCGGAAGCGGAGGTTCCTTCTCCTCCGGTGACAACGGGGGACCCAACGGCGGAGCCGCCCCGGGAGGCGGAGGCGCGGCGAGCCTTCCGCCGGAAAAGGAGGTCGACGTCGGGTTCGAGCTCCCGCACGCGGGCGCGAACTACGTCTACGTCGCGAACCCCGACAGCAACACGATCGCCGTCATCGATTCGAAGCACCTGTCGATCCAGACGGTCAACGCGGGCGCCGAGCCGCGGTTCTTGCAGACGTTCGGCGCGGCCGACGCCGCCCTCGTCCTCAACGTGAGCTCGAGCGACGCGACCATCGTCCGGACGGGAACCGACGGGACCTCGCGGACGAGCACGGTTTCCGTGCAGCGTGGGTCGAACGCCATCGCCGTCTCCCCCGACGGAACGCACGCGGTCGTCTACTACGACCAGAACCTCGCCACGGGTTCCGCCGCGCCGGGGAGCCCGCAGGACGTCACCGTCGTTCACCTCGCGGAGGGAGGGGACACTGCGACCGACATGACCATCGGCTACCAGCCGTCCAAGGTCTTCTTCACGAAGGATGGGACGCGCGCGTTCGTCGTCACGCAGGACGGCGCGAGCATCCTGGATTTTTCCGCCATCGACGCGAACGGTTCCGGCATCGCGCGGACGGTGTCGCTCGGGAGCTCGTCGCGCACCGAGGTGCTCGACGTGTCCGTCACTCCCGACGGTCGCTACGCCCTCGCTCGCGAGTCCTCGGGGAGCGAGCTCCGCCTCGTGGATCTCTTGGACGACGCTCACGGCATCCGCCGCCTCGACGTCGCGTCCGTCGTGCCCCCCTCGCTCGACGCCGGGACGCCGCCGGGTCCGGACGCGGGCGCGCCGCCGACGGGAGATTCCGGCACGCCCACGGGGTCCGGGGATGCGAGCGCGCCTCCGGTGGATGCAGGGGACGATTCCGCGTCTCCGGTCTCCACGCTCTCCGTCCCGCCGCGTCGCACGCTCTCGTCCGCCTCGGAGACCCTGAGCGTCACGGACGTGGATCTCGCGCCGGACGGCACGTACGCGCTCGCAGTGATCCGCGAGCGAGCCCTCGCGGTGCGCGTCCCGATCCCCGGGGGATTTTCTGCCCCTTCCACCGTGACGTCCATCGCGGCGCCGGGCGAGCTCATCGGTTCGGTCGCCATCACGCCGAAGGGCAAGTACGCGCTCCTCTACACGACGGCGGATCCGACGAACGAGCGCCTCACCATCGCGTCGCTCGACGGCTCCAACGCCGTCCGCACGGTGCAGCTCCGGCAGTCGATCGCGTCCGTGGCGGTCTCCCCCGACGACCACACCGCGCTCCTGATTCACGAGAAGCAGCCGGGAGACCCGAACGAGCCGGGCATCTCCGACGACCAGAGCACCGCCCGGAAGGACGGGTACAGCGTCGTCGACCTGGACATCGCGTTTCCGAAGCTCGAGCTCGCGCCGTCCGCGGCGGGCCCGACCGTGATCGTGCCCGACGGGTCGAACCTCTTCATGCTCTTCGACGCGCCGGGCGTCAGCGAGGTCCATCAGGTGGATCTCCGGAGCCTGCAGATCTGGGTCACCGAGCTCGGCAGCCCGCCGGTATCGGTAGGGGCCCTTCCCGGGTCGTCGCGCGTCTTCGTCGGACAAGACCACCCCGCTGGTCGCATCTCGTTCATCGACTGGGGCACTCGCGAGGTCCAGTCCGTCACGGGCTTCGAGCTCAACAGCAAGATCCGGGAGTGACGCACATGAACCGTTCCACCTTCGTCCCGGCGCTCGTGCTCGCCCTCGGACTCGTCGGTTGCGGTGATCGAGGGGCCCGTGTGGACCGTCAGGTCGGCCCCTTCGACGTGGCCACCATCACGGATCACCTCGTCTACGTGGACCACGGAAGAAGCGAGGCCATCCTCCTCGACCTTTCCTCGGGACCCCCGGGCGCCCCATCCGTGGTCCCCGTCGTTCCGAATCCGGTCCGGGTCGAGCGTCGGCTCGGAAATCCCGACCAGCTCCTCATCCTCTCCGCCGGGATCCCCGACGAGGCGGGCGCGGAGAACCCCCAGAAGCCCGGGCTCACGGTGCTCGAGGCCTCGGGCAAGACTCGGACGTTCCGCTTCGACGGCGCGTTCGACTCCCTGACGCAGTCTCCCGACGGGCGGTACGCCCTCCTTTCCTTCTCCTCCCAGGCGTCGTCGGGGTCGCTCCTCTTCAACGCGCTCGAGATCGCCGTCGTGGATCTCGAATCCGAGTCGGACCCGCGAGTGTTGACGCTCCGGAACCTCGGCAGCGGGGCGATACGGAGCATCCTCTTCTCGCCGAAGGACTTCTCCATCGGAGGCTTACCGAGGCGGCTCGCGGTGGTGCTCTTCGACTCGTACTTCGCGATCGTGGACCTCGAGCAGATGTTCGTCTCGTCGCCCTACGCGGAGTACTCCGTCGAGCTCCTCGGCGCGACGGCCGCGGGCGGCCGCCTCGCGCAGGTCGAGTTCTCGACGGGTTCGACGTCCGACGGCCGGCTCTACCTCCGCGCCGACGGTTCGGACGACGTGTACGTGGTGCAGCTCTCCGAGAAGGCTTCCACTCCCTCGAGTCCGAACCCGTTCTTGCCGTCGATCAACACGCAGTTCGTGGGCGGCCGCCCGACGGACATCGCGCTCTTCTCCGATCAGGCGGGGGCCCTCGAGCTCCTCGTCGCGGCGCCGAGCGCGCGCTCGGCGTTCGTCGTGGACTCGGCGCTCCGGGTCACGACGCAGCCGCTCCCCGACGATGCGCATCGCGTCCTCGTCTACTCGGGTCCGAAGCCGGGGGATCCGACCGTGGAGGCGCGCGCCGTCGCGTACTCGGAGCAGTCGAGCACGGTGACGTTCCTGGACGTCGAGCACCTCGGCGACCCGACGGGCCGCGGCGTCGAGACGCTCCAGCTCGCTCAGCAGTTCACGGCCCCCGTTCCCCTGGACGACGACACGGTGATGCTCCCCCACGTCACCACCGGCCTCAGCCTGCTCCGGCTCGCGGATCGCACGGTGTCGGAGATCTCCGGCCCGAATCTCGGCGGCGCCGTGCCCGACGTCGTGCGTCGCGACGACGGATCGATCGTCTCGGACAAGATCTGGCTCGCCCACGGAGACAAGCTCGGCTTTTTGGACCTCACGCGGAGCTTCCTCCCGAGCGAGCTCCGCGTGGACGCTCCGATCCAGCAGACGCTGACGGTTCCAGGGAACGCGCCGAAGGTGGTCGTCACGCACGAGGACGCGCTCGGGTGGATCACGGTGCTCGACGCCGCGGACCCGTCGCTCGACACGGCGTACTCGGTGCGCGGATTCCTCGTGAACGACCTGCTCGTGGGAGGTGGCCCGTGAAGACTTTCGTCGGATTTCTCGCCCTGTCGACGCTGTTCTCGCCGTCGGCGTTCGCGGCCGGGACGCCGGAGGCCGCCTTCGGCTCGGGCGGGCCGAAGCGCGTCGAGAGCGGAACCCCCGCCGACGCCCCTCCGGCCACGGCGACGCAGGATCCTGCGGGCCCACCGCCCGCCGCGGCGCCGGAGGGCGGAGCTCCTCTCGCGCCGACGACCGCGCAGCTCACGGCGCCCCCGCCGGCGCCGGCGAGTGCACCGCCCGTCGCGCCCGCGCCCGACGTCCCGTCCATCCCGGCTCCATCGAGCGCCCCGGCGAACCCTGCGGCATCCGCCGTCGCGGACGCCGCGCCCCGGGCGCCGAGCGGCCCGGTCGAGAGTCATTTCCGCGTTCAGTACGACACCGACACGGTCTGGCACACGGGGCCGAGCTACGACTATTTCTCGAAGAACGATCTCGGCGTCAGTCGCGGCGCGACCGCCGGGTACGCGCTCTACCTGGATCCGCGCCTCACCGTCGTGCCCGAGCTCGGGTTCGGCATCGAGCAGGATTCGGACGCCGGGCCCGTGCTCGGAGGGACGATCTCGAGCTCGTCGCTCGACGCCGTCCGCGTCTCGGGCGGCGTGAGCGGGCGCTATGCGCTGCTTTCGTTCTTCGAACCGCACCTCAGGGTCGCTTCCGGAGCGGAGCGACTCGAAGCGCGGATGGTGCCACGGTCCGGGCCCGCGGACGTCCAGAACTCCCAGTGGTCGCCGTTCCTCACGCTGGGCGGGGGCTTCACCGTCCACACGCCCGGCGGCGCGCTCCGGACCCAGCAGGGCTCGTTCGGCACCCTCGTGATCGGGCTCACCGCGGAAGCCGGGTACTCGTTCGCGCCGTCGATGGACCTCTCGACGGCGCCCGAGCACACGGTCGGCCGCATCCCGGCCGTCGACGCGAAGCTCGGCGCGGTGGAGCGGTCCGGCCCGTACCTCAGGATCGCGATCGCGCTCCGGTTCTGATCACTTGCAGCCGGCCGGCGTCGGTGTGCCCGTGACGATCACGACGCGGCCGCCGCCGCCCGCGCCGCCACCGCCGCCGAGGACGCTGTCGGTGCCCTGAGCGCCGTCGGCTTTCGTCGTGCAGGCGTTCCCGGCGCAGAGGCCGCCCTTGCCGCCGCCGCCCCCGGTGCCGCTGCCCCCGTTCGCCTGGGTGTTGTCGTTCTGGTGACCGTCCTGTCCCGTGTTGCCGGTTCCACACTCGGAACCGCCGCCACCGCCGCCGCCGTGGGCACGGGCCGCACCGTTGGTCCCGAACGTGGCGAGCGCCGGAGAGACCAGAAGGATGCCGCCGCCGCTTCCACCGCCGTTTCCGCCGTCTCCGTTGCAGCCGGAGTTCCCCGGGAGCGCCTCGCCGCCGCCGCCGTTCGCCGTCAGGTACCCGGCGTTCGTGCCCGTGCCGATCGTGATCGTTCCGGACGCGCTGATCTCGAACGCGCCGCCGCCTGCTCCGGGTTGGGCGTTCGCGCTCGTCGAATTGCTGTCGCCGCCCTTCGCGCCCGAGCAGCCGCCGCGCAGCGGGACGAGATCGGTGTCCGTGCTCGCGGCTCCGGCCGTGCCGGAAGTGCCCGCGTTGTTGTTTCCTCGGCCGCCGCGTCCGCCGGGCGTCCCGAACCCGCCGCCGCCGCCGCCGCCCGAGTCGCCGTTCGTCGTCCCGGCGCCGCCGGTCTGCCCGGTGCACTGGGCGGCGAGGCTGCCGCCGGGTCCTGCGTTCTTGCCGACCGCGCCCGCGTCGATCTTGCCGTTCGAGTCGACCACGACGTTGCCCGAGACGAGGAACACGATGGGCTTGTCGCCCACCAGCTTCACGACGTGTCCGCCGGAGACGGTGAGGCCGCGGAGCCTGACGACCATGACGTGCGGTCCGCTCGCGTCGAGTTGCGGCACGTCGTTCGTGACGTCGATGGTCCCGAGCGTGCAGCTCGTGCTCGTCACCGTGCCCGCCGACGAATCGATCGTCGTGGTGCCGGCCGCCGTGCAGTTCCACGTGGGCGACGTCTGGAAATTCGCCACCCACTGCATCGCGTCCACGTTCACCGACGGGGGGACGGCGGCCTGGTAGCAGACGGCGCTCGTGCAATCGGTGCCCGTCTTGCAGCTCATGCCGGAGCCGCACGTCGGGCACGTGCCGCCGCCGCAGTCCTTCGCGGTCTCGTTTCCGTTCGTCGCGCCGTCGTCGCACGCCGGGACCTGGCAGACGCTGCCGGTGCACACGTGGCTCGCGCAGTCCGTCGCCACGACGCACGGCTGGCCGTCTGCGCACCCCGCGCACGTGCCGCCGCAGTCCTTCGCGGTCTCGTTCCCGTTCTTCACGCCGTCGCTGCACGTCGGCGCCGTGCAGGTCGTGCCGTTGCAGTACCCGGTCGTGCAATCCGCGTTCGCCTTGCAGCCGCTCCCGTCGGGGCAGGTCGGGCAGGTCCCGCCGCCGCAGTCGACGCCGGTTTCGCTGCCGTCCTGGAGCTTGTCCGTGCAGGTCGGAGCGGCGCACTTGCCGGAGGCGCAGACCTCGCCCGGGACGCATCCGCAGGTGATCTGCGCGCCGCAGTTGTCCGAGACGGAGCCGCAGGCGTCGCCGACGTCCGCGCACGTGAACTTCGTGCAGCCGCACGTGCCGCTCTCGCAGGGGCCCTTCGCGCAGTCGCCGTTCACGGTGCACGTCGAGCCCGGCGCGCACGTCGCGCCGCAGTTTCCGCCGCAGTCGACCGCCGTCTCGGCGCCGTTCAGGACGCCGTCGCTGCAGGTCGCCGTCTGGCACCGGAGCCCGCTCCCCGAGTTCCCTCGCTTGCAGACGGAGCTCGCGCAGTCGTCCGCGACCTTGCAGACCTTGCCGTCGCCGCAGTCCGGGCAGGTGCCCCCGCCGCAATCGACGTCCGTCTCGGCGCCGTCCTTCGTCGCGTTCGCACAGTTGCCGGTTCCGCCGGTCGTCGGCACGCACTGCGTTCCGGAGCGAGTGAAGCCCGTGTTGCAGCCGAAGTCGCACTGATCTCCGGTGCAGATCGGGAAACCGTCCGTCGTCGAGGGACACGGGGTGCAGCTCGTGAGGTCGCACCCGATCGACGGGTTCGGCGCGCTGCACGTGCCGCTGCAGTTCTTCTGCGTCGGATCGGGACAGGGAACCGCACCGCCGCCGTCGGTGCCTCCGGTCGAGCCCGCGTCGGGCGAAGCGCCGCCCGTGCTTCCGCCGCCCGCGCCGCTCGACCCGCCCGTCGATGCCCCGCCGCTCGCGCCGCCGCTCGCGCCGCCGGCGCCGCTCGCGCCACCGGCACCCGAAGCGTTCCCACCGGCGAAGCCCGAGCCCCCGGCGGCTCCGGCGAAACCACCCGCATACCCGCCCGTGCCGTACTCGTTCGGGAGACCGGAATCGTCGAGGGTCTCCCCGGTTGCACAGGCCGCTGCGAGGAGACCGAGGACGAGGCTGGCGCGAAGGATCGGCTTCATGCGAGTTCCGGAATCGTAACGAGAGAGCTCGTCCGGCAGTCAGCCTTCCGGCTGGCTGACCAAAATTGGTGCGACACACGCCTACACGGCGTCTTACAAGTGCGCGAGATCCGCCGGAGCCACCCGGCGAACGGCGCGAGGGAGTCTCTCCTCCCCGGATAGTTTGTATACGAACAAAAGTGACGAGGCGCCTCCGGGCGAACGGCCCCGAGGGGGCTCTCCTCGCTGGATAGTTTGTATACAAACCAAGAGCGATCAGAGCCCAGGAGCCGCGAAGGCCACCCACGACGGTCACCGTCGTTCGTCGAGCGCCCCGGCCGCGCCCCCCCCCGATTGGTCCAGCCGACACACGACCCCGCGAGCACGGCGAGCGCGCGCCGCTAGGCGCGGCAGGGGGCGAGGTCCGAGGACCGCAGGGCGTAGCCCGAGGACCACAGGAGCCTCGGGGGACCAGGTCCCCCACAAACAAACCCCACGACGCTATTCGTCGTCGCGTCGAGCTCGCCCAAACGCCGTCCCGGCCTACCCGCCGTTCACTTCGGGCACGGCGTGGGCCCGAGCTCGCACTGGAGGAGGACGCCGCATCCGGTACCGGGATCGCAGACGTCGTTCGCGGCGGCGCAGGGAGCCGCCGCCTTCTCGCCCTTCGCGGGATCGCAGGGGCGAGCGCCGGACGGCTTCGGCGGCGCCGAGCAGACGGGGTCGCCGCACGTCTCGTACCAGTGACGCTGGCCGGGGCACTCGCCGAGCCCGCTCTCGCACTTGCCGGCGGTGCAACGCGTGAACGCTGGAGCGCACGAGCCGTCGTCGCAGAGCTGACAGAACGGCGGGGGAACGGGGCAGTCGAGGTCCACCTTGCACTCCGTTCCGGCCGAACCGCAGCCCGCGCTGGTTTCCACCCCGCAGGAGAACCCGTCGGGGAGGCAGCACGGTTTTTCGTTCGGACCCGCGGGGCACGTCGCCGGGTCGCACTTCGACGGACCCGGCATGCAGCCCTTGCCGTAGTCGAGGCCGCACCCGCTTCCGTCGGCGAGGCAGCAGCCGGTGCCGTCATAGTAGGAGGGGCACTGGCCAGGATCGCAGCCGCCGGTGCCGGGACAGAGCTGATAGACGTCCAGCATCACGCACTGGCCGTTCACGCACTCGACCTTGTCGCAGACCTGGCTTCCGTCCGGACACGCGCGGCACGTGCCGGGGCTGATGCAGTCGGTCGCGGCCGTGCACTGGACGCCGGTCCCGCTGCCGCCCGAGCCCGCGGTGCTACCACCCGAACCGCCCGTCGGATCTCCGCCCCTGCCCCCGGTGTCGCCGCCGGCGTTCCCGGAGCCGCCGGTCTCGCCGTTGTTCTGGTTTCCGCCGCCCTTGCCGATGGTGGAAGTCCCGCCGCACGCCACGGCGAGCAGTGCCGTCACCCCGAAAGCCAGAACGTGTCGCATGATGAGCTCCTATCGAAGGGCGCGGCCTCGCACGCCTCGGGGTTATCATCCCCGCCGCCCCGAAGTTTGATCACGACGCCCGCTTCAATGACGTAAATGGCCATTTCTCCGAGCATTTCTCCCGTCGCGGCTTCCTTGGCCCTCGTTCTCGTCGCGTGCTCGGGCTCGCGACCGGAACCGCCGTCTCCGCCGCCGCCGACTCCGACCGGCGAGCTCGCCTCCGCCAGGGAAGGGACGACGATGCGAAAGGAAAGCGTGTCCGGAGCGGACGCCGGCACTCCACGTCTATCGGGAACCGGAGATGCGCCGCCCCCGGCACCGTCCTCGCCGCCCCCTGCGGCGGACCCGGTGATCCCGCAGGCGCTCCCGGCCGTCGTCGTGAAGAACATCGGGCTCCACGTCGGTGGCGGCCCGAACGACGCGGCGACGAAGGCGCCATTCCTCCGCGCCGTCGAGAGACGCTTCGATGACTTTCGCCGTTGCTACGGCCTGGTCGAGAAGAAGGACGCCCGCGGCACGTTCGGCATCGACCTCCTCGTGCCGCGCGAAGGCGGGCACGCGGCGTCTTCCAACTCGAGGACGGCCCTCGGGGGGCCGGCGTTCCGCGACTGCGTGGCGCACGTGTTCGAAACGGTCGACTTCGAGCGCCCGCGCGGCGGCGCGACCAGGCTGAGCTACGCCCTCTCGTTCGAGCCCACGAAGTGACGGGACGTTCACGGCGCGCGGAGCCCGGCATTCACGATCGACGCGCGGCACCTCGCGTCCACGGGACGAAACACGGTGAATCCGGCCGCCCCACGCTGGCATCGTTCCTGCTGGGCTCGGCCGCCATGCGGAGCACCCTGACGCTGACGGCCGTCCTGCTCTCGGCCGCCTGCAGCGACGATTCGAGCACGGGCGCGACTCCGCGAGGGACCGGGGGCTCGAGCGGGGGCGCCGTCGACGCGGGCGCGGGCACCGGCGCAGGGGGCGTGGGCTCCGAGCGCGGCGGCACGGAGAACGCGGGCGGCGCGAACGGAGGCGGAGCCGCCGGGAGCGCGCCGATTCCCGACGCGGGGACCGACGCGACGGGCGCACGCCATGCGAAGCTCGCGACGACGGGAGCCCAGCTCGTCGTCAGCGGCCCCGAGCTCGGACTCGAGCTCACGCCCGCGGACCTCGCCACGGACGCGGACGTGTTCGCGATCCACCAGGAATTCTACGGCTTGCCCTGGGACGCGTTCGAGAACCAGACGGAGCCGCCCGCCGAGTGGGTCGCCGTGATGGACCGACTCGCGACGTCGGCGAAGACGGCGAAGAAACCCGTCTTCCTCTCGATCACCATGCTGGACGGCCGGCGCCAGAGCCTCGCGCCGAGGACGACCATCGAGCAAGGGCAGGTGAAGACCACGGAGAACTGGGCAGCGGCCTGTTACGACTTCGCGGCGGCCGCGGATGGAGCGTCGAAGAAGGCCGCGTACGGTCGATACGTCACGTACATGGTCGACAAGTTTTCGCCCGCTTACCTGAACCTCGCGATCGAGGTGAACCTCTTCTTCGAGAAGTGCCCGGCGGCCGCCGCGGGCGTCATCGACGTCGCGAACGCGGCGTACGACGCCGTGAAGCAGGCGCACCCCGGGACGGTCGTCTTCCCGTCCATCCAGATCGACCACCTCTACGGGTACGCGAACGACGCGTGTCCCGATCAGACGAACCGGAAGGCGTGCTTCGACGCGGCGTACGCGGCGATCTCGCCGCTCCGTCGGGATCGCTTCGCGATGAGCTCCTACCCGTACATGAACACGATCGGAACGCCGGCGAACCTCCCTCTGGACTGGTTTTCCCGGGGCGCGGCGGTCGGCGGCGAGACGCCGCTCGTCGCGGAGACGGGCTGGCCTTCGACGGACATCGTCGCACGCCTGAAGGACGGCACGTGCCCGACGATCTTCTCGTTCACCGAGGCGGAGAGCGCGGAGTACCTCGCGCGGGTTCTCTCGGACGCGGAGACGACGGGCATGGACCTCGTCACGTGGTGGTCGAATCGGGATCTCGTCGCCGCGCCGCTGATGACGGACTGCCCGTGTTCCTTCGATGCCACGTGGTGCGCGGTGCTGGACCTGTTTCGCGGACCGCCGGCCTCGGATGGAACGGATCCGCAGTTCTACGGCGAGATCCTCCTCAAGGCGTTCGGGACGATGGGCATCCGGAGCTACGACGGAACGCCGAAGGCCGCGCACTACGCGGAGTGGAGCGACTACCGAGCGCGCGCGCTCGTCACTCGTTGACCACGAAGAGCCCCGTCGTGCAGTAGTTCGGGAGGGACGCGCCGCAGGCGAGCGACTTCACCGTGTCGACGCAGGTCTCGTATTCGGGCTTTTCACCGAGCACGCGATCGCAGTCCACGTCCGCCGAAAACTCCGAACGACACAGGCCGTCGTCCGCACCGCAGCGCGCGTTCGCCGTGCACAGGGCGTCCTCCCAGGCGCGGCACAGCTTGCCCGCCGGAGCGGGGTCTGCGAGATCCGGCACGCCGCACCCCTTCGGGAACGCGTCGCACGCAGCGTCGGGAAGCGACGTCGCACAGTCGACCGCGGCGGCGTCCGTCTTGCACTCGATGGACTTCGCCTGCTGACAGAGCTCGTTCCCCGGGCTCCCGCTGCACCGCTTCACGTACTTGCAGTAGGCGTCGACCCACTCGTTGCAGGAGTCCGTGCCCCGGCCGGTCTCCTTCACGTCTCCCGACTTCTTCACGCACCCGGCGAATGCCACGGCGAGCGAGACGGTGAGGGCGAGGAAGGACTTCGGCATCGGGACGTCTCGGTACATCGGCCGGAGAACGTCGTCCCGGCCCGTGGCATTTCCACGGGCAAGCACCAGGGATCTGGACTGGTCTCGGAGGCCGGAGATGCGGCCGAAGGCTCCGCCGTCCGTTGACGCAAAGCGTCACGAGCCGCCGCGAGACGGGACATTCCGACGGAAATGGTGGTCTAGTAGGCAGAATGGCGATCGGGACTCCTCCGAACGCGCCGCGCGGACAGGAAGGGAGCAAGGGCGCGGCCGGCCGCTACGGGTTCGTAGCGGAGGTGGCACGCGGCTACCTCGGCACCCTGTTCGTTGCCCGCGATCCGAGTGACGGGTCGGAGCGTGGCACGGTCTTCGTGCGGCACGTCGTGCCGATCTCGACGTCGAGCGCCAAGGCGGCACTCATCGACGCGGCGCGCTGGGCCCACGCGACGGGAGCGCCGACGCTCGAGATCCTCGAGAACCGGAACGGGGTCGACCTCGTGACCGCGTACTCGGACGTGGAGCCGCTCCGGGCGCTGCTCCGGACCGCGGCGCTCAAGCACACGACGGTCGAGCCAGGAATCATTCTCGCCGTCGTCCTCGGGCTCCTCGAGCAGCTCGACGCCGCTCACGACGCGGCGTCCGGGCAGAAGTCGCCGCACGGGTACGGCGGCGTGCACCCGGACAGCATCCTCGTCGGGACGGACGGCCACGTGGAGCTCATCGACTGCGGCCTCGGCTCCGCGGCGAGCGCCCGCGAACCCTGGCGCAGCGATCCACAGCGCATCGGATACGCCGCTCCGGAGCAGGTGGATCCGAAGGGGGTCGTCGACGCTCGAACGGACGTCTTCTCGCTCGGGGTGCTCCTCTGGGAGGCGTTCGCGAACAAGCGACTCTTTCCGGCCGTGGACGCCAAGTCGGCACGAGACCGCGTGCTGAAGGGCGTGATTCCGCGGCTCGACGCGACGAAGCCCACGCCGAGCGCGCCCGCGGAGGTCGCGACGTTCGTGGCGAAGGCGCTCGAGCGTGACCCCGCGGCGCGGTTCCAGTCCGTCGAAGAGATGGAAAGCTCGCTGAAGAAGCTCGGTCCGGCGACCCCGGCGGCACTCGGCGCTTGGGTGACGGCGCTCGGCGATCAGGCGATCGCGAAGCGAAAGCAGATCCTCGAGCGACTTTCCGTCGGCTCCCCTCCGCCGGACGCCGGGCGCGCGAGCGTGCCGCCGAAGCCGCGGCTCTCCGTCCCGCCCGCGTCCACGCGACCGAGCGTCGCACCGAAACCGTCGTCCGCGCCGCCGTCGTCGAGACCGCCCGAAGAGGCCAGGCAGGCGTCGGGGCCGCCGTCGTCGAAGCCGCCGGAAGACGCCAGGCGGGCCTCGGTGCCGCCCAGGCCGGCCGAGCCCGCGCTGACGCCGAAGGCGCCGGATGCGACGAGCCCGACGCCCGCGGTTCCCCACGTCGAACCGGCCCCCTCTCACGACGAGGGACTCGACGCCGCTCCGCCGAGCGCCGCAAAGAAGAAGGACGAGCCCGCGCCGCCGTCGGCGCCCACGGAACGAAGCGCCGCCCCGCCGCCGGTCGCGACTCCCGCACCGGCGAGCGTCGAAGCGGTGTCCGCGCCGGAAAACGCCGCCGAGACGGCCGCGGCGACGGCGAGCGCCGAGACGGCCGCGGCGACGGCGACGGCGAGCGCCGAGACGACGGCCTCCGCCCCGGCGAGCGGCGAGCCGACGCAGGCCAGCGGCGAGCCGACGCAGGCCAGCTCCACGGGCGGCGCCCCCGCCGAGGCGAGCCGGGATTCGAACGCGGCGATCCCCGCGAACGACGACGGCGACGACACGGACGCGATGGACGTCTCGGACGAGGAGCTCGGCGCGCCGCCGGCCCCTCCGCCGCGCGCGTCCGAGCCGCCGCACTCGGGCCTCACCCGGACGAGCCTTCCACCGAGGCTCCCTCCCTCACAGACGCCGCAGATCCTCGGCGCGCCGACGGAGCCGCTCGCGAGCCCCTTCGGGGCGCCGTCGGATTTTGCGCGGCTCACTCGCGCGCCGGCGAAGAAGAGACGCCCCGCCTTGCTCGTCGGCGGCGCGCTCGTCGTGGGGCTCGCGGTCGGTTTCTTCGTGCTCGGACGCATGAAGAAGAAGCAGCCGCTCTTCGTGCCGTACAAGGAGGAGGCGGTCGCGGGCTCCGTCCAGATCATCGCCCAGGAGCCGGTGCCTGGCGCCGGAGCGAGCGCGTCCGCGGCGCCCGCGGCCGCGTCGGCGCCGGCGCCCGCTCCGACGCCGAGCGCGACGCCGGAACCCGCGCCTCCCGCGCCCGAGGCGCCGGCCCCCGGCGCACCGAAGGAACCCGCGGGACCGTCCGCCGGCTCCACGCAGACGAGCGGAGGTTCCACGTCGGGGGCGACTCCGGCGGGACTCCACAAACCGCCGCCCACTCGTGGCCCGGTCAACTCCGGTTACAAGCCAGGAGGGATCTGAATGATCGTGCGCCCCATCGCCGCTTCGACTCTCGTCGTCCTCCTCGGGGCGACCGTCGCGCAGGCGGAAGAGTCGAGCGAAGCGTCGAAACGGGGCCCGAACGCCGCGGGGGACCCCGCGGCGCCGAAGGAAGGCGGCGCGAACGAGTCCGCCAAGGGGGACGAGAAGAAGCCCGAGGAGAAGAAGCCCGAGGCGCCCCCGGTGGACGAGAAGAGCGTCGACCACGCGAGCGCGTCGGAGAAGAAGATCGCGGGCGACCTCTATACCCAGGCGATGACGGCGTTCGACAAGGGCGATCTCGCGCCGGCGCTCGAGGGGTTCCGGAGCTCTTATTCGCACGTGAAGAGCCCCAACTCGCACTTCATGATCGCGCGCACCCTCGCGCGCCAGGGGAACAACGCCGAGGCGTACGCGGAGCTCGACCGGGTCATCGACGAGGCGGAGGCGCTCGGCAGCCGCTACGCGGACACCGCGAGGGCCGCGCGGGAAAAGCAGAGCGAGATCCGTCCGCGCATCGGCTTCCTGACCGTCGTGCTGGAGGATGCGCCGAAGGACACCGAGGTCACCGTCGCGGGAGAGCGGCTCCCGAAGGAGAAGATCGGCAAGGCCGTTCCCGTGCTCCCGGGCGACACGAAGGTGACGGCCACGCCGCCCGGCGGCGCCACGCAGTCGTTCTCGAAGAACGTTCCGGCGGGAGACACCGAGACGCTGACGGTCGAGCTCGGGCCGCAGAAGAGCGGCGACGCGGAGGAGCCCGACTACCATCCGCGCTACCTCGTCGAGGCGTCCTTGCACCTCGCCGGCGAGACCCTGGAGCCCCCCGGCAATGCGACGCGCGGCGCGGGCCCGGGCGGACGCGTTGCGCTCGAATTCTCGCGGACTGGCGTCCTCGGAGCGGCGGACAGCTTCGCCGTCGTCGGCGGCGTCGACTGGATCGGCACGAGCACCGACGCCCACTACTGGATCCCGGTCGCCCTGCAGTGGAACGTCTGGATGATGCGGGACGTGAGCCTGTTCTTCGAGCCGGGGGTTGCGCTGCTCGTGGGAGCGGGTACGAAGGGGAGCCCCGTGCTCGACTTCGGCCTCCGGTATCGCGTGTGGAAGAAGGTGAGCGTGGTCGGCCGCATCGGTATTCCGGGCGCCACCATCGGCGCCTCCATCCTCCTGTGAAGGCCGCGCTCGCCCCCGTACTCCTCCTCCTCGGCACGCTGTCCCTCGGAGCCTCCGTGATCCGGACCGCGCGGGATCCGGGGAGCGCCGCCGGGCGGCGCACGGCGACCGTCGTCTCGCCCGGCCCCTTCCCGAAGACGCTTCGCCGCGGCGCGCATCGGACGACGCTCGCCGCCCCTCCGTCGCGAATCGTCTCGCTCACGGTGACGACGGACGAGATGCTGACCGATCTCGTCGTTCCGTCGCGAATCGCCGCCGTCAGCCGCTTCGCGGGAGATCCGTCCATTTCGATGGCCGCTTCTCGAGTGCCGCCGACGACCGCGCGAGTCATCGGCCTCGATCCGGAGCACCTCATCGCGCAGGGGCCGGATCTCGTCTTCGTCGCGCACTACACGCAGGAGGCGGCCCTCCGCATCCTCGGCGCCGCGGAGATACCGGTGGTGCGGCTTCGCCCCGTGCGCTCGTTCGAGGACGTCTTCGAGAACCTGCGCGTCGTCGGCGCCGCCGTCGGGGAAGACGCGCGCGCCGAAGAGCTCGTCGGGAGCGTGCGCTCGCGACTCCAGGCGGTCGAACGCCGCGTCGCCCCGCTCGCGCGTCCGCGCGTGCTCTACGTCTCCGTCGGCGGCTACACGACGGGCTCCCGCACGCTCCTCGACGAGAAGATCCGCCGCGCGGGCGCGACGAACGCCGCGGCGGATGCGGGGCTCGAGGGGGACGTGAGCGCGTCCCTGGATCTACTCGTCGCGCTGGACCCGGACGTCATCCTGGTCCCGCGCTGGACGGCCGACGCCGCCCCGGCGCTCTCGGAGCTCGCCTCGTCTCCCGCCTGGCGCGACTCGCGGGCGGTGAAGCAGCGCCGCGTGCACGTCCTTTCCGCCGCCGTTCTCACCTCCGAGTCCCAGGACGCCGCGGTCGGAGTGGAAATCCTCGCCGCGCTCCTTCACCCGGACGGCGGGGCCACGTGAGCCGGAGAGCGCCCGCGCGCGTGCTCGGGATGGGCGCGCTCGCCGTCCTCACGGTCGCCTTCGTCTCGGTGTGGCTCGGCGCCGCGCACCTCGCCGCGGAGAAGGTCCTCCGGATCCTGCTCCACGCCGCCGGGTTCGCCGGAACGGACGGGAGCCTGGCCTGGGAGCGGACGATCGTCCTCGACGTGCGCCTGCCGCGAGTGGTGACGGGCGCGTTCGTGGGAGCGGCGCTCGCCGTGTCCGGGGCGGCACTCCAGGCCCTCTTCCGGAATCCGCTCGCGGATCCGGGCGTCATCGGCGTCTCCTCGGGCGCGTCCCTCGGCGCGGTGCTCGCCATGCAGCTCGGCCTGTCCGCGATGGAGCGGTTCGCCGTCCCCGCCTTCGCGATCGTCGGCGCCGCGGGGACGGCGCTCGCCGTCTACGGCATCGCGTCCCGGCGCGGCACTCTCCCCGTGGGAACGCTGCTCCTCGCGGGCGTCGCCGTCGGGAGCCTCGCGAGCGCGCTCACGTCGCTCCTGCTCTCGCTCTCGCTGGACGAGTACGAACAGGGACGTCAGACGGTGCGGTGGCTCATGGGCGGGCTCGAGGCGCGGACGTGGAGCGAGGTCGCGATCGTCGCGCCGACGACGCTCATCGGCGCCGCGCTCGTCGTGGCGTCGTCGCGGGAGCTCGACGCGCTCCTCCTCGGGGAACGCGAGGCCCTCGCGCTCGGCGTCGACGTCCCCGTCGTCCGGCGGAGGCTCGTGTTCGCGACGGCCGTGGTCGTCGGCGGCGCCGTCGCCGTCTCCGGCGTCATCGGCTTCGTCGGCCTCGTGGTGCCGCACCTCCTCCGGCTCCTCGTCGGCCCGAGCCATCGGCTCCTCCTCCCTGCGTGCCTCCTCTTCGGCGCGGCGTTCGTCGTCGCGACGGACCTCCTCTGCCGCACCGTCGCCGCGCCCGAGGAGATCCGGCTCGGCGTGATGACGGGGAGTCTCGGGGCGCCGTTCTTCCTGTTCCTCCTCCTCTCGCGACGGAAGGAGATCGCGCTCGAATGACCGCGCTCGTCGAGTGCTCGGGACTCCACGTCGCGTACGACGACCACGTCGTGCTCCGCGGGGTGGATCTGTCTCTCTCCGCGGGCGAGGTGCTCGTCGTGGTCGGGCCGAACGGCGCGGGCAAGAGCACGCTCCTCGCCGCGCTCCTCGGCATCGTTCGCGCGTCACGCGGCGTCGTGAAGCTCGGGGGGCACCCGCTCGAGGAGCTTCGACGAGCCGACGTCGCGAAGAAGGTCGCGTACGTCCCTCAGGACGCGCGCGCGGATTTCGCGTTCACCGTCCGCGAGCTCGTGTCCATGGGCAGGACTCCGCACCTCGGTCGCTTCCAGCCGGAGCGCCCGGAGGACGTGCAGGCCGTCGACCACGCGCTCGACGTCACGACCACGCGCGCCCTCGAGCACCGTCCCGTCTCCGAGCTCTCCGGCGGAGAGCGGAAACGCGCCCACATCGCGCGCGCCATCGCCCAGACGACGGACACCCTCCTCCTCGACGAGCCGACGGCCGCCCTGGACGTCGAACACCAGCTCGAGGTCCTGGACCTGATCCGGGAGCTCGCGCGGCGTGGAAAAGGGGCCATCGTGGCGCTCCACGATCTCTCGCTCGCCGCTCGTTACGGAGACCGGGTCGTCGTGGTCGCAGACCGGAGGATCGTCGCCTCCGGAGTGCCGCGGGAGGTACTCACGGAGGAGCTCCTCGCGACCTGGTTCCACATCCGCGGACATGTCCACCGGGATCCCGACGGCGGCATCGTGATCGTCCCGCTCGAGCGCATCGGAAACGGTTGAGTAAACGTGCCCGCGCGCGCGGCGGACGGTTCCCCGTGCTATGAATGAGGGCCGAGCGCCCATGGCCGCCGAGCAACGCCAGCACCCGCGAATCGACGCCTCGTTCCGGGTGCGCTCCACGGCCCTCGACCCGAACGCCCTCGCCGGAGAGAACGTCTCGAAGGGCGGCATCTTCGTGAAGACGGTTCGGTTTCTCCCGCTGAACGCGGTGCTGCGCCTCTCCATCGAAGCGCCGGGGACGGACGTCGCGATCCCTGCCACGTGCCGCGTCGTGTTCATCCGGGACGCGGCGACGGCCGCGTCGTGTGGCCGCCCCGCGGGCATGGGCCTCGAGCTGCTCGACATCGCGGATTCGGACCGACCGATCCTCGAGCGGATGCTGCTCGAACGCGCCGGCTCGATCCCTCCGCCGCCGCTCCAGACGGAAGAGCCGCTGACCCTCGTCGTCGCGGACGACGACGAGCGCTACCGGGAGATGGCCGCGGAACCGTTTCGCCGTCGCGGGGACGTCGTGCACGCCGTGAAAGACGGCCTGGAAGCGCTCTCCATCTGCCTGAAGAGCCCGCCGGACGCCATCTTGAGCGACGTCCAGATGCCTCGGATGGACGGATGGCAGCTCCTCCGGCTCGTGCGGGCGCGGCCCTCGCTCTCCTCGGTCCCCGTCGTGTTCCTCACGACGCTGAGCGGCGAGTCGGAGCGGCTCCTCGGCTACCAGCTCGGCGTCGACGCCTACATCCCGAAGCCGTACGAGGCGGAAGAGCTGCTCGTCCGGGTGCATCAGATCGTCCGGCGGGCGAAGAACTCGAGGACGACGCCCGCCGCGCGCACCACGCTGCGCGGGGAGATCGAGCACGTCGGGCTCTCTTCTCTCCTCACGTTCATCGAGATGGAGCGGAAGAGCGGCGTGCTCCTCGTCATCGGCGGAGACGTCGCGCGGCTCTTCTTCTCCGAGGGTCACCTCCACCGGGCGGAGATCGAGGGAGAATCCTTGCCGTCCCGGAAGGCCGCCATGCGCACGCTGGACGCGCTCTCCGGACAGTTCGAGTTTTCCCCGCAGGACGTGACGGTGAAGGACGAGCTCGGGATGAGCACGACGGCGCTCCTCCTCGAGCACGCGCGGCTGGCGGACGAACGCGGTCGCTGACCTACCGCGGAGCGGGGGCGAGCGCCGCCGCTCGCGCGCGACATCTTGCCGCCTCCGTGGGCCTTCCGGCGGCGGCGAACGCCGTCGCGAGCGCGAGGTAGGGCGTCGCGTAGTCGGCCTGGAGCAGGTACGCCCAACCCTCGCGGGAATCCGGCGGCGGATCCTCGAGCGAGAACCGTGAAAGAAGCGCGTCGTTCATGGCGAGGAGGACGTCCGGCGACGGGACGGTCCCTCCCCGCGGCACGACCATGAGGACCGGCCCGAGCGGGTACGTCGGAAAGGTCCGGTCGAGGCCCTGGGCGACGTAGCCCGCGAACGCCACGGGGTGCCCCGCCGAGAGCAACCGGTCGACGATCTCCGCGACGTGGAGCGTGCCGCCGTCCGGCTTCGGAAGATCCACGCCGAGCCGGCGGCCCTCCCTCGCGCGATACCAGTCCGAGAAGAGAAGAACGGGCGACACGTACGCGACGTCCGGCCGGGCGCCGAGGGCGTAGCGGGCGTACAGGTATCCCCCGAACTTGTCGTCGCCGTGACCGAGCACGACCGTGCGCTCGGGGAGGTAAGAGAGGACGTTCGAGACGTAGTTCTCGAGCGTCGGGCGGCCGTACTCACGGACGCGACCCGCGGAGAGGAAGAGCCCCGCGGACAGCGCGGCGATCGGAGCGAGCCGAGCGACGACCGGGTGAGGCGGTCGGGACGCTCCGGCATCCAGCCCGAGCGCCGCGAGGACGCTCAGCACCACGAACGGCAGCAGGTAGAAGCGCTCGACGATGAGCGGGCCGACGTCCGTCATCGGCCGGTTGAAGAGCGCGACGAACAGAGGACCCGTCGTCACGAACGCGAGGAACAGCGCGAGCACGTCGTTCCTCCGGGACGGCCCGTCGTTCCGGAACGGGAGGACGGCGACTCCCGCGAGCGCCACGATCGGAAGACCGAGCAGGTCGCGGAGCGAAGCGACCGCGAAACGACGCAGGTTCTCGCCTGAGAGCGGGGCGCGATCGGCGGCGCCGAGGCGGGTCGAACCGTACTCCGACCGGAGAAAGTGACGGACGACGTCGGCGGCGTCGTGGAGATCCCCCCAGACCCACGCCGCGATCGGATCGCTCGTCCTCGCCGAGTACCAGAGGTGCAGATAAGGCGTGAGGCCGAGGGCGAGGCCCGCGAGCCCGGCGACGAGCGCCCGCGCCTTCGACTCCGCGGCGCGCAGGATGCGACGCGCCCCGTGGAGCCCGATCGGCAGGAGCAGCACGAGCGTCGTGTGGGTGGAGAGACCGAGTCCCGCGACGAGACCCAGGAGCCCGAGCTCGCCTGCGCCGTGCTTCCCCGGAGGCCGCAAGGAGAGACCGACGATCACCGCGCCGAGGAAGGCCGCCGGCGCGAACGCCTCCGCGTGAGTCGCGAGCTTCCAGAGGACGGCGGAAGACGCGAAGGCGGCTGCCGCGACGCCGCTCGCCCAGTCCGACGCGCCCGCGACGGTCGCCGCCCAGCCGACTCCGAGAACGGCGAGCGCGCCGAAGAGCGCCGTGACGAGCGCCGCGGCGTGCGCGGGCGAGCTCGCCGGAAGGATGGACGAGAGCCTGAGGGCGAGTACGTACGACGGAAATCCCGGGGGGTGCGCGACGCCGCCCGTGACGGAGAGCGTCGCGAACTCGCCGTTGTCCCCACCGACGACGTACGGGCAGGCCGTCGCGAGATAGACCGCGAGAGCGAGCGCCGCGATCACGACCCACGAACGGCGCGAGATCGACACCCCGCGAGCCTACACCGGGGCTCCGCCCCCCGGCCGGCGAGCGTTCAGAAGGACCAGCCGAGGTCCAGGTTCAGGAAGGGGACTTCCGCGCGTGGGGCGCGTCAATTCGCCGGTCGCTCAGAATGCGACGTCCACGGAGGCGAGCAGCGTCCGGCCGTTCTGCAAGATGGAGCGCTGCACGAACTCGACGCTCGCCGGCAGGCTGTACCGATACCCGCCCAGGTTGTAAGCGCCGAGCGTCCAGCGGAGTCCGTACTTGTCCTCGTGTCCCGAAACGACGAGGTCCCAGACGACGACAGCAGGGGTCTTGCCCTGGGCCGGGTCGCCGACGGACTCGTAGCGATCCCAGCGCGGGCCCTCGAACGTGAGACGCGTCGCCGCGGTGACGCCTCGGATCAGGAGCGGCGCCGCCGCTTTGATCGCGCCGAGGTGCTCCGGCGAGTTCGCGACGTGCCGGACGCTCGGATCCGTGCGGAGCGAGAACAGGTCGGACGCCTTGGTGCTCGCGAGGAACGCCGAATGCTGGAACGAGTAGGACGCTTCCAGCATGAACCCCCGGCGCCATTCGCGGCGCAGGGCGATCTCCACGCCGGTGGAGAGGAGCGGCGTCCCGACGTTCTCGTAGTGGAAGAGGTCCGAAGTGATGTCGCGGGCGACGATCAGGTTCGTCGCGTAGTTCGCGAACACGCTCGCGATACCGGTCACCGTGGGAGAGAAGCGGTGCGTGTGCTCGATCTCCGCCGAGTAGATCTTCTCGGGGCGGAGGTCCGGGCTCGCGACCTGGCTCGTGCCGCCGTCGTTGTAGTAGAGCTCGTAGACGCTCGGCGCGCGGAACGCCGTCCCGCCGAGGATCTTGAGGTTGCCGGCTGCGTACGGCCTCAGAATCACGGCAGCGCGGGGATTCAACGAGGAACCGGAGGTCGAGTACGCGTCCAGACGAACGCCGCCGGAGAGCCGGACGGCCTCGGACGCCTCGGCGTCCAGGAGGCCGTAGACCGCGCCGACCTCGTAGGGACGTCCGGTCGTCCCGCTCTGGTTCAGGAACAGCCCGCTCGCGTCGCGCGCGGTCGTATCCACCTGGAAATGGTACTGCCCTTCCCCGCCGAGCGTCGCGCGAAGACCGCGGAGGGGAGTGAGCACGACGCGTTGCTCGGCGCCGACCCAGCGTCCGTCGAACCCGTCCTGCTCGAGCCCCGACGCGGGATCCGTGTGCGAGTAGTCTCCCCGGAACCGGTAGAAGTTCAGGTGCACGCGCGTGTAGAGCTGCACGAACTCCGAGAGTTTCGGCTCCGCGCGAGCCTCGGCGAAGGCCCGCGTGTCCTGCTGGTGCGAACGCGGGTCCGAGAGCAAGGTGTCGAACTCGCCGGTCGGGAGCTCTTTGTCGTGGGAGTGCGCGAACCATTGCAGGGTGAGCCACTTCCACCAGACGCGACCGGAGAGCGTCCCTGCGGCGAACGCGTCCGCGTCTCGCGAGGGCGACGCTTCCCCGCTCCGGTTCGGCATCTCCGCGAACGCGAAGTCCCTGCCCGCGCCGTGAGCGCCGCTGATGCTCGCCCAGATCCCGGCGTCCTTGCCGAGGGACGCTTGCGCCCGGACGCGACCGCGGGTGACGCCGGCGTCCACGGCCGAGACGCCGGCCTCGCCGCCGGGCCTCTCGTCGCGCCCTCGCGTGACGACGTTCACGACGCCGCTGAACGCGTTCGTGCCGTAGAGGACGGAGCCCGGGCCCCGGACGAGCTCGATGTGGTCCACGTCGCCGAGATCCGACCTGCCGTCGAAGCCGACGTACGCGGAGCCGACCCAGTCGTCGTTCGTGGGCTCGCCGTCCTGGAGGACGAGCTCCCGGTTCCCGTACGAGCCGAGGCGTCCGAGCCCGCGGATGCCGATGGACTGGTACGCGCGATCGTTCCACAGGTAGACGCCGCGCACGCCGCGGAGCGCCTCGGCGATCGTCGGGTATCCGAACGCGAGGATCTCCTCGCGCGGGATCACCGTGACCGAGCTCGGCGCGTCGTCGACGGACTCCGAGACGCGGGAAGCCGCCTCCACTTCCTGCGCCTGCGTGAGCACGAGGTCGAGGCGCGACTGCTTGTCGGGGGCGACGTCCACGGCGCGCTCCACCGTGCGATAGCCGCGGAGCGCGATGCTCACCCGATGCGCGCCGACCGGGAGGGTGAGGATCGCCGGTGAGAAGCCGGAGGCCTTGCCATCGACGTTCACCACGGCTCCGGGCTCGTCGGTCGTGACGACGACGGTGCCGACCAGCGGCTGGAGACGCACGGACGAGGTCGTCGTCTCGCGAGCCGTGACGTCCAGCACGACGTCGGACGTCCGGTAGCCCTCCTGCGCCACGTACGCGACGTGATGCCCGGGTGAAAGTTCCACGGAGCACGGCAAGACGCAGCGCGGAAGGGACTCCGGGTCGTCGATGCGCACGCGCGCGCCGACGGGAGCGCCGTCGAGCGAGAGCCGCCCGAGGATGGGCCGGAGAGCGATCGTCACGCGCGTCGTCTGCCCGACGGGCGCCGACTCGACGTCGGCCTCGCCCGGGTAGTAACCGGGGAGCTCCGCGAGGACCTTGTACCTTCCCGCGGGAACGCCGAGCGCCCGCGGGCTCTCGCCGCGCGCGCCGAGGTCCTTGCGATCGACATATAGCGTCGCTCCCGGCGGCTCGGTCTCCACCGCGAGGACCGCGACGTGGGGACGGATCTGCTCGAGCGCCTGCCCGATGCGTTCGCGCGCGCCGGCGTCCGTCTCTCCGGCGAGGGCCGCGCTGTAATAGCGGAAGGCCTCCGGGTACCGCTCGAGTTTCTCGTACGTCTTCGCGACGTTGAACACCACGTTCTGGTTCGGCGCGAGGCGGTTCGACGCGAGGAAATGCTCGAGCGCGCCCTTGAAGTCGCCCTGCGCGTACCGCTCGGCGCCGATGCGGAAGGCGAGGTCCGCCTCGTCCGCGACGTCGTCGGCGAGCGCGACGCGCGGCGCGGCGAGCACACACGCGAGACCGAGCGCAGCGACGGCCGATGCGGTCCCGGCCCGGATGCGTCGACGGGTTCCCATCTTCCTCCGATGGTGCCGTCCCGAGGCACGCCCGTGCACGCGTTTTTCGAACGTTCGAGGGCGCGAACGCTCCCGCTACCGCTCGAGACGGATGTCGGACGCCGCCGCGGGCTTCGGCTTCGCCGGAGGTGGCACGACGCGCGGCGGAGCGACGCGTTTCGGAGCCACGCGGAGCGGCGCGGACGGGGAAGCTGCCCCGGAGAGCGATGCGGCTGGGACCGGACCCGTCGCGACGGGCGGCGCGACCGGAGCCGCCTCCGCGATCGGAGGCTTCGGCGCCGGAGCGGGCGAAGGACCGACCGGCTCATGGAGGCCCGGTCCGGTCTCCTCCGGCAGGACGGGGGACGAGGACTTCCTGGACAGCGAAAACCAGGCCGCGGCGACCATCACGAGGGCGACGACGAGAAGCACGATCCACCGATTTCTGCCGGAGTCTCGCTCCGTGGTCGGCGCGCGCGCGACGACTCCCTCAGGCTCCCGCTCGGCGACCGCGGGAAGCGACGTCCCCGTGCGGGACACGAGGGTCGACTGCGCTCGCGGAGCTCCTTCCTTCTTCGCGGAGTCGGACGTCGGCGACTGCAGCGTGCGCGTATCCGCGCGGAGCACGGCCGGCATGGCGGTGCTCGGGGCGCTCACGGGATCGACGGACGGAGGAATCGCATCGCGGGCGCCGCGGTCGGAAACCCGCATGCCCGAGTCGGGCCCGCTGTGGACGGTCGCCTCGTCGGGTCGAAGGCGCGGGGCGGGCGGTGTTCGCTTCGCGCTCTCCTCGAGGCGACGGGACGCGTAGTCCGCGGTGCTCACCCCGGCCGCCCGCGCCGCGTGCGGCGCGAGGGCTCGCACGAGCTCGATGACGGTCGAAAATCTTCGCCCCGGATCCTTCTCGAGGCAACGCATGATGACGGCCTCGAGCTCGGGGCTCACGTCGGGACGCCGATCCCGGATCGGGGGCGGCGTGTCCGCGGCGATCGCCGCGCAGATCCCGGGGAGCGTATCGGCGTTGAAGGCCGGCTCTCCCACGAGGAGCTCGTAGAGGATCATCCCGAGCGACCAGATGTCCGAACGCGCGTCGACTCGCTTCGCGTCGCGCACCTGCTCGGGGGACATGTAGTAGGGCGAACCGACGACGGAACGCGTGGACGTGAGGTTCCCCTGGAGCGGATCGTCCGCGCCCGCGATCGCCTTCGAGATGCCGAAATCGAGGACCTTCACGAGCGGCCGCCCGTCGCTGCGCGTGGACACGAACAGGTTCGACGGCTTGAGGTCTCGATGGACGATGCCGTTCGCGTGCGCCTCGCCGACCGCGTCGCACACCTGGAGGACGTACTCGATCGCGGCGTCGACGCCGAGCTGGCCCTTGCCGTCGAGGATGGAGGCGAGGTCGTTGCCGCGGAGGAGCTCCATCACCATGAACGGCGCGCCGTCCTCCAGCGTGCCGACGTCGTGGATCCGGACGACGTGCTCGCTCGCGAGACGAGCGGCGGCCTGTCCCTCGCGGAGGAACCGGGCGCACGCCTCGGCGCGCCGGGCCTCGTCGAGGCCGGCTGTCCGGAGGAGCTTCACCGCGACCGTCTGCCCGAGCGTCAGGTGCTGGGCCGCGACCACGATGCCCATGCCTCCGGCGCCCACGACGCTCTCGACCCGGTACTTGCCGGCGAGGACGTCGCCCGGCGCGGGCGCCCGCTCGCCGTAGTCGTCATCTGGGGTCGAGAGAGCGTCCGTCACCGCAAAAATCCAAAGGTTAAGCGTAGATCCGGGGGACCTCGGGCGTCCAGTCTCTCCCCGAGACTCGCGAAAGGAGGACGCCTTTCGGGAATTGGGGGAGAGCCACGGACGAGTTCATGGGTGTCCGGAGTCGGCCGGTGACCGGCGGAGGGACCTGGATCAGCGGAGCGCCCACGCGAGCGCTTGCTCGAGCCGGTCGTTCCCCCAGAAGAGCTCGCCGCCCACCACGAACGTCGGGGAGCCGAAGAGCCCGAGCGATCGCGCGCGCTCGGTGCGATCGCGGAGCTTCGCCTTGTTCTCGTCCGTCCGAGCCGCTCGGAGGTCCGAAGCCGCGTCTCGACCGAGACGTCCGAGCAAGCTCGAGACGAATTCCTCCGTCGAGATGTCTCGATCCTCGGCGAAGTTCGCCGTGTAGACGGACCGGACGAAATCGGAGATCCACGGTTCTTCCTCGAACGCGATCGTCACGCGCGCGGCGAGGAGTCCGTTCCGCGGGAACCGCGACGGCCGCACGAACGGGAGCTGCTCGCGCTCGCAGATCCGTTCGAGGTCCCGCCACATGTATCGACCCTTCACCGGATAGAGGTTGAACGGCGAGTCGTTCCACCCCTGCGCAGCGAAGAGCGGGCCGAGCAGGAAAGGACGGAACACGACGTCGACACCGGCGCGTTTCGCGAGCACGGGCAGCCGATGCGCCGCGGGGTACGAATAGGTGCTCGCGTACTCGAACCAGAACTCGACCGGCTTCACCCCCCGATTTTCGAGCGGCGAACCGTGGCGGCAAGCCCCTCCGTTGACACCTTGCTCGCCCCGGGGGTAGAGGACTCGGCGATGAGGTAGCCGCAGCCGACTGAAAATAAGCTCGCTCAGCTGCCCGGACATTCCGGGCGAACAGGGAAGCCGGTTCAAATCCGGCACGGTCCCGCCACTGTGAGTGGAAAGGTCGACTCGAAATGCCACTCGGCACAGGCCGGGGAAGGCGAGTCGAACCGAAGGGTGAAGAACCCGGAAGCCACGAGTCAGGAGACCTGGCTGAGCGAAAGGCAGCTCGACCCGCGAGGAACGGGGGGTGCGTGACGCTCGGCGACGAGCTCCCGTGAACCCCTCCGCCTCTCCGGCGCCGAGGGGTTCTTCGCTCATGGTGGGCGGAGGATCCGGCCCTCTCCTCGGAGCGCGCCGCGCGGAACGGCGCAAGTGGAGACGAGACATGAGACCGGAGATCAGGAGCCTGAGGCGGAGCGTCGTGCTGGCGTCGCTCATCGGCGGGGGCGCCGGCGCGCTCGTCGCGTGCAAAAGCGACGACACGGCGCCCGCGACGAGCGCCGAGAAAGACGGCGGCACCGGCGGACAGGGCGGTACCGGCGGACAGGGCGGTACCGGCGGACAGGGCGGCACCGGCGGACAGGGGGGCGGCGCGGGCGGCTCGAAGAGCGACGCGGGCCTCGATGCTTCGACGCCGAACCCGGACGCGGGTGACGCGGCGGAGCCGCCGCTCCCGCCGCTCACCGGGACCGTCTTCGTCGCGGGCGCGGACTTCAACGCGGGCGCGGGCGAGATCGCGGCGATCGACCTCGCAACGGGGAACGCGCTCGGTCACCTCGACGTCGGTGACGGCGACCTCGGCCTGAACACGAGCGGCGGGTTCGTATTCGCGCTCGAACGTTCGGGCGGCGCCGTGGACACTCTCGGCCCGACGGGCGCCATCGTGAAGCACATCCCGCTCTCGCTCGGCGACGCGGGCGCGGGGTACCTGAACCCGCACTCGGTGCTCGTCGCGAGCGCGACGAAGGCGTACGTGCCGCTGAACGCCGCGAACGCCATCGCCGTCGTCGACCCGACGGCGGGAACCCAGACGGGGCTCATCTCGCTCGCGAGCTTCCTCGATCCGTCCGACCACGACGGCTCCACGGAGCCAGAGGCCGCGCACTACGACGCCGCGACGCATCGCGCCTACTTCGTCCTCGGACGGACGGACATCTTCTCCGGAAGCCTGGCGACCAACTACATGCCGGTCTGTCCGAGCTCCCCGGCGCTGGTCATCGCGGTCGACGCGGAGAGCGACGCGATCGTCGATCTCGACGGCGACGCCGGCAAGAACGGCTTCGCGCTTCCGCAGGTCGGCCCGGGCTACACGTCCTTCGACGCCGCGAGCGGCAAGCTCTACGTCGTGTCCGACGGGTGCAACGGCGGCGCCGACGGCGGCGCGCTCCGCACGAACCACGGCATCGCGTCGCTCACGCTCGCCACCGGCGCGACGGAAACGCTCTACGCGCCGACGGCGCAGGACTTCCTCGGCGCGATCCTGTCCGCCGGGACGGAGCTCTACGTCGAGACCGACGACGAGAACTTCACGGCCTTCTTTCACCCGTGGAGCCCCGCGACTCCGGGCACGCTGGGGGCGCCGCTCGAGAACGTCCCGGGCGCGCCCGTGGTCGCGACCGCCGGGACGCTCCTCGGCTACGACTTCGGCACCTCGGCGGACGGCGGAACCTCGACCTTGGTCCGGCGGTACGAGCTCGCGACCCGGAAGGCGCACGACGTCGCGACCGTGCCGTTCCACGGCGACTATTTCGTGCTGAACCTGGCGGTTTCACCGTGAGGCGCTTCATGCGCCAAGCTGGGCTCCTCGCGAGCGCCGCTCTCCTCTCCCACGTCGTCGCCTGCAACGGCGGCGACGTGGGGAAAGCGCCGTCCGCGGCGACGGACCACGAAGGGGGCGTCGCGGGTTCGAGCACGACGGGCAGCGGTGGCGCGCGAAGCGACGACTCGGGTTCGGCCGCGACGAACGGAGGCGCGGCTCCGGACTCGTCGACCGCGCTCGACGGCGGGACGCCCGGCGACGCGGGACCCGAGGGAGATTCCGGCGACGGCGACGGCGCGATCTCCCTTTCTCCCCTCGCCTGCGACGGCACCGCGACTCACTTCGCGGCGACGACCTTCGCGCACCGGTTCGGACCGGGACAGAACGTCGGCCAGAGCCACTTCCCGGCCTGGGTGTACGGACCCCCCGAGGGGCTCGGAAACGACTGCCAGGGGGCGACGGAGAGCGTCGTGTCCCTCGGCAACGGTGGAACGGTGACGCTCGGGTTCGGCGAGGACGCCATCGTGGACGGTCCCGGGCCGGACTTCGTCGTGTTCGAGAACGCGTTCGCCATCGACTGCGACCCGGCGAACGTCTTCGCGGAGCTCGCGACGGTCGAGGTGAGCGACGACGGCGTCACGTGGCGCGCCTACCCCTGCACGGCGACGAAGGCGCCGTACGGCGCGTGCGCGGGGACGCACCCGGTCTACGCGAACGCCCGCACGAACACGATCGACCCGCGAGATCCGTCCGTCGCGGGTGGGGACGCCTACGACCTCGCCGACGTGGGTCTCTCCCGAGCCCGCCTCGTGCGCATCACGGATCGTCCGGACACGACGGGCATCTCCGGCGTGTTCGATCTGGACGCCGTCGCCATCGTGAACTCGGCGTGCCCATGAGGGCGGCCCGCGCCCGGCGCGCGCTCGCCGCTCTCGCGCTCTTCGGGCCGCAGGCGGCGCGTGCGCAGGGCGAAGGCGACTCCAGCGTGACCGTGGAAGGGACGAGGACGTCCTCCGCGACCCGGGATTCGACCGTCGCGGCCACGGTCGTCTCCGGCGAGGAGCTCCGGGCGCCGGGCGCGAGCGCCGCCGACGTGCTCGCTCGCGTTCCGGGTGTCGAGGTATCGCGGACGGGCTCGAGCAGCGATCTCGCGACGGCCGCCATCCGGGGTGCGACGAGCGCGGAGACGCCCGTGTACCTCGCCGGGGTGCGGCTGAACGACGACGTCACCGGAACCGCGGACCTCTCGACGCTCCCGCTCGGCGCGCTCGATCGCGTGGAGGTGTACCGGGGAAACGCCCCCCTCGCCGCCGATCGGCTCGGCATCGGAGGCGCCGTGTTCTTCGAGCCGCGTTTTCCGCGATCGACGGAGCTCTCCGCCGGAGCGGGGCTCGGGAGCTTCGGGGAGCGAGCGCTGTGGGTCACGGGAGCCGCGGCGAGCGAGCGCGCCGCGGCGCTCGTCACCGTGCGCCGCGAGGCAGCCGACCAGGACTACCCGTTCCGGGACGATCGCGGCGTGACGCATCGCCGGACGAACGCGGACTACGGAGCGACGGACGCGTGGAGCCTCGCTCGCTACTCCCTCGGCGCCGGCGCCCGGGTGACGACCGTGCTCCACGCCTACGATCGCGAGCAGGGCTCGCCGGGGCTCGCCGCGGTGCCGAACGAGCTCGCGCGGACCCGCGTCCGGAGGTTCCTCGCTGCCGCCACGGTCCGACTTCCCTGCGGGCACGATTCGGAAGGGACCGAGAGCTGCGCCGTCGAGCTCGTGACGAGCGCGCTCGCAGCGAAGACCGTGCTCTCCGATCCGCTGACGCTCCTCGACTCCGCGTCCCTCGTCGCCTCGGGTGGCGAGCGGTTCGAGGAACAGGCGCGACTGTCTCTCGCCGCGACGAGCTGGCTCGATCTCCAGGGCGCGCTCTCCGGCGCGCGCGACCGCATCGCCGTGGAGCGGCCCGGAGTCACGTCGCTCGAAGCCTCGCGCACGACGCTTCGCCCCGCGCTCGCCGGCACGATCCACGCCGGGGAGCACGTGGAGGTGACGGCCCTCGGTTCCGTCGAGTGCGAGGGAACGGCGGGCCCCGGGCGCTCGTCCTCGATCTGCGACACGGCGGAGCCCGGCGCGCGCCTCGGCCTGCTCGGCCGGCCGAGTCGGGCGCTCGACGTCCGCGCGAACGTCGGAAGGTACGGCCGCGTGCCGACGCTGGGGGAGCTCTACGGCGTGTCGGCCGTCGTGGTGGGAAACGCCGCGCTCGCGCCCGAACGCGGAGACGTGGTCGACGCCGGCTTCCACGTGCGCACCCGTCACCGAGCGGGATTTTCCGATTTCGACGCGGTCGGCTTCTACCGGAGCGTGGAAGACCTGGTCGCCTACCGGCAGACGGTTCCGGGCGTGTTCGCGCCGTACAACGTCGGCAGGGCGCGCGTCCTCGGCCTCGAGCTTTCCGCTGCGTCGGACGTGTGGGACCTCCTCGGGAACACGATCTCCATGACGCTGCTCGACGCCCGCGACACGACGCCCGGACGAACGCTCGCGAACGACATCCTCCCCTTTCGTTCCCGGCTCGTGTTCACGGACTACACGGAGCTCCACACGAAGACGGGAACGCGGACCCTCGGCGTGGACCGCGCGGCGCTCGGGTTCCGGGTCACGCACCGCTCCTCGCGCTATGCGGACGAAGGCGGGCTCATCGTGATCCCCGCGCAGATGACCATGGACCTCGAGGCGACGGCGCTGTTCCTCCGTCGGGCCATCGCCGCGCGGGTTTCCTTCCGGAACATCCTCGATGCGCGCGAGGTGGACACCGTCGGCATGCCGCTCCCGGGACGGAGCGTGTACGGCACCCTGGAGGCAACATGGCGCTGAGATCCGCTGCGCTCGTCGCGGGCGCGTTCGTCGTGACGGCGTGCGACGTCCCGGCCCCCCGCGGCTCGGCCGGCGCGACCATCCCCGACTCGGGCACCTTGACCGAGGCGTGCGGTCGCGGCGCCGTCGTGGTGGAGCAGCCGCTCGAAGACTACGGTTCGACGAACGTGGGGCTCGTCGCCTGGGACGGCACGGTGCTCGCGCCGTCGATCGCCGGGAGCTCGACGTCCTCGGTGGGGCTCACCGCGCCGCTGTCGGGCGACGTCGTGCCTCCGACGGCGCTCGTGACGGGCCCGGAGATCGTGCTCATCGATCGGAACCGCGCGGCGTCCAAGATCGTCTGGGTGAACGTCCAGACGGCGGCGCGGCGCGAGCTCTCGGTCGCGCCCGGCGGCTTCTACGCGAACCCCCACGACTACGTCGCGCTCTCCGAGACGAAGGCCTACGTCACGCGCTTCGGCTCGAATCCGGCGCCCGGCGCCGCGCCCCTCGACACGGGCAGCGACGTCGTCGTCGTCGATCCGTCCGTCCCGAAGCTCGTCGCCTCCATCTCGATGACGAGCTCGCTCGGCGACGACGCGGCCGTCGCCCTCCCCCGGCCCGACCGCATCGTCGTCGCGAACGGCCGGGCGTACGTGCTCCTCGGCGCGCTCGCCCGGGGTTTCACCTCGACCGTGCCGTCACGCCTCGCCGTCGTCGACACGGCCAGGGACGCGGTCACGGGCTCGCTCGTCCTTTCCACGTACCGGAACTGCGCCGGGCTCGCGCTCGCCCCCTCGGGGAAGCGCCTCTCCGTTCTCTGCTCGGGGACGATCGCCCAGACCTCCGCGAGCGATCTCGCCGACTCCGGCGTCGTCGTGGTGGACGTGTCCGTGGACCCCCCGAAGATCGAGAAAACGATCGACGCTTCCACCCTCGGCGCAGGACCCGTCGGCTTCTACGGGGACCACGCGAGCGACTCGGTGCTCCTCGTGCAGACGTTCGGGTACCGCACCGACGTCCCCACGCCGGACGCGGACGACACCGTGCAGGCGCTCGACGTGGAGACGGGCGCGACCACTTCGCTCCTCCGGTCCGGCGGCACGCCATTTTCCCTCGGTGGCATCGTCTGCGCGAGCGCGTGCGGGACCTGCTTCGTCGCGGACGCCGCGCGCGCGGGCGGCATCCTCCACCGTTTCACGGGCTGGTCCGAACGAACGCCCGAGGAGCAGGACGCCGTGAAGGTCGAGACGGATCCGGCGTACCCGCCCGAAACGCTCGGGCGCTTCTGACGCTCACGGTATCGACGTCGCGGACTTCTCGACCGGCGCGTCCGTCCCGAGAGACGCCGGGGCCGGCCCCTGAGAAGGCGACGCGACGGGCGCGAGCTTGCCGACCTGACATCGATCGCCGAGCCCGGTCGGAGACTTTCCGTAGGGAAGCTTCTTGTCGATGGGGCGGACGTAGACTTGGCCGTTCGCGGGGCGCGGAATGATGGCGCCGCTCGCGAGGGGACGGCCCGAGTACGCGCGCTCGACGACGACGACGATGTCCGACCCGACCGCCTCGTAGCCCCAGTACGACGCCCCGGTCGCCTGGTCCCCGGCCTCCGGGCACGCCAGGCCCGCCGACGACACGGCGATGACGAGCTGGCTCGAGGGGTTCGTGCGGGGTTTTTCTCCACTCCAGCGGAAACCGCCGTCCGCGGGCTGCCCCATCACCACGTTCAGGCACTTGCACGTCGTCGTGGGGGGGCCCTGATAGGAGAGATCCTGCCGGGAGCCGAGCAGGGCGAGCGCGGGCTGGTTCGCGTCGGCCGCGGCCTTCGTGCTCATGGCGGACATCTGGGTGTCCACCGGCTTGTCGAAGTCCTGGACCTCGGCGCTCGCGCTCGCGCTCGTGTTCACCTTTCCCTCGACGGACGCCGAGCAGCCGGCTCCGCCGAAGGCCAGCGGGACGAACGAGAGCACGAGAAACGCGGACTTCACGGGCGAAAGCGTCGCACCTCGGCTCCCGCTTGGGCAAGCTTTGGGCGTGGTACGGTGCGGCCCGTGAACGCGAGGGTGGACTTCACGGCGCTCCGGGAGGAACTCGCCCGGACCGGCGCGACTCGCGCCGAAGGGCGCGTGGAGGGTGTCACGGGCCTCGCGATCACGGCGACCCTCCCCGGCGCCCGGATGGGAGACTTGGTCACCGTCGGACGGCGCGGCGCCCCGCTGCTTGCGGAAGTGTCCGGGTTCCACGGGGGCCGCGTCACCCTGCTCCCCCTCGGGGACACGGCGGGCGTCGGCGCGGAAGATCCGGTCGAGTCCACGGGCGGGCCGCTCGAGATTCGCGTCGGGGACGCCCTCTTCGGTCGCGTGCTGGACGGCCTCGGGCGACCGCTCGACGATGGGGGGCCCGTCTCGGGGAGAGCCACGCCCGTCGCCGGGAACCCGCCCGCGCCGCTCCGGCGAACCGCGGTCGAGGAAGCGCTGCCGACCTCCGTCCGCGCCATCGACGGGCTCCTCACGCTCGGCGTCGGGCAGCGGGTCGGGCTGTTCTCGGGATCCGGGGTCGGCAAGAGCACCCTCCTCGGCGCGCTCGCGAGAGGCGCGTCGGCGGACGCCGTCGTCGTCGCTCTGGTCGGCGAGCGCGGCCGAGAGGTCCGGGATTTCGTGGAGCGCATCCTGCCTGCCGCCCGGGAGCGCGCGGTGTTCGTCGTCGCGACCAGCGACGCACCGGCCGTGGAGCGCATCCGCGCCGCAGAAGTGGCCACCACGGTTGCCGAATCTTTCCGTGACGAAGGGCGCCGCGTGCTCCTCCTCGTGGACTCCATCACCCGCGTCGCACGCGCGCAGCGAGAGGTGGGGCTCGCGTCCGGGGAGCCGCCGGCGCGCCGCGGCTTTCCGCCGAGCGTCTTCGCGATGCTTCCGCGCCTGCTCGAGCGCGCGGGGCAAGGCGAGCGCGGCAGCATCACGGCGCTCTACACCGTCCTCGTGGAAGGAGACGACCTCGACGAACCGGTGACGGACGAGGTGCGGGGCATCCTGGACGGGCACGTCGTCCTGTCGCGACGGCTCGCGAGCGAGCACCATCATCCGGCGATCGACGTCCCCGCCTCGCTCTCCCGGGTGATGCCGCGGGTCGTCTCGGCGCGCCACGCGGACGCCGCCGGGAGGATCCGTGCGCTCCTCGCCGCCTATGAAGACAAGCGGGAGCTGGTGACGCTCGGCGCGTACCAGGCGGGCGGCGATCCGCGGTTGGATCGCGCACTCCGGGCCTTGCCGGATCTCCGCCGCTTCCTCGTGCAGGCGGAGGGGGAAGTCGCGCCGTTCGACGCCACGGTCGAGGCTCTGGTCGGGCTCGCCGAGCGGCACGGAAGCGCCCCGTAGCCGAACGCTCGCGTCCGGCGCTCGCAATCCGGGCGAGTGGAGGTAGGCTCGCGGGCGATGTCCGGCATCCGGCCACCCAGGGCGCTCGGCGCGCTCGTCACGCTCGGCGCGCTCCTCCTCGCGCCCCGCGACGGGCTCGCGTTCGTCCACGTGGCGAAGCCAGGGGACACGCTCGCGTCCGTCGCCGAGCGCGTCTACGGGCGGATCCAGTACGAGCGGCTGCTCGTCGCCGCGAACGAGCTCGACGTTCAGGGCGGACTCTCCCTGGTGCCGGGCATGCGCCTCGAGATCCCCGCGGTCTCCTATCGGAGGATCACGAAGGGAGACACGTGGGCCGCCATCGCCGCGGAGCTCCTCGGGTCGCCGAAGCGCGCCGACGTGCTCGCCATCGCGAACGGCACGAATCCGTGGCTCCCCACGGAAGACGGCGCGGAGATCGTCGTGCCGTACAACCTCCGTCTCATCGTCACGTCGCCCGACACGCTGCCGCAGGTCGCCTACCGCTACCTCGGAGACGCGAAGAAGGCGTGGATGCTCGAACAGTACAACCAGCTGAAGGGAATCGAGCTCCGCCGCGGCGACGTGATCCTGGTCCCGCTCACCGATCTCCCGCTCACCGAGGAGGGCAAGAAGGAAGCCCGCGCGGCAGCGATCGCGGAAGCGACGGAAAGTCGGGGCGAGACCCGCGCCGGGCAGCGCAAGGTCGCGTCCGAGCTCCCCGCTCTCCTCGCGGACGTGCGCGGCGGCAGATACGTCGAGGCCGTCCGGCGAGGCACTGGGTTCCTCTCCGCGACGGATCTCACGACCCCCGAGCTCGCCGTCATCCACCGGCAGCTCCTCGAGGCGTACGTCGCCCTCTCCGCGGCCGGTCTCGCGTCGGCGGAGTGCGACGCCTGGCGCAAGGCCGATCCGAGCGCCTCGCTGGATCCGAACTGGGTGAGCCCGAAGATCATCGCCGCGTGCCGGCGCCCCGAGCCGTGAAAGCGACGAACCTCCGTCAGGCGCTCGACTGGGGACGGCTCGGGCCGCTCCGCCTCCGCGCGCGCGAGGTGGCCGAAGGGCTCTATTCCGGGCCGCACCGGAGCGTCCGGCGCGGGTCCGGCGTCGAGTTCGGCGGTCACCGAAACTACGTCGCGGGCGACGACCTCCGGTTCATCGATCGACGCGCCGTGATGCGGCACGATCGGCTCCTCGTGCGCGAGTTCGAGACGGAGACGGACCGCGGGATCCGGTTCTTGATCGATGCCACGCGTTCCATGGCGTACCGGAGCGACGGCGCGCCCGGGGCGAAGCTCGCCTTCGCGTCCCTCATCGCCGCAGCGCTCGCGCGAGTCGCCCTTTCGGGTCACGACGCCGTCTCGCTCGACTGGATCGGGGGCGCGGACGCGAGGCCCCTCGCGAGCACGGGCGGCACGGATGCGTTCGACCGACTCGTCACGGCCCTCGAGCCCGCGACCGCATCCGGTGACGTCCACGACGACCTCGCGTCGGTGGACCGTTCGGTCGCTCGCGTGACCCGGCGTACCCGGCGCGGCACCGTCGTCGTCGTCCTGAGCGACTTCCTGGATCTCCCGGACGGCTCCCTGTCGCGGATCGCGTCGCTCGCCTCCGGAGGCCGCGCGCTCGTCGGCGTGAGGGTCCTCGACCCGGCGGAGGTGAGCTTTCCGTTCGACGGGCCCGTTCGCCTTCGCGCGAGCGAGGGGGACTTCGAGATCGAGACGGACGCGGGCGCGGCGCGCACGGCGTACCTCGCGCGGTTCCGCGAAGCGACGTCGGCGCTCGAAGCGGAGTTCGCTCGCCACGGGGCCCGCTTCGTCGACGCCACGACGACGGACGATCCGGTCGCCACCGTCGGGAACGTGCTCTCGGCTCTCGAGCGGAGCGCCCCGTGAGCTTCGCCGTCTGGGCAGCGCTCGCGATCGTCGGCCTCGTCGTGGGTCCGGTGATCGCGCACCTCCTCCGGCGCGGCAGAACGAAGGAGCGAGAGTTTCCGCCCGTCCGCTGGGCGCTGCCCCTCACGAGCAACGCCCGCGAGCGGAGCCGACTCGAAGACCGGCCCCTCCTCGCGCTCCGGACGCTGATGATCGTGAGCCTGGCGGTCCTCGGCGCCATGCCGCTCGTGCGCTGCGAGCGACTGTCGCTCGCGCGGACGTCGGGCGGGTCGGTCGCCCTCGCCGTGGTCCTGGACGACTCGTTCAGCATGCGGGCCGCGTCGCCGAACGGCGCCTCGCGATTCTCGCGCGCCTTCGCCGGCGCCGAGCAGCTCTTCCGCTCGGCGCGACCCGGTGATTCGCTCGCGATCGTCCTCGCCGGGAAGCCGGCGCGCGTGCTCCTGTCGCCGACGACCGACCTCGACACCGCTCGGCGGACCCTCGCCGACGTCGTGGTCTCGGATCGCTCCACGGATCTCGTCGAGGCCGTGGCGCTCGCGCGAAATACGATTCGCTCCTCGCCGCAGAAGGACCACAAGGTCGTCGTGTTGAGCGACCTCGCCGGCGAAGCCATCCCCGAGGGCACGCCGTTCGCCGAGACGCCCCTCGCCGACCTCGCGAAGCCGGCGAGCGACTGCGGGATCACGACGGCGGACCGCCACGGAACCCGCGTCGACGTGGTCGTGGCCTGCAGCGACGAGGACGCCGCGCGGCACCGCACCGTGGACGCCGTGGTGGCGACGGGAGCGGCGCCGAACGCCGTGCCCGACGGCGGGGGACGTCTCGCCGCACCGGGCGAAGTCGTCGGACACGGAACGCTGTCCCCGCGGGCCGGCGAGCAGCACGTCACGCTCGACGTGGGAACGGTCTCGGCGGTTCTCGACGTTCGCCTGACGGGCAGCGACGCGGCCCGGGAAGACGACGACGCTCCGGTCTCCGACGAGCCCGCGGCGCCGGCCGTCGCGGTCGTCGCCGACACTCGCACCGCCGGCGCGACGACGGGCGGCCCCACGGTCGTCGAGCAGGCGCTCGCCGCGCTCGGCGGGAGCTGGGTCGTGCGTCCGCTCGAGCTCATCCCCGACGACGAGGGTGGATACAAGGGCGTCGCCGCCCTCGTCCTCGACGACCCTCGGGGGCTCTCGCCGACGGCGCGAACGGCGCTCTCGAAGTTTCTGTCTCGCGGCGGCGTCGCTGCCGCGTTCATCGGGCCGCGGGGCTCGAGCACGGATCTCGGATCGCCGCTCGATCCGTTCGCCCACGGGACGGTGCGGTTCGAGTCGGCGCCCGGCATGGGCGTGGACCCGGCGAGCGTGGCCTGGCTCGGCGCCGAGAGCACCAGCCTCCAGGCACTGGTCCGGCGTGGTCGCGCGCGTCTCGACGGCACGGAGCTCGAGGGCGCACGCGTGGTCGGGCGCTTCACGGACTCCGTGCCGTTCCTCGTCGAGCGGGCAGTGGGGCGCGGCCTGTGCCTGACCGTCGGACTCCCCGCGTCCCTCGAGGAGAGCGACTTCGCCGTGCGGCCGGGGTTCCTGTCCATTCTGGACCACGTGCTCCGGCAAGCCGATCAGCGGAAGGGGTCGAAGAGAACGGCGGCGGGAGTCCCCTGGACGTTCCCCGGCGCCGCACGCGTCGTCGTGGAAGGCCCGGAGGGACCGGTCCCCGTGACGTCCGTCCACCGGAACGATGCGTGTGCCGACGCGACGGGCCGCTGCGACGCGGCCGCGCTCCAGGCGACGCCGGCGCTTCACGGGAGGTACCGCGTCGTGCTCGACGGAGAGCAGGAACTCCGCACCGTCACTCTCGACCCCGCGGAGCTACTCGCCGCGCCCCGGGAGCCGTCGCCGGGAACGGGCTCGACCTCGGGAGGAGCAGGTGCCCTCGTTTCGGCCTCGAGAGAGACGGCGCTCGTGCTCCTCGCATTCGTCCTAGCGGAAGTCTCTCTCCGCATTGGACGTCGATGGGCAGCCCGGACCCGCGGTCGCCCCGGGAGTCCCATCGGTCCGGAGCGCTCGCCGGCGGAGCCGTGATCCCGGAAACGGGCCGTGATACGGGAGCGGCCCATGAAGCTCGGTGCGGTGATGCTCTCGCTCGCTCTCGTGGGGTGCGGTTCTGCAGGACCGTACGGCCACAGCCCGAACTACGTGCCGCTCTCGGAGGAAGAGGAGGCGACGGCATCGGCGACGGAATACGACCCCGTCATGGCGAAGCGCTCTCCGGAGAAATGGAAGGGCAAGGCCGTCAGCGTGTTCGGAGTCGTGCTCGGACGATCCGCGGGCAGCGGCGGAAACGCCGAGGTGAAGCTCAGCGTCCGGACCCTCGAGACCCGCAACCTGTGCGAGTCGAGCGACAGCGACACGTGCCGCGTCACCGTGAGCGACCACGAGCACGCCGTCGTCCACGCGCTCCTGCATCTCTCCGCCGAGGACGACATCGGCGAGCACAGCATCGGCCCTCGCTCCCTGGTCCGGGTGGTCGGCACCCTGACCGACGACGTGGATCCCGGCGACGGCGAACCCGTCCTGAAAGCTACGTACTACCGCCACTGGCCCCGCGGCTTCTACGTCACCACCGCCGACCGCAAGTTCATGCTCCAGTAGTCCCCCGAGGACCGCAGAGCCGCGGCAAACGGCGAACGACGCCGTGGGGGGTATCTCTTCACCGAACACTTTGTATACAAACCAAATCGCGAGATTGGTCCAGCCGACACACGGCCCCGCGAGCAAAGCGAGCGCGCGCCGCTAGGCGCGGCAGGGGGAGAGGTTCCCGAGGACCGCAGGGCGTAGCCCGAGGACCGCAAGGGAAGCCTCGGGGGACAAGGTCCCCCACAAACAAACCCCACGACGCTGATCGTCGTCGCGTCGAGCTCGCCCGAAGGGCGGCGAGTCGCCCCCCGATTGGTCCAGCCGATTCACGTCCCCGCACGGCGAGCCCGCCGTGACAAAACGAATCGCCGGGGTTGGGCGCGTCGCCCAGGTCTTCTCAGGGACCGAAAGCGCCGAAACCCGCCGCGCCGGGAGCGCCGCCGGCTTCCGGCGTCATGGCTCCGAAGCCGCCGACTCCCGGGTCCGCGCCCGCGCCGCCATACGCGCCGCCGCCCGCCGAGTAGCCGCCACCGCCCTAGTTCGGGATGCCGCCGCCGGCGTAGTAGCCGCCGGCGCCGTTCGGGATGCCGCCCGCGCCGGGGTACGCGCCGTATCCGCCGTAGCCGGTCACGCCGCCCGCGCCGTAGTAGTCGCAGTAGGTGTACGGGCTGTAGCCGCCCGCTGCGCCGAAGCCTCCGGCCGCTCCAGCGCCACTCCCGCCCGCGTTCTGGCCGATGGCGAGCACGCACCCGGCGCCCGCGTCCGAGAGATCGTATCCGCACACCCCCTCGGGTCGGCAGCAGCCCTCGATCGTCGGGGAACCCAGCGGCGCGGCGTGCGACGGGCACTGCGCCGAGATCACCCCGGGCTGGCCGAACGGTTCGCAACCCCCGGAGACGGGTAGGCCGATCACCAACATCAACGACGTATCCACCCCGCAATCCCCGCTCGGCAGGCAGCAGCCGGCGAGTGCGGAGCCCGATCCGTTCACAGGGACGCTCGGGCACGACGTGGGGTCGCACGTCGTGCCACCACAGTACGGATCGCCGCCGTATCCCGCCGCGGCGCCCCACCCGGGGGACGCCGCACAGCCCGGCCCGCTGCCGCCGGGTCCGTAGCCGCCGGGTCCGTAGCCGCCGTAGCCGCCGATTTCGATGCCGCCGCCCGCGCCGGGGAACGCGCCAGCACCCCCGGCCCCAGACCATTCTCCGCCCGACCCCGTGTCTCCGCCCGCTGCGCCTTCTCCACCCGCTCCGGTGTCTCCGGACGAGCCGGCTTCGCCTTCGTTCTGTCCGTCGCCGCCGAGCGTGTGCGCGACGCCGCCGCACCCGATCGCGAACGCGACGGAAATCACGCTCACCGCACCCAAGCCGATTCTTTGGTTCACGCTTTTGGCCTCCACGCCGGGTTCATGTGGGCAAGGGGCGAGCTGGATCACGAAATCGGCGCGTCAGGTCGAGGAAACGGGGCGGCGTTTGGGGCGGCGGGGGCGTTTTCGCGTGAGGACGTAGCGCCGGCTCGGATCCACGACGAACGCGGCGCCGAGTGCCGACCGTCCGACCAGCATCCGGTAGATCATCTTCTCTCGGTCGACGAGCGACAGTTCGACCTCGCGTTCGATGGTTCCGATACGGAGCGTCGCGAGCACGAAGAGACGCGTCTGCGTGTCTCCGGTCGACGGGCGCACCCGGCCGCGCCGGAGGAGCCGCGCCTCCACGTGCACCGTGTGCTCTGCCTTCTTCCGATGGAGACGCACGTCGAAGCCGACGCGACCGCTCGGGAGCTCGCGGATGTTGGAGACGTGAAGCGCGCTCGTCCGCGCCCCGGTGTCGATCTTTCCGCGGAGCCCGACGATGCCCCACTTCGGGAAGTCCACGTACTCGGCGAAGCCGATCACCGTGGGCTCTTCTCGCTCCATCCCGGCGGAAGACGCTACCTCACCCCACGAGCGCCCGGAAGGGACTCGCCCGACCGACGGCGCTTCGCGTCGCGAGGCGCGGTTCCCTTCACGGATCCTCCACGGGAGTCCCGCGCCCGCGCTTTCGGCGGCGGCTTGCTCTCGCGACGCGCGGCGGACGACGAGCGTTCGTCCCGCGGCAAGCTCTCCACCTCGCTCTTCTTCCGCTTCTTCTTCGGACGCGGCACGAGGGCCTTCAGCGCGACGATGCTCCCGAAGCAGAGGAGCACGTCCCCGGGACGCACCAGCCGGTCGTCCTTCGGGTTCGGAACGGAGATGTCGCCGCGTTGCAGGCTCAGGACGACGATGTCGCGGTCCCGGAGGCGCGCGTCCGAGAGGCGCTGGTTCGCGAGGGTGCTTCCCTCCTCCACGGGAATCTCGATGACGCCGTAGCCCGTCTTGAGAGTCAGGCGCTGGCGAAGGTCGATCTCGGGGAACTGCACCTCGTCCTCGACGTGCGCGACGATGGCGTCCGCGACGTCGACCGACGTCGCGCGCTCGATGCCCTCGAGTCCGGGCGAGGCGTTCACCTCCGTGACGAGCGGCCCGTCCTTGCCTTCCAGCATGTCGACGCCCGCGACGCGGAGGCCGAGGATCTGCGCGGCTTGCACCGCAGTCCGCTGGTACTCGCCGTCGAGCTCGACGGCTTCCACACGGCCGCCGCGGTGCACGTTGCTCCGGAACTCGTCGCCCTTCGCGACCCGTCGCATCGCCGCGACGACGCGGCCCCCGACGACGAAGGCGCGGATGTCCCGCCCGCGGCTCTCCGAGACGAACTGCTGGAGGAGGACGTTCTTGCCGCCGGGCCCCTGGAGCGTCTCGACGATGGCCTGCGCGATCGCCGTGCTGTCGGCGAGGATGACGCCGATGCCCTGCGTCCCCTCGTGCAGCTTGATGACGATCGGCGGCCCCCCCATCCGCATGATCGCGGGGAGCACGCCGTCGGGTCGCCGAACGACGACCGTCTTCGGCATGCCGATGCGATGGCGCGACAGGACCTGGCACGAGCGGAGCTTGTCCCGGGAGGCGCCGATGGCCTGCGACGACGCCAGGCAGAACACCCCCATCTGCTCGAACTGGCGAACGACCGCCGTGCCGTAGGCCGTGACGGACGCCCCGATGCGGGGGATGACCGCGTCGTACCGGTCGAGCGGCTTCTCCTTGTAGAAGAGCGCGGGGCGGCCCTGCTCGAGGTCGAGGGAAAAGGAGAGCGGATTCAGGATGCGAACCGGGTGACCCCGCTTCGTGCATGCCTCGCGGATACGCCGCGTGCTGTAGAGATCGGGGCCCCGGGACAGGATGGCGATCTTCATGGACGTGCTCTCCCGCCCTCGCGGGGCGAGCAGGGTAGCGCCACCTCCCTCCCGGGGCCCAGCGCCGCCGCGACTCGACGCGTCGTGGCCGTCCTCCCGGGTTTTCCCGATGGCGCTTTACGCCCAGGTTTCCGCCCTGGTATGACCCCTTCCGTCATGGGGCTCGTCGAGGCCGGAAAAAGAGGGTTCTTGAGCGTCCTGCTGTCGGGCGCCGCCGCGTTCGGCCTTTCGGCCTGCGCGCGGGAGTACGTGATGATCCAGACCGGGGTCTTCCCCGAGCCGATGATCTACGAAGACTCCCTGAAGTGGACGCGCGAAGCGAGCGACGCGATCCAGACGATGCACGACTACGAGAGCGCCAAGGACGCGGCCTACGGCAACATGGGCATGCTCGAAGGCCTCCACAAACTCGTCCCCGACAACGAGGACGGCCTTCTGCTCCTCGTCCGCTCCTGGTCGGGCATCTCCTTCGCCTTCATGGACGACGAGCGGGAAGAGGCCATCGAGAAGAAGGACGAGGCGCTCGAGAAGTACCACGAGGCCCGGGCCCGGGCCGGCTTCAAGCGCGCGCGCTTCTACGGGAACGAGCTCATCGAGCTCCAGGCGAAGGGCTTCAAGGAAGCGCAGAAGAACGCCGACACGCTCCGCGCGTACCTGAAGGAAAATTTCGACGACAAGAAGTACGCCGAGGAGCTCCTCTGGACGGCGTTCTCCATCGTCGGGCGCATCAACTTCGACATGGACAACCCGGAGACGGTCGCGGAGCTCTGGATCGGGGTCGAGCTCCTCGAGCACGTGACGCGCCTGGATCCGACGATCGAGTACGGAACGGCGTACACGATGCTCGGCGCGGCTCGCGCGGGCCTTCAAGAATACGACCTCGCGAAGCAGGATTTCGACGCCGGGGAGAAGATCGCCGGCGGCCGCCTCCTCACGAACCAGGTGACGATGGCGCAGCGCTACTACTGCCCGAAGCGGGACAAGAAGAACTACTTCGCGATGCTCCACGCCGTGCTGGACGCGAAGGATCCGCTCCCCGAACAGCGCCTCAGCAACACCATCGCGAAGCGCCGCGCCCAGCGCTACCTGAACAACAAGATCTGGCAGCAAGACTGCGCCTTCGAGGGCTGATTCGCGATTCATCCAGCCGTTTCACGGCTGCGCGAGCACGGCGAGCGCGCCCCGATGAGGGGCGGCGGGGGGAGAGGTTTGCGAAGCAAAGCCTCGGGGGGCAAGGTCCTGACCATTCGTCACGTCTTTCCGGTTGAATCCACCGGATGAGGTCGTTCCGGCGTCGCGCCCGAAAGACGTGGCGACGAGCGTCAGCTCGTATCGGGCGCGATGCTTCCGGCAGAGTGATACCGGCGCGTTCGGTGTTCGTGGAAGGAACGACGGAGCGCCGCCCGCGCCGGCATCACTCTTCCAGAAGCCTGGGTTCAGTCCGT
>DASZXK010000102.1:0-30620 GCA_035545855.1 Polyangiaceae bacterium
AGAAGCGTGTTGCGCGGGCGACTCCTGCACCGGAAGCTCGTGCTGCGTCTCCAACATCTGCATCGCAGACGGCCAGAGCTGCGGCGCGACCAACGGAACGTGCGGCGCCGGCAAGTGCTCCGGTTGCGGCGCCGAGATGCAGAAGTGCTGCACCGGCCAGATCTGTCAGGCAGATCTCGCGTGCAGCGCCCGAACCGGGATGTGCACGCCGTGCGGCGCCGCGGGTCAGGGCTGTTGCCCCGGCGAAATGTGCTCGAAGGGCACGTGCATCGGCGCGAGTCAGGCCGGAACTGGTGGGACCTGTCAGGACGCCTGCGGCGCCGAAGGCCAGCCGTGCTGCATGGCGGCCGCGGGTGGCGGCGCGACCGATTGTGCGACGGGCCTCGGCTGCATCATGAACAAGTGCACGGCTTGCGGCGGAAGCGGCCAGGCGTGTTGCCCGAACGTCGGCGGCGGCCCGGCGACACGGTGCGATACGGGCATGGTGTGCAACATGAACAAGTGCGAGTCGTGCGGCAATCCGGGCGACGCGTGCTGTCCGGCAGCCGGGCCCGGAAACGACGGATGCACCGGTCCCGAGAACAACTGCGTGATGGGCAAGTGCCAGGGCACGCTCTGCGGCATCGAAGGGCAAGCGTGCTGCGACGCCCCCGACGGTTCTCCGGGCGACGGGTGTCCTTCGGCGACGGGCACGCTGAAGTGCATCAGCGACAAGTGCACGGCATGCGGACAGGTCGGCGAGCCGTGCTGCATCCCGCTCGGCCCAGGCGGCGACGGCTGCGTCCCACAGAACGCGATGTGCACGAACGGCACGTGCCAGATGATGTGATGAAGTGACGACGAGCGCGGTTACGGCGTTCGATCCGTAGCCGCGCTCCGATTCCCGTCGATCGTCGAACGCGACAAAAGAACGACGCCTCGGCTTCGATGACCGAGGCGTCGTTGCTTTTTAAGTCGAGTATTTGACCAGCGCGCTGGTCAAATATCAGGTGCCGCCGGTGCCGCCGCCGGGAGTGCCACCGCCAGCAAGGCCGCCGCCGGCGAGACCACCACCGGGGATCCCACGTAGACCACCGCCGGCGAGGCCGCCGCCCGGGAAGCCGCCACGACCGCCACCGGCGAGACCACCGCCGGCAAGGCCGCCACCGGCAGTGCCGCCTGCGAGACCGCCACCGGCGAGACCACCTCCCGCGAGGCCACCGCCGGCAGTGCCGCCGGCAAGACCGCCACCAGCGAGACCACCTCCCGCAAGACCGCCGCCGGCGAGGCCACCGCCGGCGAGACCACCGCCGGCAAGACCGCCACCGGCGAGACCACCGCCGGCAGTGCCACCAGCGAGGCCGCCGCCGGCGAGGCCACCGCCGGCAAGACCGCCGCCCGCGAGACCGCCACCAGCAAGACCGCCGCCGGCAGTGCCACCAGCAAGGCCGCCGCCGGCGAGACCGCCGCCTGCGAGGCCGCCACCGGCGAGACCGCCGCCAGCAAGACCACCGCCTGCCGTACCGCCAGCGAGACCGCCGCCGGGCGTGCCACCACCCGTGCTACCGGCTGCGCCCGCCGATCCGGCGGTCCCAGTTCCGCCACCAGCCGCGCTGGTCGAGCCGCCGGTACCCGTGTCGCCGCCCGTGCCGCCGATCGTTCCGCCGGGGAGACCTCCGGTATCGCCACCCGTGCCCGACGTGATCGGCGATCCACCTGCTGCGGTGCCGCCCGGCAAGCCACCGCTCGTGTCGCCGCCGCTGCCCGTCGACGTCGGTTGACCTCCGGCCGCGGGAGTCGTGGTCGATTGACCACCCGACCCTGTTTCATCCGTGCTGCCTCCAGTGCTCGTCGTCGAGACGTCACCGGCACTTCCCCCCGTTGCTTCAGGCGAAGCACCGTCGTCGTTAGAGCCGCACCCCATCGACATCGGTGCCGCTGCGAAGCAGAGCACGAACAATGCCGATAACGACTTCTTCGAGTGAACCATGGACAAAAGCTCCTTCGTCGGGTCTCGACCGAGTCGAGCCCGCGCGTTCGCGGTGGTGATCCGCCCGCTCGCATCTTGCCGGAGCAGATGTGCTGGAGAAGTATCTCCAGCGCTCGAATGTATGTGACGCGCTCGCGCGAGCGGCCGAGCGCGCCGCTGCGCAAGATTCGTAACCTGTAACTTCTTAGCTGCAGTGAACGCGTGACGCGATCACGGCCAGGGACACGCGCCAGTCGGCGCAACTGGCGTCTTCGTCGGGTCTACGCACGGTGCGCACAAATCGCCGCCCGTGCACACGTCGGCGACCAGCAACGATGAGTTCGAGCCCGCGAGATACGGCGGAACACAACCGCCCGCTTGCCCTGCCATGTTCTTCATCAAGCCGATCGCGGAAAGGCCGCCTGGCATGCACATGGGAAAGTTATAGTTGATGTCCTTAACCTTCTCTGTCGGTGCGCACAGGTGATCGGCTGGACACGTGTCCTGCGGAATTCCCTGTAGGTCCATGGGGACCACGGACTTGGGTACGCAGAGACCCTTGGGGGTCATGGTGGAGTCCTTCGGGTCGATGCCGCACTTGGCAAACAGAACCGGCGTCGTGTTCGTGGGACCAGGATCGCAACCTTGCGTACAGGCGTGTGTGTTGCTGCCGTCGATCGGGTTGAAGCACGGCGCGCAGCGCTCGGAGTCCATGCAGACGTCCTTCGGCAGCTGATCGATTTGCTTTGCAACCTGGGGGATGCACGTCGAGATGCAGCGGCCTTCGGCGCCTTCGAGCGACGTGCAGGTCTTCACCAGGAACTTGCCCTGCGTCGCGATGTAGTCGTCCGGCGTGCAATACGTCCCGTCGGGACACATCGCGAGCTGCGAGACGTCCGTTCCCATGGGGATCTGAGCCATCGGGATGCAATGCGCGCCGGTGCACATGGCCGCCGTGCACTCGGAGACCGGCGTGCTCGGAACCACGGGCATCGCGCCCATGCAGAGCGCCGTCGATCCGACGATCTTGATGTCGCTGCCGTTGCTCTGTCCGCCGATGCTCACCGTCGCGCCAGCCGCCCCGGTGGTGCCGCCGGCGCCGGCGATCCCCGTCGTGCCTCCGGAGGTGAGGCCGCCCGTCCCCACCACCGTGGTGCCACCCGCAGCGATGACGCCGCCGGTACCGACGACGGTGGTGCCACCCGCCGAGACGGCGCCGCCAGCACCCATACCCCCTGCCGCCACTGGAACGCCGCCCGCGCCTGCGCCCCCAACCGGGTAGCCCGCAAAGCCCGCGGCGCCTGCGACCCCGGGCCCGTTGTCGTTCGATTTCGAGCTGCAGCCCGACGCGATGGCGCTGCACGCGATGAGACCAACGGAACCCCAGGTGATGCGACGCAGGAAAAGCGACTTCATGTGGTTTGTACCTCGAAACAAAGAAATGAATACCGGGCGCGTAACGCCGAGTATCGCCGATAGGGTCAACCGGAACCCCGAACGGCAGTAGCAGACCTACGGTCCGCCGCGAGTGGCAAAATTTGCGATCTTCGGTCGGAAGAATCTCGGACGAAGCCCGGTGGCCTTACCATTGCGTCGCGCGTGTCGAAAGCGTGAACGCCACGCGATGCAGCGCGTTCAACAGAGGCATTTTCAAAGTGGGTGGCCGTCGACCCGCAATTGAAAGAGGAAATACGGGGGCATGCACACTCCGCCGGAAGCCGCGCGCGCGCACACGTAATCGTCGCGACAGGGGACGTGAAACGAACAAGCGTGTAACGCGCCGGGGCGCGTGTTCTCTGCGATGCAGCGCTCGAACGACGTGCCGGCCGCCAGACACGTGTTGAACTCCGTGAGCAGCGGGATGCCGCCGCACGCCGCGCCGTCGGGGAGCGCGTCGCAGCCGCCGGCGCACATGCCGTCGGGGAAACCGACGCCGTTCGCTTCGCAAACGCGACCGCCTTCGCACGCGACCGGAGCGCGCAGCGTCATGCGGTCCGCGTGCGCGTCGGCGTTGCGCGTGATCGCGCCGGCTTCGCAAGCGTCTCCGACCGTGGGACCCGCGGTCTTCGTGCACACGCCGATCTCACTGTCGGTTTCGCGGACGCACGCGAGATCCGCGGCGCACGTCCATTTCGAAAAGCCGGGATCGCCGAGCCCGCAACGCGCGCCCGCTCCGTCGTCGTGTGCGCCGCGTTCCGCCGGCGGACGCCGTTCGTCGGGCACGGCGCCGCTCGCGACCGAAATGACGTACGCGCGACGGCGTTCGAGATCCGCATGCAAGTGGGGCGACATCGGGACTTCCAGCGCGTCGACGCGGTCGCTCGCGGGCTCCACGCCGAGGAGGTGAAAGCCCGCGATGCTGCGCGATTGATGACAGCCGGGACACGACAGCTCGTCGAGGCGCCGCGAGAGCGACGCGGGCGACGCGATCGTTTCGTATCGAGACAGCGGCAGCTCGCCGAGCTTTGCCGTTTCGAGCACGGTCGCGTACGGACGATTCGCGCGGCGCGCGAGCCCGTGCGGCGTCACCGAAACGGCGCGCGTCGCGAGAAACCGCTCCGGCACGAGCACGGTGCCTTCGTCGATGGCGCGCAGCGTCTCCGGGGCGGAGAGAAAGCTCACGAGATCGCGCGTGAGCGCGGCGTCCTTGACGAGCCGCCGCGCGTCGATCGTATTTTCGAGCGCCGCGGGGACGAAGTAGGGCGCGGCTTCGATTCGATGAAAGACGCGCTGAACGTACTCGGCGTGACCGGCCATAGCGGGGCGCACCGTCGACGGCCAGCGGACGCTCTGGAAATTGAGCTCCACCGATTTGGGAACGAAGGCGGCGCGGCGTTCCGGCGAAAGAGGACCCGAAGCGCCGACGAGCCACGCCGCTTGCGCCGCCGGCTCGTTCATCGACGCGGGACGGAGCCACGCCCGCGCCGTGTCCCGACACGAAAGCGGTCCCGGAGGCCCCATGAACGAGACGACGTTCATGGTCATGGGGAGCCGGGATTCGACGACGCCGGCGGCCGTCGTCGTGGTGTAGGCGAGGCGGTAGACGAAACGCACTTCGCCGCAGTGCTCCGGCGCGAACACCTTGCGGTCGAGCCGATTGACGACGCCGATCAGCACGAAGCGCATCTTCTCGGAATCGAGCCACCGGGCGTCGAACTGACGATGCGCGAAGCGCATCCCGACGCCCGCCTGCGGATCGGCTCTTCGATCCGCCGCGAGGTCGGCGGCCACCGCGTCGCGCAGCGTCCGAAACTCCGGGTGCTTCGCGAGCTCGGCGGTGCTCGCCCCGCGCGCGCCGACCAGCAACGTCCCCGCGTCGAAGCCCGACTCCGAAAGACGCGAAAGGACGTCCGGATCGGCCACTATGGTGGTCGGTTCGAGCGCCGGCGCCGCGTTCGCTCCGGCGGTCGCGGACGGAGGCGGCGTCGCTGTCGAGAGCACGGCGGCGACATTCGGCGTCGCGAGCTTCGGGGGCGCCGTTTGCGCCGCCTCGGGCGCGGGCTCGCACGCGGAGGCGAGCACGCCGGCGAGTGCGAGCAAGAGCGTCGGCGCGCGGCGGGTCACGGCGGAATTGTCAAACGGCGGGCACCGCCCGCGCCACCATGAATTTCAAGTATCGCCCTTCCGGATGCCCCGCGAGCACCGGGTGATCCGGCGCGTGCCCCGCGTCGTGCACGAGCTGCAGCACGCGGCGCGCCTTGCGCGCGCCCTCGGCCAGCGTGGCGCGAAACGCCTCCGGACTCACCTGGGTCGTGCAACTGGACGCGGCGTAGAGACCGTCCGGCGCGGTGACCGCGAGCGCCGCGGCGTGAAGCCGCGTGTAAGCCTTGAGCGCGCGATCGCGGTGCGCGCGGCTCCTCGCGAAGCTCGGTGGATCGCTGATGACCAGATCGAACCGCTCGCGGCGCTCGGCCGCGGCGCGCAGGTACTCGAACACGTCCATCGCCGCGAAATCGTAGGCGTCGGGATCGAACCCGTTCAGCGTGAAGTTCTCCCGCGCCGCGGCGATCGCGCCCTCGGCGATGTCGACGGTCGCGACGCGCGCCGCGCCACCCCGCGCTGCGTAGACGGAGAACGCGCCGGTGTAACCGAACAAGTTCAAGACGGTGCGCCCGTTCGAGAGCCGTTCGATCGTCGCGCGGTTGTCGCGCTGATCGAGGAAGAGCCCCGTCTTCTGGCCTTCGTACAGATCGGCGCGGAAGCGAAGGCCGTTCTCCTCGACCAAGAGCTCGCGCGGCGGCGGCCTGCCCCAGAGCGTCACGAGACGCTCGCCGTCCTCGCCTCGACGCCGTTTCTCCACGACGCCCGCGAGCTCGCCGGCGCGCGCCAGCGCTTCGGCCACCTGTGGCACGATGCTCGCGACGGCGGCTCCGTCCGCGGTGACGACGGCGAACGCCGCGTAGCGATCGGCGAAGATGCCCGGAAGACCGTCGCCTTCGCCGCCGATCCACCGATACGCGGACGCCGCATCGACGACTCCCATGGCACGGCGCAGCGCGAGCGCGTCGCGCACGCGTTCTTCGACGAAGGCCGCGTCGGGCACGCGATCCCGCGAGAAGATCCGGAGCGCGAGCGGCGACTCCGCGTCCCAGAGCGCGACGGCGGACACCGGCCCCGATACGACGCGCACCCACGAGCCCGTCGCCGCCTTGAAGTGCTTCGGCACGTGATCCCGGTATACCCAGGGGTGCCCCGCCGCGATGGCACGCGAAAGCGACGCGGGCAGCTCGACGACGGGCAAAGGCGCGGTCACTCGCGCCGGGCCGTAGCACGGAGCTCGATCACCGTCACCGTACCGGTCGACTCCGTCTCTGGCGGCTATCGCGCGATGGAGCGAAATTCCCGGCGACTCGGCGAGTTTCTAGCGATAGCGCTAGGCTCGAGTTTCGCGATTTTCGCGTGCAGAAAACTCGCGATTTTCCGCGCTTCGCGCGGATTTCTCGACTTCGGGGTCAGACCGCTCAAGTCGAGGCTAGGGAGTGCTCGCGTCCGTCGCGCTGCCGCCGGAAACCGCGGGCGTCCCCGCGTCCGACGACGTCCTCCGCTGTTTGGGAATGATCTCCGACGGAAAGTCGCACCCGTCGGGCATCACCGTGCGCGGGCAATTGATGTCGTAGTCGCAACCGGAGCTCGTCGCGATGCAGAGCACGCAATCCGAGTCGTCGATGTCGCCGACGGCGTCGATGCAGTCACCCATGTTCGACATCACGTGGCACTGGCCGACGACGACCTGACACGCCCGCCCGACCGGGTCGTCGTTGTCGTCGCTGCACGACAGCGCGACGCTTCCACAAGTAAGGAGCGCCACACCGAGGATCGCGAGCTTGCGTCGCATGGAGGCGAGCCTAGCGCAGAATTTTCCGCGGAGCACGACGCAAGGGAGCTCGCGGCGCTCAGTACGACCGCGCGTCGTGCGGCATGCTGCCCCGGGGCGAACGCAGATAGCCGAACGGCGTCGCGTGCAGCAGATTGGCGACGCGCGACGTGTAGACGTCCGCGTAGCGCTCGACCTGGCGCGCGAGGTGACTCTTGTCGTTGCCGGCGCGCATCGGCGGACCCCAGCGCTGGTTCACGAGCTCCGAAGCTTCTCGCGAGAGCGGCCCCACCTGCTCGTCGAGCGCGTCGAGCGAGCGGCGCAGCTCGTTCATCCTGCGGCGCACGCTCTGCGCCGGCACCGACGGCGAAGGGCCGTATCCCTTCTCCGCGCGGACGAGCCCGATGCGAAGCTCGTCGTACTCCCACTCGAGACGTTCCTTCTCGCCCATGAGTCGATCGAGCTCCGCTTGCTTGCCGCGAAACGCTTCGACCGCCGCGATCTCGTCCTCCAGCTCGCGCAGGATGAGGGCCGTGCGCCACCGCAGGAGGCTCTTCGTGACGTGGACGTCGGCGTAGATGTGATCGCCGACGTACAGGATGCTTTCGCCGGGAAGTCCGACGAGCTGCTCTACGAGCCGCGCGTTGCCGCCGAGGTACGCCCCTCCGGGTCGAAGCGGGCCGCGGCTCGGACGCAAGAGCCCGCTCTCGTCCGCGATCTCGAAGATGGGCGCGTTGCCGGTGAAGAAATCCGGCTTGCGCGCCTGAACGATGACCACGTCGAAGAGCCGCCGCCACGAGCCGCCCGAGTAGCGATCGAAGCAATGGCTCATCATGGAGTTGAGGTAGCTCCACTCCGAGTTCGTGATGACGAGGAGCGTCTTGCCGGCGTTCTTCAGATCGAGGAGCGCGAGCGGCGCCTCGCCGTCGAGGACGACGAAGCGCTCCGGTTCGCGGCTGATCTCCTGTTTCAGCTCGCCCTCCAGGTGCGCTGCGTCGAGGCTCGTCTTGACGGCCCGGAAGGCCTCGTCGTAGCCGACGCCCGCCGGCAGCCTTCCGGCGTCCACGAGATCTACCAGGCTCGCGAACAAGCACGCCTCGGAGAGCGAGAACAGCGTGTTCATGAAATACCAGCGCGGCTCGGCCAGGTCGACGATGACCCGGGAGTAAGCATCCCGTTGCTCTTCGAAGCCGAGCATGCGAGTACCGTGAGCGGCGCGCCGGACGAACCCGAACCGGTTCGCTTTCACGACGTTGCCGAGCTCCCGGTCGATCACCAGACCCAGCGTGAACGCCGACGGCGAGAACTCGATTGCGTCGACGGGCCAGCCTCGAGCGGCGAGGCGTGCGCGGGCATGACCGAACGCCGCTCGTTCCCACTCGTCCACGCGGTAATGGACCAGGGTGTAATCCATGTCGAAACCGACCGCGGCGATGCCGCCCAGGTTGAGGGTCCGGTTGGTATAGACGCGTCGCGACGCGAGCGGTGGGACGAGCGCGGGCCCCTCGACGGTTGCCATGAACGAGCGCGAGGCTAGCACCCGTGCTAGCGACGTGGGGATGACTCGCACGGTCGGCCTCGCCGGCACGCATCTCGAAGACTGCGACCTGCGCGACTTCCCTCCCGCCATCATTTGCGTCACCTGCGGGCGGACGGATTGCCTGGGTTGCGTCGCGCCCGCCCGGCGTGAAGCGGCGACCCCGTGGGAAGCCGGCGGGGAGCCCGTGCTTCGTCGCTTGTGGAAGACAGCGCGCCTCGCGACCGTCGACGGCGAAGCGTTCTTCGGCGGCCTGCCCGACGGCAGCGTGTTCTCCGCGCTCGGCTTCGCGCTGTCGTGCGAAATGCTGGCGATAGCGAGCCTCGCGCTCGCGTGGTTCCCCATCGTGTACGCGCTGGTGCCGGAGTTCGTCCAGGCGGTCGCGACGGATCAAGAGCGGCGGGGTGCCGTCGCCGTCGCGCTCAGCGCCGCGGTTCCGCTCCTCGCGCTGATGATGGTCGTGCTCCACGTGCTGTGGGCCGGCGGCCTCGAGCTCGGGCTCCGTCTCGCCGGCGCGAAGGGTCGCGCGTCGCATTGCCTACGCTACGCGCTCTACTCGTGCGGGTGGGACTTGGTGACGTCGCCGTTCGGCTTCGCCGCGGGCTGGCTCTCGAGCGGCCTCGCCGGCGCCGCCGGCGAGCTCCGCGCCGCGGTCCGCATCCCGCGCTTCGCGACCGTCGCTTACATCGGGCGCGCGCGGAACGTCTCGGAGCGAAGGGGCCGTCGCGCGCTCCGCGTCGCGGCGATGCTGACCGGATCGGTCGTGCTCGCGGGAGCGGTGGCGCTCGGCGTCGCGCTCGTCGTCGTCTTCATGTAGGGCTCGGGCGCCATCCCCCCTCGCCCGTCGCGAGACGAAAACGGATCGCCAGGTGTCCGGTGCGGCGGGCGCACGACGTCGACGGCGCGAACGTCGCCATCGGGTTCAACGCGCGTTACTTCCTGGACGTGTTTGCTGATCCCCGGACCTTGAGCGATCAAAGGCTAGTTAAAAGCCCTCGAAATGATTCGACTCGATTTGACACCTTGATGAGCCAAGGTCGCAGCCGGGACGGCCTGCTTGCGGACACTTCGGAGCAGCGGTCACGACCGCCGCACGCTTTGCGCCCGAGTGTGCCCCACTCTAATCACGCTGGCCGGCGCCTCCGCAGAAGATGCGCGCCGAATCACACGTGTCGATGCATGCAAATTCGGCGAGCGCCGCGAACCGTTTGCGCGATCCGTCCGGCGCCACGAACGCGCATGATTTGCGCGGGTTTCTTGAGCTCGAATGCGCATCGAAATCGAACCCTGGAGCGTTGATTCGCGACGAGAAAGATGAACAATGGGGGGCGACGATCGCACCGATGTGGCTACCGTTGTGGCCATATCGACGGGTGTCCGCGCCTTCGCGCTCGGAGTGCAGAGCGTCGCGTCAACAATCAGTGGAGGATGGATCATGAAGCATCGAGCAGGCTCGCAGTGGGTGTATGAACCGACGTGCTTCGCGGCGGTGGTGCTCGCTTTCGTCGCCGGATGCGGATCGAGCTCCGGGAACGAGGGCGCGACCGGTGCCGCACCGACGACGGCGTCGCCCTCCGCCGCCGCAGGAGGCGCCGGCGGGTCAGCGGCGACGCCGGCTAGCACCGGCAGCGCGCCGACCACGCCTACGACTGGAAGCGGCGGCGCTCCGGCGTCTACCAGCGCGACGTCGACGGCTAGCGGCGGCGGCGTTCCCGCGAGCACGGGCGGCGCAGTGACTGGCAGCGGCGGAGCCGTCATCGCGAACGGCGGCGCCGTCGCTGCGGGCGTCACGCCGAGCGTCTCCGGTGCGGCGGGGACGAGCAGCGCAGCGGGGAGCGCCGGTGCTCCTGCGGGTTGCGCCCAGGGCACCTTCTGTCAAGCGGCCGACGACCTTGCTCCACCGGATGCAGCGCAAGGCTTTCAGCTCGTCTCCCCTTCGAGCATCACGGTGCAGCCGGGCGCCGAAGCATTTTACTGCTTCTACAAGAACGTCCCCGCGACCACCGAAGTGTCCGTTGGAGGCTACCGCTCGTACATGACGAAGGGGAGCAGCCATCACTTCATCACCTATCTCACCGGCGGAAACGGCTCGACGACGCAACCCGATGGCACGCTGCAGCAGTGTGGCTTCGGCGCCGGGCAATGGGTCTACGCGACGTCGCAGTCCGGGCTCATCGTCGGCATGGACATGCCCGCCACCGTGGGGCTGCCGCTGCCGGTCGGCTCGCAGCTCATGATGAACATGCACTTCTTCAACGTCGGCGACGCCGTTTCGAATCCGGTGGTGAAGCTCAACGTGCTCTACGCGAACGACGTCCAGTACAAAGCTGGGGCCATGGTCTCGTTCAACACGCAGATCAACGTGCCGCCCGGCGGAACGCAGACGGTGGGGGGGACGTGCTCCGCTCCCGCCGGTTCCAACTTCTTCCTCATGTCGACGCATACCCACAAGTGGGCGACGTCCGCGGACGTCAACTACGTCAGCGGCGGCCAGACGACGAACATCGTCCACACCACCGACTACGAAAACCCCGGCACGCACGTGTGGCAAGCGCCGAACTTCTTGACGACGAAGTCCGGTGACACGTTCACCTACAGCTGCTCGTACCAAAACGACGAAAACTTCGCGATCACCGTCGGCGAAACGGCCTCGCGCAACGAGATGTGCATGGCCATCGGCTACTATTTCCCGGCCGGCAGCGCGCCCTGTTTCTGATCGAGCCGCCCGCTCACTTGTGCTTCGGCGCCGGCTTCCCTTTGCCCTTGGCGGCCGGCGCCGTTTTGGCAGGCGCTCCCGACGCGGGAGCGTCGGGCTTCGTCGTCCCCAGATCCGCCTTCAGCTTTTCGGCGGCGGCGCGCGCGGGGTGCTTCTCGGGCGCGTCCGAGAGAAACTCTTCCACCAACGGACGCGCCTTGTCCGGTTTGCCCAGATAGTCGGAGTAGAGCACGGCGAGATCGAACATCGCGTCGAGCTCGTGCGGATCGCGGTCGAGGACGCCTTTCAGCACTTTCTCCGCCTCGGCGTACGGAGCGGTGCTGTCGCGTCTACCCTGCCCTCGCAGCGACGCGGCGAGACCGAGCGCGGCCTCGTCGTTGTCGCTCTCTACGTCGAGGACCGCGCGAAACTCCTTCTCCGCGCGCGGATACACCCCGGCCTGGAGCAGCACGACGCCCATGTTGAGCCGCGCCACGGTGTCTTTCGGATCCATCTCCGAGGCGCGCGCGAAGTGCTGGAACGCGATGGCGTCGTCGCCGCGCTTGAGCGCGACGAGACCCGCGGTGCGCTCGGCGACGGCCGTCTTGTGCTCGGCCTTCAGCGATTCGGAAGCGAGCAGCTCCGCGGTGTCGGACTCGCCGCGCTCGAGGTGGGCGAGCGCCAGCGCCGCAAACGCCTCCGAGTCGTTCGGACGCCGCTTGAGCACTTCGCGCGCGTTCTTGATGGCTTCGTCGAGGCGGCCGGAATCGCGCAGGGCCGCGACCCGCGCGAAGCGAGCGTCGACGGCGTCCGGATACGCTTTCACGAACGTCGAGAGCCCGTCCGCGGCCGCGTCGAATTCGCCGCGCCGGCGCCGCACCTCGCCGAGCGCGAGCGCGACGTCCTCCGAGTTCGGCGAGAGCTCCGCGGCTTTTGCCAGGTGAGGTTCGGCCTCGGCGAAGCCGCCTTTCTTCGCGAGCAGCACGCCGAGGTTGTACTGCGCCTCCCAGAGTCCCGGGTCTTTGGCGACGGCGGCCTTGAGGCGCTCGATGGCTTCGTCCTGGCCGCTCTTCTGCTTCGCGGCTTCGACGCCCTGGACCATCTCGCCGAGCGCGACCGTGTTCGCCTTCGCCAGAGCCGGCGCTTCGGGCTGCTTGGCTCCCTTTCCACCGCCGCCGCAGCCGACGGCGAGCAAGCAAAGCGCGAACGCCGCGCCTCTCATCGTCCGCCTCCCGAAGAGTCGCTCTTCGCGTCCTTGTCTTTCGCGTCCTTGCCGGCGGGCGGCGCCGGCATCAGGTACGTCACGCTGCGACCATCGCTCCCTCGACGCGGAGCGGTGATGAGCGGCGGCAACGGCGACGGCCCGTTCGAGCGGATGGAGAAGCCGACTTCCTTGAGCGGCGGATAGAGCTCGGTGTTGAGCCGGCCCAGGGCTTCGCGCATCTTCGCCGTCCACTGGTTGAAGATGCCGAGCTCGATGGCCTTCCGCCAGCCGCTCTCGTACGCCTCGAGGCTCTTCTCTTCGATGGGGACCACGAACTCGTCGATCTGCTGCGAGTACAGGTCCTTCTGCTCGGCGGAGAGCGTGGGCGGAGGCGGCGAGTCCAGGAGCGCCTTCGAGAAGGACTCGTACGTGACGCCGATCTGATAGAGGGACGCGGTCGTCCACTCCGCGACGCCCATCTCCGCGGTTTCCAGGAACGCGTCCGCGGCCTTCTTCAGGAGCTCGCTCTTCTTCTTCAGACGGCCCTTGAGCTGCTCGACCTCGCCCTCGATCTTGATCTTGTCGAAGTCGGCGAGGATGCGCTCACCCTGCATGTAGTGGGCCTTCGCGGCGAAGTACTTCCCTTCGTCGTCCAGGCTCCGCTTGTACGTGCGGTAGATCTGCATCGCGCTCCCGAGTGCGGCTTCCGCCCCGCGCTCGTCCTGGGAGTGGAGGCGCACCGTCGCGAGGCGGACGAACGCCTCCACGCGGCCCGATTGCCCCCGGCCCGACTGCGCGTAGCGGGCGTAGAGCTGCTCGGCGTCCCGCCATTTCTCGGCCTTCTCGTGGGCCTTGCCCATGAGGAAGGTGACCTCGTCCGCGTCTTCGGCGCGCGGGTATTTCCGGATGTACGCGTTGCCGTCCGCGATGGCCTTGTCGTGCTCGCCGACGGTCGTGCGGAGCAGCACGGCGTTGTACGCGGCGTCCTTGTGGTGCTCGAACCGCGGCCACTTCTCGGCGATCGTCTCGTGGTAGTCGGCGGCTTCCGAGAAGAGCCCGACGGACTGGAACGCCTGCGCGGCGAGCCACACGCCTTGCGGCGCCTCGTCCCGCTGGGAGTGGTTCTGGACGAGAAGAGTCGCGGCGGCGGCGAGGGTCTCGAAGTCGCCGCCCTTCCGCGCCTCGACCTCCGCGTTGACGGCGGCCTGCGCCGCGCGCGGCTCCGTCGGGAACTCGCGAGCGGCGCGGAGGTACGCGGCAGCCGCGCCCGCGTGATCGCCGGCTTCCGCCTTCTGCTCGCCCTGCTTGAACACGGCCTGCACGATGAGGGTGTTCAGGCGCGTCTGCTGCGCGGACGACTGGAACGCCGGAGCCGTCTTCAGACGCCGCGCCCAGGTCTCGATGTTCGAATAGTCCTTGCTCTTGTTGAACGAGTCGAGGATGAGCTCGCCTGCAGGTGCGGCAAACTGACTGGACGGAAACTTCTCGAGGAGGAGCCCCCACTGGCGGACGGCGGGGTCGAACACCTCGTAGTCGTAGTAGAGCTTGCCCTGCCGGAAGAGGAGCTCCGGGACTTCCTTGTCGTTCGGGTACGTGCGGACGTAGAGCTCCATCGCCTCCGTGAGCTTCTTGTCCGTCGGGGACTCGGCCTGCTTCCGCCCCGCGAGCTTGTTCGCTTCGAGCTCCTTCTCGCGGCTCGTCTCGAGCGCGGCGAGCGCGTTGTAGAGCGCGTCGCGGGACACCGGGCCGTTCGGCTTCGTGCGGACGGCCGCGAGGTAGGCGTCCGCGGCCCTGGTGTCGTCCCCCAGATGGTAGAAGTAGATTTCCCCGAGGTTGAAGTACATGTCGTACGCGTCGGGGCGCGACGCGAAGCGACTCGTGTACGTCTCGTAGAGGTGCGCGGCGGCCGCATACTCGACCTTGCTCGTCTTGTCCGCCTGCGCCTTCGCGTGGAGGCTGACGGCGTCCTGACGGAGCTGCTTCTCGATGGCGTCCTCGGCCGCGCGGAGCGTCTCGTTCGTCTGACCCCGCGCCCACGCGGAGGGCTGCGGCGGCGGCGCGCCCGGCGTCACGACCGGCACGGTGAAGCGCTGGATGACGTCCTTGTATTGAACGTCGAGCGGCTCCCAGAGCTGCATCGTGCTCATGCCCTGGGCGATCGCGAGGCCGTGCTCGTACGCCTTCGGGCTCATCGGCTCGAGCTTCAGGAGCAGGCGATACGCCTCGATGCCGCGCTCGTACTGGGACTGCTCGTAGAAGGCATTCGCGAGCGCGGAGACGATTTCCCCGGCGAATTTCTCGCCGCCCGCCTTCTTCAGGAAGCCGTACATGTCCTCGGCGGAGTTCTTCTCGTCCTCCACGAAGACCGCGACGAGGTTCTTCAGGGCCTCCGCCTGGAGCTCGTCGAGCTCCGCGCGGCGCTTGGCGCTGACGCCGCTGCCGGCCTCTGCCGTCGTCTTGAACACGACGAGGAAGCGACGCGCCGCTTCGTCCGTCTGCCCGAGACGCCAGAGGCACCACGCGCTCTTGAAGAGGGCGATGTCGTAGAGATCCGAGTCCTTGTGCTTCAGGACCTCCTCGTATTCCTGATAGGCGTGGCTGTAGTCGGGGTTGTCTTTGACGAACTCGTACTCGGCGCGAACCATGTGCGCGTCCGGCACGAAGCGGCTCTTCGGGAACCACGCTAGGATCTTGTTGAAGCGATCGAGCGCTTCCTCGTGCTTGCCCATCTCCGTCGCGAGGAAGCCGTCGATGTAGAGCGCGAGGTCGTACTCCCGGTACGTCTTGTACTCGCGGAGCACCGTGAGGAACCGCTGCCGCGACTTCTGGTAGTTCGGCTCCGGCGTGGGACCGCGATACTCGGCAGGCGCGGCCTCCCAGCGCTTGAACTGTTCGAGGAACGCATCCCGCGCGTTCTCCCACTCGAGCTCGCCGAGACGGAGGAGCGCCTCCGGCATGTCCGGCGCGTCCTTCGGCGTCTCCTCGACGAATTTCAGGAGGAGCCCCGTCGCTTCGAGGCGGAGCTTCTTCGTGAGCTCCACGTCCCGGTCGATCCGTCGATCGATCTTGTGCTCCAGGATCTCGCGGAGATTTTCCGGGATCTGCATGGAGACGCGGCCTTTTCGCTTCTCCTTCGCGGCCGCTTCGTCCTTCTTCTTCACGGTCGGTCGGGCGACGGTGCCGAGCTGTCGCTCGGCGCGGGGCTCGCGCTTTCCGGGGGCGGCAGAGGCCGCCGCCGAGGACGTGGAGACGTCGTTCCCGACGGCGAGCGCCGGCGCGGCCGTCGCGAGAGCGATGAGCGACGCGGACAGCGCCGCGAAGCGACGATTCCGCCGCGTCACTGGAGTCCCTCCCCGCCGACGTACTCGTCCGCCCAGTCCTCGCCGTCGAAGGGCCAGTACTCCTCGTCGTCCCGGAGGTACCGCGCGGCTTCGAGCGAATCCACGGCGCCCTGCGGGAGATACCCCTCGGAGAGCGCCTCGATCTCGACCTCGAGCGCGCGCTTCTTCCCGAGCACCGTCTCGATGCGTCCGAGGCGCGCCCGGCGGAGGAGCCGCGAGAGGCGCTTGTCGAGCCGCGCGAGCGCGTCCTTCGCGGCGGCGAGCTGCTCCGTCGAGAGCTCCAGGCGAAGGAGCTCCGCGTCTCCGTACAGCGACGTGGCGCGCTGTCGGTCCTGCGAAACGAGACCGACGAGCCCGGTGCTGCCCGCGGCGGTCGCGGCAGCCGGCGCGGCGCGTTCCTGACGAGCCGCTTCGCGGGCGCGGGATTCGAGATCCGCGAGCTGGGCCTCGATCCCCTGGAGCTCGGCAGCGTGCTCGCCGCTCGATTCGAGCTTGCGAACGAGCTTCCGGAGCTCGGCGATCTGCGCGTCGAGTTTCTCGGCGCGCTCTTCCGGAGTGCCGCCGAGCACGAGCTCGGGGCGCGGGCGGACTTCCTTGTTGCTGCTGATTCGGGAGCTCGCGTCGTCGAGGGACCCCATGCTCTGGCGGAGGCCGCTCATCTGGTGATCGAGCTCGGCGAGTCGCTTCGTCGTCTGGCCGAAGTCCGGATCCTTCCGGAGCGACGCGGCCACGACGCGGAGCGGTTCCATCTCCGTCTTGGTGCCGAGGGACGCCGGGTCCGAGCCCGTGCGGACGGCTTCCACGAGATCCGAGAGCGCGCGATCGTCGTTCGCCGTCCGCCTCGTCGCATCGCGGACGGGCTCCCAGCGCTTGATGAACTCCTGGAGCTTCAGATCCGCCTCGGGGAACCGGCAGAGCGCGAGATCCACGTACGCGTCGAAGACCCAGGACTCGTCCTCGTACTGCGAGGCGTCTCCATGTGTCCGGAACTCGTCGATGAGGTCCCGCGCGCCACGGTAGTCCTTCGCTTCATACCGGGAGTTCGCGGACTCGTAGAGGGCTTCGGGGAGCTTCTCGGAGTCTCCGGGGACCAGGTAGTAGTAGTAGCGGGAGTCGTCGAAGCGGTACTGCTCGTGAGCGACGCGCCCGAGGCCGAGGCGCGCGAGATCCCGCACCTCGAAGAAGTCGCTCCCGCCGAACGCGAGGGCTTCCCGCGGCGTCTGCTTCACGTCGGCGATCTTGCAGAACTGCTGCTCGCCCTGCCTGAGCCGCCCTTCCTTCACGTGGACGAGGCCGGACAGGTACGTCGCCTGCGCCCAGAAGCGCGACCGAGGCGTCACCTTCGCGAACTCCGCGAGGGCCTCGCTTCCCTTCCCCGCCCGGTGCTTCGCGCGCCCCGCGAGGAACGCGATGTCGCTCGTCACTTCCTCCGGCGCGCCCGCGGGCACCTTCTTCAGATCGTCCAGGAACGTCTCCGGGTGATCGCTCGCGAGCCCGAAGTCGACGAGGCTCCGGACGGCGCGGCGCGCCCAGACGTCCGGCGGCGATCTGTCGAGCAAGCGCCCGAGGTACGCGCGCGCCGGCTCCGAAGCGCCCGCCCGCCCGAGCGCGTCTCCGAGGAGGAACACGGCGTTCCGCCCTTCGTCCATCGGCAAGAACGGCGCGAACCGCGGCGACTCGACCCAGTACACGAGGTCCCCGATCGCCTCGTCGCGGCGCCCCGACGCGATCTCGAGCTCCGCGTCGGCGAGCGCCTCCTGCACGCGATCGCGAGACAGCGCTTCCGTGCTCCCGAGCTTCTGCGCCGCGAGCGCGGCAGCATACGCCTGCGCCGCGGAGCTCCCCGAATCCGGCTTCCCGCGATCCCCGGCTTTTTCCGTCGCGGCGGCGCTCGACGCCGGCGCGGCAGGGCTCTCGGATGACGCGGGGGTGGACGCTGCCGGCGCGCTCGCCGCGGAGGCGCCGGAGGCACCCGGCGCGCCCGCACCCGAAGCGGGCGCCGCCGTCGCGGCAGAGGGCCCCTGCGCGGCGGCATCCACGCCGGTGAACGCGAGCGCGAGCGTCGCGACGAGCGCGACGTGGAGCGGGCTCGGGCGGACGAATCGCATCCCGGGCGCTCTCTCCGTCACTCCGCGACCTTCGCGCGGAGCTTCACCCGGAGATCGTACTGACCGTCCTGATCGTCCGGGAAATCGTCCGCCATGTCGGAGTCGTCCTTGACGACGACGATGGCCTCGAGCGTCTTTCGCTCCGGCACCTGCACCGCGAAGCGCGACGTCTGCCACGTGCGGAACGCCGGCCCGCGAGCGTCCTTTCGCTCCACCTCGAGCCCGATGACGTGACTCCCCGGCGCGAGCGCATGGTCGAAGACGACCTTCTCGTCCTCCGCGAAGAACCCCGCGTCCCCCCGGAACACGACGCCGTCATCCAGGGTGAGGACGAACGCCTCGATGCGAGCATCGTCGCCTTCCGTCCGGACGTAGACGCGGAGCTTGCTCGAAAACAGCGACGTCGTGAGCGCCGCGACGCGCGCCCGGAGCGTCGCGATGTCGGCCATGAGCTTGTCGAGCGCGACGGGCGCGGCCGGCGCTGCGGGCTTCGAGAGCTCCGCGGCCTCCGGCGTGAGCGGCGACGGCTTCGGCCCCGTCGATTCCTTCGTCTGCGGAGGCGGCGGCGCATCGAGCTTCGCGTCGCCGCTCGTCGTTTCCGGCGAGGGCGCCGCTTCCGTCGCGGCCGCGCTCGGCGCCGACGCCGCGGTGGCCGTGGCGGTCGGCGCCGGCGTATCGCCGTACGGACTGTCCTCGCCCGTTCCTTCCGGAGCCGCGCTCGTTGCCGGCGCGGCGTGGCCCGCAGGCTTTCCCCTGGCGTGAGCCGCCGCCGGCGCGGGCTTCTTCGGAGGTGCGGCGCCGGCCGCTCCCGACGACGCGAGCAGGCCAGCCACGAGGAGGAGCGACAGCGGGCGCATTCTACCGAGACTACACCAATCGAGCCGGCGCTTCACCGCCCCGATCCGCCCGTTTTCACGGGCATTTTCCGCGAAACCTTTGCGCTCCCGCGGCCTATCGCCCCCACCCCCCGGTTGAGCGCCAGACCGCCAGCCGCCGCTCCGTCGAGGCGCGGTGGGCAGCCGCCAGGCGGCGGTCAGCGCCAGAACATCAGGCGCTCGTACCAGCGCGGCGTCGGCGGGCGCGTGATGCGCTCGAAACTCCGGCGAACCTCGTCTGCGAGGTCTTCGATGGCCTGCCCCATCTGCCGCGCCGGCCGTTCCGCATCGCGGCTGAGCTCGGCGGCCGCGCCGAGGGCGCGTTCGAGCTTCACACCGAGACGCTCGCGGGCAACGCCCATCTCGGACGTGACGTGCCGCGCGCGGTGGGCGAAGCGGTCGGCGGCTTCGTCCATCGTGTCCGCGAAGCGATCTGCCATGTCCTCGACCGTGTCCGAGAAACGGTCCGCCACGTCGTCCACCCTGTCGGTGAACCGGTCGGCAGCGTCGCGCAGATCGTCCGTGTGGTCGTGGATGTTCTTCTGGTCGGTGCTGTGAGTCATGGTCGGATTTCCTTTTCTTCCCCCTGGGTTCACGAGAAGAGACCCGCGAGCATCGCGGGCCCGAGGATGGGGAGCACGTGGCGGGCGACGTCGATGTTCGGCTCGTACTTCGCGAACTGCCCGCCGAGCGTCCCGAACACGCGAGCGATCATGATGAACTCGGAGGGAAGCGTCACGACCGGGTCGTGCTCGCAGGCGCGGAGGAGCTCCGTCATGCGCTTCACGGCCTCGTCCCTCGTCGGCCACTTCACGCCGCCGCCGAGCACCGCGTCCCGGATCTCCGAGAGGAGCGCGTCCGAAAACTGGTGGAGCGTGTCGACGTTCCCGCTCCGCGTCCGGAAGCCGATCTCGCCGAACAGCGCGGCCACGCGCTCCCGATCCGACAGCACGAAGGCCTGCACGAGATCGAGATACGCGCGACGCTTCTCATCCGGCAGCGCCTCGGCGCAACCGAAGTCGAGGAGCGCGACGCGCCCGTCCGCCGTGACGAGGATGTTCCCCGGGTGCGGATCGGCCTGGAAGATCCCCGCCTCGAGGACCTGCCGGAGATAGGATTCGAGGAGAGTTCCGAGGATCGTCGCGATCTGGGTCCGCGCCGCGTCGTCCCCCGCGTCCGCGAGCATCCGGAGCTCCTCGAGAACCGTCGTGATCTTCCGTCCCTCGATGAAGGACGTGGTGAGGACGTTCTTGCCCGACAGAGCGAGGTCGGGCTTCGGAACGACGATGCCCTCGTGCCCCGCGAAGAACTCGTGAACGGCGAGCGTCGTCCGTGCCTCTTCCTCGTAGTCGAGCTCGGCGAGCACCGCTCCCTTGATCTCGCCGATGATCGTGGCGTAGTCCGTCTCCGGCAGCGAGGCCCGGAGGCTCCCGACGAACGCCTCGAGGAGCGCGAGATCCGTCTTCACCTTCTCGCCGACCCCAGGACGCTTCACCTTCACGGCCACCGAGCGACCGTCCAGCGTCACCGCGCGATGCACCTGCCCGATGCTCGCCGCCGCGATTGGCGTCTCGTCGAACGCCGCGAAGAGCACCCCCAGGTCCGCGCCGAGGTCCCGCTCCACGACGCTCTTCACGACGGAGAACGGAATCGTCGGAGCCGCATCCTGCAGCCGCTCGAGCTCCCGGATCCAGATCTCCGGCAAGAGGTCCGGCCGGGCCGAGAGCAGCTGCCCCACTTTGAGGAACGCTCCGCCGTGGACGGCCGAGACGTCGTGGAACCGGCGTGCGCTCCTCGCATGCAACGTCGAGAGCATCTCGTCCGCACGCCGCTCGGAGACGAACGCCGACTTGAGCCCATGGAGCCGGTACCCCGCGGCCATCGAGGCGAGCATCCATCCCGTTTGCGTCAGTCGCGTCGCTTGCTCCGGAAGCCCCCGGAGGTCGGCTTGGACCCCGCGGAACTCCTGCTCCCCTTCCCTCACCCGCTCACGAGCCAGCTCCGCCACCCGCCGCGCCGACCAAGCCGTCTCTTCGACCGCGGTGAGCACCCCATCGATCACGTTCGCCCAAGCCCGAAGCTCCGCCCCCAAATCCCCCCGCCCCGCGCCGCGGCTCGAAGCACCGCGGCTCGAAGCACCGCGGCTCGAATCCTCGCGGCTCGAAGCGCCGCGGCTCGAGGCCTCGCCGCTCGAATCCTCGCGGCGCCGCCGCGAACGACGCCGACGCCGACTCGCCCTGCTGGATTCGCCGCTCTCGTGAACACTCGAAAAACCGTTGGTTCCCATCGTCATTTCCATCCCATCGCGTTCCGTCTGACGAACGCATAAGTTGTATTACATTATCTCCGCCGACCCCGCAACCGATTTGTAATACAAAATATTCGCGCCTTCGGCGGCGCCGGCTGAGCCGGAAGAGCGACCAGGACCGGAAGGGGCAATCCATCTGAAATTGGCTGCGGCCAGTAGGTCTAACCCCGAACCCGCGGGCTCCGACGGCGATAGCGAGGGGCTATCGCTGGTGCGAGGGGGGACTCTCCGCTGCGTTTGCTGTCGTATGATGCATTACAAGATGCCGGCTCCGATCGACCCGTAACCACTGAATATCAATGAGCTAACGGCATCTGCAGCGTCATATCTCGTATGACACCGGACACCCGGCCTTCGCGTGAGAATACCCCCTTCGATCGCGAACCCGAGCGGCCAAGTGGCACCGCGCCGCGACTCGACGACGCACTGTCAGCACGCGAGCAGCCTTCTCCGCTGCGCCGCGACTCGACGACGCGCGTTGCGGCGGAGTGGTTCGGGCGCCGCACGGGCAGCTCGCGAGCTCAGAGCCGTCGGATGCACCTGGTGCAGAGCCAGGTCGGGGGGGTGCCGGGGTTCTGCGAGATGCCGAGGTGACCGGTTTCGCCGCGGTGGATGGCGCGGCCGCAGCCGGCGCAACCGACGTCCTTGTTCGCGACGACCTGGTTCCAGGCGAGCACGTGATCCAGGCCGCCGAGGGGCGCCAGGGCGGGGGCAGCAACGGCATCGTCGTCGTCGTCGACGGCCCAGACGGGGTCGTCCGAGTCGGGAATGGAGTCGTCGTCCAGGTCCCCGTCGCCGGCTTCATCGCCCGCGCCGCCCGCGCCCGCGCCTCCCGCGCCCGCGTCTCCCGCGCGGGCGGGGGTTTCGTCGCGACGGTTTCGCACGACTTCGCGGACGGTCGTTGCGAGCTTTCCGGCGTCCTCGGCGGCGCCGCGCACGGATGCAGCCAGCTTTCCGGCGTCCTGCTTCACCTGCGCTGCGATCGCTGCCGAGTCCTTCGCGATGTCGCCCGCACCGGCGACCACCGTATCGACGAGCTCGAACGTGTCTTCGAGCATGTTGCGGATGAGGTGCGAGACCGAGAGCCGCTGCTTCTGAGCTTGTTCCTTCAGCACGCTCTCGAGGCGCTCCGGGATGCGAGCCTGGACGAGCCGATCCTTGGGATCCCGGGCACGCCCGCGGTGCTTTCGGTGCCGTGGAGCAGTCATGTATTACAACTTAATACAGCTTCATTGGCAGCGCGAGAGGGGCAATGGCCTCCCGGCCGCGCGCCGAGCGAGCCGCCCGCGCCGAGCGAGCCGCCCGCGCCGAGCGAGCCGCCTGCGGGCTGCAGCTACTTCTTCTTCAGCTCCGAGGCCACGGCGGCCGCGCGGGCCTTCACTTCCTCGGCGTCTCCGAGGTAGCGACCCTGTTCGACGGGGCGAAGCGAGTCGTCGAGGCGATAGAGGAGCGGGGCCCCGGTCGGGATGTTGAGGTCCACGATGTCCTGGTCGCTGATCCCCTCGAGGTGCTTCACGAGCGCGCGGAGGCTGTTGCCGTGCGCCGCGATGAGCACGCGCTGCCCCTTCCGGAGCACGGGCGCGATCTCGGTCTCCCAGTAGGGGAGAAACCGCTCGACGGTATCCTTCAGGCACTCGGTGCGCGGAAGCTCCGAAGGGAGGAGGTTCGCGTAGCGCCGGTCCTTGCCGGGCCAGTATTCGCTGTCGGTCGTCAGCTCGGGCGGGCGAATGTCGTAGCTCCGGCGCCAGATCTTCACCTGATCCTCGCCGTGGCGCGCCGCCGTCTCCGCCTTGTCGAGGCCCTGGAGCGCTCCGTAGTGGCGCTCGTTGATTCGCCAGCTCCGGAACGTCGGGATCCACGTGGAGTCGAGCTCTTCGAGGGCGATGAAGAGCGTCTTGATGGCTCGCTTCAGCACGGACGAGAACGCGACGTCGAACTCGAGCCCCTCCGCGCGGAGGACCTGGCCGGCGCGGCGCGCTTCCTCGACGCCGAGCGGCGAGAGCGGAACGTCCACCCAGCCGGTGAACCGATTTTCCTGGTTCCACTGGCTCTGGCCGTGACGGAGCAGGACGAGGGTCTTCGTGAGGTCTCCCATGGGGGAGCGCTCTTAGCATCGGCGCTCAGCGGACGGGAGCGTCCGGACGGAGCGGCAGGGGCACCTCGAGCGCCTCCGATACGGAAAAGCCGCGTCCCCCCAGGTTTCCGACGGAGACCGTCGCGACCACGTCCGAAAACTTCCACTCGGCGACGCGGCGACCGTACTTCGGGAGCGGACCCCCCGGTGCGGCGCCGCTCTTCGGCATCGAAGAAGATTCCCGTGGCGGACCGAGCTTCTCCGTCAGGGCGCGACGCGCATCCTCGTAGTCGGCGAGCGCCGCCGTCCAGTCGTCGTGATTTCGCTGGTAAGAGGCGTGACGGACGGGGCCGTTCGCGTCGTCGAAGACGTAGAGGAGGCGGCCCACGCCTTCCGGGCGCGCCCGGTCGCCGAGCGCGCCCGACCGGACCCCGTCACAGGAGAAACGCACCTGCGGGTTCTCGTCGCGAGCGGTCTTCCTCGTCAGGATGGACGCGCCGCTCACGGCATCCGGCTTCCCTGCGGCCTCGGCGGCGGCGATCTCCGCTCGCTTCTTGTCGCGGAGCTCCCCCATGAGCACACGAACACTTCGGTCCGCGCACGAGAGCCCCTTCGCGCCGGTGAGCCGCTGGACCTCGACGAGGCGCGTGGCTCCGACGCGGACGCCCAGGATCTCCGAGGACGGCGTCCGGGCGCCGGCAGCCGGATCGACGAGCACCGGCGCGACCCAGTGCTGCGCGGCCGCGCGAGCTCGGTGACGCCAGTACCCGACGGACGCCGCGACGACCGCGCCCGCGAGCAGTGCCACCGAGGCCGCACGACGTTTCGTCACTGACAGGCGTCCTTCTCCACGATGTCGGGGCACATCGGCGCGAGCACGCCGAGGATCGCGTTCTTGTCGTCCGCCGGGACGTTCGCGGCGTCGAGGGCCGCGACGAGATCCGTGACGAGCTCCTGGAAGTCCGCGTAGGCGACGTTCAAGCCCGTGTGCGCGTCCTTCATCGTCCGGCAAGCGCTCTTCACGCCGGGCTCGGCGTCCGGGATCTCGTCACCGTACTTGCACGGTCCGCCCGTCGCCATGCACACCTGCCGCACGAGGCACGTCGCGAGCCGGTTCGCGTCCGTCGTCGCGAAGAAGGAGTTGATCGCGGCGTCCGCCATCACACGCGAATGAAAATCCGTGACGACGGCCTGGATCGCGGGCTTCCGCCCGAGACGCTGGTAGACGGTGGCGTCGTTCGTCTCGTCCCTGACGATGTCGGCTGCCATGGGCCCGAGGACGCCCAGGATCGTGTCCACGTCCTTCTGCTCGACCTTCGCGGCGACGAGCGCATCCGAGAGATGACCGACGAGGTCGTCGAAATCCTGCCTGGAGATGCCGAGGTTCGAGTGAGCGTCCGCCATGCTCTTGCAGTCGTATTTCTCGGGTCCACCCGTCGCCTCCCCGATCTGCTTCACCAGGCACGCGGAGAGGTGCGCCTGGTCGACGGAGGCGTTCAGGAAGTACCCGTTGATCTTCGCATCCGCCTTCACGCGCTCGAGGAAGTCCGCCACCACGGTCTCGATGCCGTCGGCTTTCCCGAGACGAACGTAGAGCGCGTCGCCGCTCGCGGCCGGTGTCCTGGAATCGTCGGAGCTGCACGCGGCGAGGAGGGCGCCGAGGCCGAAAATGCCCGTGGCGAGGATCGTTCGAATGGTCATCTGAGGTGTCTCCCTGGGCCCGATGGACGGCCCGGTTCCCCTGGACGAGACGAGCACCCCCGGCCGATAGTGACGGGAGCGTCCCATGGGGAACTCTATGCCGTACGGCCGCAATCCTCGGTCGGATTTCGGATGCGCTTCCGCTTTTTCGAGGGCCCGGAAGTCCGAATGCCCGGTAACCGCGTATTGCCCGAAGCGGTATGCAGCTCCAGGTCGTCGACCGCATGGAAGGTTCCGGACGGCGGGGTTCTCCCACCTCCGGTTCGCGCGACGCGCTCGGCTCGTCCGGCGCCCTTGCCCCTGAGCGGCTTCACCGGGACATGGATCGCACCGCCTTCGACGCCCTGTTCGCGGAGTACGCGCCGCGCGTCCGGGCGTATCTCGTTCGGCAGGGGCTCGGGAGCGCCCTCGCCGAGGAGGTGGTGCAGGAGGTGATGCTCACCGTGTGGCGGGAGAACGCGCGGTTCGACCCGGAGAAGGGGTCGATGAGCACGTGGGTGTTCACCATCGCCCGGAACCGGCTGATCGACTCGGTGAGACGCCGTCGACGCCCGGAGCCGGATCCGGAAGATCCGTGCTGGGTGGGCGATCGGGACGTCGTCGCGCCCTCGCCCGAGACGAGGGCGGCGCTCCGCGAGCGGGTCCGCGAGCTCCGAGCGGCGTTCTTCGATCTCCCGGCGGAGCAGCGCGCCGTGCTCGAGGGGTTGTATTTCGAGGGGCAGTCGATGAGCGAGCACTCGGAAGCGACGGGAGTGCCGCTCGGAACGGTGAAGACGCGCGCGCGCCTGGCGCTCCGCGCGCTCCGGGGTCGGGTGAGCGGAGGAGACGAAGAATGAAACCGGTGCACCATCCGGAGCCGGACGAGCTCGCGCAGTACGCGAGCGGCGCGAGCCCCGATCACCTGTCCCTGGTGATCGCGTGCCACCTCACGTACTGCGCGGAGTGCCGGGACGAAGTGAAGCTCCTGGAAGAGCTCGGCGGCGCGCTCCTCGACTCGCTCCCCGGAGGGGACGGCGAGATGGCTCCCCCGGAGGACCTCCCCCCGCCGGCTGCTCGAGAGAAGCGCGAACGAGCCCCGCTCCCTCCGGAGTTCCGGATGATCCCGAGGCCGATCCACGCATTCCTCGACGGCCCGCCGCGGTTCCGGTTCCTCGCTCCCGGAGTGAAGCACGTCCCGCTCGCGCTCACCGTCGGCAGGATCCAGGCGAAGGTCGTGCGGTTCTCCCCCGGCTTCGTCGTTCCGGAGCACTCGCACCAGGGGCTCGAGATGGTCCTCGTGCTCGAGGGTGAGCTCACCGACGGCGCGACGAAAGAAGTGTTCCGGAACGGAGATCTCTCCCGTCGCGAGGAAGGCTCGCGTCACACGCAGCACATCACGAGCGAAGATCCGTGCGTGTGCCTCGTCGTGTCGACGGCGGAGATCGTCCCGTCCACGTTCTGGGGCAAGGTGCTGAAGGCCCTGACGGGCGTCTGAGCCCGCGCCCGTTCAGCTCGAGAACGGGAAGAACACGCTGAGCCCGCCGAGCGCGATGACGTCGTTCACGACACGCTCGATGCCGAGCGGACCGCGCACGGAGCGGACCTGGTCCCGGATGTCGAAGCGCATCCCGAGCCACTCGGTGAAGAACAGCTTGATGCCGATGCCGCCGGAGCCCGCCACGCCGCGGCTCCCCGCTTCGTCCACCGCGCCGCCGCCGAGCGCCGCGTAGAAATCCAGGCGCCCGATGGGACCGCCGAACCAGCGAACCTTGCCGTACGCGAGCGTCCACACGAGGTGCCCCATGTACATGTTCACGGGCGAGCTCGTGTTCCCGATGTCGAGCACGTTCTCGTGCGCCTGGTTCACGGCGTCGATGAAGCCGAAGCTCCGCGTCGTGTGGAGGTAGGACGCCTCCAGTCCGAGCTCCTCCGTGAAGTGGAACGTGTATGCGCCGCCCCAGATGGGCGCGCCGTCCGAGATGTCCCCCGCGTACCAGCCGCCGAGCGGGGAGAGCTCGTGCCGGAGGGCCTTCTTGATTTTGCGAGGAACCACGCCGCGATACGCGCGCTTGCCGACGAGCTCCTTCTTCAACTCCTCGTCCACGCATTGCGCGTTCGCACGAGCCGAACCGAGAAGGAGCGCCGCGCCGAGCAGCACGCCCGACAGGATCACGGGACGGAGATTCAAGCTCTACTCGGATATCGCACCCGAGGCTCGGCTAGCAACCGCGACGAACGAGGCCCGCCACAAAACCCACCGAACGAGCCCGTTCTCCGCGGCGGGGGACGCGCCCGGGCGGCTCCTTCCGGCGTGGATTTGCCGCTATGGTGGGCCGAAAGTGGTCACGCCGCGCCGTTCGTCGCCGAGCCTGCCTCCCTCGAGCGCTCTCTCGGCGTTCATGCTGGCCGTCGCGCTCGGCTCGGCCCAGGCCCTCGGCGCCGGAGGGGCGACTCGCCCCCAGTGCGCACGCGGTGAAACGACCGCGACGGAGGGCCTCGCCTGTGACCTCGCCCGGGGGCTCGGCGCGCTCGGTGACGGAACGGTGATCGCGGTCGCCCCGTTCGGAACCACGCCGGACGGTCCGGGAAAGCTCGGCGCGGCACTCGCCCGGGAGCTCGGGAGCGGCGCGGCGCCCCTCGGCGCGACGACGCTCCCGGCGGCGCGTGCCCTGGCGAAGACGGCGAAGCGCATCGTGTTCGTCACGGTGGAGCTCCGCGCAGGCCGTGCGCGCGCGACCGCCGACGTCCGTTCGCCGAAGATCGGCTTCTGGGATCGGGTCCGCGGAGTGAAGGACGAATCCCGCGCGACCGCGACGGCGATCCGACCGATCGACGGCGGACTCGGCTCCGGCGCTCCCCCTCCGCTCGGCCGGCCCACGGTGGCGCGGGTGAAAGTCGACGTCCCGGACGTCGTGGCCCTCGCGTGCGGCGAGCTGACCGACGACGGCCCTCCGGCGGTGCTGGTCGTCGGTCGACGCCGCGTCTCCCTCGGACGGATCGACGGCGCGGCGTTCCGCGTGCTCGCGTCCGCGGAGTGGCCCTCGCTCGCCCCGGTCGCGGCCTCGCCGCTCCGGGAGCCCATCGCCGTCGCGGAGATCCCGGGCGACGGAACGCTCCACATCGGCACGACGGACCGCGATCACGGCCTCGTGCTCGGGGCGGATCTCCATACCGTCGCGCGTCTTCCGGGGTTGCTCCCGGTGCGATTCGCCGGCTGCCTGTCACGGACGAAGACGGCGGTCGGCGTACCGGTCCCGTGCACGGCGAGCGACCCCCCGGGAATGCTCCCTCGCGACGTCGCGGTCGACGCCATCGCGTCGGGGACGTCGGTGACGCCGGCGGGCGCGCTCCGACGAATACTCGCCCATCGCACGCCGGACGGCGCGCTCGCGGTGCAGGACGACGGCGGACGGAAGGCGACTCTTCCCGCCGCGGGCGGCGCGATCGCCGTCGCGGACCTCGATCGCGACGGCGCGCCCGAGCTCGCGACGAGCGAGGACACGGACGCCCCCGCGGCGGACGCGGTCGTGGTCCGGACCTTCGGCGCGGACGGCGCGCTCACCGAACGCGAACGGCTCGCGGCTCCCGGCGGAGTACGGGCACTCGCCGCGTGCCCTCCCGACGGGCCCGGTCGTTCCCCGCTCCTCGTCGCGACGCGCGGCGAGCTCTGGGTGGTCCGATGACGGTCCGGGTCTCGCGCCGGAGCTTCCTCGCCGCGGCGCTCGTCGCGAGCCGCTCCTCGGCGCTCGGCAGGAAGCCGTACGGCGGCGTGCTCCGGCTCTCGCTCCCGTTCGCGGTGGACGCCGTCGATCCGTTCTCCGGAGACGACGTCGCGAGCGCGCTCTTCGGCCCCGCGCTCGCCGATCCGCTGTTCCTCCGGGACGGCGAGGGTCGAGCGTTTCCCGTGCTCGCCGACGGCCCGCCGCGAGCCGAAAACGGAGGCGCGGTCGTCTCTCTCCGCCCCGGGCTCGTGAGCGCCCGCGGGAAGTCGCTCGGCGCGAGGGACGTCCTCTGGTCGCTCGAGCGCGCGAGCGCCGGCGCGGGACGCCCCGCGGTCGCTTCGCTGCCGCGCGCGACGCTCGTGGAGGGGCAACCGCTCGCCGCGCGATTTCCCGGCGCGGACCCCGCGGCGGTGAGCGACGCGCTCGCGACGTCGGCGGTTCCCATCGTCCCGAAGGGCGCCGCCAACGGACCGCTCGACGGCACTGGCGCCTTCGTCGCGACGCTCGATCGGGGGACGCTCGTCCTCGAACGAAACGAGCGCGCCGCGCGCGGTCCGTCGTTCCTGGATCGCATCGTCGTCGTTCCGGCGCCGGATCTCGCGACGGCGCTCCGCGCCTTCGAATCGGGCGACGCGGACGTCGGATTCCTCGGCCGGGGGCTCCACCGCGCGCGGACGGAAGCCGTCGATTTCCGGACGGAGCCGTTCGGCGCCGTGCTTCTCCGTACCGGTCCGGAGGCGAAGAGCTGGGGCGCGCCGGGGATCGCCGCAGCGCTCGTGGACGGCCTCGATCCGTCGAGCCTGTCGCACCTCGGGCTCGTGAAACCCGCAGCGCGGACGACCGCCGTCTGGGGCGGACCCGCCGCGGAGATCGTCGTGGACCAGGGGAGCGCGTATCTCGTCGAGGTGGCCCGCGTCGTCGCTCGCGCCCTCTCCGCGTCGGGGCACGAGCTACGGGTGACGCCGCTCGCGCGCGCCGAGCTCCGGACGAGGATCGCCGGCGGACACTTCTCGCTCGCGATCGACTTCTCGCGCCGCCCGGGGACGACGGAACGCGACGATCTCCTCGGCCTGCTCCGGGCCGCCGATCCGCGCCTCGTCGACCGGCCGCCCCCCGCGTCCGTCCGGCCGGAGACGATCCTCCGCACGCTGCCCCTCGCCGTCATCGGCACGCTCTCCGTCGCCGGCGCTCGCGCGAGCGACGTCATCGGGCTCGAGGCGTGGGACCTCGGCTCCGTGACGCGGAAGAAGGCGCCCTAGATGACCGATCGCGATCCGGAGACAGCCGGATCGAAACGCGGGAGGAGTCGAGGCGGATGAGCTGCCCCCCATTGCGCGCTGACCATTCGTCACTCTTTCCGGTCGAATCCGCCGGATGAGGTCGTTCCGGCGTCGCGCCCGAAAGACGTGGCGACGAGCGTCGCCTCGTGTCGGGCGCGATGCTTCCGGCAGAGTGATACCGTGAGCCTTCGCTTCGCGAGCTTCATGGCTTTCTCGGAAACAGGCTTCCGAGAGAGCGTCGACGGCGAAGACTCGCTCCCCGATCTCGAGAGTGCCGAGACGAGGGCGCCGTCGACGCGCTCTCGGAAGCACACACCGCGAGACGACGCTTCACGTCGCCCGGCGCTACCGAGGGTGTCTCCGGAACTCCTTCGACGGGTCACGCGGCACCGCCCCGTGGCCGCGCGGAACCCGGCTGCCGGGTGAGCACGGACGCTTGGGGCGGTCGGCAGCCCGCCTTGCGGGATGCCGGGTGGGGCAGCCCCGAATCTACCCACTTCGAAACCGCGCGAATTGACGGCTGAGATGTGACGA
>DASZXK010000103.1:0-42739 GCA_035545855.1 Polyangiaceae bacterium
TCGCTGTTGCACTGGTGACGTCGCTTTCCACGGCAAGGAGCACCTCCTGCCGTCGACTGTCACCCATGTCCTTGGAACAAACTGTCACCCCATCACCGATGTCATGAGGGTCGACTGTCACCCATGTCCATAATCCGGACCCCGGTTGAGCTGGGTGCGTTCCTCATTGGCCTCGAGATATGTGCTAATTCAAGTACGTGCCTCGTCGTCGACCCCGCCAGCTCGGGCTCCCGCTCCGCTCGTGGGGCGCGCGCGCTGTTTCGCGCCGTGGTCGGCGCCCTCCGGGCAGGGAAGACGGGCTCGGAGGGCGGCTCGTGGACTTTTCGGTGCAGACGAACCCTCTGCATTTGCTCGTCGAGGCGGCGGATGCGCTCTCGCTCTCGCGCTTCGTCCAGGGGCTAGCCATCCGAGTGGCGCGGGGCGTGAATCGTCGGGTTCGGCGGCGTGGCGGAGTCTTCGCGGATCGCTTTCATGCGCGCGCGCTGCGGACTCCGCTCGAGGTGCGGCGGGCGCTCTTCTACGTGCTCCGAAACCGGGAGACGCACCTCGCGCGGCGCGGAGTCGTGCTGGTCGGAGTGATGGACGGGCATTCGTCTGCCCGTGGTTTTCGGGCTGGTCGCCCTCCGCGTGCCCGGAGCGCGCACTCCTCGGGATCCGGGCCGGGCCGGGTGCGGAGGAGTGCCCTGTGGCGCCCGCGCGGACGTGGCTTCTCCGCGTGGGCTTCCGACGGTCCCGTCGCGGACGTGCTGTAATGGCCAGATGACGCATTCGGTCCGGGGTCTTGCGCGCCGGAACGCGAGCTCCTCGCGCGGCGCGCCCCGCGGCGCGGGCCGCTCGCGCCCGGCTCGGTACGTGGTTCTCGTCATCGTCGGCTCGGTCGCCGCTGCGAGCGCGACGGCATGCGGCGCGCGCAACGAGTCCCCCGCCGCGAACGCGCCGACCGCCGCGAACGGGCCGACCGCCGCGAATGGGCCCGCCGCCGCGGATGGGCCGACCGGCGCCAACGGCGCCGGTACGACGTCGAGTGCGTCGGCGTTGGATGCGCCGGGAAGCGCGTCGGGCCCGCGCGCGCCGATTCAGGTCGCGGCTGGTGCGCCGGGAAGTGTGTCGGCTTCGGGCGCACCGCTCCAGGTCGCGCCGGGAGCGCCCGTTTCGCCGGGACGTCGCGTGTCCCCGCCGACGCTTCCAGTTTCGGATCCGATGCCGGATCAGCCCCCGCTCGCGCCGGCGCCGCGCGGCTTCGGGCGCGTCGTTCGGATGGACGTGCGCGTGCCGCTCTGGTCGCTCCCGCGGACGCCGCAGCGCTTCGCCGGGCCCGCGAAGTACGAGTCCTGGCACGAGAAGAAGCGGGTGAACGTCGGCTACGGCTACCTCTCGATCCTCGATCTCAGCGACGACGAACGGCACGCGCTGGTCGTCAGCGAGGACGAGGCGATGCTCCACACGTACGAGTTTCCGTCGTTCCAGAAGGTCGCGACGCTGCCCGTGCCCGGCTACAAGCAGTTCTCGCGGGGAGATTTTCTCTTCGCGCCTTGGGCGGCCTCGCCGGGTTCGCCGCCCGACGTCCTCTTCGCGGGTGAACGCGGCGTGTTCGCGCTCGGCGGCGCCGTGCCGAGCGCGCTTCCGCTCTCCGCGGAGCCCGCGGACGAGCTCCGGTTCACCGACGACCATGCCGTGCTGGGTGCGTCGTCCGCGTACATCCCCGCGCAGCAGAGTCGCCTCGTGTTCTACGGGTTCCGGGGGTCTCGCCTCGAGCCGCTCGTGGTCCTGGATTTCTCCGAGCGCGTGGAGGAGTGGGATCTCGACTCGGAGAAGCGTCGTCTCGCCGTCACGTATTATCCGTCGAACGACACGGAGGTGATGGACCTCGCGGCGCGCCGCGTCCTCTGGGTCTCCGGCGCGCCGCAGTACTCGAACAGCGTGGACATCTCTCCGGACGACACCCGTCTCGCCGTCGGCGGGAGCGCCGTCGTCATGCACGATTTTTCGTCGGGACAGCCGCTCGGGGGCGACGCGAACTTCGGGAACAACATCCACCGCGTGCGCTTTTCTCCGAGCGGGGACGCCCTCGCCGTTTCTTCCTACGAGGGGAAGATCCGGATCTTCGACGCCCATCCCCAGGGCGGACACCTGAAGCTCCGGAAGCTCCTCCGGCACACCGGCACGGCGAACGTCTACGCCATCCGCTTCACGAAGGACGGCTCGGCCCTCGTCTCCGGCTCCGGCGATCAGACGGTCCGCGTGTGGGGGCCGTGACGTACGACCCCGGCAGCCGCGCGCGTCTCGGGCCGAGAGACAAGGATCGCTTCCCGGAGGACACGCTCTTCCATCGTATTGCGCGCGTGCTGTGCGACGAACAGTGCTTGCCGAGAAAAGAGCTCTTCGAGGCATGGGAAGTCGCGCGGCGCGCACGGCGCCGGTTCCGCGGCGGCCGCGTCGTGGATCTCGCGTGCGGCCACGGGCTCGTCGCGGCGTTCCTGTTGCTCCTCGACGATACGTCCCCGTCCGCGGTCGCCGCCGACGTCCGCCTGCCGAAGAGCGCCGAGAAGTCCCTCGCGGCGCTCGTCCGGGCGTGGCCGAGGCTCGACGGGCGGGTCCGGTTCGTGGAATCCGACGTCGAGGACGTCCCCCTCTTCGCCGGCGATCTCGTCGTGTCTGCCCACGCTTGCGGGCGACTGACGGATCGCGTGCTCGCTCGCGCCACCGAAGCGCGAGCGAGCGTCGTCGTTCTTCCGTGCTGTCACTCGCAGGCCAAGTGCGACGCCGGGGATCTCGAAGGCTGGATGGACCTTGCGCTCGCGATCGACGCGACGCGAGCGCTACGGCTTCGAGCCGCCGGCTACGCCGTGCACACGCAGACGATTCCCGAAGCGATCACGCCGAAGAACCGGCTGCTGTTCGGCGAGCCAGCCGAGCAGCCTGGTTGACCCGGACGCGGCCGACGGCGAACGCCGAGTCTCTGACGTTCACTCTTCGGTCGCTTCCGTCCCCCCGTCCTTCTCGACGAGCCGTAGCGCCGGTCGCTTCTCTCCACTGCGCTTCCTCGGCGTGTTCGACGCGACGAGCCGGAGCTCCGGCGGACCCGCCGTGGGAATCTCCCGCGCGGACGTCTCTTCCGGTTCGTGCGCTGCGCCTCCGGCGCCTTTCTTCACGAGCTTCATCAGCTCCCCGAAGTTCGCCTTGCGGGTTTCGTCGCGCGCTTCGGTCCGGCGCTTCTCGTCTTCCTTCTTCTCCACCTTTCGCTCGGCTTTTCGCTTTGCCTTGAGCTCCTGGTAGATCTCTTTCCGCTTCTTCTTCGCGGCTTCCTTCAGCGCGAGCACACGCGGATCTTTCGCGCGCGCTTCCTTCGCGCGTTGATACGCCGCGCGTCGCGCGAGCCGCGCGCGTTCCTTCAAGGAGATGGTGTGGCGCGAGCCGTGTTCTTCCGACATGGTCACGCCCACGACTCTTCACGAACGCGCATTGCCTGCGACAGCGCCGACGACAGGGCAGACACGACGGGGTAGCCGAGCCCCTTCGCCTTCAGCTGCACGCCGTCCCACCGGCCCTCCATCACGAAGGCCCACTGGAACGTGCCCGCTTCCCGTCGCGAGATCGCGACGGCGGAGCCACGGCCCGGATCGATGCGGTACTCGAGCCCTTCGTGCTCGACTTCCGCGATGGGCGCTCCCTCGTAGCTGACGGCACCGTTCAGTGATTCATCCTGAGTAGAATCCATGGGTTAGCCTCTGATTACTGAGTAGAGGTTCAGTATACCAGAGCGCCCTTCCCCCGCGCAAACAGGATCCGTCTTCCTCGTGCTAAGCACGCGGGCCCCCGCGCCTTTTTTCGTCCGCTCCGTTCCCTCGCATTTCGCCATTCTCGCCATGACCGAGCAGGAGCTCCTCGACTGCCTCCGCCTCCTCGAGGCGCTCGTGGACGATCGCTCGGGCCTCGCGGCGCTCGATCTCGAGACGCGCAATCGCTTCCTCATGGCGGCGGGGCGGCTCTCGCGTCCGGAACGGAACGAGCAGCGTCTCCTCGCGCGCGCGCTCGGCAAGCAGAAGAAGAAGCGGAAGCGCGACGCGGACGAGGCGGTTCTCGCGCGCACCGGCATTCGGAGGAAACGGCTCGAACCCGTCTTCGTCACTCCGGACCCTCTGCTCCTCGCGGCGGCGGCGGGAGGCGCGTCCTCTCCGAGCGAGCGCGCCGAGCGAGACGAAGGCTGGGAGTCTCCGGAGCTCCACGATCCGCGCGTCTGTTACGTCTGCAAGAAGCCGTGCCCCGTCGTGCACTTCTTCTACGACCAGATGTGCCGCGAGTGCGGAGACTTCAACTACGGCAAGCGGTCCCAGACCGCGGATCTCCGCGGGCGCGTCGCGCTCATCAGCGGCGCGCGCGTCAAGATCGGCTACCAGGCCGCGATCCTCCTGCTACGGGCGGGCGCCCGGGTGCTCGTGACGACGCGGTTTCCTCGCGACGCCGCGGAACGCTACGCGAGGGAAGCGGACTTCGAGGATTTCAGAGACCGGCTCCAGATCTACGGGCTCGATCTCCGGCACACGCCGAGCGTGGAGGCGTTCGCGCGGCACGTGGAGCATACGGAATCTCGCCTGGACTTCATGCTCCACAACGCCTGTCAGACGGTGCGCCGCCCGCCGGGCTTCTACCAGCACCTCATGAGCGGCGAGCTCGGACCCGTCTCCGCGCTCTCCCCCGCGGCGCAGCCGCTCGTCCGCGACTACGAGGCGATGCGCGTCGAATCGCGGAGGCGGCTCGCCGAGCGTCGCGGCCCGGCGACGCTCGCGGTCGGCCTCGAGGCGTCCGCCGCGCTCTCCCAGGTCGCTCTACAAGAGGAGGACATCGCGACGAACGGGGCGCTCTTCCCGACGGGCGCGCTCGACGCGGATCTGCAGCAAGTGGATCTCCGGGACGTGAACAGCTGGCGGCTCCCGCTGGATCGCGTCGGCACCGTGGAGCTCCTCGAGGTGCAGCTCGTGAACGCGATCGCGCCGTTCGTGCTGAACGCCCGCCTCCGCGGGCTCATGCGAAAAGACGTCACGGGCGACAAGCACATCGTGAACGTCTCCGCGATGGAGGGGCAGTTTTACCGGCGCTTCAAGACGGACAAGCACCCGCACACGAACATGGCGAAGGCGGCGCTCAACATGATGACGCGCACGTCCGCTCCCGATTACCTCCGCGACGGCATCCACATGAACAGCGTGGACACGGGCTGGGTGACGGACGAGGACCCCGCGCACATCGCCGCGCGGAAGACCGCCGAGAACGGCTTCCACCCGCCGCTCGACATCGTCGACGGCGCGGCGCGAATCGTCGACCCCATCTTCGACGGCATCAACACCGGCTCCCACGTCTGGGGCCAGTTCCTGAAGGACTACCGCCCCGCCCCGTGGTGACCGGGGCCGGCGGGCGTCCCGTCAGGCGGCCTGCACGCGTCCGGTCACTGGACGACGACGGTCTTCTCGATCCGGAGGCACTGCTCTCCGCTGCAGACGCCGCCCTTGACGGTGCCTTCGCCCTTCGGCGCGTCCACGCTGGCGGAGTGCTCGGAGAGGGTGAACTTGCTCTTGTCGATCTTCTCCGCGCCCTTGGGCGTGAAGCGCCAGGGGTACTCCTGGTTGATGTGCCACTTGCCCTTGGCCTGGATGGTGACCTTGCCGCCCGCGACGACGACGTCGAATTCTTCTTCCGCGTGAGCTCGTGGCGCGTAGCCGAGCGAGAGCCCGAGCGCGGCTCCGGCGACGAGGACGGTTCCGAGGAGGTGCTTCGAGATGCGCATGGTGGCTGACTTCCTGGTGCGTTCTTGGAGACCCTGCAAGCTCCCGGGAGCTTACGTTCGAGCCTGGGATTTCCTTCCCGGGTCCCGGGGGTTCTACCGGAAGGTACCCGCTCGGGGCCCCGGAAGGCACCCGTCTCCGGCGCGGCGCGTCACGCTTTTTCAGTCCTCGTCCGGCGCGCCGCCCGAGCGCGCGAGGTCTTCCACCTTGATCTTCCCGGGGTCCATTCCCGCGGCCTTCTTCGTCATGCTCGCGAACAGGTCGTCGAACGGCGGGGGCTCCCCCTTCATGAACCGGAGCGGGTTCACGCGCGCGACGACGAACGCCTTCAGGTAGGGGCTCGTGAGTCCCTTCTCCTTCAGCCGCTCGACGGCTCCGGACACCGCGTCGTCGAACTCGAGGACGACCTTCGCGCGCCGCTCGCGCTCCTTCTGCGCTTCGGCGAGCGGCCGATCCAGCCACTGGTCCACCTTCTTCAGCACGGGGCCGTACGCGCCGCCGGAGAGACGCCCGCGCTCCTGGTACGCGAAGCCGAGCGTGACGAGCGACGGGTCCTCGAACTCGAGCTGATAGTCCGTCTCCTTCTGATCCGACCAGCCCGCGAGGTCTCGGTACATGCGGACCACCTCCAGCGCGCGTTCGCGGAGGTTGTGCGCCTTCTCGATGTTCAGCGCGAGGATCTGGTAGGCAACCTCCTTCTCCGGAACGAGGAGCGCGACGATCGCCTTCGCGCCGAGCTCGCGGAGGGCCGTCAGACGGTGATTGCCGTTCGGCGTCTGGTAGCCGTCCTTTTCTCGCACGGCGATGATCGGGTCGAGGAAGCGACGGGTCTTGTCCATCGCGAGCGTGAGCTTCCGGACGTGCGAGTCCGAGACGTCGCGCTGGAACGGCGTCGGGGAGACCTTGTCGACGGGAAGGGACACGAAGAGGAGCGATCGCCCGCCGAGCGGCTCCCGGTACGCCCCGATGACCGCGCCGCCGTCCGCCCGAACCTGGTCCGCGAGCGCCGCGAGCTCACCCTCCGGCGTCGGAATGGGCAGGTCGGGAGCGTCGAGCTCCGTCGGCTCGAGCTTCACGCCGCGCCGCTTCTTCGTTCCGGGCTTCGTGGGCTTCTTCGCGGACTTCTTGGCTGCCATGGGCCTCCGACCAGAGCGCGAAGCGGCAGCCAGGGCAACCCGCTTTGGAGCTCGAGGGACTGCAGGGATACCAATTTCCGTCCGAGCAAAAACGGACAGACGTCCAGGAATAGGGCCTGCAGATCGTGCGCGACTGTGTATCATTGACACCGTTCGGTACCGCGGCCGCCGAAGAAGGGACTCCCTTTTGTCGTCATGAGAAACCACGAAGTCGGCGGTTCGAAACCGAGGCTCTCGCTCCGACCTTTGTTCGTCGCCGGCATCATGCTCGGCGCGGGCTTCGCCGCCTGTTCGCCGAAGAACAACGCGACCGACGACGGGCCGAGCAACGTAGCCGGCTTCGGCACCACGTTCGGCGGCCAGGGCGGTCAGTGGAACGGCGGGACGGGATCCGTGGGCGCGCTCGGCGGGGAAGCCGGGACGGGGTACTTCTTTCCGGACTCCGGCGGTCCTCAGGGCGGAAGCGGAGCGGGCCAGGGCTCCGGCGGGGACAACAGCGGCGCCGGTGGCGCGGCGATCCCGCCCCCGGCGGACCAGCCGATCAACGTGAACGAGTGTCCCGGTTCCGTGGACGCGAACACGGCCGCCGCCCTCCAGGCCGGAAGCGGCAGCGGCGGCAGCGTGAAGATCCTCTACCCGTACGACGGCACGGTGCTGCCCGTCGGGCTCGCGGCCCCGGTCATTCAGTGGTCGCAGACGGGCGCGGCGGACGCCGTGTACCTCCACATGTCGAGCGCGAAGTTCGACTACAAGGGCTGCACCGGCGCGAACGGCAAGTTCCAGCTCAACATCCCGGACACCGCGTGGACGCCCGCGCAGCAGCAGTCCCAGGGCGCGACGGACCCCCTCAACGTCGAGGTCACTATCTCGAGCGGCGGCACGATCACCGGGCCCATCAAGGTGCAGCTCGTCTTCGCCCTCGGGAAGCTGAAGGGCGACCTCTTCTACAACACGTACACGTCTCCGCAGGCCGGCAACAACGGCGCGGTGATGAAGCTCCGTCTCGGCGCGCCGACGCCGCAGGTGCTCCTCACCGACGCGGGCATCGCGCCCGTCGGCCCGTGCTGGTCGTGCCACTCGCTCTCCGCGAACGGGAACGTGCTCGTCGCGCAGCACCACGCCTATCCGCTCGGGCCGTACACCAGCGGCTCGTTCGACCTCGTCGCGAACCCTGGCCTGAACCCGCCGCCGAAGGTCACGCTGCAGAGCGCGACGGCCGAGATGGGGCTCGGCGCCGTGTACCCCGACGGATCCAAGGTGCTGACGATGGGCAGCCCCGGCAATTCGTCGACGGCCTCGGTGAACCCGCTCTTCCCGGACGCGCCGGGCAACATCCCCGCGATGATCGGCACGAAGGCGTCGATGCTGCTCGACACCGCGACCGGAAACCCGATCAGCGTGAGCGGCTGGAGCGTCCAGTACGCGAAGATGCCGTCGTTCTCCCCGGACGGCTCCCTCGTCGCCTTCAACTGGCACGAGGACTCGAGCGGTCACTCGCTCGCCGTCGCGAACTTCGACACCGCGACGAACACGTTCTCCAACGTGCGTCGCATCTTCAAGCACGACACGCTGTACCCGGGCTGGCCGTTCATCACGCCGGACAACCAGGAAGTCGTGTTCGTCCTCGGGGACGCGCCGGACTACGTGAGCGCGTACCCGGACCGTCCCGCGACGGCCCACAGCGATCTCTGGACGGTGGACATCGCGACCGGAAATGCTCGCCCCCTGAACCGCGCGAACGGCTACATGACTCAAGGAGCCGCGACGTACCTCCCCGCCGGCGCCCGGGACGAGCACCTCGAGTTCTTCCCGACGATCACGCCGATCGCCGCCGGTGGGTACTTCTGGGTGTTCTTCACCAGCCGCCGGACGTACGGAAACATCCTCACGGACGCGACGAGCAACCTCCACACGGTGGACGACGCCGTCACGAAGAAGATCTGGGTCTCCGCGTACAACATCCGGACGGGTGACATCATCGGCGATCCGAGCAACCCGGCGTTCTACCTCCCCGGTCAGGAAGCGGCGGCCGGCAACATCCGCGCGTTCGCCGCGCTCGAACCCTGCCACGCCGAGGGCGGGAAATGCGAGACGGGCGTCGACTGCTGCGGCGGTCACTGCTGCCTCGACGACTCCTGCGCCGAGCGGAAGGGCACGTGCGGCCTTCCGCCGCCCCCGCCGCCGCCGCCGCCCGGCGAGCCCCCGCCGCCTCCTCGCTGCTCGAACATCGACGAAGGCTGCGCGACCGCCGCGGATTGCTGCCCGCAGACGCTCCCGAACGGCAACCCCGCGACGGTGAAGTGCCTGCGTTCCTTCTGCGCGATTCCGGCGCCTCCGCGCTGATCGGCCGAAGCGGAGCACGAGTCCGGGCGAGGCGCCGCCGCTTCGCCCGGGCGAGGACGAGCGCGGCCGGCGCCTACCGCGTCAGCGCGTCAGCGCGTCCCGGACCTTGTCGGCGAGAGTCGTCGGGGAGAAGGGCTTCTCCACGTACGGCGTGTCGGGCGCGATGAGCCCCTCGCGGACGACCGCGGCGCCCGGGTAACCGGACATGAAGAGCACTCGCATGGAGGGGCGAGCGGCGCGGAGCTCCCTCGCGAGGTCGGGGCCGCTCTGTTCGGGCATCACGACGTCCGTCAGCAAGAGGTCTACGGAAGTTCCGCTCTCGATCACGCGACGGGCCTCGCTCGAGCGGCGCGCCTCGATCACCGTGTAGCCGCATTCCTTGAGGATGCGGAGCGCGATCCGGCGAACGGCTTCGTCGTCCTCCACGAGCAGGACCGTTCCCGACCCCGGAACCGGGCTACGCATGGATCCACCCGCGCTCGACGCCACCGGCACGCCGTCGATCCGGGGGAGGTAGATCTTGAAGGACGTGCCCTGGTTCGGCTCCGAGTAGACCACGATGTGTCCGCCGCTCTGCTCGACGATGCCGTAGACCGTCGAGAGACCGAGCCCCGTGCCCTTGCCGACCTCTTTCGTCGTGAAGAAGGGTTCGAAGATGCGCCGTTTGGTCTCCTCGTCCATCCCGACGCCGCTGTCGGTCACCGCGAGCATGACGAAGTCTCCTCCGCGGGCGGACGGGTGGCCCTCCAGATAGGCCGATTCCAGGGTGACGTTCGCCGTCTCGATCGTGAGCTTTCCGCCCTGCGGCATGGCGTCCCGCGCGTTGATGGTGAGGTTCACGATCACCTGTTCCATCTGGCCGGCGTCCGCGCGGACCAGCCCGAGGCCCGGCAGGGGGCGAGTGGCGAGCTCGACGTCCTCTCCGATGATCCTCCGGAGCATCTTCTCGACGCTCGCGACGACCTCGTTCAGCTGAAGGTTCTTGGGCTGCACGACCTGCCGCCGGCTGAACGCGAGGAGCTGCCGCGTGAGGGCCGCGGCGCGTTGCGCGGCGCCGAGGACCTCTTCGAGATCCGCGCGCACGTCCGCGGGGAAGTCCTGCCGGTTCATCAGGAGCTCGATGTAGCTGTGGATCACAGCAAGGAGATTGTTGAAGTCGTGCGCGACGCCTCCGGCGAGGCGACCGACGGCTTCCATCTTCTGGGCCTGGGCGAACTGGCGCTCGAGGACGCGCTGCTTCGTCACGTCCCGGAGCAGCGCGATACCGCCGGCGAGGCCGCCCGTGTCGTCCACGAGCGCGTTCGCGGCGATGGCAATGATCGCGTCCCGGGTCGTGTCGTTCCGGACGACCACCTCGGATTCTCGCACGTCCTCGCCCGCGACCGCCCGGAGGAGCGGATCCTCCTCCACGCCGAGAGGCGTGCGCCCGTCCGGCTTGAGCATGCCGGAGCGGCTCGTCCAGTCCGGAGGAAGCGTCTCTCCACGCGGCGCGCCGAGGAGCTTCTGGGCCTGTCTATTGAACGCGAGGAGATGCCGCGCGCCGCTCACCGCGACGACGCCTTCGCCCATGCTCTCCAGGATCGAGTTCAGGATGCGAGTCTGCTCCCGGAATCTCTTCTCGCTCGCCTCGAGGGCCTCTCCCGTCGTGATGCGTTCGGTGACGTCTCGACTGACGCCGACCAGGCCGACGATCTCTCCGTGCTGGTCACGAACGGGGGCCAGAGTCTCGGACAGCCATCGGCTGCCGTCCGGCGAGGCGTATCTACCGAGCGCGTCGACACGAGGAGTCCCGGTCTCGAGGACTCGCCGCTCCTCCGCTTCGGTGACCCGAGCCATCGCTTCGTCCGGGGAGAATTCGGTGAGTCGCCTTCCGACGATGGCGTCCGGAGGCGCGCCGGCGATCATCCTGGAAAACGCCTGGTTCGCTCGCCTGAAGCGGAGGTGGACGTCCTTGAAGTAGATTCCGTCCGGCACGTTGTCCATCAGGTCGTGGAGGAGCGTCCGCTCGTAGGCGAGCTCCCTCGCGAGACGGAAGTGCTCGGCGGCCTGCTGCACCTTGAGCTGCAGGTCGTCCGGGTTCCAGGGCTTCGTGACGTACGCGGAGATGCGTCCCTCGTTCACGGCGCGCACGACGGCGGACAGGTCCGCGAACCCCGTGAGGAGGATGCGCTGCGCGTCACTCGCCTCCGCGCTTCGGGACAGGAGCTCGTCGCCCGTCATCTTGGGCATTCGCTGATCGGTCACGACGACGGCGATGTCGCGATGTTCCTTCAAGATGTCGAGCGCCTGCTCCGGCGACCCCGTCTTCATGACGACGAATCGGTCCGAGAGGAGGTCTTCGAGCGCGACCAGCACCTGCGGCTCGTCGTCCACGAGGAGAACGCGATTCCTGCCCGGCGGAGACGAGGGCAGGGCGGCGTCGACATCTACCGGAAGCGTCATGTCGGGGGCCCTTCCGCCGGGATGCGGACGGAGACTTTCGTCCCCCCTCCCGGCCTGTCCTGGAACTCGATCGTGCCGCCGTGGCGGTTCACGATCGCGTACGTGATGGAAAGTCCGAGTCCAGTGCCCGAGCCGACCGGCTTCGTAGTGAAGAACGGCTCGAGGACGCGGTCCTTCAGCTCGTCGGGGATGCCGGCGCCGGTGTCCGAGACGGTGAGCAGGAAATCCGGCCCTTCCGCGGACGTCTCGATCGTGATCCGTCCCGGCCCGTCGATGGCGTCGATGGCATTCGATACGAGGTTCGCGAGAGCCTGGTTGAAGAGCGCCGGCAGACAGTCGAGCGTCGCCGGACCGGCGGCCCTCACGTCCACCGTGATGCGGTCGCCCATCTTGTGACGCAGGATGGTGAGCGTGGAGTCGATGCACTCGCGGACGTCCACGGTCTTCCGCTCGCCCTCGTCCAGTCGCGAAAAGGTCCGGAGCCGGACGACGAGCTCCCGGATGCGCTCGAGCCCGCCGCGCATCTCCGCGAGGCGCTCGGTCGCCTTCCGCCACGGAGTCGCGAGGAACGCCGGAACCCCGCCGGGAAGCTCGCTCCCGACGCGGGCGAGGCTCCGTTCCACGGTGTCGAGGTGGCTCAGCACGAAGGCGAGGGGGTTGTTGATCTCGTGGGCGAGGCCGGCGACGAGCTCTCCGAGCGACGCCATCTTCGCCGCCTGAACGAGTTGCGACTGGGTCGCCTTCAGCTCCGCGTACGCTCGTCCGAGCTCCGTCCTGCTCTCCTGGAGCTCGAGGAAGACCCGGACTTTGCTCCGCAGGATCGTCGCGTCGAGCGGCTTGAACAGGACGTCGACGGCGCCGGTGCCGTAGCCACGGAGCACGCTCGCTTCCGTCTCGTGCGTCGCCGTCACGAACACGATCGGAACGTTCCGAGTTGCGGGGTTCTCTCTCGCGTGGCGAGCCACCTCGTAGCCGTCCATCTGCGGCATGTGAACGTCGAGCAGCATCACGGCGAATTCCCGCTTGAGGAGCTGGCGGAGGGCGTCGTTGCCGGACTCGGCCTGCACGACGTCGCAATCGAGCCTCCCGAGAAGCGCCTGGAGCAGGAGGAGGTTCGCCGGCAGGTCGTCCACGATGAGGACGGCAGGGCGGGTCCGCGCGGGCTCGGGTGAACGCGCCTTCACGGCGCCCTCCCTTCCCCGAGCCACGAATCGAGCATCCGGAGCAGGGCGTCTCCATCGAATGGTTTCGGGAGATAGTCGCTCGCGCCGGCCTCGAGGCAGCGCTCGCGCTCGCCTTGCATCGCCTTTGCGGTCAGCGCGATTACCGGCAAGTTCTTCCAGGCCGGGTCCGCGCGAAGCCTACGCATCGCCTCGTAACCGTCCATCGTCGGCATCATGACGTCCATGAGGACGCCGCCCACGTCCGGGTGCTCGGCCAGGACGGCGAGAGCGTCGGACCCGTTGTCCGCCACGAGGACCTCGGCGCCTCTTCCCCTGAGGAGCGCGGATACGGCGTAGATCGTCCGCATGTCGTCGTCGGCGACGAGGATCTTCCTCCCGCGGACGGGGGACGGCTCGTCCCCGTCCGTCTCCGGAGGTCGGCGCGCCGTTTCGTCCGCCTTGCCGACGAGTGAGAGCAACACCTCGCGGAGGCGATCCTCGGTCCCGTCCTTGAGGACGACGCTCGCCGCGTACGCCTCTAGTCGACCCATCTCGTCGTCCGTCAGCGAGCGCGCCGTGTACACCACGACCGGAGGTGGGTGGAGGCTCGTCCCCTCGGAGAGCGTCTCGAGGACCGCGAGTCCGTCGACGTCCGGCAGTCCGAGGTCCAGGATCATGCATGCGAAGCGGCGACTCCGGAGCGCTGCGAGCGCCGCCGCTCCACCCGACACGTGCTCGAACGGGATCTTCTCCACCGAGAGCAAGCGCCCCAGCGACTCCGCGGCGGCCGCGTCGTCCTCGACGACGAGGACGGCTCGCCCGTCTCGAGACGGCAGAGAGAGCGTGCGAACGACGCCGACCAGGTCCTCCCGCGTCGCGGGCTTCGTGAGGTAGCCCACCGCTCCGAGCGCGAGTCCCCGCTCCGGGGCGTCGACGCTCGAGACGAAGTGGACGGGAATGCCGCGAGTCACCGGATCCTGCTTGAGCCGATCCATCACCGTCCAGCCGTCCATGTCGGGCAAGCGCACGTCGAGAGCGATCCCCCGAGGCGCGAGCTCGCGCGCGAGCCGGAGCCCTTCCTCCCCCGTGCTCGCGACGATCGCCTGGAGTCCGTGCTCCCGGATCAGCGCCACGAACCGGCCCGCGACGACCGGGTCGTCCTCGACGACGAGGAGCCGCGCCGCGTCCGGACGAAGCGAGTGGCGGTCGTCCGCGACCGGCCGTCGATCGAGGGACCCCTTCGGCGACGGGCCGGCCTCCCGGTGCTCGGCGTTGCCGGGAGGCGACTCCGGCAGGTAGCAGGTGAACGTGCTCCCCCTGCCTGGTGCGCTCTCCAGCCTGAGCTCTCCTCCCATCAGGAGCGCGGACTCGCGCGAGATCGCCAGCCCGAGGCCCGTTCCACCGTATTTCCGGTCCGTGCGGCCGTCGGCCTGCTCGAACGGCGCGAAGATTCGCTCCTGTGCTTCCGGGGGCACGCCGATCCCCGTGTCCGACACGGCGAAGGCGACGACCTTCGAGGCCGAGAGATCGCCCCGATTGAACGCGATCGCCGGATCCGGCCGCCCGATGCGAAGGGAGACTCGCCCCTTCTCGGTAAACTTGGTCGCGTTCCCCAGCAGGTTCGTCAGGATGCGCTCGAGCCGGTGGCGATCGGTGAGGATCGTCCGCGGTGCGTCGGCCCCGACTTCGACCACGAACGAGAGCCCCCGGTCGTTCGCGAGTGGCCGGAACACTCGTTCCGCGTGCGCGGCGACGTCTCGGAGGGAGACGGACTCGACGACGATCTCCTGCCGCCCCGACTCGATCTTGGCGAGGTCCAGGATCTGGTTGATGAGCGTCAGCAGGTCCTTGCCCGCTCCGTACACCGTCCGGCAGTACTCGACCTGCTGATCGGTGAGATTCCCGGTCTCGTTCTGCGACAGGAGCTGCGAGAGGAGCAGCATGCTGTTCAGGGGGGTCCGGAGCTCGTGGGACATGTTCGCGAGGAACTGGGACTTGTACTTGCTCACGCGCGAGAGCTCGTCCGCCTTCTGCTGAATTCCGGCCCGGGCGGCTTCGAGGTCACGGTTCTGATGCCCGAGCGTTCGCTGCTGCTCGTTCAGCGTCTCGTTCGCGGCGCGCAGTTCCTCCTGCTGCGTGCGGAGCTCCTCGTTGTTCTCGCGCAGGGCCTCCTCTTGCCGTGCGAGACGCTCCGCCTGGGCCCGGGTCTCGCCGAGCAGCCGGGCGAGGGCCGCGCGGGACTCCGCGGACTCCAGCGTGACGGTCGTGAGCTCGCGGACGGCGGAGAGCAGTTGCACCGTCGCGTCCGGGCAGGGCGAGAGGAAAGCGAACTCGAGGAGGCCCGACAGCTTGCCTTCCCTCCGGAGCGGCAAGAACGCGAGACATCGCGGAGGCGACGAGCCGAGCCCCGTCTCCACCTTCACGTAGTCCGCGGGCGGATCGTCGACGATGACCACCTCCTCACCCTCGGCGGCGCGGCCGACGAGCCCTTCTCCGAGAGCAAACGACCGCGGTCGCGTTCCCTCCGCGGCCCCTTCACCGACGGCCGCGGGACCGACCAGCCGGAGCCTCCCGGGCTCGGCGATGTAGCCGGTCCCGACCGCGGCTCCGAGCTTTCGCGTCAGGAACCGCGCCGCTCGACGCACGGCGTCCTCTGGTTCGAGCTCTCCTCGAAGCTCCGACGACAGGCCCTCGATGGCGGTCTTCCGCCAGTCGTCGCTCTCGCGTTCCCGGGCCACGGCGTCGAGGTTCGCGGCCATTCGATTCGCGTGCGCCGCGAGATCGCCGAGCTCGTCCCTGGCTGTGACGGCGATGGGGACCTGGAAGTCGCCGCGCCCGAACCGCGCGAGGCCCGTCGTCAGATCCTCCAGCGACCGGAGGACGCCCCGCGTCAGCCAGAGCGCGACGAGCATCACGAGCAAGACGCCTCCCGCGCTGATCGCCTGACGCACCCGGTTCGCGGTCTCCTCGGATTCGACGGCGGCCCCGAAGGCGCGCGCGAGCTTCGCGCGGTCGAACGCCGTGGCGCGGGAGATCGCGTCGGCGGCCTTCGTCTGCCGCTCCTGCATGCGCTGGATCGCGGGACCGACCGTCTCGCCCGTGTCCCCGCGGATCATTCGCGCGGAGACCTCGTACGCTGCGCCGTAGTACGCCTCGACGGCTCCGCGGACGGACGCCGACACTTCCGGATCCATGGCGGACCGGGCCCGGGCGAGGCGATCGAGCAGCGCGGCCTCGAGCTCCCGCGTCTGGTCGAGCGCGTCCAGGTCGCTCGCGGCGACCGCGTCTTGCATGCCGCGCTTCAGGGCGTCGAAGCGGCTCTGGAGCTGCGGCCCGAGCTCCATCTCCGGAATGTATCGGTCGCGGATGGCCGCGAGCTCGGCGTTGCCGCGCCGGGCGAACATGTCGCTGAGCAGCAGGACGAGGAGCGACGACGCGGCGGCGATGCCGACGATCGCGATCAGCTTGCTCCTGAATGACCAGCGCACGTTGTCTCGTCGATGCGTATCGATGTCCGCTCGCCCCGGGTACGCCCCCGGGGGACGGTCTCGGTCTCAGTACACGGCAATCACCTTCACGGTGCCGAGGTCCGCGTTCGCGGACACGTAGCCGACCGCGCCGCGGTTCCTCGCCACGTAGGCCACGACGTCCCGCTCCGAGGCGAGCTCCGGCGGCGGGACGTCCCTTCCCGAGAAGATCCGCTGCTGCCAGTAGCTCCGGACGGCGGAGACGGGGCGCCCGAGCACCTGCTCGGAGAACTCCCGCCGGAGAGGCGAGTCCGCACGGAGGTCGACGGGCCTCGCGATCTCTCCGTCCGGGAGACGAGACGCCTTCTTCAGGAAGACGTCGGAGAGCTCCCGTCGGCCGATAGCCGAAAGCGGATTGTCCCGGTTCACCACGATGACGAGCTTGCCGGGCGGCGAGGCGCCGAACGCGCGCCCCGTGCCGGGGAGCAGCGCCTGCAACAGCCCGACGACCGCCGCGGACACGAAGAGCCGCCGCGTGAGCTTGGCTTCGCGTCGGGGTTCGGTCGTATGTCGGCGGCGGTTCACGGGGTTCTTCCAGTTCAGAAGTACGCGGTGGTCTTCAGCAGCAGCATCCCCCAGGTCTTGGTCAGATCCTTGGCTTCGACTCCTCCGTTGAGGTCCTTGTCCAGCGCCGCGGTTCCCTCCAGATAGTGGCCTTCGAGCTTGAGGATCCAGTGGGGGTTCAGGTCGTATCGGAAGCTGACGGCGGCGTCGTACTGGTGGGACTCCCGGCCTTCCCGGTGTTCCACGTTCGGCACGTACACGGAGTAGTAGATGCCGGGCGTGAACCACGGCGTGACGCGAAGAGACACCATCCCGTAGTAGCGCTCGTTCACGACGTGCGGCGGGAGCAGCTTCGGCGCGAGGCTCTCGAACTCTCCGATCCAGCGGGCATACTCGGCGGAGAAGAGGACCGGCCCGGCCTGGTACTCGAGCGAGCCCACCCAGAGCTTCACGCGGAACTTCGTCGCGAGCGACGGCCCGACGCCGGCCGGAACGACGCCGACGGTCTGGAGCGGCCCGAGGAGCTCGGGACTCAGCTGGTACGTCCAGTCGAACCGGAGCGCCTGGTAGCTTCCACCGAGCGAAAGTCCGTCGATCGGCGACCAGAGGACACGACCTCCGTACACGTACGGCATCTGGAGGTCGTCCACGGAGATGCCGCTCGCGGGCGGTTTGGGCGGATCCGTGAAGATCGTCCCGCCGTAGGCGCGGTACTCCACCGACCCCGCGGCGCCGAGCCGGACGTTGCCGTAGACCTCCGCTCCGGTCTGCGCGAGGAGATAGTCGCGGTGATCGATCGGGTAGACGGACTGCGGCAGGAGGATCGGAACTCGCGCCGCGTCGATGTCACTCGTCTCGTTGTAGAGGCCGAACGGTATCTTCGTCCGGCCGGCGCGGATCCCGAGCCAGTCGCGGAATCTCCAGTCCAGGAAGTACCAGTCGAACTTCGGGCGGTAGTCGCCGGTCGGTCCGAGGTCTTGCGCGAACAGTTGAAAGCCGACCCGGAGGTCGTCCGTCACGGACTTCGTGAAATTGATGCCCGCCTCGGAGAACTCGAAGGAACCCCGCTTCGAATGCGCCAGATAGTCGTTCGCGGAGGTCTTGATGAATCCCTGGCTGACGAAGCCGTGGACGTCCACGGCGGTCGTGGTGTCTCCGTCGTTCGTCTGGGCGCCTGCGGCGAAGGCAAGGCTCGTCCCGGCCAGCACCATGGCCATGGTGCGTCGAAAGCCGCGACGCGGCCGCCCGACCCTCGAGAGCATCCTTTTCAGTCTTTCGAGTCAGCACGGGAGTGTCAAGGGAGGCGCCTGTATCGACTTCGGATCTGTCCGTCTCTGACTGGCATCGGGACTGAACTTCCCACTCGCGAGATCGTCGATGGTAGTTCGCAGGACTGACACACTGGGTATCGCCCGACTTCGCGGCCGTGTGCACGAATGCCTCGATGCGCGCGGGTGTCGAAATCCGTCAGAGGCAGCCGAACGTCGCGGTCGCGGTGATGACCTGCACGCGTCCGCCGCCGCCGCCACCGCCGCCGCCGCCGAACGCGCTGTCCTGGCCCTGCAGGCCGTCGGCCTTCGTCGCGCAGCCGTGCCCGACGCAGATGCCGCCCTTGCCGCCTGCTTCGCCGCTGAGCTCGCCGTTGCCGCCGTTCGCGGCGGTGTTGTCCGCCTGATGGCCGTCCTGGCCGCTCGAGCTCGCGCCGCACTCGGTGCCGCCGCTGCCGCCGCCGCCGTGGGTCCGCGCCGCGCCGTTCGTCCCGAACGTGGCGAGGGCAGGCGAGGCGAGCAAGATCCCGCCACCGCTGCCGCCGCCGTCGCCGCCGTCGCCGGTGCAGTTCGAGTTGTTCGGCTGGAGGAGCCCGGCGCCGCCGTTCGAGGTGAGCGTCGCGGTGTTCGTGCCGGTGCCGATGGTGATCGTGCCCGAGGCGCTGATCTCGAACGCGCCGCCGCCCGCGCCGCCGGCGGAGTTGCTGCTTCCGGCGCCCTTCCCGCCGGCGCAACCGCCGCGGAGAGGCATCAGATCCGTGTCCGCGCTCGCTGCCCCGGCCGTCCCCGACGTCGACGCGACGTTGTTTCCTCGTCCGCCGCGCCCGCCCGGGGTTCCGAACGCGCCGCCGCCCGCGCCGCCGCCGTCGCCGCTCACGGTGCCGACCCCGCCGACGGATCCGGCGCACTGAGTCGCGTCGTTGCCGCCGGGTCCCGCGGTCGTCGTCGTCGCGCCGGCGTCGATCTTCCCACCGCCGTCGACCAGGACGTTGCCGGCGACGAGAAAGACGATGGGCTTGTTCCCCTTCAGCTTGAACAGGTGGTTGTTCGTCACGGTGAGGCCCTTCAGCCGGACGACCATCACGTTCGGGCCGCCGCCGCTCTGCGGGACGTCGTTCGTGACGGCGATGGTGCCGAGCGCGCAGCTCGTGCTCGTGACGGTTCCCGCGGCGGAGTCGATGGTGGTCGTGCCGGACACGTTGCAGTTCCACGTGGGGGCGGACGCGTAGGACCACTGAGAGGCGTCCACGTTCACCGAGGGCGGCAGGTTCCCGCCGACGACCTCGCAGGCGTTCGCCGCGTTGCCGTCGCAATCGAGCGTCCCGCCGCCGCACGCGGTGCAGGATCCGCCGGAACACGTCTGGCTCGTCGTGCAGGCGGCCGTCGTGCAGGTCGTGCCGCAGCTCGAGTCCGAGTTCACGATCTTCTCGCAACCCTGGGCACCGTCGCACTCGAGCGTCCCGGAGCCGCACGGGACACACGAGCCCCCGGAGCACGTCTGCGTCGTCGCGGCGCAGGCGACCGCGGCGCCCCATGTGCCGTCCGACTGACACGTCTCGACGCCGTTCCCCTGGCACTGCTTCTGCCCGGGCTCGCACACGCCGACGCAGGCGTTGCCGACGCACGCGGACGCGACGCAGGGGATCGCGGCGCCCCACGAGCCGTTTCCGGCGCACGCCTGGAGCGCGTTCCCCGCCGTGCACTGCTTCTGGCCAGGAGCGCAGACGCCCGTGCACGTGCCGGAGACGCACGTCTGGTTCGAGCACACCGTTCCGTCGACCCACGTTCCCGTCCCGTCACAGGTCTGGGGGATCTGCCCGTTGCACTGCTTCGACGTCGGGCTGCACGTTCCGGAGCACGCGCCGCCGCTGCAGACGTTCGCGCACGGAGTGCCGTTTTGCCAGACGCCGCTCGCGTCGCACGTCTGCGGGGTGAGGTTCGAGCACGTCTTCGCGCCGGGTGCGCAGCTCCCGGTGCACGAACCGCTCACGCACGCCTGGTTCGTGCACGGCGATTCGGCACCCCACTGCCCGGAGCTGCTGCACGTCTGCACGCCGTTCGACGCGCCGCACCTCTTCTGGTTCGGCTCGCAGACGCCGATGCACGCATTCGTCACGCAGGCGGAGGCGACGCAGGCGACGGCCGTCCCCCAGGTCCCGTCGTTCTGGCACGTCTGGAGACCGTTGCCCGTGCACTTCTGGTCCCCCGGGGCGCACACGCCGACGCACGCCCCACCTTGGCAGGCCTGGCTCGAGCACGTCGTTCCCGGTTGCCACGTCCCGGTCGCGTCGCACGTCTCGGGCGTCTGGCCGTTGCACCGCTTGGACGTCGGGCTGCACGAGCCGGAGCAGGTCCCGTTGCTGCAGACGTTCTGGCAGGCGGTCCCGCTTTGCCAGGCGCCGTTCGCGTCGCACGTCTGCGGGACCAGGCCCTGACAGCGCTGAGCGCCGGGCGCGCACGACCCCGTGCACGCGCCGTTCACGCACGCCTGGTTCGTGCAAGGCGACTCCGTGCCCCACTGGCCCGAGCCGCTGCACGTCTGGACGCCGTTCGACGCGCCGCATTTCGTCTTGCCCGGTTCGCAGACGCCGACGCAGGAATCCGTCACGCAGGCCGATGCGACGCACGGAGAGCCGGTTCCCCACAGGCCGTTCGACGCGCAGGACTGGACGGCGTTGTTCGAGCACTGCTTCTGCCCGGGCGCGCAGACGCCGGCGCAGGTGCCTGTCTGACAAGTCTGGTTGACACACGTGGTGCCGTTCTGCCACGTCCCCGTCCCGTCGCAGGTCTGCGGGGTCTGACCCACGCACTGCTTGGACGTCGGGCTGCACGTCCCCGAGCAGGCCCCGTTCTGGCACACGTTCTGGCACGCGGTCCCGTTCTGCCAGACGCCGTTCGCGTCGCAGGTCTGCGGCACGAGGCCACTGCACTTCTTCGCGCCGGGCGTGCACGAGCCGACGCACGCGCCCGAGACGCACGCCTGGTTGGTGCAGGCCGCCTCGGTGCCCCACTGTCCGGAGCTGCTGCACGTCTGGACGCCATTGGCGGTGCCGCACTTCGTCTTCCCCGGCTCGCACACGCCGGTGCAGGCGTTCGTCACGCACGCCGACCCGACGCACGCGACGGCCGTTCCCCACTGGCCATTCGAGCCGCAGGTCTGCACGCCGTTCCCCGAGCAGCGTCGCGCGCCGGGGGCGCACACACCCACGCAGGCGCCGCTCTGGCACGCCTGGTTCGAGCACGGCGTCCCGTCCTGCCAGGTTCCGCCGTTGTCGCACGTCTGCGGCGTCTGCCCGTTGCACGTCTTCGACGTGGGGCTGCACGTTCCGGAGCACGAGCCGCCGCTGCAGACGTTCTGGCAGGTCGTGCCGTTCTGCCAGGCGCCGTTCGCGTCGCAGGTCCGTGGGACGAGGCCCGAGCACGTCTTCGTTCCGGGCGTGCACACGCCCGTGCACGCGCCGTTCACGCACGCCTGGTTCGTGCAGTCGACGACGGCGCCCCATTGGCCGCTCGCGCCGCAGGTCTGCACGGCCTGATCGACGCACTGCTTCGCGAGGGGCTCGCACACGCCCGAGCACGCGCCGCCGACGCACGCCTGGCTCGTGCAGGGAACGGCGGCTCCCCACTGCCCGTTCGCTTGACACGTCTGCAGCCCCGCCGACGTGCACTGGGTCGCTCCAGGCGCGCAGTTTCCGACGCAGTTTCCGCTGTCGCACGCCTGGGCGACGCACGCGGGCTGATCCTGATACGAGCCGGTCGAGTCGCAGAGCTGCGGGGTCTGGCCGTTGCAGCGTCGATCACCCGGCGAACAGCTCCCCGCGCACGAACCACCGGAGCAGACGCTCGTGCAGGTCGCCTCCGGGACCCACTGTCCGGTGTCGTCGCAGGATCGCGGCGTGAAGCCGTCGCAATCGCGCGTGCCGGGGACGCACGCGCCCGTGCAGGCGCCGTCCTGGCAGACGTACGGACACGTCTCCAGCCGCATGGTCGTCACGAGATCCGGCCCGCACTCGAGGACGTCCGCGCCCTGACAGATCGCGGTGCCCGGCGCCTGTCCTTCACAGCCGGTGGCGATGGGCTGACAGGTCCCGGCGTTCGTGCCCGCGCTCGTGTCGCAGGCGTCCGTCGTTCCGCAGGTGCCATTGCTCGTCCATTTTCCGCTCGTGCAGACGAGCCGGTCCTTCTGGGCGTGACCCGCGCACGCGAGGGCGCCTTCTTCCGTGCAGTCACCGCCGAGGGTGCCCGTCGCCGTGCCGTCGCCCGGGGTTCCGCCGCTGCCCGCCGTGCCGCCGCTGCCCGCGTCGGGGCTCGTCGTTCCGCCGGTCCCGCTCGTGCCTCCGGTGGACGCGTCGGGTGACGGCCCGGCCGCTCCGCCGCCGCCCGTCTCGTTCGCGGTCCCGCCGCTTTCGCCGGAGACGCCGCCCGACGAAGCGGCCGCTCCGCCGGTGCTCGCGCCCGCGTCCGGCGAAGCGGCGCCCGTGAGTCCGTCCAGGCCGGAGGTCGTGCACGCGGGGAGCATGCAGAGGACGCACAGAGCGCGAAGAGTGCGGAGGGGGGCCATCACCGCACAGAATAGCCGACTACCCGGCCACTCGGCCGGCGCATCTCCCTTCCAGAATTCTTACGCTGTAGTTTCGAGCAGATGGGGTGCAGCGTCCGCGCGGTTCGGTACGGTCTGCTCGTCCGAATCACCCGCGAGCGAGCGCCGAGAGTCGTGCGAGCGCGCCGTGGCCGAGCGCGCGCGTGAGCTCTTCGGCGGAGAGCTCGTGCGAAAGAGAAACCCCCTGTCCGGCCCAGTACGGTGAGAACGCGCCGGACCCCGACTTCTCCGCCGAGGCCCGGAGCGGCGCGATGGCCGCCGCGGCGTGCGGAAACGCGGGCGCGTCTTCCACGAGCGCTCCGATGCCCTGGACGATCCGGTTCGGAAAGCCGCGCGCGGGGCGCCCCGTCATCGCGTTCGTCACGACGGTGGAGTCCGCGTGCGCTTCGGCGAGCAGAGCCCGAAACGCCGGCGCAATCTTCGATTCCGGACACTTGAGATAGGCCGTGCCGATCTGCACGCCGGAGGCTCCGAGCGCGAGCGCCGCCGCGATGCCTCGACCGTCGGCGATGCCACCGGCGGCGATCACCGGCACGCGCACGGAGTCCACCACCTCGGGGACCAGCGCGAACGTGCCCGGCTGGGACGAGATCGACCCCGGAAGGAACGTCCCGCGGTGCCCTCCCGCTTCCACCCCCTGCGCGATGATCGCATCCACGCCGCGTTCCTCGAGCCATAGCGCTTCCGAGCGGGTCGTCGCGCAGCCGAGCACGACGGCGCCCGCCCGCTTCACGCCTTCGAGGAGCCGGGGCTCGGGGAGGCCGAAATGGAAGCTGACGACGTTCGGGCGCGTCTCCTCCACCACGGCGAGCATGGATTCGTCGAACGGCGCGCGGGCGGGAGCCTTCGATTCCGCGTCCTCCGGGAGCCCGAGCTCCCGGTAGAACGGGAGGAGCTTCGCCTTCCACGCGGCCATCACCTCGGGGTCGGCCGGGACGCTCGTGTGGCAGAAGAAGTTCAGGTTGAACGGGGCGGACGTCGCTGCCCGGATCCGGCCGACTTCCGCCCGAACGGCGTCGGGCGTGAGCATCGCACAGGGAAGCGAGCCGAGCGCGCCGCCTCTGCAGGCGCCGATGACCAGCGTCGCGTCCATCGCGCCCGCCATCGGCGCCTGGACGATGGGGGATTCCGTCCGAAACAGCGAGGTGAGTCGGGTGTCCGGAAACGGCATGACGAGAGAAGTAGTACGGCGGCCCCGCTCCTGCAGCTCCATGGGCCCGGAAAGGCCATTCGAGGGAACGAAGATGGCCGTGAGCCTTCTCGTCCGAGCGGCCGTGCTAGGAGCGCGGCTGCGGCTCGAGGAGTACCGGAAGAAATGTTCCCCAAGAAGACCACCCTCATCGCCTGGATCGCTCTGCCCCTGTCCGTCGCCTGCAGCGACGATTCCAAGCCCGCCGCGACGGGCGGAAACGGGGGCGCCGATTCCGGCGCGGGCGGCGGATCGAACGGCGGCAAGGGGAGCGGTGGCAAGAGCGGGACCGGGGGCGAACCCGGGGACGCGGGCCCGCCGTGGTCGATGACCGCGTGCCCCGGCGGGCAGACGGCGACCGGCGTCGGCAAGAACTTCCCGCCGTGCGAGGACGTCTGCGGCGTTTCGTCCCACTGCCTTCCGATTTCGCTCGTCATGGGGAAGGGGGACATGCTCGCCGACTGCCCGAACGACGGCCAGAACTCGGCGGGGAAATGCGTGCCCGATCAGATCGCCGACACGCTCGGTCAGTTCGTGTTCAAGAAGTGCACGTTCTTCCTCGACAACTCGGAGGGCCGTTGCGTTCCCCGCTGCATCGCCGAAAAGCAGAGCACCCAGGCGAGCCTTCTCAGCCGCGACGTCTGCGGCTCGGGGGAGGTGTGTGCGCCGTGCGTCGACCCGACGAGCGGAAATACCTCCACTCACGCCTGCGACAGCTACTGTCCGGCGGCGCCCGAAGGCGGCCTGCCCGAGGCGAGCGTTCCGAAGGACTCCGGCTCCTCCGTGGTCGACTCCGGGACGACGAGCCGGGACTCCGGCGAGAAGACGGACGCGAACTGACGTCGCCCGGACGGGGCGCGCCCTCGTCGCGCCCCGTCTTCAGTAGCGCCCGATGACGGTCTCGCCCGCGTACACCTTCATCCCGGGCTCGCACTCGAACCGGACGTTCGCGGAGTCGGGGATGAAGAGGTCGCACTGCGAGCCCATGCGGATCATGCCGATCTTCTGGCCGCGCGCGACGGCCTCGCCCGCGCCGACGTAGGCGTCGCACTCCTTCACGTATCGGTCCGCGATCTGCACGACGACGGCGGGCACCTCGCCGTCTATTGCCGTCGTGTTCCGCGCGTTCTCCGTGATGTAGCGGCTGTCTTCCTCGTAGGGCTTCATGCCCCAGATGAGACGCACGAACGTGCGTGTCTGGTGCAGGTTCTCGTGCTTCGCGGGGCGGGGGACGACGTGCGTCACCGTTCCGGGGACCGGCGCACGGATGTAGTGCACGGAGAGCGCCGTCATGTAGATGCCGACGAGGGTCCCCTCTCCGGCGGCGGGCACCGTGCCGATCCACTCGTCGAGCGGCACGGGGACGCCCTTCTTGATCGGGTTCGGGACCTGCCCTGCCTCCACGCGCCGCGCGTAGAGCACGTACCCGTCCGCGGGGGAGACCACGACCCTGCCTTCGGGCGGCGTCCGCTTCGGGTCGCGGAAGAAGTAGTAGAAGCGCCAGGCGAGGAAGGAGAGGGGATCCATGTCTAGCCGGGCGAGACCTTGGCGATGAAGTCCACGAATCGTTCGCGAAGGCGGAGGCCGAGGGCGCCGTCCAGCAAGCGAAGCGGAACGCGCGTCGCGAACAGGCCGAGCGCGAGGACGACGGCGGAGAAGAACATCAGCCACTCGACGACCAGGCCGAGGCTCGCGCCGACGGGTCTGTCGCGAAGCGATTCCCCGTAGAGCGAGAAGGCGGACGCTGGCTTCCGGGGGACGAGCCCAGGGGGGGCGACGCGGGGCTCGATCATCGAAAATTCGCGCGATCTCGCACACCCTCGGGAGCGCGACGGACGGAACGAACCTTATCTCGGGTCCGTTTCGAGCGTCAAACCGGCGGGAGGACGCGCGTTGACGGAGGGGCGCGCTCCCGGTGAGATCCCGGGTCTTCGCATGGAAGACGTCTTTTCCACTCGCGAGCTCCCTGGTGGACCGCTCCCGCTCGTGCTCGCCCCACGAAGAGCCATGAGCCGCGGAGCGTTTCTCGAAGCGCTCGGGGGATACGGGAACGAGCTCAGGGATCGCATGCTCCGTCACGGCGGGCTCCTCTTTCGCGGGTTTCCGCTCGAGTCGGCGAAGGACTTCGCGGACGCCGTCTCCGCGCTCGCGACGGGGCCCGCCGTCCAGTACATCGGCGGAGACAGCCCGCGCACGAAGATCGAGGGGCCGGTGTACACGTCCACGGAGGCGCCCCGCGGCGTGAAGATCCCGCTCCACAACGAGCTCAGCTTCGTTCGGGACTACCCGAAGAACATCTTCTTCTACTGCGACGTGGCGCCGAAGGAGCACGGGGAGACGATCCTCGGCGACGCGCGGCGCGTGTACCGGGAGATGGATCCCGCCGTGCGGGACCGGTTCGTGGAAAAGCGCATCCGGTACGTGTCCTGCTACTTCGGCGAGAGCCTCCTCATGGATCTCGTGAACGCGCTCCAGCCGTCGCACAAGTCCTGGAAGGCCGTGTTCGAGACGGAGGACCGCGCCGAGGTGGAGCGACTCTGCCGCGAGCACGACTTCACCTTCGAGTGGCACGGCGACTGGATCCGGATCAGCCAGACCCGGCCGGCGACGCTCGAGCACCCCGTGACGGGTGAAACCGTCTGGTTCAGCCAGCCCCACCTCTACGACTTCAATCCGAGGCTCCTCGGCGGATGGCGCTGGGTCGGCGCGAAGCTCTTCTACGCGCGACGCCACACGCGCCTCCACGAGGTGTTCCACGCGGACGGCTCGAAGGTCCGTCGGGAAGATCTCTACCACCTGATGGACGTCCTCGACCGAGCGACCGTCGCGTTCCCGTGGGAGCGCGGGGACTTCCTCGTGCTCGACAACGTGCTCACGATGCACGGCCGCGCGACCTTCTCGAGCCCGCGCCGGATCCTCGCGGCGATGACGAGCTAGATCCAGGTCGCCACGTCGAAGCCGCTTCCGGCGTCCTGATCGGACCTCGCCGGAAACTTCCGACGTCACCGCGGCAGAGAGAGAACGCCTCCCGAGGCCCCTCTTGAACCAACCGACGAGTCGGGTCACGTTCGGCGCCCCGGGGAATCATGCGTCTCGCGATCATCGCGACCTCCACCTATTCGAAGAGCGACGAGCTCGAGGAGCTCGTGTCGGCCGACGCCGACGCCGAGGCGCTCGCGCGACGCCTGTCGGAGCCCGACGGCGGCTTCGAAGTCCGCCTCTTGCCGGCCGAGCGCGGCCTCGCGGACGAGATGGAGCGGGTGCTCCGCGAAGCGCGTGAACCCATCGACGCGCTCTTCGTGCTGTTCGCCGGCTATGCGACGGTGACCGAAGAAGGGTTCCCCGCCCTCGTGCTGGACGGAGAGCGTCTCTCCACCCTGTCCCTCCGTCGGCTCCGTCGGCTCCTCACCGAGGGGATCCAGTCGTCGTTCCTCGTGCTAGACACGGTGTCTGCGTTCGGTTCCGTGCCGGACATGGTGCGCCGCGTGCACGGGGTCGTCGCGGGAGAAGGGGAGGGGATTCACCTCCTCGCCGCGCACCGGGATCCGGACGACGATCCGACGGCGTTCTCCTCGCTGTTCGCGCTCGTCCTCGACTGGCACACGGCTCCGGAGGCTCTCGGCACGGACGAGCTCTTCCACGCGATGAGGCGAGAGGAGTCGCTGTTCTCCTCCGTTCGGAGCGCGGCCCTGTATCCGGCCCGGACGCCGTTCTTCGTGCTCGTGCCGGAGGCGCTCCGCGCCCGGAGCTTGCCGCCGGCGCCGCGGATGTCGTCACGGCCTGCGCCGAGCGGGGACGCGGAACGTCGCGCGGACGCCGCGCTCGCCGCAGGAAACCTGGACGACGCGCTCGCCGCGCTCGGAGAGGCGCTCGAGGGCCTCGGCCCGGAGCCATCGCCGCGTCACGCGCCCCTCTACGTGAAGACGGCGGGCGCGCTCCACGTCGCGGGGCGCGACGAGGACGCGCTCGCCTACTACGAGGCCGCGCTCTCGGTCGACGACGGATCGATCGCCGCCCTCCAGGGCGCGGCGCGTCTCTCCATCGCCCGGGGCGACCGGTCGCGCGCGCTCGGACTCCTGGCGCGCTGGGTACTCGTCGATCCGAACTCGCTCGCCGCGCTCGAGCAGAGCGCGAAGCTCCTCGGAGAGTCCGAGAGCTGGGGCGAGCTCGCGATGCTGTACGAGGCGGCGCTCCAGCGCGTCACCGTGCCGGCGGTCGCCGCCGAGCTCGCTCTGTCGCTCGCGGCGCTCTGTCGAGACAAGCTCGGGAGGCCGGATCGCGCGGTGCCGGCGCTCGAACGCGCCGCGGAGCTCGCTCCGGCGGACGTCCGGGTTCGCCGCCGAGTCGCGGAGCTCCTCGACGCGCGCGGTGCCGCGCTCGGGGCGCTTCCCCACGTCGTCGCGAGCATTCGCCTCGAGCCGCGAGCCGAGGACTTCCGCGTCGCGCTCCGCCTCTTCGATCGCTCCGGGAGGCCCGACGCCGCATGGAACGCGGCCTGCGCGCTCGAGGTCCTCGGCGACGCCGACGTGAACGAATCGCTCCTCGCCGCGGCGCACCGGCCCGAAGGGCTCCTCACCGTCGCGGAACCCCTCGGCGAGGATCAGTGGAACCGGCGGCTCTTCTCCACGGACCGGGATTCCGCGATCGATTCGCTCGTTCGTGGCCTCGGTCCGGCGCTGGTGGACGTCGGCCTCGAAACGGCCCAGAGAAAGCGCCGCCTCGTCGCGCTGGATCCGTCGACGGCCGAGGACCCCCAGAAATCCACGGCGACCCTCTTCAAGGTCCTCGGCTGGTCCGCGCGACTCCTCGGGATCCCCGTCCCGCGCGTCCACCTCGTGGACGGCCTCCGCGTGCCGTTCTTCGCGCCGCCCGCCCGCGAACCCACGCTCGTCGTCAGCAAGGCGCTCGGCAGCGGGCTCGAGATGCCCGCGCTCGCCTTCCTCTGGAGCCGGCAGCTCGTCTTCCTCCGCCCGGAACACCTCGCGGTCGTCTTCTTCCCGACGGCGGGAGAGCTCGCGTCGCTGCTCCTCGCGGCCCTCTCCCTCGGTGGACTCCCCGAGCTTCCGCCGAAGAAGCTCGAGGGCGAAGCGAAGTTGCTCTTCCGGTCGCTCCGGCGCGCGTTCCCCTCGGACGTTCCCCGCGAGCTCGCGAGCGTCGTCCGGGACTTTCCCGTCCGCGAGTCCGCCGACCGCATCCTCTCCTGGGGGAAGACCGTGGAGCTCGCGGCGGGAAGAGCGGGGCTCCTCGCGTGCGGCGACCTCGAGCTCGCCGCGACCCTGACGAAAAAATTTCCACTCGGCGGCCTGGTGGATCCAGAGAAGCAGGTCGAAGACCTGCTCGCGTTCGCGATCAGCGACGAGTACGCCGTGCTCCGCGATCGGATCGGCGTCCTGGTGCGGAGTCGCTGAGCGCGTCAGTTTCCGGGGCGGTCGCCGCGACGGACCCGGTCCGCGTCCCGATCGCTCGCGGCGACGGCGCGTGCCGCGGGGTTCCGCATCGCCGCGCGAACGACGTACAGCGGTTCCTGATTTTCGCTCACCGTGTCCAGCTTCACGGAGAAGTGCCAGTCGCGATCTCCGCCGGCCTCGTTCGAGAACAGTGAGCACACCTCCGCCCATGAGAAGAGGCCCGGAAGCCGAACCCACAGGAGCGTCTCTTCGTGCGCGTCGTCCGCGCGGCCCTTCTCCGTCATCCGTTCATCCTTCCCGCAGGGGTCCGTTCAGGGCGGGGAACCGACCCCCTTTCCGTCGCATTCCGAGAAAATGACGGAGGTCTGCGAAATTCACCGGGAATTAACGTTTCGTTCGCTCCGCGGCGAGGCGGGGTTGCTCTTCGGTGCCGGTTTGACACTCGTCCCCCCTCCCCGCGATCCTCCCGGGTCAGAGTGACATTCGAACCCATCATCCAGATCCAGCCAGCTTGGACTCTGGTCTGTGGGCGCTTCGGAGTTCATTTCTTCGAGGGCGACCTGTCCGTCGCGGACATGGACCAGATGCAGCGCGAGGGGGACGCCTGGTTCGGGCGACATCGCGATCGGATCGTCGAGCTCGTCGTGATTCTGCCGAGTCGGTCGGTGATGTCCACGGAGGAACGCCGTCGAATGATCGGGCTCATCAAGCACTGGGAAGATCATCGAGTGGCGGCGGCAACCGTGATCCTCGCGGAGGGTCTCCTCGGGGCGATGCACCGGAGCGTCCTCACGGGGCTCCTCATGCTCGCGCCGCCGCCACATCCCGCGAAGGTGTTCGGGGACGTGGCCGAGGCCGTGACCTGGCTCCAGCCCCATGTTCGCAGCGTCTGTCCCGAGGCGGTTTCGGCTCGCGTCGTCCTCGACGCGGTCCGGAAGTTGGAGGCGGCGTTCCGGGCTCGTGGGATCCGCGCCTGACCTCACTTCCCGTCGGGGATCGCGACGAGCTCCTCGATGTTCGGCTGGAGCGTGATCTCGATCCGGCGGTTCTTCGCGCGGCCCGCCGGGGTGTCGTTCGGGGCGATGGGATCGTACTCGCCGTAGCCCGCGGCGGAGAGGAGGGGCGGATTCACTCCGGCCTTGACGAGGTAGCGGACGACCTCCACCGCGCGTGCGGCGGAGAGCTCCCAGTTCGACGGGAACGCCGACTTGCCGATGGGCACGTTGTCCGTGTCGCCCGCGACCTGGAAACGCCGGTTCGGGATCGTCTTCAGGACGGCCGCGAGCTGCGTCAGGGCCTTCTGCCCGTCGGGCTTCAAGTTGGTCTGCCCCGAATCGAACAGCACGTCGTTCGCGAGCTCGAGGACCATCCTCCCGTCCCGGACCTTCACCTTGAGCTGGCCCGCGTCGATCATCTTCCGGAACTTGAGCGCCAGATCGCGAAAGAGAGCAGCTCGCGTGTCCGCGGCGGCCTGCGCCTTCCGGAGCTCGTCCAGGCGCTGCTTCGCTTCCGACAGCGCGGCGCCGAGCGTTCCTTTCTCCGCCAGGAGGGCGTCCGCGTTCTTCCCCAGGCGATCCAGCGCGGCGCGGAGCTCGGCATTCTGCGCCGTCGCGTCGTCGAGTTTCGTCTGCAGGTCGTGCGTCGCGACCTGCGCGGCGGCGAGGTCCGTGTCGCGCTGGTCGGCGCGAGCGGTCGCTTCCTTGGCGACGCCTTCGAGTCGGGCGATCTCTTCCTTGGCGTGCGCGAGCTCCGCGTTGCACTGGTCCGCGGAGAGGTGCGCGGTTCGCGCGTCCGAGACGGCCGCATCGTAGCGGTCGTGCGGCACGCAGCCGGATGCGAGGACGACGGCGGCAGCGACGATCGCGGGCAGGGAAGTCTTCATGGATGGCCTCCGCGGCGCATCCTACTACCGGTCCCGCGAGCCCGCGGACGGCAGAACTCGCCGCGACTCAACGGGTGCGGGCGCGCGCGCGTCGTCGCCTGCGGAGCGCGACGAGGACCGAGGCGAAACCGACGAGGCCCGCCGGCTCCGTAGAACCTCCACGACGCCCCGGAACGCGGCATCCACAGGTTCCCTCGTCCTTCCCGAGATCGAGCGCCGCGCTTGCGCCGCCGCTCGCCGAAGCGCCGCCACTCGCCGCCCCGCCGCTGCCGGTCTCGCCGCCGGCGCGAGCGCCCCCGTTCCCGGTCGTCCCGCCGCTGGTCGTGCCGCCGCTACCGGTCGCGCCGCCGTTGGCGGATCCGCCCGCTTCCTCGCCGCCCGCGCCCGAGGCGCCGCCGCTACCGGTCGCGCCACCCGAGCTCGGTTCACCGCCGGAGCCCGCGTCCACGTCTCCCGTCGCGCCGCCCTCACCGACGGCACCGCCGGTGTTCGTCGCGCCGCCTGCACTGACGGCCCCGCCGGCGCTGACGGCACCGCCGGTGTTCGTCGCGCCGCCGGCGTTCGACGTCCCGCCTGCACTGACGGCCCCGCCGCTACCCGTTGCTCCGCCGGTGTTCGACGTCCCGCCTGCACTGACGGCACCGCCGGTGTTCGACGTCCCGCCTGCACTGACGGCCCCGCCGGCGCTCGTCGCGCCGCCTGCACTGACGGCACCGCCGCTGCTCGTTTCTCCGCCGGTGTTCGCCGTCCCGCCTGCACTGACGGCCCCGCCTGCGCTCGTCGCGCCGCCTGCGCTCACCGCCCCGCCGTTACCCGTTTCCCCGCCGGTGTTCGACGCGCCACCTGAGCCGCTTGATTGCCCGCCGGAGCCTACGGCGCCGCCGGAGCTCGTCGCGCCGCCGCAGGAGCACGCGTCGCTCGCGTCGCTGGTGCTTGCGTCGGACGGGGCGGATGCGTCCGTGCGTCCGGCGCTCGCGTCCGAGGGGTTGCCCGATGGGGGCGCCGCGTCACCGGTCCCGCCCTCGAGCGCGCTTCGCGCCTGACCGCTGGGCTCGGGGCGCGCTCCGTCGTCGCCGGTGCCGCAGGCGCCGACGAGGACGAGAGGGACGCAGAACCAGACGTATCTCATGACCGGTGATGCCCGGGCCCCGTCTCCTCACGGGACGGCGCCGAGCGGATCCGTGGAGCATCACACGACTTCCGGCGCTTCGCCAAGCGGCGCTCGGAACGGCCTCGAAAACGGCCAGGCGGATCGCTCGACCGGCTCGGAGATGGCGCTCAGGACTTGCAGACCTTCGACGTGAGGACGGCGAGGCATCCGTTGCTGATGCTGAGCCCGTTGCAGCAGTTGTTGCTCTGGCAATCGGCGTTCGAGGAGCACTTCTTGTTGTCGGGGCACTTCGCACAGTTCGCGCCGCCGCAGTCGACGTCGGTCTCGCCGTGGTTCGTCTTGCCGTCGGTGCAGCTCACGCATTTCCCGTTCTCGCAATCGCCGCTCGAGCAGTCGGCGTCCGCGGCGCAGACCGCGCCGTCCGCGCAGAGGCCGCAGTCGAGGGGCGAGCCGCACTGATCCGTCACGTGACCGCACCGTCCCGTGCAGTCCTTCGGCGAGCAGCACTGGTCCTGGTAGCAGACGGTGCTGCCGGTGCAGTTCGCGGAGCAGTCGATCGTGCCGCCGCAGCCGTCCTTCGTCGTCTTCGAGCAGCCACCGGAGGGGCACGTCGTGGCGGCCGTGCAGCACTTGTCCTGGTAACAGATCGCCGGGCTCGCGCAGCTCGTGGAGCAATCGATGGTCTTGCCGCACCCGTCGTCCACGGAGCTCGCGCAGCTCGCTGCGAGCGCGCACGTCTTCGCGGTACAGCCGCAGACTCCGCTTTCGCAGGGGCCCTTCGAGCAATCCCCGTCCGCCTTGCAGGCCTTCCCGGGGTCGCACTTCGGGCACTTGTCCCCGCCGCAGTCCTGGTCCGTCTCGGTCCCGTTCTTCGCGCCGTCGCTGCACGTCGGATCCGCCACACAGGCCGAGCCCACCTTCGAGTAGTTCGTCGCGCAGTCGAAGTCGCACGCGCCCGAGGCGTTGCACTTCACGGTGGAGTTCGACGGGGAAGGACAGGCGGTGCACCCGGTGTCGCAACCGTTGTCCGGCGCCGACTCGACGCACTCCGAGCCACAGAACTTGAGCCCACCGGCGCAGGGATTCGACCCGCCGGCGCCGCTGTCCGGCGCCGCGCCCGCGCCGGAGGAGCCGCCGCTCGACGACGTCCCGCCCCTGCCGCCCGCGCCCGTGTTGCCGCCGGACGAGAGGGCGTTTCCTCCGGCGCCCGAAACGGCGGCGCCACTCGACGCGCCGGAGCCGGACGCTCCGGCCGCGGACTGACCACCGTCCCCCTGGCCGTAGACCGCGGCGTCGTAGGTCAGGCCCGTTCCGTCGAGCGATTCGCCGGTCGCACAGCCGGCCGCGAGGGCAAGCGCCACGAACGGTCCCAGGAGAGAATTCCGGCCCATGAACCGAGTAGAATGGACAGACCGTTCCCGGGCTGCAAGGATCCCGTCTGGGTGGCCACAATTCATCGAAAACCCACATGAATTCAGCCGGATCAGATGCCCCGCGTGCGGAGCGCCATTCCTGGAGAGCGCGCTTTTCGACCCACGGGCGGCCTGAGATCTGCGGTTATGCTTCGACCGTGGCCATCGTCACGGTCGGGGGGTTGGTGGCTGCGGGACTCCTTCTCGCGGCCTGCAATGGCAAGACCCTCGACGCGGCCCGGACGACGGAGCCTCCGGGCGACGGCGGCGTCACCTCGGACGCCAGCGCGGGCGGATCCCCGGGCGCGGGAGGAGCGTCGCCGGGTGGCGGCGCATCCGCCTCCGGTGGCGCGCTCGGTGCGAGCGGGGGTGCACCGGCGGCAGGCGCAGCCGACTCGGGCACGACTCGGTGTGATTTCTCCCACACGACCTGCGGCGGAGAAACCTCGTACATCGAGATCGGCGTCGGCGACAGCGCGTTTCGGCTCGCCTATCCGGCGGATCCCGGGTGCGGCGTCTGCGGCGTCGACGGGTGCGAGATCTGGTCCTTCGCGAAGAGCGTCTGCGGCAAGACGTCCCTCGAGACGGCCGCGTGCGCGGGGCCGCTGGGCGCGCCGCCTTGCCTCGACACGTCGAGCCTTTCGAGCAGCTACGTGGACGCGACGGGCCTTCGCTTTGGCGGCGCCTCGCTCTCCACGCACGACGTCGTCCCGGAACCGAATGCGGCCGGCATCCTGGACTTCGATGCCACCCTCTCGCTACGAACGGCCGACGGAGGAGTCATCGAGATTCCCGCGCACGTTCACGTGTGCGGAGACGTCCGGCGGTTGTTCCCGCCCTGTTGAGCGGGAGGCGGTCCGTCGGGCGTCCCGGTCGTGGAGCCGTCAGCGAAGGCCCGAGAGCCGCGTCCGGATGCTCGCGACGAGGGCGTCGTACTCGTGGGAAACGTGGGCGTTCCTCGCGAAGGCGAGCGCCTCTTCGAGGGCCTTCCGAGCTCCTGCGCGATCTTTCTTCGCCATCATCACGTCGGCCTCGAAGAGGTACAGACGGAGGCGTCGCGGTCCGGGGCAGAGCGGAATCGCTCGTTCGAGGTACGCCGCGGCCCGCTGCACGTCGCCCTTCGCGAACCACGCCCGCGCGAGGCGCGCCTTCGGGTTGTAGTCGTCCGGGGCTTCGCGCTCGCTCCGTTCCAGCATCGGGATCGCGCGGTCGGGCTCGCCGAGCGCGAGGTACGCCTCGAGGCGGTGCGGGTCGCGCGCGCGCCGCGCTTCGGGCGTCCGGTCCGCGGCCGCGGCGCGTTCCAGCATGTCGGCCCACGCGGTCGCGAGGCGGCGCGCCTCCTTCGGATCCGAGGAGCCGTAGATGCCGACCAGGGACTCGTAGAGTCCGGAGCGGTCGTCCACGAGGATGGGCTCCGACGGATCTTCGGCGATGCGCTTCGCGAGATCGCGGAGCGTCGCGAACGCGGCCCGGCTCTTCGCCGAATCCGGCAAGCGGGACGCCGCGGTGAGCCCGTTCGAGACGACGTTCACCCGGGGAGTTCCGGCGGCCATCCTCGGGGCCTCGGCGAGCGCGAGCTCCACGCACTCCCTCGCGCGCGCCGTCTCGGCGTAGCGCATCGTCAGCGCCTCGACGGCGCGGTCCCGGTCGACCCAGCCGCTGGAACCGGCGGACAGAGCCTTCCGGTAGAGCGCGATCGCGCGGTCCGAATGCGCCGCGGCGCTTTCCCGGTTCGCCTCCACGAAGAGGCGCGCCGCTTCGCCGAGCTCGGGTGCGCCGCCTTCGACGCTTCCGAGCAAACTGACGAGCTCCTCCGCGGTCGCGGCTCCGATCCATTTCAGTAGCGGGCGGTCGCCCCGGGGCGAGAAGACCCAGAGCGTCGGGAGCGAACGATTCGGGAACTCGTGGAAGAACGGCGCGTTCTTCTCGTTCTCTGAGTCGAGCGAGAGGAAGACGAAGCGATCTCGAAGCGCGCGGAGCCTCGGATCGGGGAAGACCACCTCCTTCAAGCTCATGCAGGAGTGGCACCAGTTCGCCCAGACGTCGACGAAGAGGGGGAGGTTTCGCCTCGTGGCCTCGGCGCGGGCGGCGCCGAAATCGTCCTCGATGAACGGGAGCGGCGGGAGCTCCTCCGGGGCGCCGGACGGCGCCGCGGGGGATTTCGTCGTCGCGACGTCCCCGGCGGGCGCGCTCTTCCCCGCGCCCTCCGCCGGAACGCTCGCTGCCGCGCCCGTCGTCGACCCGGCGGGGCCCGCGATCGGGCGCGCCCCGGGTTCCGAGTTGGCGCGGGTGCACGCCAGCAGAAGCAGCGCAGCGAGCGAAGCGAACCGAGCTCGCGTCACCGGGAGCTCGGCCAGATCGTGTTCGCGGCCCCGGGTGCCCGGACGCGATGGAAGCGGATCGTGTTCGTCTCGCGGCCCTCGCCGAGGGGGATCGCCGCGACGACGACGAGCACGTCCCCGACCGCCGCCCAGCCCGCATCCAGGAGGAAGCGATCGGCGTGTGCGAGCTGCTGTTCGATGTCCGAGTGGTGGGGGATCGAGACCGGTCGCACGCCGCGGAGGAGCTGGAGGCGGCGGAGCGTCCCCGGCGTCGAGCTCAGCGCGACGATGGGGAGCCTCGGGCGCCACTTGGAGACGTCGAGGGGCGTCAGGCCGGAGCCCGCGAGCGTCACGATGGCCCGCGCGGAGAGGCGATCGGCGGCGAGCACCGCGGCGCCCGCCGCTCCCGAGGCGAACGAGCGTTTCTCGCCGAAGGACTCGAAGCTCGCGTGAGCCGGCGCGTTCTCCTCCGCCGCCCGCGTGAGCGCGTCCATCGCGCGGACGGCGAGGGCGGGGTTCTCGCCGACGGCGGTCTCCTCGCTCAGCATGACGGCATCGGCGCCGTCGAGCACGGCGTTCAGGACGTCCGAAGCTTCCGCGCGCGACGGACGCCGCGCGACGACCATGGACGCGAGCATCTGCGTGGCCACGACGGCCCATTTTCCACGCTCCGCGGCGCGGCCCAGGATCTTCTTCTGCAGGACCGGAACCTGCTCGAATGGCAGCTCCACGCCGAGATCCCCGCGGGCGACCATGATGCCGTCCGAGGCGTCGAGGATCTCTTCGAGGTTCGAGAGCGCTTCCGGCCGTTCGAGCTTCGCGATGATGGGGATCGGACGCGACGTCGAGAGGAGCTCGCGCGCGAGACGGAGGTCCGCGGCCGAGCGCACGAAGGAGATCGCGACGAGGTCGACGTCCGTCCCGGCGAGGTACGCGAGGTCCCGGCGGTCCTTCTCCGTGAGCGTCTCGACGCTCACCTTGCGCCCCGGCAGGTTCAGCCCCTTGTGCGAGAAGAGGCGGCCACCCGTGCGCACGACGCACGTCACGTCGCCGCCGGAAATCGACTCGACCTCGAGCTCGATGGCGCCGTCGGCGAGGAGGATCCGCGCGCCCGGCTCGACGTCTTCCGCGAGGCGCTCGTGGACGGCCTGCGCCATCTCGTCCGTCCCCTCCACCTCTCGCCGGGTGAGCGTGAAGCGGCTCCCCTCGACGAGAAGCGCGCCGCCGCGGGGCATGGCGCCGATGCGGAGCTTCGGCCCCTGGATGTCCGCGAGGATGGCGACCGGGCGATTCTCGAGGCGCGACGCCTCGCGGACCGTCTCCATCATGGGGCCGAGGGCATTGCCGTCCCCGTGGGAGAAGTTCACGCGGCAGCAATCGGCGCCCGCGCGGATGAGGGCGCGGACGGCGTCGACCGTGTTCGTCGCGGGCCCGACGGTCGCGATGATCTTCGTGTGCTCGAGGGGCTCCATGTCGGAGCCGTTAGCGTGCGGAGGAACGGCTCGCGGTGCAAGCGTCGCCGGAGTCCCCGAGAGACGTCACGCGAGCGTTTCGCAGGTCCGCGCCGCGAGTCGCGCGAGCGCCCAGCCGGAGAACGTCGCTCGGCGGCCCGCCCGTCCCCGCGGCGGTGCCGGCGGAGTCAGCGCCAGGTTCCGGAGGAGGACGCCCGTCGCGTCGTCGTCGAGCGCGTCGAACGCGAGTCCGAGCTTCCGCGTCCACTCGCCGGGTCTCCGGCCGTGAACGACGCGCGAGACGACCGCGGTCGTGTCCAGCCAGTCGCCGGTCTCCGGGAACTTCAGCGAGACCCAGAGCGGCTCGCCCGTGAGCACGGCCTCGGCAGGGCTCACCAGCAGGCCGCCGAGGGAGAAGTTCTCCAGGCGGTCCGCGATGAGGCGAAAGTCACGCGCCCGGACGATCTGGCAAGCCGTCCGGAGCACGTGGCGGGGGTGACGGGGAAGGATTCGGTGAGCCCTCTCGCGCATGGTGGACGAATCGTAAGGCGGCGTCTTCCCGCCGGGCCAACTCCCCCGCGAGGCCGCGCGGCGCTTCCATAGGTGCGAGCGGCCCGGGCCCGGTCACCAGCCCATCTCGGGCTCGGAGCCGTTCGCCCCCCAGAGGTACGGAGCGAGGTGCGGCGTCGCCTCTTCCGCGAGGAAGTCCGTCACGACGGGGATGCCGGCGTCGCGAAGCATCTGGATGCCCCGACCCTGGTTCTTCGGGTGCGGATCCAGGAGGGCGACGTACACCGCGCCGATGCGCCGCGCGATCATCTCCTTCGCGCACGAGGGTGTCCGCTGGTGGAACGCGCACGGCTCCAGGGTGACGAACGCCGTCACGTCCGGGAGGTCCCCCGGGAGGTTCCGGAGCGCGTGGGGCTCGGCGTGCGGCTGATACGGCGGTTGCGTGTAGCCCCGGGCGACGATGACGCCTTCGCGGACCAGCGCGCACCCGACCGGCGGATTCGGGCGACACGCCGGGAGTGCCTTCTTCCCTTCCTCGATCGCCGCTCGCATGAACTCGGCGGCCTCCGCGACGGAGTAGGTCCTGGGCGCCGTCATGTACCACTCAGTATAGCGCTCTCCTCGCCCTGTCGCTCCCCGGCGGGACGTGAGATGGTTTCGGTTCCGGGAGGTTTCCTCATGCGCGTCGTTCGGCGTTCTTCGCTTCTGCTCGCCCCGCTCGTCCTCGGGGGTTGTTTCGCCGACGGCCACGTGCAGCTCGGGGCAGGCGAAGGGGGCACCGGCTCTCGCTACCACGCCACGATCCGCCAGACGAGCTACGGCATTCCGCACGTCCTCGCCGACGACATCGGAAGCGCCGCGTTCGCGCTCGGGTACGTCGGTGCGAGGGACTACGGCTGCATCCTGCTCGATCAGATCGTGCGCGTCCGGAGCGAGCGCGCGAAGTACTTCGGCGCCGGGGACAAGGACGCGAACGTGGACTCCGACTTCGCGATGCTCACGCTCGCGATGCGGTCGGACGCCGAGCGGGGGCTCGCCATGCAGAAACCCGACATGCTGAAGGGCATCGAAGGGTACGCGGCGGGTTTCGACGAGTACCTCTCGAGCGAGAAACTCGCGGCCGACTGCGACGGAAAGCCCTGGGCGCTCCCGATCTCGCCGGTGGATCTGTTCTCCTACTACTACTGGCTCGCGCAGCTCGCGAGCGCGGATCCTCTGATGGCGTTCATCGGGAACGCGGTGCCGCCGATTGCCTCGCAGACGGCGCAGCCGCTCTCGCCCGCGTCGCTCCCGAAGTTCCAGGAGCCGAACCTCGGGAGCAACGGCTGGGCGATCGGCGCGGAGAAATCCGAGGCCGGGACGGGCATGCTCCTCGCGAACCCGCATTTCCCCTGGGAAGGGAACCGGAAGTTCTACGAGAGCCAGATCACGATCCCGGGCGTGATGAACGTCTACGGAGCGTCGCTCCTCGGCGTGCCCGTCGTGAACATCGGGTTCAACGAGCACGTGGCGTGGACGCACACGGTGACGACCGCGCACCACTTCACGCTCTACCGCCTCACGCTCACCCCCGGCGACCCGACGAGCTACACGTACGACGGCGCGCCGCGGAAGATGACGGGCACGGAGTTCTCCATCGAGGTGAAGCAGCCGGACGGCACCCTCGAGACCGTGAAGCGGACGCTCTACCGGAGCCACTACGGCCCCGTGATCTCGCTCACGCCGCTCGGCGGCTGGTCCGAGGGCACGACCTACAGCTTCCGGAACGCGAACGAGGACAACTTCCAGCTCGGCGCAGAGTGGCTCGGGATGGATCAGGCGAAGAGCCTCGACGACCTCGACTCCGTGAACACCACGGAGCAGGGCATCCCCTGGGTGAACACGATGGCCGTCGACGAGCACGGGAACACCCTTTACGTGGACGCCTCCCGGACGCCGAACCTCTCTCCCGACGCGCTCTCCACGTACGCGGACGCGCTCGCGAACGACCCGATCACTCAGGCGGTGAACGCCCAGGGCGCGACGCTCCTCGACGGCTCGGACCCGAAGTTCGAGTGGGTGGACGAGGGGACCGTGGTGCCGGGCATCGTGCCGTACTCGAAGTCACCGCGGCAGGCGCGGAAGGATTTCGTCTTCAACGCGAACGACTCCTACTGGCTCACGAACCCGGCCGCTCCGCTCACCGGCTACTCGCTCCTCTTCGGCGACGAGAAGACCGTGCGTTCGCCGCGGACGCGCATGAACGCGATGATGCTCACGGAGAAGACCGCGACCGGCGCGTCCGGCGACGACGGCAAGTTCTCCTTCGACGAGCTCTCCCAGGTGGAGTTCAACGATCGAGAGAGCCTCGTCGAGATCTTGCTGGATCAGGTGCTCGCGCGCTGCACCGGCGCCGGCACGGTGAACGACAAGGCCGGAACCCCGGTGGACGTCGGCGCCGCGTGCACGGTGCTCTCCGCGTGGGACAGGCGCTTCCACCTGGACAGCGTGGGTGCCGTGCTCTGGCGCGAGGTCATTGCCGGCCTCACCGGGAACACCCGTTTCTCCGACGCCTTCGACGCGAACGACCCCGTCGCGACGCCGAAGGTGCTCGCCCCGAAGCCCGCGACCGGGGACGACCCGGTGCTCGTCGCCGTCGCGAACGCCGTTTCTCTACTGAAGAGCGTCGGTCTCGCCCCCGACGTGAAGCTCGGGGACGCCCAGCACACGCTGAAGGGCACCGAGAGCATCCCCATCCACGGCGGCCTCGACGAAGAGGGGGCCTTCAACGTCGTCACGTACGGCGCTGACACCGGCACACTCCTTCCGGTCATGCCGAAGAAGGAGAGCGTGAGCCCCGCCGGACTGGACCCGGACGGCTACCTCGTGAACTTCGGCTCGAGCTTCATGATGGTCATGGAGTTCTCGCCCACCGGCCCCCACGCGAAGGCCGTGCTCTCCTACTCGGAATCGAGCGATCCCGCGTCGCCCCACTACGACGACCAGACGAAGCTGTTCTCCTCCTCGAAGTACCGGGACGTCCTCTTCACGGAGGAAGACATCGCGAAGGATCCGGAGCTCGAGACCTTCGAGGTGTCGGGGGACGCGGCTCCGACGGGCGATCGGTGAGGGCGAGCCCTACGCCGTCGCGAACACCAGCCACTCCACGAGGTCCGTCGCGACCGCGCACTGCTTCGCGAGCCATTTCGGGAGCTCTCTCGTCGTGAGGAGCTTCTTCGGCACTTCCGGGAACGAGACGTGAAGGCCCTTCCGCCTGAGGTGCTCCGCGCGCGGGTGATTCGCGTCGAAGCCCTTCGGCACGCGGGCGTAGCTGTCGTGTGACTCCACCGTGAAGCCCTTCTTCGCGAGGGCCTTCAGGATCTTCTCGAGCTCCTTGCCCGTCTTCTCTTCTGCGACGGCTTTCCGGAAACGGGCGAGGGACTCGGGCTCCATCATGTAGTGCCCGGCGGCCGCGAAGATTTCGCCCGCGCCCACGTGGAAGTAGAGAGCCATCGGGAGATCCGTGATCTTCTTTCCGGTGCGCTTCAGGGGGATGAGGCCGCCGATGTTCGTCTTGTACGGGGACTTGTCCTTCGCGAAGCGGACGTCCCGGTAGATGCGGAACACCTTCGGATCGTCGAGATCCGCGTGGTCGTAGGCGGAATCGATTTTCTCGCGGACCTCGCCGAGAAGGAGCTTCATGGGCTTGTTCCACCCTTCCTCGAACTCCTCCTTGTGCTTCTGGAACCAGGCGCGCTCGTTGTTCTTCGTGAGCGCCTTCCAGAACTTGCCCTCGGTGTCCGGAAATCCCTCGAAACGGTCCATCGTGCGCGGAGGGTACTTCTGTCTCCGGCGAATGGTGAACCCGAAAGCGGGAGGTCGCACGGGTCGGGTGCCCCACCCGGTATCCCGCGATGCGGGCTGCCGACCGCCCCAAATGTCCGTGCTCGCTCGGAAACCGAGCTGCGCGCGGCCATGGGGCGGTGCCGCGTGACCGGTCGAAGGAGTTCCGGAGCACACCCTCGGTAGCGCCGGGCGACGTGAAGCGTCGTCTCGGGGTGTGAGCTTCCGAGAAAGCGTCGACGGCGCCCTCTTGTCGGCGCTCTCGCGCTCGGAGAGCGAGTCTTCGCCGTCGACGCTCTCTCGAAAGCCTGTTTCGCGAAGGCCAGGTAGCCGGCGAAACGAAGGCTCAGGTTCACGGCCGTGTCGAGGCCGATTCGCCGGCGTCACTCGCCTCCGCGTCGAATCTCTGCCAATTCAAGTTCGTTCCTGATCCAGGCTTCTGGAAGAGTGATGCCGGCGCGGGGCGGCGCTCCGTCGTTCCTTCCACGAATACCGAACGCGCCGGTATCACTCTGCCGGAAGCATCGCGCCCGATACGAGCTGACGCTCGTCGCCTCGTCTTTCGGGCGCGACGCCGGAACGACCTCATCCGGCGGATTCGACCGGAAAGATGTGACGAACGGTCAGCTGATGTCCGTGCTCACCCGGCAGCCGGCCTCCGCGCGGCACGGGGCGGTGCCGCGCGACCCGTCGAAGGAGTTCCGGAGCACACCCTCGGTAGCGCCGGGCGACGTGAAGCGTCGTCTCGGGGTGTGTGCTTCCGAGAGCGCGTCGACGGCGCCCTCTTCTCGGCACTCTCGAGATCGGGGAGCGAGTCTTCGCCGTCGACGCTCTCTCGGAAGCCTGTTTCCGAGAAAGCCATGAAGCTCG
>DASZXK010000104.1:0-20064 GCA_035545855.1 Polyangiaceae bacterium
GTGCTCCCACCGCTCTCGTCGGAGAGCCGCGCCCGAGTCTCTCTCGCGAGCTTGCTCACGATCGTCCGGACGACGACGGTGAAGTGGTCCAGCACGGCGGCTTCCCAGCCCACCGGATCCTCGAGGCCGAGCACGAGCTCCGCGGAGCGATACCAGGTGCTGCCCTCCGAGGGATACGAGAGGACTCGGTGGTCGGTCGCGAGAGCGGCGAGGATCGGCTCGAGCGCCTCCGCCGAGAGCCCCGAGAGCGTCGCGAGCTTCTCGAGGGGCAGCGGGCCATTCCGGAAGACGAGGCTCCACACGAGGGATTCGGCCGTGAGCGCGTCTTCCGTGCCCCTGAGCTTCCCGAGCTCCTCGCTACTCGCGACGCGATAGACGGCGCTCGCGCCGACGCCGGACGCGAACAGGACTCCGCTCTCGGTCAGGTCCCGGAGCACTCCGCGGAGCGACGCCTCGTCGTCGTGACGGAATCGCTTGAAGATCTGCTCGCGCGTGACGACGCCTTCCTTCTGGACGTAGTCGAGGAGCGCCTCCCACAGGGAGCGGCCTCGGTCGGTCACGCTCTGCGCGAGCCGCTGCGTGCGCCGCTGATACGTCCGGAGGGCCATTCCGAACATGTCCGCGGTGACCTTCTTCGTGAGTCCCTGGGCTTCCAGCTCCTTCGAGAGGTCCAGGAAGACCTGCCCGGCCACGTGGGCGAGCGGTGCCCGGAGGCCTCCTGCCGTCGCGAGCTGCGCGATGAGCACGGTCGTCTGCCGGACGACCCCGTCGATCAGGATGCGGACGTTCACTCGAGTGCCTCGGGAAGGGTCGTACCGTCGCGCCCCCCGGTGGGGAAGGTGGCGGACCTGACACCACCCCCTGAACTGGTCCTTTTCGGCCTCAATCGAGGGGGAATCCGAGCCCGACCCCGAGCGTCGCGAACGGACCTCCTGCGGTCGCTAGATCCGCGCCGTCGGCCCGGAGCGTGAGGCTCGAGGCGTAGCCTCCCTCCACGAAGCCATCGAGAGAGAGCCCGGGCGCGACCGCCATGCGCGTCCCGAGTCCCACGGTCCCGGCGAAATGGGCGGCGCCGCCGGAGCTTCCACGCGCGGGCTGCCTGGCGTCGCCGCTTCCCGCGGCATAGCCCGCCTCCACGCCGATCCGGAGGTTCGTCCTCGGAAGGAGCTCGACGACGTTCACGGACGGAGCCGCCGCCACCACGAGGAGTCGCGCGGTGCCCTGCGCGACGGAGCGCTCCGTGCCGAGCACTCTCGCCGAGAGGGTCGTCCGGCGGAGCGCGACGCCGAGCTCTCCGCCGCCGAGCCACGTGGACGGCCAAGGGACGAAGCGAAGGAGGGCTCCGGCCCGCGGCAAGACGGACGACTCCGCGCGCCCGGAGTCACCGACCACTGATGTGGTCGCATCGGGCCGGGCGGGCGGCGCGGCGGGTTCGGCCGGTGCCGCGGGCGGCGTGTTCGGAGGGAATGGCGCCACGACGGCCGTTCCGGAATCCGCCGGAGCGCCGGGCGCGGTGGAGAGCGCGAGGTCCCGGGTTGCTTCGGCGAGGGCGAGCGCGAAGGTCCGATCGCGCGCGTCGATCGGCGTGTCGGCGAGGCTCACGCGCCGTCGCCTCGGAGCGCCGTCGATCCAGACGGTGATCGTCGCTTCGGGCGGGACCGACGTGCAGTCGTCCACGCCGATGAGGACGACGGTCGCGCCGCGCACGTCGGGGACCTCGTCGAGGCGCGTCACGTCGACGGGTGCGAGCTCGGCCTGGAGGATGGATAGGGTCCTGTCCGGCGTCGTGCCGTCGGGAACGCACGTTCCACCGAGCCGCACGAGCGTCGAGGGCTCCGCGGCCGCGGAGCCCAGCGACGCGCCGAAAGCGAGGAGCGAGATCAGCGCGCGGCGGGGGCCCATCGGTCGACGTCCGCCGACCGACGGCCCGCGGGGTGCTTCGCACGATACCGTGCGGCCGCCGCATTGGCCGCCCCCGAGTCACCGGCTCGGGCGTATGCCTCGACGAGCCGAGCGTCCGCGTCCTCCGCCAGTGCCGCGGGCAGGCCGCCGGACACGGCGCGCGAGAAATGCGGCGCAGCGCGCCCCGGATTTCCGAGAGAATCCAGATACAGCCGGCCGAGAGAAAACTCGGCGATCGGCGCTCTCGGATCGCCGGGGCGTTCGGCGAGCGCCCGCTCGAGGATGGCAGCCGCGTCCTCGAGGCGGCCCGAGCGGCGTGCCGCGTCCGCTTCGCCGAGGCGCGCCTCCATCTCCGGAGTGGGTTCCGGAGGCGACGCGGAGCTCGCGGCGGAGGCGGCCGTGGAGCCGAGCCTCGAAGATGGAATCGGCGCCGCCCGCGGCGTCGCCTCGTGGGCCGTCTCCGGGCCACGGGGTTCGGCGGGCGGGTCTCCGACGACCATCGGCGCAGGAACCCGTCCGGAGCTCGCCTCTGGAACGGAGCGAGACAGCGGGACGTCGATGGATTCCGAGGGCCCGAGTCGCACGACGCCGTCCGGAACGTTCGCGCCCCGGACCACGACCGCGCCGCGCGTGACCGACACCCGGAGCGACGTTTCCGTGCGAGACAGCGTGAAGTGCGTGCCGACGACCTCCACCGTGACTCCACCGCACTCGATGCGCCACGTCCGCGTTCCCCCGGGGTGCACCTCGAACTCCGCCGTTCCACTGCGGAGAGCGAGGGAGAAGAGCTGGCCGCCGTTCTCGAGGACGTCGAGCCCTGCGCCCGGGGAGACGATTATCTCCGACTCCTCTTCGAACCGCGTTGGCGCGCGCCCCGGCAGAAGCGACGCCGGCACGTCTCGGCCGCCCGAGAGCCGGAGCGCCGCCGGTGTCCCTCCGTGGTCCGGGTGGAACCAGAGCAGGACGACCGCGGCGAGGATGGCCGTCGCGGCCGCGAATGCGACGGCGAACGACGTCGGCACCGTGCTGCGTCTCGTTCGCGCCGCTTCGATGCGGTGCCAGAGCCGCTGGACGCGGGCCTCCGGCAATCGGTCCTCCAGCCCGGCGCCGAGCGGGACCTCGAGCTTCACCCGTTCCGTCATCCGTCTTCCTCCTTCGCGGAGGTCCCATCTATCTCCACGTGCCTGGCGACACTCTGCTGCGTCCGCGAGATGCGTCGCTTCGCCGTCGCGAGCGAGCAGCCGCACAGCCGGGCGACGTCTTCCAGGGAGTGACCTTCCACGTAGCGGAGGAGCCACGCAGCGCGTGCGGCATCCGGAACGCCCGCGAGCGCAGCGTCCACGAGGCCGAGCTCCGCGCGGTGCTCGGGGGACGCTCCGTCATGCGCGCTCGCTTCGAGCACGGCCTCGTGCGTCGACACGTGGAGCCCGAAGAGCGCTCGGAGCTTCCGCCGTCGGAAGCGCCGGTGCGCCTTGTGGACCGCGATGCCGGCGAGCCAGGACCGGAGCGTGCGCGGCTCCGCGAGGTTCCGGAGCTGCGAGAGCGCGTCCACGAACGTGTCTTGCACGACGTCGTCGGCCTCCGCTTCGCTCCGCATGAGCCGGAACGCGAGCGCGGCGATGTAGTCCACGTGCTTGCGGAAGAGCGCTTCCTCCGCCCATCGATCTCCGGCCCGCGCTCGGTCCACGAGCTCCTCGTCCCGCACTTCAGCGAGGGGCGGCGCGCTCCGCGGGCCCGACTCGGGACGTGGAGCCGCGTGGGCTCGAACCGCGCGCGGACGGACCATGACCAGCCCTAGTGCCACGGCGGCTCGAAAGCGGCTCGGATCGGTCGAATCCTCGGCGAAATGGCCGGCGATGGGGCACACTCTGAGCCGATTCGTCGTCGCCGGGGTCCGCGGAGACATGGTCGCAAGGAGGAACGGAGCTCGCGGCGCGGTGGTGGCCGTGGTCGTACTGGGGGCGGCGGCCGGCTGCGGACAGGTCGTGCAGGTGCTGACGTCACCGCCCGGTGAACCCGACGGCGGAGCGAACGCGGCGTCGACCGGCGGCGCCGGCTCGAACACCGACGGCGGCTCGGCGGCGAGCGGCAGCGGCGGCAGCGCGGGGGACGTCGGGGCGGACGGAGCCGCCGCCGGGACGAACGCGCTCGACCCGCACCACGACGAGCGCGAGCGCCTGGTGAAGCAGTACTGCGCGGTGATGGATCAGTACCCGTGCCTCGGATTCCGGAGTTCGGGCGGTGACTTTCCTCCGTCCGCTTCGGCGGAGGACAAGAAGCGCGCGTGCGAGATCGACCTCGGCGTCGGCGCGTTCCGGGTCACGCCGGAAGCTTGCTGGGACGAATGGGTGGCCGCGGTCGAGTGCGACCTGACGCTCCCGCGGAACTGCCCGTGCGGCGATGAATCGACGTGGATCAATCAAGACTCGTCGTGTCAGTACCCGAACGACGTCTACGGCCCGTTGACGAAGGACGGCATGATCCCCGCGGGGCCATGCGCCGTCGCGCAGTCGAACTACACGAACTGCGTGGCGGGCCAGACCGCTGAAACGCCCTTCCAGTGGGTGAGCGGGAGCCGCGGCGACGCCGAATGGAGCGAGTCGAGCAGCGGCTGTCGAATGGACATGGCCTGGAAACAGGGACTGTCCGCGACCTGCGAGGGTCCGCCCGGCGGACCTTACGTCTGCACGTGCTTCACGTACCCCCAGGTCCGTCACGAACCGACCTTCCAGGCCGAGACGTGCGCAGAAGCTGGGCAGAAGATGGCCGACGGCGCGTGCGCCCGTCTCTTCGACTGCTGCTACCGCTGGGCGACGGACGCGGGCCAGGGCACGTTCCCGCACGACAACTGCGAGTGCACGACGGACCCACCACCGCCCTCGCTTTACGGTCACCCGTTTCCGACGTGCCAGGCGCTCGCGGACGCGCAGGGCGCGACCATCGTGGACGTGTGCCCCTAGGGGCGGGGGACGCCTCGGGTCGGGTGGCCCACCGAGTCGGGTCGGGCCTTTTTGGCCGTCCCGTGCGGCCGGCGCCGATCGGTGAGCCGCGGAGGCCGCCCCGCGCTACGACCCGGGTAGCTGGGCAGAATGCGGCAACCCTCGGAACCCAAGCTCTACCTGGTCCGCCCGCCGCCCCGGGAGGAGGACGACGCGGCCCTCGCCGTCGCCGCCGCCCGCGGGGAGCCCTGGGCCGCGAGCGCCGTGTGGGATCGCCATTCGAACCTGGTTCGCGGAATGCTCCGGCGCGCCCTCGGGGCGACGGACGTGGACGACCACGTGCAGGAGGTGTTCTTCCGGTTCTTCCAGCACGGGAGCGAGATGCGGGAGCCGGCTCTTCTCCGGTCGTACCTGGTCGGCATCGCGTTTCGTGTCGCGGGCTCCGAGCTCCGGCGTCGCAAGGTCCGGCGGTTCCTCGGGCTCACGCCGAGCGGCGAGGTCCCGTCGCCTGCGATTCCTCCGCTGGACGCCGAGGCGCGGGAGGCCGTCGTCCGGCTCTATGAAATTCTGGACCGTCTCGCGCCGCTGTCGCGTCTCGTCTTCACGATGCGATACATCGAGGGACTCGAGCTCACCGAGGTCGCTGCGGCGGCCGGGACGTCGCTCGCGACGGTGAAGCGGAAGCTCGGCAAGGCGAGTGACGTGGTCTTCCGATCGGCGCGGCGGGACGAGGCTCTGATGTCCTACCTCTCGCGACATTCGGGAAGGGAACCATGACGCCGGATCTCGAGGAGAGGGAAGAAGCGCTCGAGCGGCTCGGCTCCGTCGCGCGGAAGGCGTGGCCGGACGGAGCGTCCCCCGTCGCCGAGGCGGAGAAGGCGCGGTTCGAGGCGAAGATCGCGTTTCGGCGTCCGGCGCGTCCGCGGCGTGCGCTCGTCTGGGCGAGCGCGGCGGCCGTCCTTTCCTGCCTGGTCGCGGTCTACGTCCTCGACGTTCGGGGGCCCGGATCGCTCGACTACGACGTGTTCCCCGCGGGCGGGGGCGCCGGCTACCTCACGGCGACGACCACGGAGGCCTTCGCGCACTTCACGGACGGCACGGACGTCCGCGTCGCTCTCGGCGGTCGCGCCCGGATCGTCCAGACGGACGCGCACGGCGCGCGGGTCGCCGTGGAGTCGGGGAAGGCGACTCTTCACGTCGTGCACAAGCCAGGCGCGCGCTGGGCCGTGGACGCAGGTCCGTTCTCCATCGCCGTGACCGGCACGGAGTTCGACGCGGAGTGGTCGGCGGCCGACGAGCGTCTCGTCGTGACGCTCCGGCAGGGCTCGGTGAACGTCCGCGGTCCCTTCACGGCGGAGCCGATCGCGCTCTCCGCCGGGCAGCGGCTCGTCGCGACGGTGCGCGACGCGCAGCTCCGGATCGAGCCCATCGTGAAACCGACGCCGCCGCACGCCGCGGTCGTCGTTCCCGAGCCCGCCCTGGAGCGCGAGCCCGGCGCGACGGTGGCGAACGTTCCTGCTCCGGCGCCGAGCTCTCCACCGGTATCGACGTTCGAGCAACGGGTGCGCGCCGGGGACTACGCGAGCGTCATCCGCGACGCGAAGGGCCGCGGGCTCGATTCTCTCTACCGCGAGGGGTCTCTCGCGGATCTCTCCGCGCTCGCGGATGCCGCCCGGTACACGGGCGAGGGCGGGATTGCCGAGCAGTCGCTCTCGGCGCTCGAGCGTCGCTTCCCCGCGTCTCCCGACGCGAAAGCGGCGGCGTTCCTCCGCGGACGCCTCGCGGAGGGGCGCGGCGCCCGGAGCGAGGCCATCGCGCTCTACGATCGCTATCTCTCGTCGTCGCCCCGCGGGCCGTTCGTCGCGGAGGCCCTCGGTCGGAAGATGCTCGCCGTGAAGGCGGAGAGCGGCGCCGACGCCGCGCGCCCGATCGCGCGAGAGTACTTGGTACGCTTCCCGAAAGGTGCCCATGCGGAGTCGGCGAGGAAGCTGGTGGAGCGGGACTGAGCGCGTCGCACGCGCGGCCCTCGTCGGCTTCCTCTCGATGGCCCGACCCGCGGACGCGGCGCGCGATGCGCCGACTCGCGTGGCAGTCGTCGAAGGCGCGTCCGCCGATCCGCTGGTCTCCGAGGCGACCACTCGCGTCCGCGCCGAGCTCGCGGAAGCCGGCTTCGACGTCGCCGTCGTCCCGGGGAGCGCCGATCGGAGCCCGCGCGAACAAGTGGAGGCGGCCGGGCTGGATCCTCCACCCGTCGCGACGCTCGCGCTCTTCCGTTCCGGCACGGCCGCGGCCGCAGACGTGTGGGTCGCCGATCGCATCACGGGGAAGACCCTCGTTCGCCACGTGGACGTCCAGGACGTCCGCGGAGATCGCGCCGCGCGGGTGCTCGCCGTCCGCACCGTGGAGCTCCTCCGCGCGAGTCTGCTGGAGGCGACCGACGAGGCAGCGCCGGGGGAACCGTCGACGCCCGCGGCGCCGCCGCCCCGGGTTCCGGTGGACGTCGTTCGCTGGATGGAGGCGCCTCGCGCTTCTCGTCCGTTCGTTCGCGCGGAGGTGGGCGCGGGCATGCTCGTGGGTTTCCCGGGATCGCCGCCGGCGTTTGCCCCCGTGGCGCGGTTCGGTTGGGGTACGGAGAGCGCCGCCGTGCGCGTCTCGGTCGTCGCTCCGGCGATCGGCGCGGAGGTCTCCGCCCCGGGCGGGTCCGCCACTCTTCGCCAGGAGCTCGCTCTCCTCGAGTTCACCGGGGGCTTTCCCGCCCGAGGTCCGTGGGCCGTCGTGGGATCGGCCGGAGCGGGCGTCTCACACGTGTTCGCGGACGGGAGCGCGGAGGCGCCGCTCGTCGCGCACCGGGGCGAGTCCTTCACGGGCGCGTTCGCGTTCGGCGTCGGCGGGCTCTTGCGGTTCGGGGAGCGCGTCGGGCTCCTAGCGGATCTGGAGGCCGTGCTGCTCGCCCCGCGTGTCTCCGTCCTGGTCGCGGACGCGTCCCGCGACGCCCGGCGGCCGATGGAGCTCGTGACCTTCGGCCTGTGGGGGGCATTTTGAACGCGCTCTGCTCGCTCGGTGCGTGCGTGGCGGCGTTCCTCGCGACGGCATGCGGGACGGACAGCATCGTCGCGGTGTCTCGCGAAGCGACGCCGTCGGGAGCGGCCGGCCCCACGTCACCGCTCCACACGGAGGGCGCGCGCATCGTGGACGTGTCCGGGCGCACGGTCCGACTCACCGGCGTGAACTGGTTCGGGCTCGAGACGCCCGATCACGCGCCCCACGGGCTCTGGACGCGCCGCCTCGGCGACGTCCTCGACCAGATCCGAGCGCTCGGCTTCGACTCGCTCCGGCTTCCGTTCAGCACGGAGCTCCTGAACCCCGACAGTCGCCCGAACTCCATCGACTACGGATTGAACCCGGAGCTCCAGGGGCTCGATGGGCTCGGCGTCCTCGATGCCGTCGTGCGCGCCGCGACCGCGCGCGGGCTCGCCGTCGTCCTCGACCGCCACCGCATCGACTCGGGGTCTCAGTCCGCGCTCTGGTACACGGATCAGTACGACGAGGCCCGGTTCATTGCGGACTTCCGCACGCTCGCGTCCATGTACCGGAACGAGCCCCGCGTCGTCGCGTTCGACCTCCACAACGACGCTCATGATCCGGCCACCTGGGGGGACGGAAGTCCCACGACGGACTTCGCCGCGATGGCCGAGCGCGTCGGGAACGCCATCCTCGCGGTGAACCCGAACCTGCTCATCGTCGTCGAGGGCATCGAGACGGTCGGGACCGACGCGTACTGGTGGGGCGGGAACCTCCGCGCCGCAGGAGAGCACCCCGTCGTGCTGTCGATTCCGGATCGGGTCGTCTACGCGACGAGCGACTATCCGGCGAGCGTCTCGGACCAGACCTGGTTCCAGGATCCGACGTACCCGGCGAACCTGCCGGCGCTCTGGGATGCGACCTGGGGCTATCTCGTGAAGCAGGACGTCGCGCCCGTCCTCGTCGCCGGCTTCGGCTCGCGCCTCCAGACGGATTCGGACAGGGCGTGGTTCTCGGCGCTCGTCGGGTACATCCAGGCGAACGAGCTCTCCTACGCCTTCTGGGCCCTGAATCCGGACTCGGGCGACACCGGCGGCCTCCTGATGGACGACTGGGTCACCGTCCGGGAGGACGTGATGACGCGGCTCCGGCCGACGCTCGCGACACCGCCGCGGTGAACGTCGGAAACCGCCGTGGATCGAAGATCCGGCGCGAAAGGCTCAGAGCGGCGGGTTCGCGTTCTTCGCAACCGCGCGGAAATAGGAGTCGAACCACGTCCCCGCTTCCGGAGCGGGTTTCGCAGCGTCTTCGTTGCCGCAGAACGAGTCGTAGCGCACGGCCGACGCATCCGACGTCCCATCGGATTCCCCGGGCGGCTTCACCCAGTAATAGGCGTCCACACCCGCGACCGGATCGGCGACGGGCCGCTCGCCCATGCCCGCTCCGACGACGTTGCACCAGTTGCCCCAGGCGTGACGGATCCCGCCGCGGCCGTTCCGGCTCGTGTCGACGATGAACCCCTTGCCGGAGATGCCGGCGTTCGCGAGCGCGTTCGTGAACTGGCTCACGAACGTGAGCTCGTCGTGACATGGGTTCCCCTGGTAGTCGAAGAGCTCCGTCGTCTCGCGGAGCACGCTGTAGTTCGCCGTGTTCGTCGCGAAGCCGCGGATCTTCTCCGCGCCGCCCGCCGCATCGAGCACTTCCTTGAAAATCTGCGCCGTCGCCGTCTGATTGTTGGGCCATCCGAGCCAGCCCGAGTGCGCGGCGTCCAGGTAGAGGAACACGTTCGGCGCGGAGAGAGTCCGGATCGCGTAGGCCACGCCCTGCCGGTAGGCGTCCGCGGACGCGGCGCACTTCGGCTGGTTCATGTTCGTCGCGAGGTTCGGCAGCGAATCCGGCTCCACGATCGCGACGATGCGCTGATCGCCGTGGGCCGCGAACGCCGCGTGGATCGCGTCGATGTACTCGTGCTCGTAGCGATCGAGCCCGCCGGACTCCACGGCGAGCTCGCCGTTGGACGCCTTCGCGGCGCAGTCCCGGTTCGGAAGGTCGTACACGACGAACACCGTCACGACGGGCTCTCCGGCCGCTGCTTCCTGGGCTTTCGCGGCGTCCAGGTGTCGGCTCGCGTCCGGCACCCTGGCGATTCGATCGAGCCAGACCGCCGTCGAGATCGACTTCACCTTGGAGAGGAGCGCCGCGTTCGACGGATCGGCGTCCATGGAGGTCTGGACTTCGCCCGCGTAGTCGGCGCTCAGGTAGAACGCCGCGCCGGCGAAGGGGTTCTCGCTCGGCGGAGGGACGAACGGGCCCGACGTGCCGTTTTCGGAGCCGCCGCCGCTCGACGACGCGCCGCCGTTCGACGTTCCGCCGCCGTCGTCGCCGCCTGATCCGCCGCCCGGTTCGCCCCGGCCGCCCGAACCCGGCCGCCCGAACCCGCTGCCGTTCGCAGCCCCGTTTCCTGCCGTTCCCGGCGCTCCGGCGCCCGCCGTCCCGCCCGCGCCGAGACTCCCCGAGCCACCCCAGGCATTCACGGAACCCGGCGCCCCGCCGGTATCGGCGTCCGGACCCGAGTTGGCCGCGGACGAGCAGGCCGCGAGCGTCCGTAGGATCCCGATCGCCCCCAGCCACTTCGAGCGAGTCATCCTGCGTAGTCGTTTCGAGGGACCCTCGCGGCTCAGGTTCCGATCGATCCTGCTCCCGGAACTTCGGCTCCACGAAAAAGTTCTGACCGTGGAGGTTCGGGTGCCCAGGGACGTCGCGGACGCCTCATCGCCGGTCAGGCGGGATCGCGTCGAACCGCCTCGCGAACGCGACGTGTGCGGCGAAGTCGACCGGGCGGTGCCTCACGACCGTGGTCGCGGGATACTTGCCGAGATAGTCGTCGTTCTTCCAGTTCGTCTTCGGCCGGACGGGCCGGGGACAGAACCCGCCGCCACAGTTCGGGCAGACGTTCTCGAGGCGCTCGACGCAGGCCGAGCAGAAGGTGCACTCGAAGCTGCAGATGAAGGCGTCTCTCGATTCGGGAGGGAGCGCGCAGGCGCAGTTCTCGCAGACGGGACGTAGCTCCAGCATGCGGGAATCGTGGAGCGGACGCGGCGTGGCAGAAAGGACGTGATTCCCAAGATTTCTGCCATCCCGTCCCGGCGCCGGCTTGACTCTCTTCGGTGGGATTCGGCAGAACGTCCCCGTCGTGCAGGCAACGGCTCCCGTCTTCGTCGTGAATCACCGGCGTACCGGCGTCGCGGCGCTGAACGTCCTGACCGCCGCACTGGACGTGGATCCGCGGACGGCCGGGACGGAGGTCGTCTTCGCGAAGAGTCGCGCCGAGCTCGTGGCGGCGATCCGCGCCGCGTCCGCGCGCGGGGCGAAGGCGGTCTGCGGCTGGTCGTTCTACTCGACGGACTTCGCCGAGATGACCGCCGAGCTCGCTGCCGTTCGCGCCGAGACGTCGGACGTAGACGTGCTCCACCTGGCGGGCGGCTCCCACGCCTCGGCCGAGCCGGAGCAGACGCTCGCGGCGGGTTTCGATCTCGTCGCGCAGGGGGAAGGGGAGACGACCGTCGTGGAGTTCTTCTCGGCCCTTCGCGAGGGCCGGGACCCGCGGGTGGTCCGTGGGATCGCCCACCTCCAGGGCGGCCGCTTCGTCTCGAGCGGCCCGGGCGAGCGCCGCGAGCTCGACGCGTTTCCGGCGTTCAACGTCCGCCACCGGCAGATGAACCCGATCGAGATCACCCGCGGCTGCATCTACGCCTGCTCCTTCTGTCAGACGCCGTTCCTCTTCAAGGCACGCTTCCGGCATCGGAGCGTCGAGAACGTCCGCGCTCACGTAGACGTCCTCCGCGCCTCCGGCGGGAAATACGTCCGGTTCGTGTCGCCCACGGCGTTCTCCTACGGATCGGAAGACGAATCGGTGAACCTCGACGCCATCGAGAAGCTCCTCCGCTCCGTGCGCGAGGGCATCGGCCCCGACGCGGAGGTGTTCTTCGGGACGTTCCCGTCCGAGGTGCGCCCGGAGCACGTCACGGACGAGGTGCTCGAGCTGGTCCTCCGCTTCGCGGACAACCGCTCCCTCGTCATCGGCGGCCAATCGGGCTCGGACGCCGTCCTCCGTGCGACCCATCGCGGACACGACGCGGCGTCGGTGGAGCGCGCCGTGCGCGTCGCCGTCCGTCACGGGTTCCGCCCGGACGTGGACTTCCTCTTCGGGCTTCCGGAGGAGCGCGCCGAGGATCGCGCGGAGTCCGTCCGGCTCGCGGAGAAGCTCGTCTCGCTCGGCGCGCGGATCCACAACCACTCGTTCTTGCCGCTCCCCGGCACGCCGCTGAAGGACGGTTCGCCGTCCCGGCTCGAGCCCTCGGTCGTTCGCTCGCTGTCCGTGCTCCAGGCGCGCGGAGATCTCTACGGCACCTGGCGGGCGCAGCTCGTCCGTGGAGAGGACCTGGTCCGGCAGCGCGAGCGAGCGCGTCTGGATCGCGCGCGGACGCGGAGCCGGACCTGACGCGAGTCACGCCCCGTGGAGCCACCACTCGACGAGATCCGTGAGCTCGTCGTTCGAGAGCTGGTGGCCGCCGGGATATTCCTTGTAGACGACGTCGAATCCGCGCGCGCGGAGCGCCTCGAAATGTCCCTTCACGTGCGCCGGCGTCCGCGCCGGATCGGCCGTGCCGGTGGACAGGAAGCCCCGGACCATCCGTGTTCCGAGCCCTCTCGGGAACACGCCGCCGTGGAGCACCGCGAACGCGTGGTACGGTCCGGTGTTCGTCGCGACGTACGGCGCGGTGCTTCCCCCGGACGAAAATCCCGCGATCAGGACCCTGTCCCGATTGACGGCCACGTCCGAGCGGCCGAGCACCTCTTCCACGCACGCTTGCACGTGACGGAAGTCGGGCGTGATCTCGTTCGGCTCGCTGCCCGGTTCCCAGGCGTACGTGGCCATCTTGCGATCGTAGCGAGAGGACGGTGCGAGCACCGCGAACCCGAACGAATCCGACAAGGTCCGGAACGCGGCTACCAGGTCGCGACCGTCTCCCCCCTGACCATGGAGGGCGACGACGAGCGGAAGAGGGCGCGAGAGCGATCGCGCGGGGAAGTGGAAGTACCCGGAACGCCCCGGCTCGTTCTCCGTCCTCAGCTGTCCATCCAGCGCCGCGAGGGGCGAGGTGCGATCGGCGCCCGGCTCCTCCCCTGCGATTCCGGACGTCGAAGGCGCAGCTTTTGCGGGCTCGCTGGACCACGCCGAGCCGGCCGGCGCCGGTGGATCTCGGATGCTCGAGTCGGCCTCGGCGGCCTCTTCGAAGCGGAGCGCGCGGCGCGCCGTGAGCGAAACCCCGAGCGCCATCACGGCGATCCAGAAGAGCACCGTCACCCGCGTTTCCCGATCCATCCGCTCTTCTCCGGGGAGCCACGATAGTCGAGCCGGAGGGCGGCGTGTGTGCCGTGTGCGGGAGCGGCGCGTCTCGGCGAGTGGCTCGTGCTATCGTTCTCCGGCGCGTTCGGCGTCCTTGCCGTCGCACGCCACGCAGAGATCATGATCGGTCGCGCCCTGCCCCCTTCCGAGCTGTGGCCGCTCGCCCCCGGCGCCGTGGAACGGGTCGAGCGGCTGCTCGCCGCCGGAACGATCACGGATGCGGAGGCGCGGGACCTCGAGCAGTTTCGCACCGGGGGGTACGTCATCTTTCCGGGCGCGATCGAGCCCGACCTCGTCGACGCGCTCGTCCGGGACGTCCGGAGCATCGGGAACTTCCCGGGTCGATTCGTCACGACCGATCACCGGAACGGCCGGGCCCAGAGGCTCTCGGGCGCCGATTTCGACTCGTACGAGAGCATCTTCGACACGTACGTCAACTTCGAGAGCGCGAGGCACGTCTGCTTCCACCCGAAGCTCCTCCGCTTCATCGGATTGGTCTTCGACTCGCCCGTCGTCGCCGCCCAGCAACTCCTCTTCCAGCGCAGCAACCAGCATCCCGTCCACCAGGACACCTCGGTCGTCTGCATGGAAGATCCGCTGCTCATGGTGGCGACCTGGGTGGCGCTAGAGGACGTGGTGCGGGGGCGCGGCGAGCTCACGTTCTACGCCGGTAGCCACCGCATCGAGCCCTACGTGTTCCCGGACGGTTCCCGGAGGCTCATCCCGGAGCGGGACGACGCGGAGAAGGTCAAGGCGCACCTCCTCTCCGAGTGTGCGCGGCTCCATTGCGAGAAGCACGACTTCATCGCCAAGAAGGGGGACGTCTTCCTGTGGGCCGCGGATCTGGTGCACGCGAGCAACCCGAGGACCTTGCCCGAGGAAGAGACGCGCCTCAGCGTCGTGACGCACTACTGCCCGAAGAGCACCAAGCCGTACTGGTTCCGGTTCCACAAGGAAAACCGGAAGCTCCAGTCCTTCGAAGGCCGCGCCGAGTACGCGAGCGTCTACTACCGGCTTCCCGCGAGCGGCATGGCCACGCCGAACGCCGCGCTCCCGACCTGAGTCGCCTCAGGTCGGCTCCACCGCTTCCTGGATCGCGTTCGACCCGGCGACGCGATCCAGGATGACGATCTTCTGCCAGATCGTGCGGGACAGGTTCACGGCGAGGTCCTCCACGTCGCTCGCGGCGTTGACCGTGACGGGGTCCGAGAACTCCTGGACGTACAGCGCGGCCACCTTGCTCACGATCGCGAGGAGCTCCGTCGAGTAGTCCAGGTAGCGCGTCAGCTCGAACGCCGTCATGCGCCGCTCCGGAGAAGACGCCGTCGCGGGGCCGTGGACGAGGCTCTCCGGGTCCTTGGTGAGCTGGTGCATGTCCACGATGTGGGCGAGGGAGCGGAGGACATGGAGCGCGTCGAGCGCCCGGGCGCGTTTCCGTCTCACCTCGAGCCCGAGCAGGAACCACGCCGCGACGCCCACGAAGACGACGTCGTTCACGAGCGCTTCCAGTCCCTGGACCCAGTCGGACCACACGTGCGGAGCGAGCTCCCCCTGCAGCTTCACGGCGGCGAGGACCACGACGGACGCGAGCGCGAGGACGGACGCGACGCTCGCGACGCGAAGCGGCAGGTGAGGCCGCCTGAGGTAAGCGGAGAGCGACGACGCCTCTCGCGTCACTTGCTCGAGCTCCGCAGCGACCTGCGAGAGACCCGAGTCGGGGAAGCGCTCCGCGATCCGGCGACGGAGCCTCTCCGCCGTCTCCACGATCCGCCCGGAATCCAGCTTCCTGTACATGCGGGGCCGCTCGGTGCCAGGGTAGCCGAGTTCGGCTCAGAACGCGGCCTCGAGACCGATGCTCGGGACCGTGACGGGCCCGATCTGCGTCCGCGAGTCCACCCACTCCTTCGTCAGCGTCGCGTTCAGGACCTCGAATACGAACGCCCAGTAGCCCCGCTCACCGAGGCTCCAGCGCTTCTCGAGACGCACGTCCAGGCGATAGAAGGTCGGCAAGCGGCGCCTCTCCGTCGAGGTCGTCACCTGCGACGAGAACGTACCGTCGGGGTTCGGAATCGGCGTGCGCTGCTCCCGCAGGTCGAGCGCCCCCGTGTAGAACATGCCACGGGTTCCCGCTCGCCAGCGGCGACCGAGGTTCCACGCGACCGCGACCTGGAACACGTGCGTCCGGTCGAAGTTCGACGGGGCGACGCTGAGCGACCCGCCGCTCCGCACGCTCCGCGAAAGCGTGTACGCGAGGAAGCCGCCGACGTCGCGCGTTAGGGGACGCCGGACGTAGAGCTCGAGCCCGACGGTGGAGCCGAGCACGCGGTCCCGGAGCAGCTCGACGGCGCCGGCGCCATCGATCGACTGACCGGGACGGGTCGTCCCCAGGACGTCGGTCAGGTCGAACATCGCGTTGTGGAACACGGTCGCCGTCCCCACGAACGATGCGGGGAGCTGCGTCTCCACGCCGAAACTGTGCTGGAGACTCGTCTGGAGGACACCCTTGCCGATCTGAACTCCGGGGATCGGTCCGATGAAGCTCGGGGGCTGGTGCGCGACCCCGATGGCGTGGAGGAGCCGCACGCGGTCCGAGACGGTGTACTCCGCGGAAATGCGCGGATCGATGCCCACGGACGTCTGGACGCCCCAGGCGTACAGGTCGGCGCGAAGACCCGGTGTGATGCGGACTCGGCGGTCCACTCGAAGCGAGAGGTCCGCGTAGACGCCCGTGGTCACGTCGCGGCGGGTCGGCACGAACTCGACGAGCGTCGCGGCATCGGAGCTGGTCGAGTTCGTTCCCACGTCGAAGAAATCCAAGACGAGGTCGGCGCCGGCGTTCAGCGTCGCGTTCCGACCGATCTCGTGACGGAGCTCGACGCGGCTCCCCACCATCCGATCGCGGATGCTCGTGTCCTGATCTCCCCGCGTGCGGTCGAACCCGACCGTGGCCGCGGCGCGCAGCTTCGTCCGGCCGGAAAACTCGTGATCGTATCGCAGGTCGACCCGGTGGAACTCGGACGCGAACCCGATTTCCGTGGTTCCGTCCCTTCTCCGGTTGCCGACGAAATCGTACGCGCCGAACGCGAACACGCTCGCCGTGCCGTGGCGCCCGACGTCCACCGCCGCGCGCGCCTGGTAGTCCCAGTACTGGAGGATGGCCTCCGGCGCGAAGAGCGGCAGGATGAGCCCCGGGTAACCGTACCTTCCGCTGACGAGGCCCGTCACGTGCTCGCCGAAGAGCGGCGCCTCGACGAGACCGCCGACGTCCACGAGGCGGAGGCTCGCCTCGCCGTGGAGCTCGTTCGCCGGCGGACGCGTCTCGCCCGCGACGATGCCGCCCGCGAAGCGCCCGTAGCGCGCCGGATATCCGCCCGGATAGAGATCGACCTTGTCGACGAGCGCGGGGTGGATCACCGAAGGGCCGGCGGCGACGTGATAGAGGAGCGGAACGCGGACGCCGTCGAGGAAGTACCCGACGTTCCCGGGCGGCGCGCCGCGAACGAAGAAGTACGGGAGCCCGGAGACGATCGGAGTGACTCCAGGGAGCGCCTCGATCGCGCGGAACGGATCGCCGAACGCGCCGGGCATCTGACGGACTTCCGCTCGCCCGAGGCGCGACGCGGCGACCTCCGGACGGGTCCCTTGCACCTCGACCTCCACGGCCCCCTCGGGAGCGCGCACGGGCTTCGCCGCCGGGATCGTCTTCGTGGGCTTCGGCTCGGGGCTCGGCGCTGCGCCTTCGGGCGTCTCGGGAGGCGGCGCCGTGAAGCGGACGAGGAAGCGGATGCGCGCACGGACCGCGACCTCGCCGCGCGTCGCCGGCTCGAAGCGATAGTCACGCGCGCTCGCCGCCGCCGCGTCCGAAAACGGCGGCTCCCCCGAGACGACCCGGACGTCCGCCACGTGGCCGTCGCGGTCGACGAGGAGATCGAGGAGCACGGTCGCGTCGCCGTGGGCTCCCTTCGGATAGAGGGCCGTCGCGTCCGACGAGAGCTTCGGCGGGACGAGCTCCGGGGCAGCCGTGCCGGACCGCGGCGTCTCCGGCTTCGCGGGCGCGGCGGGCTCCGCTCCGACGGGGGTCGTCACGGAAAGCGTCGCGATCCAGAGCACGACCCGGGCGAGCACGGCCGAGCGCGCTCCGCGTCGATCGCGACTGCGTCCGGCCCTTCCGGACGTCGTCCCGTGCCTCACTCTTTCATCTTCCGCCACGCGGCGGCCGCTCGCGAAGGAAAAACGCCGTCACTTGGAGCGTCGCCGCGCGACGGCGAGAAAGGCGGAAAACGCCGCCATGCTCTTTTCCTCGGGCACGCTCGAGAATCGATCCGGGAAGTGCATGCCGCGACGCGTGAGGCAGCGCATCCGCTTCTCGTGGGGCCGGAGCTCGTCGTCCGTCGGCGCCGGCCCGAGGGCGCGGAGATCCTCCTTCAGCGTTCCGCACCAGAGTCCGGCGACGACGGCGCTCATCGGAGCCGGCGCCGGACAGCATCCGTTCCGGAGTATCGCGAGCGCCGCGAGCGCGTGCGACCCGAGGTCGGTCCACGCGCCTCCACCCCTCCGGTGAGCGAGCCGCAGGTAGAGCTCGCGCTCGATCTTCCACGCATCGACTTCGTCGCACACGAAGCCGAGACTCGCGTCCTTCACGTCGACGTTCGGGAGGTACGTGCGCATGCAGGCCGTCGGCGACGGGAAGTCTTCCGGCGACGGAGGGATCGGCGGCGGCGGTCCTTCGACCTTCTGCTTCGCGGCGCCGAGCGAGCCGAGCGCGGAGGCGAGAGACGCGAGCGCCGCGGACGCCTTCGCCGCCTCCGCGTTCTCCCGCTCGCGGGACAGGAGGAGCGCCGCGGCGAGCCGGGTCTCGCGGTCCCGCGCGACGGCCCGCGCCCGGACGACGGCGAAGGAGACCCCGAAGGCGAGCGCGGACACGAAGACCGCGCCGAGGATCGCGCGGCGTCCGCTCGCGGGCGCCGGGGGCGGTGCGGGTTCGGCCGGACGCGGCTCGTCGGACATCGGCTCGGGAAGCGTAGCCAAAGCGAGGCCGGCTTGCGATCGACGGCCGGCAGCGCGATGAATCCCGCGTGGAGCCCGCCGCCCCGGACCCGCGCCCCGTCGTGCTCTTCGACGGCGTCTGCAACGTGTGCAACGCGGCCGTGAACTTCATCATCGATCGGGACGCCGCCGGCAAGTACGCGTTCGCATCCCTCCAGTCGGACGTCGGCAAGAAGCTCCTCGCCGAACACGGCGTCCCTCCGGACCTGGACACCATCGCGCTCGTGGAAGACGGCGCCGCGTACACCCACAGCGAGGCCGTCCTCCGCGTCGCGAAAGGACTCGACGGCGCGTGGCCGCTCCTCTTCTCGCTCGTCGTGCTGCCGCGGCCCGTCCGGGACGCGGCGTACCGCTACTTCGCGAAGAACCGGTACGCCTGGTTCGGCAAGCGTGAGTCTTGCCGCGTTCCGACCCCGGACGTTCGCCGGCGCTTCCTCGACTGAATCAGCTCGGGAGCAGGCCCGCTCGGCGCATCACGTCCCGGAGCTTGCCTCGCTTGTCTTCCGAGAGCGGCGTCAGCGGCAGACGGATACCGGGCCCGATGAGCCCCATCTCGTGGAGAGCCCACTTCACGGGGATGGGATTGGACTCGACGAAGAGCGCGTCGTGGAGCTCGGCGAGCTTCGCGTTCTCCGCGCGGGCCGTCGCGGCGTCTCCGCGGAGGGCGGCCTCGCACATGACGTGCACGGCCCTCGGCGCGACGTTCGCCGTCACGGTGATGTCCCCGTGTCCGCCCTGGAGAATGAGCTCGACCGCGGTCGCGTCATCGCCCGAGTAGACCGCGAAATCGGGGCCCGTGAGGTCGCGGATCTCCTTCGCGCGCTCGAGCTTTCCCGTCGCTTCCTTCACCCCGACGATGCCCGGCACCTTCGCGAGCCGTGCGATGGTGGCGGGGAGCATGTCGCACGCGGTGCGGCCGGGCACGTTGTAGAGGATCTGCGGCAGCGCGACGGCCTTCGCGACGGCAGTGTGGTGGAGCACGAGCCCTTCCTGGGTCGGCTTGTTGTAATACGGCGTCACGAGCAGCGCCGCGTCGCACCCGACACGCTTCGCGGACTCCGTGAGCTCGATCGCCTCTTTCGTCGAGTTCGCGCCGGTCCCGCCGATCACGGGGAGCCGCTTCCTCGCCCGCTCCACGACGAAGCCCATGATCTTTTCGTGCTCGTCGAAGTCCACGGTCGCGCTCTCGCCCGTCGTCCCCACGGCGACGATGCCGTCCGTCCCCGCGTCGGCGTGCATGTCCACGAGACGCGCGAGGGCGTCCCAGTCGATCGCCCCATCCGCGAGCATGGGGGTGACGAGCGCGACGAGACTACCCCGGATCATTTGCCCTGCATCGTGTGGCAGTCGAAGCAGCCGAAGCCCTGGTTCGTCTTCGGGTCGTACGGTTCGACGCCGAGGATCTTCGCCATTTCCGGGCTGACCTTCTGCATCATGAACTCGAGGATCTTCGCGTCCTTCTTCTGGTGCTTCTTGAAGCCGTCCTTCGGATCCAGCTTCGGGAGGCCCGGGTTCGGCATCTCGAACGTGCCGTTCTTCGCGCCCTCGCCGTGACAGGTCGTGCAGCGGACCTCGGCGAACCGCTTCGCGTCGAAACCGTGGAGGAGCTCCGTCATCTTCGGGATGACCTCGTTCTTCATCACTTCCTTCTTCTGATCGATGGTCTTGTCCTTCCACGCGACGGGCGCGGCCGGAGCGGGCGGCGCGGCACTCGCCGCAGGCGCTTCGGCGCTCGGCGCGGGCGGA
>DASZXK010000105.1:0-11709 GCA_035545855.1 Polyangiaceae bacterium
GCTCCCGCGATTGGTCCAGCCGTTTCACAGCTACCCGCGAGCACGGCGAGCGCGCGCCGCTAGGCGCGGCAGGGGGAGAGGTCCGAGGCCCGCAGGGCGAAGCCCGAGGACCACAGGAGCCTCGGGGGACCAGGTCCCCCATAACAAACCCCACGACGCTCCCCGTCGTCGCGTCGAGCTCGCCCGAAGGGCGGCGAGTCGCCCCGTTTCACGGCTACCCGCGAGCACGGCGAAGCCGGCGAGCCCCCGTGACTAGGAGCAGACTCCGCCCGGCGAGTAGGCGGGGCTGAAGGCGCCGGGGTGGGCGCACGTGGACGAGGCGTTGATGCGGATCTTTCCGGCGGCGCCGCCGCCACCGCCACCACCCTGGAGGAGGCCGGTGCCGCCGTTCGCGGGGCCCGAGGTGCCGCCGCCCGCGCCGCCGTTGCTGGAGCTGCCGCCGCCATTGCCGCCCTTGCCGCCGTTCGTGGTGATGGAGCCGCCGGCGCTCACGTCCTTGCCTTCGAGGAGGATGCTGCCGCCGCTTCCGCCACCACCGCCGCCGCCGGTCCCGATGCCGGCGGAGCCGTTCGAGCCGCCGGAGCCGTTCGCGTTGATGGCGCCGGTGACCGTGAGCGTCGCCGCGACGGAGAGCTGGATCGCGCCGCCGCCCGCGCCGCCGTTGCCGCCGCCGGCAAGAAGCTGACCACCGCCATTGCCGCCGGGGCAGCCCATGAGGAGCGGGATGTTCGTCGCGACACCGTGGGCGGCGCCGGCGTTCGTGTCGCCCCCCCCGTTGCCGCCGTTCGTGTTGTAGCCAGCGCCGCCGCCGCCCTGTGCGGAGCCGCCGCCGCCGCCATTGCCGGTCGTGCACGAGGCGGTGCCGGATCCGTTCGACGTGATGGATCCGGCGACGTTCGCGTTGCCGTACACGGCGATGATGACGGGTTTCGTCCCGGAGATGACGAGCGAGGAGCCGGACGCGATGGAGAGCCCACGAAGCGGAAGGACCACGAAGCCGCCGACTGCCTGGGGCGTCGGCAGCGCCTGGCCGCACCAGTTCCCGAACGTGTTGTTCGAGGAGTTGAAGGTGCTCACGCCGCAATCGAGCGTGGTCGTCGGATCCGTGTTGCTCGGGTCGTAGCTCGTGGACGTGAAGTTCGACGTCGTGTACGGGAACGGGGTGTACGCAGGCGCGGCGCAGAGGCCGGAGACGCAGCTCCCCGTCTGGCAGTCCGTGTTCCCGCCGCACTTCTGACCGATGGTGCAGAGCTTCGGATTGCACGCTGCGCCGCAGTCGACGTCCGACTCGCCGCCGTTCTGAGTGCCGTCGCTGCAGCCCGGGGCCTGGCACACGCTCGACGAACAGACGCCGTTGATGCAGTCCGCGTTGACCGCGCAGCCCTTGCCGTCCGCGCACTTCGCGCAGCCGCTCGAGCCGCCGCAGTCGATGCCCGTCTCCGTCTGGTTCAGCACGCCGTCGCTGCAGGTCGGCGTCTGGCAGACGGTGCCGGTGCACACCTTGCTCGTGCAGTCGTTCCCCGTGCCGCAGTGCTTGCCGTCGCCGCACTTCGGGCAGGTGCCCCCGCAGTTCACGTCCGTCTCGCTCCCGTTCTTCACGGAGTCCGAGCAGCTCGGCGCCTGGCAGACGTTGCCCGTGCAGACCTGGCTCGAGCAGTCCCCGCCGCCGTTGCACGCGCTCCCCGCGGGGCATCCGGTCGGACACCCGCCGCCGCAGTCGACGCCCGTCTCGGTTCCGTTCTTGGTGAAGTCGGTGCACGTCGCGGCCTGGCACGTGTTCCCGGTACAGACGTTGCTCAGGCAGTCGCCCGGTACGGTGCACGCCTTTCCGGTACCGCAGAGGCCGCAGCTGCTAGTCCCGCCGCAATCGACGCCGGATTCGTTTCCGTTCTTGATGTTGTCGCTGCACGTCGGGGCGAGACAGACGCTGCCGCTGCAGCTCTTGCTCTGACAGTCACCGCCGCCGCCGCAGTGGAGGCCGGTCGCACAACCGCCGCAGCTCCCGCCGCAGTCCACGTCGGTCTCCGTCCCGTTCTTCACGCCGTCGTTGCAGAGCGCCGCCGTGCAGACGCCGGACGAGCAGTACGTCGTCGTGCAATCCGTCCCCGTGAGGCACTTCTTCCCCGAGCCGCAGGCCGTGCAAGTTCCGCCGCCGCAGTCCACGTCCGTCTCACTGCCGTTCTGGACGGCGTCGTTGCACGCCGGGGTCCGGCAGGTGCCGTTGCAGACTCCGGAGGTGCAGTCGCTCGCCGCGGTGCACGTCTTGTTGTCGACGCACTTCGGGCAGCCGCCGCCGCCGCAGTCCACGTCCGTCTCGTTGCCGTTCTTCGCGAGGTCCGTGCAGCTCGGGGTCGCGCACGTGGTGCCGTTGCAGACCGCGCTCGCGCAGTCCGTCGGGATGGCGCACCCCTGACCCGGGTCGCACTTCTTCGTGCAGGAGCCGCCGCAATCGGTGTCCGTCTCCGAGCCGTTCTTGACGCCGTCGTTGCACGCCGGAGCGACGCATTTCCCGCTCGTGCAGACGCCGCTGACGCAGTCCGAGCCGGACCCACAGGTCTTGCCGGTGCTGCACTTCGAGCACACGCTGCCGCCGCAATCGACGTCGCTCTCGGAGCCGTTCTTCGCGCCGTCGCTGCAGGAGACGCTCGTGCAGACGTTGTTCGCGCAGTAGCCGGTCGTGCAGTCGCTGAACACGAGGCACGCGTCGCCGGGGTTGCACTTCTTGCACGTGCCGCCGCCGCAGTCGGGGGCGGTCTCCGCCCCGTTCTTCACGCCGTCCGAACACGTCGCCGCGACGCAGGCGCCGCTCGTGCACACGCTGCTCTGGCAGTCGGCCGCGACCTTGCATGTCTTGCCCGTGCCGCACGTGGGGCAGCCGTTCCCGCCGCCGCAGTCGACGTCCGTCTCCGTGCCGTTCTTCACCGTGTCCGGACAGGCCGCGGGCTGGCACACGTTGCCGCTGCAGACCTTGCTCTGGCAGTCCGTCGCGGAGCCGCAGACCTTGCCCGCCGGGCACGCGGCGCAGTTCGGTCCTCCGCAGTCCGCGTCGGATTCGCTCTGGTTCTTCGTCCCGTCGGTGCAGGAAGGAGGCTGGCAGGTGCCGCCAGCGCAAACCAGGCTCGTGCAGTCCGTGTTCACGACACAGCTCTTGCCCGGCGCGCAGGCGTTGCAGGAGTTACCTCCGCAGTCGACGTCCGTCTCGTTGCCGTTCTTGACGGTGTCGGTGCACGTCGGCGTCTGGCAGAGGTTCCCCTTGCAGACCTTGCTCTTGCAGTCTCCGGGAACGCCGCAGGCCTTGCCCGCGTTGCAGCCCTGGCAGGACGTGCCGCCGCAGTCGACGTCCGTCTCGGTCTGATTCTTCACGAAGTCGCTGCAGGTCGCCTTCTGACACGTCCCCTGGCAGACGAGGCTCGTGCAATCGGAGGCGATGGTGCACGTCTTCCCGTCGGCGCAGGCGCCGCACTTGCCGCCGCCGCAGTCGGCGGCCGTCTCGAGGTCGTTCTGGATGCCGTCGGAGCAAGTCGCCGCGGCGCAGGATCCCGACACGCAGTGCTTGCTCTGGCAATCCGTACCGGCGCCGCACTTGCCGCCGTTCGGACAGCTCGGACACGACGCGCCGCCGCAGTCGACGTCGCTCTCCGTGCCGTTCTTCGCGCTGTCGTTGCACCCGGGGTTCGAGCAGACGCCGGAGGCGGAGCAGTACGCGCTCGCACAATCCCCGCTTCCGGTGCACGGCGTTCCGACGGCGCAGCCGGTCGGGCAACCGCCGCCGCAGTCCTTGCCGATTTCCGTCCCGTTCTTCACGCCGTCGCTGCACGTCGCAGCCGCGCACTTCTGGCTGACGCAGACCTTGTCCACGCAGTCCGTGGCGACCGTGCACCCGCGGGTCGCGCCGCACGGTGTGCAGGACGTCCCGCCGCAGTCCACGTCGGTCTCGTTTCCGTTCTTCTTGCCGTCGGCGCAGCCCGGCGTCGCACAGACGCCGCTCCCACACACCTGGGACGTGCAGTCCGTCCCGAGGACGCACGTGAGACCGGGGTCGCACGGGGAACAGTCCGCGCCGCCGCAGTCCTGGTCCGTCTCGTTGCCGTTCTTCCGGCCGTCGGTGCAGCTCGGAGCGCGACACAGCGAGTCGTTGCCGCACACCTGGCTCTCGCAGTCCGAGTCCTGGTCGCAGAGCTCGCCCGCGCCGCAGGGTGGACATGCGCCGCCGCAGTCGATGCCGGTCTCGCCGCCGTTCTTCACGTGGTCGTCGCACGCGGTGTCCGTGCAGACGCCGCCCGGGCAATAGCCGGTCTGACAATCGACCGCGACGTCACAGGCCGATCCGGAGGCGCAGGGGAGGCACGAGCCGCCGCAGTCCTCGTCCGTCTCGTCGCCGTTCTTCACGCCGTCCGTGCACTTCGCGGCGGCGCAGACGAGGCTCGCGCACACGCCGCTCTCGCAGTTCCCGCCGATGACGCACGCGCTGCCGTCCGGACACGGATCGCAGCTTCCGCCGCAATCGACGTCCGTCTCGTCGCCGTTCTTCGCGCCGTCGGCGCAGGTCGCGCCGGCGCAGACGCCGTCCTGGCAGGAGTTGCTGTCGCAGTCGGAACCGAGGACGCACGTCTTCCCGTTGCTGCAGGTGGCGCAATCGGAGCCGCCGCAGTCGACGGCGGTCTCGTTCCCGTCCTGCTTGCCGTCTCGGCACTCCGAGGACTCGCAGATTCCGCTCGAGCAGATCGTCGTGATGCAGTCCGTTCCGGTCGCGCACTGCTGACGGACCTGGCATCGCGGACACCCGCCGCCGCAGTCCACGTCCGTCTCGGGGCCGTTCTTCTTTCCGTCGGTGCAGCTCGCCGTCTCGCACTGGCCGTTCACGCAGGAGCCGCTCTGGCAGTCGGTGCCGTCCTTGCACGCACCCGACGTGCACGCGGCGCACGCGCCGCCGCCGCAGTCCACGTCGCTCTCGTTGCCGTCCTTCTTTCCGTTCGTGCAGCTCGACGTCGCGCAGACTCCGCCTTCGCAGTTCCCGCTCGTGCAGTCGGTACCCGCGTTGCACGCGCTCCCGACGTCGCAGCCCGCGCAGCTTCCACCGCAGTCGATGGCGGTCTCGGATCCGTTCTGGACGCCGTCCGAACAGCCGGCGCCCGCATCCGGCGACGGCGGCGGGTGATGCCCCGCGTCCACGCTGGGGGGTCCGCCTCCCGAGGCGAGCTCGTCGAGCCCGGACGTCGTACAGCCCACCACGAACAGTCCCAGGACCAGGGCGGCCCACCCACGCAAGTTATGCATGTAGCTCCAGCGGCGTAGATTACTTCAACGGACCCGGGCCGGCGATGCGGGCGCGGCCAAAACGAGACGCCTTCCGGAGCGTGGCCTGGCTCGTGGTGTCAGAGCCCCGCGGCGCGGACTTCGGGGCTCCCCGGCCTCCCCGGAACGCCGCGTTCGGCGCCTTGCTCACATCGACACACACGGGTCCGCGCGGGGACCGTCCGCGGCACTCGACGAATGCCCCAGGACCGGGGGTGCGGCTTCTCGAGCCCCGCGTGTCGCCGGTCGGCGGCGGCTGGAAGCGCGCTGCGCGGCGCTCGACCGCGACACCCGTGCGTCCTCGACTACGGCAGCGAGTCGAGCCCGTAGTTCGCCGCGAGCATCGCGTCCCGTTGCTCGCCGGGCATCTCCGCGAGGCGCGGAAGGACGTCCGAGCCCGCTCCGAGCCGGATCACGCGCGGCGGGGGCGTCTGGAACGCCTGGAGCACGAGCTCGCGCGCGAAGTCCTCCGCGAGCATCGGCCGGTCCTGAGAGGCGTACGCGCGCTTCTCGATGCCGGCGTAGGCGCGGTGATACCGCGAGCTCGGCTCCTTGAAGCGTCCGAGATCCTTCGACGCGTTGTCGGCGATGCTCGATTTCACGCCCCCCGGTTGAACGACGACGACGTCGATGCCGAACGGCTTCACCTCCATCCGCATCACCTCCGAGAGCATGTGCACCGCGGCCTTCGACGCGCAGTAGCCCGCGGCGAACGGCGTCGGGAGGAGGCCGACGACGCTCCCCACGTTGACGATGAGCCCGCGCTTCGCGTCCGCCATCACGGGGAACACCGCCTGCGTCACGGCGAGGAGGCCGACGACGTTCGTCTCCAGCACGCGGCGAACCGAGTCGAGCGGCACCTCGAGGATGGGGCCGAAGACGTTCTGCCCGGCGTTGTTCACGAGGACGTCGATGCGCCCCGCGCGCTCTCGCACCGCGGCCACCGCAGCGGCGATGGACGCGGGCTTTTCCACGTCGAGCGGGAGCGTCTCCACGCCCTTCTCCGCGAGCTCGGCGATGCTCTCCGGGCGGCGCGCCGTCGCGAACGGGCGGTGCCCGCGCGCGGCGAGCTCGAGGACGAGCGCCCGGCCGATTCCGGTGGAGCACCCCGTGACGAGGACGACCTGATTCTCGAGGGACGACATGGCGGACGAGTATACTCGCCCGCGCTCATGCCGCGTCTCACTCGTGCGCCCGGCGGCTGCGCGGTCCTCGCGACCGCGCTCGCCGTGGCTTCGTCTCTCACCGCCTGCAAGCGGCGCCACGTGTCCCCGGCGTCCCCGGTGACGTCCTCCTCCGCGCACGCGGGGCCGAGCGCCACGATCGCGGAGGAAGCGGCGCCGCGGGGACCGCTCCGCTTCCTGGTCGTCGGCGGCGGCGCGACTCCGGAGAGCACCGAGGTCTCCCTCGAGCAGGACGTGGAGCTCGTCTCGAAGACGCTGCCGGGCCCCGGCGCCGTACTGTTCGCGGGCGGAACCCGCTCGAAGAGCGTGCGGGAGCTCGATCCGTCGCCGCGCGGGGACCCCGTGCTCGCCGAGGTCGGAGATCTCTTCGCGCCACGGCCGGGGCGGACGAGCCGCTACCGCTCGCCGAAGCTCGAAGCCGGTCGCGCGACGCTCGACGCGGTCGAAGTGCGGCTCAGAGAGGAGTTTGCGGGCGGCGAGGGGCCGTTCCTCCTCTACGTGGCCGCGCACGGAGACCAGGGGAGCACCGCGAAGGAGAACTCCATCGCGCTCTGGGGCGGTCGCTCGCTCACGGTCGCGCGCCTCGCCGAGCTCGCGGACCTCTCCGTCAGGCCGTTTCGGCTCGTCGCGACGTCCTGCTACTCCGGAGGCTTCGCCGAGCTCGCCTTCAATCACGCCGACGAGAAGCAAGGTCCGAGCGGGCGGAAGCGCTGCGGGCTCTTCGCGGGAACGGCGGACCGCCAGACGAGCGGCTGCGACGCGAACCCGGATCGCCGCGCGCAGGAGAGCTACGGCCTCCATTTCATCCACGCGCTCTCCCGCACGGACAGGGCGGGACGTCCGCTCGAGCCCGGAGACGTCGATTTCGACCACGACGGCGCGGTGGGCCTCCTGGACGCGCACACGCGCGCGACGATCGCCGCCGTGTCGCTCGACGTCCCCACGACGACGTCGGAACGGTGGCTCCGCTCCGTGGAAAAGACCTCGGCGCCTCCCGACGTGGCGCTTCTCCCGGAGGCCGCGGCCGTCGTGGAGCGCCTGGGCGCGGCGCTCGGGCTCCGGGACGAGGCCGCCGTCGAGAAACGCTGGGCGGAGCTCGAAGCCGAGCTCGACGACCTGTCCGACGACCTCGACCACGCCAACGACGACGTCGACGACGCTTCCGCGGAGCTCTCCGCCGCCCTGCTCGAGAACTGGCCGGTGCTCGACGACCCGTACCACCCCGCGTTCTCGTCCACCTTCGCGGAGAACCACGGCGCGATCGCGAAGATGCTCGACCACTCCGCGGAAGCCGAGCGGCTCGCCGCGGCGCGGAAGGTCGCCGACGCCGCCGACGACGCCATGGGAGAGAAGGAGGTCCTCGAGGCGCGCCTGCTCCGCCTGAAGCGCGCCTGGGAAACGCTGCATCTCGGATCCGCGCTCCTCCACGAGAGCGGCCCGGCGAAGGAGCGCTTCGCGGAGCTCCTCGCCTGCGAGCGCGGCGCCCCCTAGTCGCGGCCGGCATTCGCGGCCCGGAAATCACGGGGATCTCCCCGGATCGGATGGTTCGTATACAAACCATCCGTCACGACGCACACCCCCCCGGGTCGCGAGACCATGCCGGACGCGCCGCCCGTCTCGCCGGGGATTCGTCTCGCGGGTCGAAACCTCGCGCGGGGCGCTCTGATTGCCACCCGGACCCCGGAGCGGTAGGAGCCGGCCCCGCATGAATCCGCTGTTCGCGGCCATCCTCGGCGTCATCGAAGGGCTCACGGAGTACCTCCCGGTGTCGTCCACGGGTCATCTGATCCTCGCCGGGCACTTCCTCGGCGCGGCGGGGGACGCCGAAAAGTCGTTCGAGATCGTGATCCAGCTCGGGGCGATCCTCGCGGTCGTGGTCCACTACCGGAAGCTCCTCGTCGAGCGCGTGGCGGGGCTCTTCGCGCGGGACGATCGCTCCGTCGCGCTCGGCCTCGCGCTCGCGTTCGGATTCGTGCCGACGGCCGTCGTCGGGCTCCTCCTCCGGAAGATCATCAAGCGCGTCCTCTTCGGTCCGCTCCCCGTCGTCGCCGCGCTCGTCGTCGGAGGCGTCGTCATGATCGTCCTGGAGCGCAAGCTCGCGAAGCGGAAGGACACGGAGCTCGACGGCCTCGAGCACGTGACGCCGCGGCGCGGCTTCCTCATCGGGCTCGGCCAGTGCATCTCGCTCTGGCCCGGTTCCTCCCGCTCCATGTGCACGATCCTCGCGGGGCGCCTGACGGGTCTCTCCACCGGGACGGCCGCCGAATTCTCGTTCCTCCTCGCGCTCCCGACGCTCGGCGCCGCGACGCTCTACGAGCTCCTCAAGGCGAAGGACGAGCTCCTCGCGCCGGGGCACGGGACGGAGCTCGCCGTCGGGATGATCGTCTCGTTCCTCGTCGCGTGGGGAGTCATCGCGGTGTTCCTCCGCTACCTCCGCACGCGTGGCCTCGAGCCGTTCGGCTGGTACCGGATCGCGCTCGGCGTGTTCGTGCTCATGATGCTGCGCTGAGCCGGCGCGAGGGCGCGCTCAGTCCGCCTTCCAGGGCGACCACATCTTCTTCAGCATGATCCGGGTGAGGAACATCGAGTCCTTCATCCAGCCGAAGAGCGACTTCGGGAAGTTCATGCGGAGCGCCGCGAGCATCGACTCGTAGCTCTCCTGGTCGAAGGGGAACCACCAGATGTTCCGCTTCGCCGGGACGATGTCCCAGTTCACGAGCTTCGGCTGGGTCATCTCTTCGAGACCGAGCGCGGAGTGCGTGCGGCCGAGGCCGGAGTCCTTCCAGCCGCCCCACGGCGTCTCGCTCTGTCCGTGCGTGTAGAGGTGGTCGTTTACCGTCGTCACGCCGGACTCGAGCCGGCGAGCGATCTCCCGACCGCGCGCGACGTCGTTCGTCCACACGGAGGACGTGAGGGCCATCGTCGAGTCGTTCGCCAGGCGAATCGCCTCTTCCAGGCTGTCGAACTTCATCACCGGGATCACCGGACCGAACGTCTCTTCCCGCATGAGCTCCATGGTGTGATCGACGTCCACCATGAGCGTCGCGGGGTAGAAGTAACCCTTCGCATCCGGATCCACCGGCTTCGACTGCGCGACGATCTTCGCGCCCGCGGCGCACGCGGCGTTCACCTGGCGCTCCACCGTCCGGAGCTGCTCTTCCGTCGTCATGGCGCCCATGTCGACGTCGAAGCTCCGGTCCTTGCCGTGGCGCATGGCCCGCGTCTTCTTCGCGAGGAGATCCACGAACGGCCGATACACGGAAGAGTGCACGTAGACGCGCTCCACGCCGCCGCAGCTCTGGCCGGCGTTCTGGTAGCCCGCCCACGCCGCGCCGTTCGCGGCGCGTTCGAGATCCGCGTCTTCGAGGACGATCATCGGATCTTTTCCGCCGAGCTCGAGTGAGAGCGGCGTGAGCGTCTTCGCGGCTTCTGCCATGAGCTGCTTGCCGGTCGGGACGGAGCCCGTGAAGAACAGCTTGTTCACGCCGTTCTCGAAGAACCCGTGGGAGACGCGGCCGCCCGAGCCCACGATGTGGTGGAAGAGCCCGTCGGGGAGCCCGCCCGCGGCGACGATCTTCTCGATGGCGACCCCGACGCCGATCGTCGCAGCGGCGACCTTGAGGAGGACGGCGTTGCCGGCCATGAGCCCCATCACGACCTCCCCGAACGGGATCGAGAGCGGATAGTTCCAGGGGCTGATGATGCCGACGACGCCGAGCGGCACGCGCTCCAGGCGGTTCTTCTTGTTGAAGAACAGGATGCTCCCCATCGGAAGATTCCGCGGCGAGAGCGCGTGCTCGGCGTTCTTCGCGTACCAGTCCGCCGCGAGCGCCGAGGGAATGACCTCCGTCGTCAGCGCGTCCATCCGGCTCTTGCCGTTCTCGCGGCTCACGATGGCGGCGAGCTCCTCGGCGTGCTCGACGACGTAGTCGCGCATCTTGAGGACGTGCTTCTTCCGCTCCCAGAACGGCATCTTCGCCCAGATGGCCTGCGCCTTCCGCGCCTTCGCGAAGATCTCCGGAAGCGTGGAAAGATCCGTGTTCGGGACGCGCCCGATCTCCTCGAGCGTCGCGGGGTCGTAGGAGACGGTCTCTCCCGCAGGGCTCACGGGGCGGGTGTCGCTCGGCGGGGGCAGGCTATCGGCGGTTCCGGTGTGCGTCGCTTGCATGGCGTGTCTCTCCCTCGCGGTGGATTCGGGAGCGGATGGCGTATCACACCTCTCCGGAGGCATCCGAAAACGCCAGATTTTCGGACAGTTCAACGCACCTCCGGCGTCGACCGGACGGGGTGTATACTGCGCGGCGTGGGTGTTTCACGGCTCTCCGCGGTCCTCGCGGCCTGGCTCGCGATCGGCTGTTCCTCGTCGTCGAACGGCGGCACGCCGGCCGCAGAGTGCCTGGTCGGCGCGGAGCGGTGCGCCTGCACGCAGGGCGGCTCGTGCGACCCCGGACTCGTGTGCCTCTCGAAGCACTGCGTGAAGGATCCGAACGGGGGCACCGGCGGGAGCCCCGGCGTGGACGGCGGCGCGAACGCGGGCGGCGGACGGAGCCACGGCGGCGGTAGCGGCCTCGGGCAACAGGGGAGCGGCGGCGGCGCGAGCCCGGACGGCGGAATGGTCGCGTCGGGCGGAGCCGGCGCGGGGGGCGCCCCACCGGGACCGGCGACCTGTTCCTTCCCGGACGATTTCGCGTTCCCGAAGAAGGGCTACGACCCGACCGGCAACAGTACCGCCTCCCCCTCGCTCGGCTTCACCGGGGGAACGCTCACCGATCTGGACGGCCAGGGCTGCACCCTCGACACGAGCGGCGTCGTCCCGGTCGGAGACTGGGGCTCGTATCCGTGTCGAGACGGCTACGTGTGCGGCGGTTGCCTCGTCTTCCTCGTCTCCGAAAGCGCTCCCGCGTCTCACTACGGGCACTGGGCCTTCCTCGGCGCCAGCGCCGCCACCAACGGACAGACGAAAGGCTGCGACGCGTACAGCGCCACGTACGACGTCTGCGTCCGGGATTGCTCCACGAAGCAATGTGGGGACTCGGACGGCTGCGGCGGCATCTGCGGCTGTCCCGGTCAGGGCCAGTGCTGCAACGCACAGCACCAGTGCGTGACGGACACCTGCTCGCAGTGCCTCTCGGATTGCAGCGACCCGTCCTTTCCGAACCCGTCGAACTGCTGCACGAGCGGCGCGGGCTGCGTGTGCGCGGGCGCGTGTCCGGGGCCGTGCGTGCCCTGA
>DASZXK010000106.1:0-22320 GCA_035545855.1 Polyangiaceae bacterium
CGCGCGGGCGACGGCGACTGAGCGCCGTCGCCCGGCGGGACCGCTCGCGCTTCGCCGGGGGGCGGCGGTCGGCGCGGGCCGACCACGCGCGCCGTCACGCCGTGGCGTCGTCGGCGGTCGGGCGCGGCTCGACCGCGCGCCGTCACGCCGTGGCGTCGTCGGCGGTCGCGGCGCGGCTCGACCGCGCGCCGTCACGCCGTGGCGTCGTCGGGCGTCGCGGCGCGGGCGCGCTTCTCGACGGCCTGCGCGAGGAGCTGATCCACGCGCGCCAGGCTGAACGGCTTTTCCACGCGTGGATTCGGCACTCGAGCGAGAAACTTCTCCGCTTCCGCGGTGAACACGCCGCCGGTCATGAAGACGATTCGATCGACTCGATCGGGGCGGTTCAGCTCGACGGCGCAGAAGACGTCGATGCCGCTGACCTCCGGCATGATGAGATCGCAGAAGACGATGTCGAAGTCCTCCGGCCCGAGGAGGAGGCGGAGCCCCTCCCGTCCGTGCGTCACGGAGCGGATCTCGTGGTGCGCCTCGAGCATGGCCCGGAGCGTGCTCGCGACGCCCGGGTCGTCGTCGATCACGAGCACCCGCGCGCGGTCCCGCATCGGCGGCGGCGCGACGGTCGCGCGTGCCGGCTCGCGTCTCCGGGACTCCGGCGCGCCCTTCGCCGAGGCAGGTGGCAGCGTGACGCGGAAGACCGTTCCGCCGTCGGGGTGGTACTCGACGTCTATCCGCCCTTCCACGGACTTCAGGATCGACTGGCACACCGCGAGCCCGAAGCCCGTCGCGTCGCTGCCGCCGAACGGATCGAAGAGCCGCCGCCGCTCGGGCTCGTCGAGCACGAGGCCGTCGTCCGACACCGTGACGACGCCGTTGCCCTCGTCGTCGACCGAGGTGGAGAGCCGGATCTCGCGCGCCCCCGGTCCTTTCTCGGACGCGGAGCGCGCGACGTAGAGGAGCAGACCGAGGAACGCCTGTTCGAGCTCGCCTTCGCTCGCCCACACGCGCGGCGTGAGGTCGAGCCGCGTGACGAGCTGGCCGCGGTAGCGGATCTCGTTTCCGACCATCGCGAGAACGCTCTCGAGGACGGCGCGGAGGTCGATGGGTCCGGGTTCGGAAGGCCGGGACCGGGACAGGATCCGCATCTGCCGGACGATCTTCGCGATGCGTTCCGCGCCGTCGTGTGCCTCCGCGAGACGGACGCGCGCTTCGGAGTAGTAGTCGTGCTCGGTGCCGATGTCTCTCATGCGCCGGGCGACGTGCTCCAGGTTGAGGAGCGTGTAGGAGAGCGGGTTGTTGATGGAGTGCGCCATGCCCGCCGCGAGCGAGCCGAGCACGCCGAGCCGATCGGCCTGGAGCAGCTTCGACTCGAGCTTCTTCCTCTCCGTGACGTCCTGGCCGAGGAAGAGCACGCGAAGCCTGTGGTCGAGGTCCACGCCGATGGCGGATGCTTCGAGGGTCATCTCCGTGCCTGCGCGCGGCTGCATCCGGCACTCGATGTGCGCTACCCCTCCGAGGGACAGTCCGCGGACTGCCTCCGCGAGTTTTCGCGCGTCATCCGGGTGGACGAGATCGAGCACGTCCAGGCCGTCGTCCAGGTGTGACCGCTCGACGCCGAACGCCGTGCAAAATGCGGGGTTCGCGTACACGAGCCGCGTCCCGTCCGTGATGAAGATGGCCTCCGGGATCGTCTCCACGACGGAACGGAAACGCGCCTCGCTCCGTCTGAGGGATTCGAGCGCGCCGTTCCGCTGCGTCGCGTCCGCGATGAACGCGACGACGGCCATCCTCCCCTCCATCGTCGTGCCGCCGAGCCCGACCTCCACCTGGGTGGATCGGCCGGAAGCCTGGGTCACGGTCGTCTCGACCGTGGGCGGGAACGACCCCGTGAGCATGAATTGCTCGGAGAGCTCGGTGAACCGCTGGCGATCCATCGAATCCACGATGGCGAGCGGATCCGCCTTCACGAGGCCGCCCGGCGGATAGCCGAAGAGCGCGTCGGCGGCAGGGTTCGCGTAGACGTTCTTCAGCGCGCCGTCCGCGACGGTGAGCGTGACACCGATGCCCGTCGCGTCGGCCGCTTCGAGGATCGCCCGCGAAAGCCAGTCGGCTTGCGCGTCGGTTTCGCTGTCCCCGCCGTTCGTGGTCACTCGGATGTCTCGGGCGCCCGCGGGGAGCGCCCGCGATCACGCTCGGGACCAGCTTACCATGTGGTCCCCGAGCCTCCCCGCGTGGTCGCGGTAGTCCGGCTCGTTCAGAACCTCGTGGAACAGTCCGGGGCGGACGTCGAGCTCGCGATCGGGGCTGCCGAGTGCGTCCACGAAGCGGCGCGTCGCCGGGAGGGAAACGACCCGGTCGTCCCCGCCGGCGATGCAGAAGAACGGCACGTGAATCCGCGAGGCGCGCTCGGAAGCGCGCTCCTGCGCGGCGGTCACGGCGACGAACCATCCGACGGTGACGTGGTGAAACCCGAGTGGATCCGCGTCGTACGCCTGCACGCGCGCCTGGTCGTGGGTCATGTCCTGGCCGGAGAGCCCGGACGGCTGCCGGAGGCCCGGCGCCACCTTCGCGACCAGGCGTCCGAGCGCAGCCTGGAGCTTCGGCGGGGGCTTTGCGATGCCGAAGAACGGAGACGTGAGCGCGAGCCCGGCGACCCCCGACCCGAGCTCGGCCGCGGCGAACGACGCGATGAGGCCGCCGAGACTGTGTCCGAAGAGCACGGGCGGCCTCGGGTGGCGGAACGACGGATCGCCCTCGAGGTGCCGGAGGAGATCCCGGACGTCGCGGACGTAGTCCTCGAACGCGTCGACGTGGCCCTGGGGGCCGTCCGAGCGCCCGTGGCCGCGGAGATCGAAGCGCGCCACGACGAGGCCGCGCTCGAGCCACAGCGGTACGACGTGGTCGTAGCGCGCGGAGTGCTCGGCGTAGCCGTGCACCATGAGCACGCGCCCGACGGGGGCCCCCTGCGGAGTCTCGACGCGATACGCGAGGCGCGGCTGTCCGCCGCGGACGAAGGACTGCATCGGGGTCGCTCTCTCGGTTCCGGCGGTGGGTTCAGCCGCCGGCGAGACTGTACACGTGCTCGGGCGCGACGAACGGCTTGTCGGAGCTGTCTTCCGCGATGATCCGGTCGCCGCTGCGGTCGATGATTTCGAGGCTGAATTCGAGCGCGACGTTCGCCGGCTCTCGCGTGAGGAGGCCGAGATCGAACCCGAGGAGCCCCGGGATGACTCCGGGGCGGTACCTGTCCGTGAACGGGTCGTTGCCGCTTCGGTTCTGCACGTCGAAGACGTGGTTCACGAGTCCGACGCGCGGGTCGTCCATCATCGCGTCCGCCGGGGGTGGCTGGACGTTCTCGAGGATGTTGATGGCGGTCGCGAAGTCGGTCGCGAGCTCGTTCATGTCCTCGTAAGTGAACGTGTGGACGATCCGCGACGGCCGCGGGTCGGCGGTCCCCGGAAGCTCGTAGAGCTCCCAGATGCCGTCCAGGTTCGGCTGCGCGTCCTCTCCGGTTCCGCTGATGCCCGGGACGTACCTCCCGAACTCGTTCCACGGGTCGATCACGACGGCGACGTCGTGCCCGTCCTTGTCGAGGTTCGTGAGCGTCCAGGAGACCTGCACTGCGACCTGGTCCGCCGTGAGGAACGGGTGTCTCTTGAAGGGCTTCACGGCCGTCGCTCGAAGCGCCTGGAGTTGTCCGTCCGTCGGCTTCACGATCGGGAGCTGAACGTGGATCTGCGTTTCGTAGAGGGCGAGCTCGCCGTCGTCGTAGAAGGGCGCGACCTTGTCGTCCATCGCGAGCGACTGCGGGTCCAGGTGGCGCACGTCGTCGCCGCCGCAGGCCGTCGCGAGGAGCGAGCACGGCAGAAGTGCGAAGACCAGAAGGTTCTTGGGTTCCATTCGGTTCATCGTCCGCCTCCAAATCACGGTCTCTGCTGTCTCGAATCGCTCGAAACGTGGGCCCGGAAGATCACTTCTTTCCGGGCTTGAAGATGAATGGCCACGACGCGTTCGTGGGCTTGTCCGCCGTCGGGAAGCGGAGCCGCGCGAACTGCCTGAGGATGCAGCCCTCGACACGGGGGTTTCCGAGGGTGGAGCTCGCGACCTGCGCGCCCGACGTGTCTCCACCCGGCGTGACTCCGAAACGGATGGTGACGCCGCCGGAGAGGCTCGGGTCGCGCGCCGACGCGGCCTCGTAGCACGCGCGGAACGCGCCGAACCTCGACATGACGACCCGGGAGATCTGCGCGGCGGTCAGCCCGTGACCCGGCTGCGGGGCGTCTCCGCCCGCGACCTTGCGCTCGCCGCCACCGCTCCCGCTGCCGTCTCCTCGACCGTCCCCGCCGAGGCCGTTGCCGCCGCGTCCGCGTCCGCCCGGACCGCCCGAGCCCGACCCGAACCCGCCGCCGCGACCCGGACCCCAGCCGGTTTCCATCGTTCCGGAGCCGAACGGGACGCCCTCGCCCTCGCCACCGCCGCCTTCGCCCCCGCCCTTGAAGCCGAGGCCCGCGCCGCGACCGAGCACGATCTTGTCGGAGCCGAGCCCGCCGAGTGCCTCCGCGACGGAGCTGATCGAGCCGAGCGTCTTCTGGATCTCGTGGCCGACGTCGCTCGACAGGACCTCGCTCATGCCGCCGAGGTTCTGCTTGATGGGGCCGGGCTGCTCGGTGTGATCCTGATCCGCGTTCCGGCCGAGCGCGCCTTCCGCGCCCTTCGCCTTCTTGCCGCCGCCCTGAGGCTTCTTGTCCTTCGCGCCGGGATCCTTCACGCCCGAGCCCGACTCTGCCTTCTTGTCGCCCGTCGTCGGAGGAGGCGGTTGCTCCTCCAGGTGGAACTGCACCGCGAGATCTTCGGCCGACGCGAGCTCCATCGGCTTGTCGAGCGCGCGCGGCGTCGTGAGGAGCGCGATCAGCGTGAGCCCTCCGCCGATGAGCAGCACGGACAGCGCGAACGCGAGCACGAAGACCCAGTCGATCTGGCGCTTGCCCGCCATCTTCGGCGACGTGGGAACGAACTGGAAGAAGACGGAGAGCGCGCCGTACTGGAGGATCCCGTAGTCTCCGGCGACGATCGGCACCGGGGCGCCGTTCTTCGCGAGGTCGGCGGGATTTTCCTGCCTGCCGCGGAGGTAGATCACTCCGTCCGTCGCGCCGCGCGCGTCGATCTCGAAGCCGCCCCCGCTCGCGCGGACGGGCGCGTCCGAGATCGCGGCGCCGTCCGGCTTCGGGATCACGGACTCCTCCGTCTCGCCGAAGAGGAAGGACTGTCCGGCCTCGAGGTGCTTCACGGCGAGCACCGTCGTGCCCCACACCGCGGCGGTGCGAAGGACGATGGGGGCGGGCGCCGGCGTGCTCATCGGAACGTCGCGCTCCGCTGGGTCTCGGAGAGCTCCGGGAGGAAGGAGCGATGACCGAGATCACCTGCGAGGAACTCGGCGCGCACGCGCCGGAGGAAATAGATGAGCTGCGGAGAGCGGAGGCGGCCCTCGACCTCGACGGCGCCGAACTTGTAGGTCTTCACGCCCTCCTTGCCCTCCTCGGTCTTCACGACCGGGGCGCCGCCGGCTTTCTCCGGCTTCGCGGAGGTCGGGACCGTCTTCTCCGGCGCGGACTCGGGCGTCGGCGGCGTGTCGGTCTTGTCCGGAGTCGCGCCCGCTGCCGCGTGCGCCTTGTCGGCGCCCGGCTTCGCCTTCGCCGGGGTCGCTGCCCTGGGCTTGCCCGCGAGCGCCGGGTCCGCGGACACGCCGAGAGCGACCGCGGTCGAGATCCCCACCAGGAGTGCGAGCGTACGGACGGACACGAACCTCGATCTTACACGACGGCGACGCCTCGGAAACCCTGGTCAATGCAGGGTTTTTCGGAAATTGGGTGCGCAAAAACCGCAGTCCAGGGGGCCGCTACCCACGGGGGCCGGAGGTCGGGCGAGGACGCGGGCTCCGACCACTGAACCTCCGTGCTCGTTTTTCCATTGAAAGACGCCGCGTTTCGCGCGTGCGACCGCCTTGCGCGGCGAGGGTTCGGAGACTACTGTCCGCTCCCCTTCACATGGCAACGGCAGTCATCCGCACCGGCGGCAAGCAGTACCGAGTCTCCGAGGGAGACCGGCTCGCAGTCGAACTCCTCCCCGGCAACCCCGGCGACGAGATCACGTTCTCGGAAGTGCTCTTCGTCGCGGGCGACGCGCCGAAGATCGGCAAGCCGCTCGTCGCGGGCGCCACCGTGAAGGCGCAGATCCTCGAGCACGATCGCGGGATGCGCCTCGTCGTGTTCAAGTTCAAGCGCCGCAAGCGGTTCAAGAAGAAGAACGGCCACCGGCAGCACTTCACCGCGGTGAAGATCACCTCGATTTCCGCGTAAGGGGAGAGGCAGGCGATGGCACACAAAAAAGGTGGCGGCTCCACTCGGAACGGTCGTGACTCGAACTCCCAGCGCCGTGGCGTGAAGGTGTTCGGTGGTGAGCAGGTGAACGCGGGCAGCATCCTCGTTCGCCAGGTCGGGCAGACGATCGCGCCCGGTCGCAACGTGGGACGCGGCAAGGACTTCACGCTCTTCGCGCTCGTGACCGGTCAGGTCGCGTACGAGTGGGAGAACAAGAAGAAGCGCCGCGTCTCGGTCTACCCGGCCTCCTGAGGTTTCCCGCATTGCCGCGAATCGCGGTGATGCCGCCCGCGCTCGCGAGTCAGATCGCGGCCGGTGAGGTCGTCGAGCGCCCCGCGAGCGCCGTGAAGGAGCTCGTCGAGAACGCGATCGACGCCGGAGCGACGCGCGTGGACGTCGAGATCGACGGCGGCGGCATCGGCCGGATCGTCGTCTCCGACGACGGCTGCGGAATGTCGCGCGAGGATGCGCGCCTAGCCGTCGAGCGCCACGCGACGAGCAAGCTCTTCACCTTCGAGGACCTGTCGCACGTCGCGACGTACGGATTCCGGGGGGAGGCGCTGCCGAGCATCGCGTCAGTCAGCCGGTTCTCGGTCCGCACTCGCGCCGCGAACGACGACGCCGGAACGCTCGTCGAGGTGACCGGGGGAGAAGCGGCGAGCGTGAAGCCAGTAGGCGCTCCCGTGGGCACGACGATCGAGGCGCGCGACCTCTTCTACAACGTCGCGCCGCGCCGGAAGTTCCTCCGCTCGGCGGGCACCGAAGCGGGCCACGTCACGGACGTCGTGGAGAACGCCGCGCTCGCGCGGCCGGACGTCACGTTCTCCCTCACGCGAGACGGGCGGCGCGTCCGCGAGTGGCTCCGCGCGGGCAGTCGCGGGGAACGCGTCGCGGGCGTCGTCGGCGACGGACTCGCGGCGTGCGCGGGCGAGCGGGGACCGCTCCGCGTGGAGGCGTTCCTGTCGCGGCCGGAGGACGCGCGCTCCGGCGCGGGAGGGCTGAAGCTCCTCGTGAACGGAAGGCCCGTCCGGGACCGGGCGCTCCTCCACACCGTGGCGCAGGCGTACGGCAGCGTGCTCGAGCGAGGTCGGTACCCGAAGGGCGTCGTCTATCTGGATCTTCCGCCGGAGCTCGTGGACGTGAACGTGCACCCGCAGAAGGCCGAGGTCCGCTTCGCCGATCCGCGCGCGGTCTCGGACGCCGTGTACGTCGTGCTGAGCGGCGCACTCGCGAAGGCGTTCTCGCTCCCGGCCCCGTCGCGATCGCCGTGGACGCGCCCGGCGGCGGCGCCCACTGCGTCGGCGCGAGACGTCGCCCCGCCGCCGTCGAACGGTGACGTCCAGGCGGCCTCCGGTCGAGATGCCTCGCTGTCCGTCGCGGACGTCGCCGAGGTGGGATTCGCGCTCCCCGCGTCCGCACCGGTGGACGGCGGAGTCGTCGGGTTCGCAGCACCCGAAAGTGGAGGTGTTCGCTGGGGGAGCCTTCGCTTCGTCGCGCAGGTGCGCCAGACGTACCTCGTGTGCGAAGGGCAGGACGGGCTCTACGTGCTCGACCAGCACGCGGCTGCCGAGCGAGTGAACTTCGACAAGCTCCGGAAGCAGCACCGGCTCCGCACCGTGCCTTCCCAGGCGCTCCTCTTTCCGATCACCCTCTCGGTGGAGGCAGAGGAGCGCGACGTGGTCGATCAGAAGGGCGAAGAGCTCGCCGCGCTCGGGATGGACATCCGGGTTCGTGGCCCGTCGACCGTGAGCGTTCACGCCGTGCCGAAGATCCTCACCCGCGCGAGCCCCGAGCGGCTCGTTCGCGATCTCCTGACGGAGGTGTCCCGCACCGGCCGGCGCGCGTTCAGCGACGCGGTGGATCTCGCGCTCGCGACGATGGCCTGTCACGGATCCATCCGCGCCGGCGACAAGCTCACGGAGTCCGAAGCGACGGCCCTCCTCGCTTCCCTCGACGGCGTGGACTTCGGCGGACATTGCCCCCACGGCAGACCCGTCGTCGCCGTGACGAGCTGGAACGAGCTGGAGCGCAAAGTCGGCCGCCGTTGACGCCTCCAGCCGATACTCGTCCCCGCGAGCCCGGCGAGCGCATCCGCGGGGCCGAACGGGGAACGGCGCCGTGGGGGGTGTCTCCTCACCGGCCAGTTTGTATACAAACTATTGCCCGTGATTGGTCCAGCCGATTTCACGGCTACCCGCGAGCACGGCGAGCGCGCGCCGCTAGGCGCGGCCGGGGGAGAGGTCCGAGGCCCGCAGGGCGAAGCCCGAGGACCCGAGGAGCCTCGGGGGACCAGTCCCCCGTAACAAAACCCCACGACGGAAATCGTCGTCACGTCCCCGCACGGGGGACCAGGTCCCCCGTAACAAAAACCCCACGACGGAAATCGTCGTCGCGTCCCCGCACGGGGGACCAGGTCCCCCGCAAACAAATCCCACGACGCCGAATGCCGTCACGGCCCCGCGTCAATCCATCCGATACGGCCGGCTGGGCGGAGGCGGCGCGAAGCGGTTCGGGAACGGGTCGGCCGTTTCGCGGCGCTCGATCTGTTCGGGGGACCAGCGCCAGTCCGTGCCTGCTTCGCGGAACAATGCGACGCCCACCACGCCGACGTTGCGACCCTTGCCGCGCCGTTCGGCGTAGGAGTCCTCCACGGCGCCGAACCGGAACGCGCGCACCGTGCCGGAGCTCTCGCGGAAGCCCTCGATCTCGAGCGTGTCGTACGGCGCCACGACGTACCCGCGGTTGTGGAAGTCGCCGTCCTCCCCGCTGACGACGTCCAGGCCGTCGACCGTCGCGACCGTCTCCACCCGGTACGGCGTGTGGTTTTCCACGCGGATGACGTAGCGATCGCCATCGCTTCCCACGGCAAGCGTGCGGCCGCCGGCGTGTGCCGCGCGGAGCGGGTTGCCGTGCGCGTCCGTGAGGCTCACCGTGAGCCGGCCGCCCGCGACGTTCGTCACCGCCTCGGACCAGTTCAGGTAACGCGAGCCAGCCATCGCGGCGACGCCCGACTCGTCGTTGTAGAAGAACGCCGCCGTCGCGGTGGGCGAGTCGCCGTCGGCGCGCGAGAAGCGCGTGTCTCGCACCTGGCTGTCGACCTGCTCACCCCAGGAGGTCCCGAGACCCGGCTTCGCCGCGGGCGCCGCGGCGGACTCGGCTTCTTCCGCGCGCGCGCCGGCTGCCGGAGACTCCGGCATCGGCGCCGGCGCGGCGGCGACGGCCTGGTCGGCCGCCGGCGCGTAGGCGTCCTTCGCTCGGCTCTGCTCGGCCACGCTCGTCGCGCCTCCGCCGCGCACGGAATGGGCGGGCGAGCTCGCCTCGAAGGCGTTCGAGTGCCCGCAGGCGGCGAGGGCGATCGAGGAGACGAAGGCGAGGCTATGAGTGCGGAGCGTCATGGGTCGGGTTCCTTTCGTGGTTCGAGAGGAAAACGAGCCCTGCCGTGCGCCCTTACACTCCCCGCGAATGGATCCTCAATGTCGCGAATTCACTGGGCTATCTGTCTGGCGGCGCCCGGCGGATGTGGGTGTCCCCCCCACCCGTCATTCCGCGCACACGGCACGCACGCGGGCCGTCGCGTGCTCGCAGCGCGCGCGCCCGTCGCGGCAGCGCGCTTCCATTTCCGGTTCCGCGCTTCGCCCGGCGAGATCGCAGAGCCGCTGTGACAGATCGCAGATGCGATCGCGGAGCGACCAGGAGAGCGTGCAGTTCGGCGTCGAGAGCGCGAGCGCGTGCTCGAGCTCGGACCCGAGTGCGGCGAAATCCGGCGAGTCCAGATCGCCCGAGCCCGCCTCGGACCGTGTCGAGGACGGCGCGCTCGGTTTCTGCGCCGGCGCGGGGGCAGGCGCGGGAACGGGCGTCTGGCCACGGCCCGCGGCGGGCGCTTCTTCGGCCTCCGGCGGGGCGTACGAGGGCGTCGCCCCACCGGGCGCGGCCGTCTCTGGCGCGGCCTCGTCGGCGGGCGCGCTCTTCGCGGGTGCGGCAGCGGGGGGTTCGCTCGCTCGGCTTCCCCCGCAGGCCACGGCGACGAGGACCGCGGGCGCGGCGAAGAGAAGCGGGACGATCCGACGACGCTCGATCATGGTTTTCGCTCCGGCGTGCCGAGGCTCTCGTCGAGGAGCACCTCGGTGACGAGGAGGGCGTCATGATAGTCGCGACTCGCGTCCGCGGCGTGCCCGAGACTCTCCTGGGCACGCCCGCGCACGATCTCGAGGTTCGCCGTGAAGGCGTCGTTGCCGCGCCCGAGCGCGAGACCTTCGGTGGCCACGCGGACCGCCTCTTCGGGCGCGCCCTGGTCGGCCTCGAGCATCGCCCACCGGTAGTAGAGGTCCTGCCGGACGACGCGGGCGTCCGCCGCGCGCGCGCCCTCGGGGACGGGTGCTTGCGCGGCGCTCCGGAGGGCTTCCCGCGCGCCGGCGACGTCCTTCTGCGCCAGCCGTTCGTCCGCGTCGGCGTGCGCCGCTTCCGCTTCCCGGAGCCACCCGGACACGTCCGCCCGCCGCGCGCACGCGGAGAGCGACGTCACCGTCGCGAGCACCAGGAGAAGCGAAGCGGCGCGGCGGATCATCGCCCGTACCGGCCTTCCAGGGAGGCGAACACCGCGCGTCGATAAGCGGCGGTCTCGGCGCCGAGCGCGTCCAGGCTCGCCACCTTGCCGGACGCCACGTCCACCTGCGCCTCGAGGAGCGCGCGAGGCGGCACCGGAAGCTCGCCGCTCGGGGCCTGCCGCGCGACGATCAGGAGAACGGCCGCCGCCGCGCCCGCGAGCCCGAGCACGCCGAAGAGGCGGAAACGCCAGGGTGTCCTCACCGGGAGGCGGGCGTTCCGGAGTGCGTCTTCCAGGATCCGCTCCGAGTCTTCGGCGGAGAGCGAGCCGCCGTCCTTCGTGAAGCGGAGGAAGGCGGCCGCCCCGAGCGCGTCCTCGGGAGTGCCGGGCGGAGCGTGGCCCCGCTCGAGAGCGCGAGCGAGCGCTTCGGCCTCGCGGAGCTCTTCTTCCGTGGGTTCGTCGTCAGGCGTCGTCACTCGTCACCTCTCCTTCATCGGGTCCGGACCATTCCTTCTTGAAGGCGCGGAGCGCTCGGAGCAAGAGCACGTCGAACGTGCCGAGCTTCACCTCGAGCGCCTCGGCGCACGCTTCCCGCGAGAGATCTTCGACGAATCGGAGCTCTATCGTGCGGCGATAGCGGGGATTCAGCTTCCCGAGCACCTGCTTCACCTTCTCCCGCGCTCCGAGCACCTCGGCGCGGAGGTCGAACAGGGTCGCCGGATCCGGCGGCGCCTCCGTGAGCGGCGCCATGAAGGTCTCGAAATTCGCGAGCGCCCGTCCGGTCGAGGCCCGGGCTCGGTGCATGTCGAGCGCCTTGTTCGTGGCGATGCGCGCGAGCCAGAAATACAGGCTCACGTCTCTCGCCTCGAACGTGTCGAGCTTCTCGAACGCCGTACGGAACGTCTCGGAGAGCGCATCTTCCGCCGCCTCCCGGTTTCCGAGCTTCGGGAGGAGCACCCTCGCGAAGATCGCCGGGGCGTGGGCCCGGTAGAGCTCGGACAGGGCGAGCCGGTCGCCGCGACGAGCGCGGTCGATGAGCGCTCGCTCCTCTCGGAGCCGATCGGGGCGGTTCAGCTCCTCGGACACTTCGGTCATTGTCGATCATTCGAGCACTTTTCGGATGGAACGTTCACGGGGGCCGGGGACTTACACTAAGGAGCGCCCATGCCCCCGGCTTCCCCGGACGTCCCCGCGCTCCTCGTTCTCGTCGGGCCGACCGCGTCTGGGAAGACGGCGCTCTCGCTCCGTCTCGCGGACCGCCTCGGGGGCGAGGTGGTGAGCGCCGACAGCGTCCAGGTCTACCGGGGGTTCGACATCGGGTCGGGAAAGCCGACGCCGGAGGAGCGGGCGCGCGTGCCGCATCACCTCGTGGACGTCCGCGACGCGACCGAACCCCTGGACGCGGCCGCCTGGGCGGCCCTCGCGGACACCGCCATCGCCGACATCCGGGCGAGAGGCAGGGTGCCGATCGTGTGCGGCGGCACGTTCCTCTGGGTGCGAGCGCTGCTCCACGGCCTCTCGCCGGTTCCACCGGCGGACCCCGGGGTGCGCGCGCGACACAGCCGCCTCGTCGAGGCCCAAGGTCGCGCCGCGCTCCACGCCGAGCTCGCCCGCGTGGATCCGGAAGCCGCGGCTCGTCTCGCGCCGAACGACACGGTGCGGGTCTCGCGCGCGCTCGAGACGTTCGAGCTCACGGGCGTGCCGCAGACGAAGTGGCACGCCGAGCATGCGTTCAAGGACGTCCGCCACCCGGCGCGTCTCGTCGGGATCCGCCACTCGAGCGACGAGCTCACCGAACGAATCCGCGCGCGCGTGAACGGCATGCTCGACGCGGGGTTCGTGGAGGAGGTCCGCGCGCTCGCCGCGGCCGGGTACCGGGATACGCGGCCGATGCAGTCCGTCGGTTATCGCGAGGTCCTCGCCGCGCTCGACGCGGGCGCGCTGGATCGTGCGCTCCTCGCAGAGAGCATCGTGCGCGCGACGCGGATCTTCGCGCGCCGTCAACGGACGTGGCTTCGCGAGCAGCCCGTCCTGTGGCTCACGGAAGACGAAGCGGACCGATTTTCGGGCTGAAGGCGTTCAGAGCCCGAGCGAGAGATCGAGGATCTCCAGGAACGTCGACGGGAGCTTCACCGGCTTCGCGACGACGACCTCCGCGGCGTGAGGGGCGTCGACCGGCGGCCGAGCCACGACCGTCGGTTCCACGGGGGCAGGCGCCGCGACCGGCGCGGGCGCGATGGCCGCCCTCACCGCGGGCATGCCCGCGAGCGATGGAGAGCCGGGCTCCGCGAGCGACGCCGGCGCGGGCAGGGACGTCGGATCCGCCTCGCGCATCCGCTCGAGATCGGACGCGGCGCTCGCGGGCGGCGCGAGGGCGTGGTCGTAGCCGCCGTGGAACTCCTTCTTCGGAGGAGCGAACTCGAGCTCGTCGGGCGCGATCTCGTCGTCGACGGCTTCCGCGACCTGGAGCTCCAGCGCGGGGCCGGGGCCGTCGGCGCCCTCGAGCTCGACCGTCTCCCCGAGCTGCTCCATCGTCGGCATGCCGGGGGGCGCCTTGGAGATGGGCCCGCCCGAGTGATCGGGCTGCAGGAGATCGTCGACGTCGCTTCCGCCCGTCAGGTCGGCCTCTTCCGCCTCTTCTTCCTTGAACGCGACCGCGGGAGCGGGCGGCGCGACGATCTGCCGGCCCGACTCGGGGGGCGGCGTCTTCACGGGTGGCTCGAGATCGGCTTCGTCCGCGAGCGCCTGCGCCGCGCGGGGAGCGGACTCCGGAACGGGCTCGTCCGCAGGGACCGGCTGAAGGTCGAGCTCTTCGATGGGCGGAGGTCCACCGCCGCCGTCGATCTCCACGATCTCGGCGTCCGTCATGTCGAGCTCCTCGACCTCCGCGGAGGCCTCGGGCTGCACGGCCGCGATTCCCGTGTCGGGAGTCGGACGCGCCATCGGCACGATTCCCTGATCGACCCGGGCGGTCGGTGGCGAGTGAGAGAGCGGGGGGAGCTCCTCGGGAGCGGGGCGCGGCGCGACGACCGACGCGGCCGTCGTCGTCGGGGCGGCCGCCGCGGCCGGGCGAGGCTTCGCCGCGTTCTTCTGAATTCGGCCGAGGAGCGACTCGAGCTTCGCGATCTGTTCCTGGACGTCCAAGCGTTTCTCCCGGCGTTCAGCTTCCGGCGTTCAGGCGCGTGAGCGCTTCGCCCCACGCGACGCCGCTCGAGATCCATTCGGAGACGCGCGGCGCGGTCTTCGGATTGACGACCACGAGCCGGACCTTGCCGTCCGTCCTCTCGAGCGGCAGGACGGCCGAATCCCGGGAGAGCGCGCGCTGGAGCGCGCCTTCCAGCACGGCGGCGAGGAGCCGGTCTCCGTCCTTTCCGAGGGGCGAGTCCGTCACGGTGAAGACGAGCGCGCGCCCCCACACTTCCACGCCGAGCGAGCCGAGCCCGACCAAAGCGAGATCCCCACCGAGGTGTTCCACCACCTCGCCGAGCGACGCGGCTCCGTCGAGCCTCGCGGCGACGCGGCGACCGATCTCCGTGCCGATCCGCCGTCCGAAGTCCTTGACGCCCTCCGGGCTCGCGCTCGAACAGAGGTGGCCGAGCGCGTCGGACGGAACGAGCACGCGGGCCTCGGCTCCGTCGACGGACACCCGACCCCGGCCGACGTCGAACCGTACGGCATGCGTGGGATTGAACGGCTGTGCCATTGGGGCGCGCGCCGGACGGGAGCCGCCGCGCTTTTCCGAGTATACGCGGGGTGTGCGACAGGGTGTCAAATGCCTGCTCGGGCACGGCTCCGCCCTCCCCGCCTTCCTCGCGCGCGCCCGCCTTGCCGGCCTCGCCTTCCTCGCCCTCCTCGCCGCGCTCGCCACGACGGGGACTGCCCGGGCGCAGCTTCTCCTCGGCCAGCTTGGCCCGAACGCGCCGCGGCCACCCGCTCCGCTGGACGACGCCATCCCGAAAGGCGCCGAGGTAGTCACGCCGGCTCGGCCGAAGACGGGCCCGGAGCCCCCCGCCTGTTCACTTCGATATGCGGCGTGCGTCCACCGCGCCGCGGGCGTCGCGCCCGGCACCGTTCTCGACTGGGTCCGAGCGCTCGACACGGCGTTCGACCGGCTCGAGGGCGCACTCCGGCTCCCCCCGCCGCTCCCGGACTGGGACCGCGGCGGGACGCCCGGGCTAGACGTCTATCTCGCGCCGGGTGCCCCGGACCTCGACGTCTCCATCGACGCCACGGACGTCGGAGTCGCGACGGATCGCGCGTCCGCGTTCTGCGTCGCTTCCGCGACCGGCGTGGCCGTCGAGCGCCGGGCGACGCTCTGCCTCGCGGAGGCCGTCCTGCTCCGGCTGGACGGTTCCGAGACGCCGTTCGTGCGGCGCGCGCTCGCGACGTCCCTGTGGCTCGCCACGGGCTCACCGACCTCCGACGACGTGCGCGCGTTCGACGACGTCCAGGCGCACCCCGAGCGAGGCGTGCTCGCGCGCGATCGGTCGGATGCGTCGGAGGGGAGCGCCCTCCTCTTCGAGTACCTCGACGCGGCGAAGGGGCGAGGTGAACCGTGCGGCGCGTCGCTCGCGACCTACTCGCTCTCGGCGAAGACGGAGAGCCCCGCCGGACGGCGCTTCCTCAACGAGCCCGACGTCGCGGACGTCCTCCGCGCGACGTTCGGCCCGACCCCGACCGACACGGCGCGCTTCTTCTCCGACTTCGCCGTCGCGCGGGCGTTCACCGGATCGAGAGACGCCGAGGGGCTGCTCCCGACCCTCGCGTTCCTCGGCGATCTCGGTCGCGTGCGGTTCGAGTGGAGCATCCCGTTCGCGTCGCTTCCTCGGCGCCTCGCGCCGGCGCGTGCGATCGAGCCGCTCGGCTCGACGTATCTCTGGCTCTCGCTCGGTCCGGAAGCGCATGGAAAAAGCCTCGCGTTCCAGGCGGACTGGGAAGAGCCGGTCGCGTTCCGCTGGGCGCTCGTGCTCCTCGACGGCGACGGAAAGCCGCTCCGGCGGTACGACGTGCCGTTCCTCGAGCGCGGGACGCACGTGGAGCGGATCGTGTCGGATCTCGGCGGCGGTGCCGGTCTGCTCGTCGTCGGGACGAACCTCGGCGGGCTCGGGCCGAGCTACCCGTTCGACCCGGACTTCGAGCCGTTCGAGCCGCACGCGTACGCGGTGACGCTGTCCGCCCTCTGACGCCTGCGTCGCGTTCGCGCTGCGCCGACGGCGGCCCCGACGAGCGCGAGGCCACCGAGGTTTCTCCGATCCGGGTCCGCACCCGCTGCGATGGCGCATCCGCCGCGGGCGAAGAAGCCCTCCTTGGCGACGTTCACGTCGACGGCGATGGGGAGCGACGCGGTCGCGAGGAGCTCGCCGTGGTAGCGCGCGGAGACGGTCAGCGTGTCGCCGCCCGTCTCGCGTGCCGCGGCGACCGAGAACCGAACGAAGCCCGGCGCGGGGCTCTCCGCGGCTCCGGTCACGGCCCCCGGCGTGACGTCGAGCTCGACGTCCTGCGCGTCGACCGCGGCAATGTGCCCCTGATCGTCGCGAAGCGAGAGCGTCGCGGGCACGGGGTACCCGGGGTCGGGGTGCGCGTACGTCGCGCCGAGGGTGAGCCACGAGCGCGCCGTGGGTGCGAACGCGGGGCCTTCGCCCGCGTGTTCGACGGCCCGGATCCCTTCCAGGTCGAGGACTCCCGCGCCCCCCTGCGCCGGAGCCGAGTCGCGGAGCGTCGACGGCGTCGCCCCCGTCGGTCTCCGCGCGCCTGCCTGGAGCAGCGCTCGGAGCCGCTCCGTCGTCCGCGTCGGATCCTCGCCGAGGAGGAGCGCGACGGCGCCCGAGACGACGGGCGCGGCCATGCTCGTCCCGAGCGTGACGGCGTGATCGGCGTCGACGACGCCGCAGTCCTGGATGGGCGTGCACGACGTGTTCACGAAGATGCTGCTCGAGCTCGTCGCGGGATCGGCGTCGCGACTCATGGCGCCGGCGACGAACGCGCCGGGCGCGACCACGTCGGGCTTCATGCGCCCGTCCGTCGTCGGCCCCGCCGAGCTGAAGAAGGCCACGGTGTCGACCGGCGGGTTCCGCACGCTGCCGAAGGACAGGATGCGCTCGGGGCTTCCGAGGCGGTCGAACCAGTCGACGCGGTTCAGCGTCGCGCCGACGCTGATGACCGCCGGGCTCGCCGCCGGGAGCGTGACCGTGGACTCTCGGGTCGCGCCCCGGAGCAGCGCGACGCCGCCCGCGCTCTCGGCGAGGTCTCCCTCGCCCTGGATCCACAGGCTCGCCGTGCCGTGGCCCTCCAGGAGGAGCGCGTACGTGTCCGTCGCGGGGAGCGTCCCGCTGACCAGCACCGCGGCGTCCTCCACGATCTCGCCCGGCGTCTCGGTGACGGGGCCGTTCACGATCTTCACCGTCAGCGACGCATCGGAGCCGAACGCTCCGGAAAAGCCGCGGGGCTGGGGCTCGATCCATTCGCCGCCGTTTCGCTCGAAGCCGATGCTCACGTCGTCACCCGGGCGGAAGGAGAGCCAGACGTCGATGCTCGCGTGGATGTCCCCCTTCGCATCGGACGACGCGCGCGCGACGAGCGGGATGCGGACGCGGGAGCGCTCCGCGACGTGGACGTCCGTGTGAACGCCGAGACGGTCCTGGGCGAGCGGCGAATCCGCGACGAGCCCGCCGCTGTTCCCCGCGGCGACGACGATCGCGCGCCCCGGATGGCCGTCGCCGACGAGGTCCTCGAGCGCGCGCTCGAGCGACGAGGAGCCGTCGTGGGGACCGAAGTCGCTTCCGAGGCTCAGGTTCACGACCGTCGCGGGGCTCGTGCCGTTCGCCTTCGAGAGCGATTCCGAGAGGGAGAAGGCGAGGTCGGTCGCGACGAGCACGTTCGCGTCCGCGAGGTTCCCCGAAGCGTCCACGGCGCGAGCGACGATCAGCGTCGCGTCGGGCGCCACGCCGACGTATTTCCGGTCCCTGCCGCCGTTCCCCGCCGCGAGGGAAGCGACGTGCGTTCCGTGTCCGATGTCGTCGGACGGGAGCTCGGCTCCGTCGTCCGCCGAGAGGGCCGCGTCTATCTCGGCGCGCGAGTACACCCGACACTGGAGCTTTGCGGCCCTGCACCGCGACTCCGCGTCGACCACTTCCTGCCCCGGTTCGGTCGAGTGGCCCGGGCCAGCCCCCGAGAAATCGACGAGGTAGGCGATGCGCGTCGTGCCGTCCGGATTCCGGAAGTCGGCGTGCGAGGCGTCGATGCCCGTGTCCACCACGCCGACGACGACGTCCTTGCCGCTCAGTCCCGTGGCGTTCCGGAAGGTCGGCGCGTTGATCCAGCGCGCGGCCCGATCGAGGAGCGGGCGGAGCGGCGGCGACCAGGTCATCCGCCAGTCCGGGTGGAGCGCGGAGACCGCTTCCAGGTCCCCGAGCGATCCATGGAGGACGCTGAACCGCTCGCCGATCGCCGGGAGCCCCCACGACGCCGCGTTGCTCCCGCGGGGGAGCTCGACGATGACGGAAAGATCGCCGGGGCGCGGCACCGCGACGGAGCCGCCGGCCGTCCGCGCTGCCTGGACGAGCGATTCGACGCGGACCTGAGCCCGCGCCCCCGAGCTCGCCGCGAGCCACGCCACGGCGAGCGAGACGGTGAGCGGACGCGGGAACGACATCCGGGGTCTCCGCGCCCTCACATCGGAGGAACGAGGTGCTTCTTCGCGGGGCGCGGCTCGCGCTTGTCGGCGAAGCGATCGAACCGCGCGGCGACCTCGGCGCGGAGCCGCTCGAACGGGATCACCGCGTCCACGACGAGCTCGCTCGCGAGCTTCTTCAGGTCCACGTCCTTCCGGTATTCCTCGCGGAGCTCCGCGACGAGCTTCTCCCGCTCCGGTCCCTCCGGGACGGCCTGGAGCTTGTTGTAGTAGACGGCGTTCACCGCCGCCTGCGGTCCCATCACGGCGATGCTCGCCGTGGGGAGCGCGATGCAGGCGTCCGGCTCGAAGGCGGGGCCGCACATCGCGTAGAGGCCCGCGCCGTACGCCTTCCTCACGACGACGCTCACCTTCGGCACGGTGGCCTCGCTCACGGCCGCGATCATCTTCGCGCCCGCGCGGATGATCCCCTGTCGTTCCACCTTCGTCCCGATCATGAAACCCGGTACGTCCGCCAGGTAGAGGAGGGGGATCCCGAAGGCGTCGCAGAGCGAGATGAACCGGGCGGCCTTGTCGGCGCTGTCGACGAACAGCACGCCGCCGAGGTGCTTCGGCTGATTCGCGACGATCCCGACGACCCGTCCTTCGATGCGGCCGAAGCCCGTCAGGATCTCCTTCGCGAACCGCGCCTTCAGCTCGAGGAAGGAGCCCTCGTCGACGACGTGCTCGACGACCTCCTTCATGTCGAAGGCCTTGTTCTCGTCGGCGACCACGATCTCGTGGAGCGGCCGGAGGCCCGCCCGCGGCGGTTTCGCCTCCGCGCGAGGCGGCGCGCCCTCGTGGTTCTGCGGCAGGTACGAGATGTACTGCTTCGCCCAGAGGATGGCCTCGTCCTCCGTCTTCACGAGGACGTCTCCGCAGCCCGAGACGCCGGTGTGCATCTTGGCGCCGCCCATCTCCTCGAGCGTCACCTTCTCCCCGATGACCATCTCCGCCATGCGCGGCGAGCCGAGGTACATGCTCGCGTTGCCGTCCACCATGACGACGACGTCGCAGAACGCCGGGATGTACGCGCCCCCCGCGGCCGACGGCCCGAAGAGCAGGCACACCTGCGGGATTTGCCCGCTGAGGGCCACCTCGTTGTAGAAGATGCGGCCCGCGCCGCGGCGCCCCGGGAACATCTCCACCTGGTCCGTGATGCGCGCTCCCGCCGAGTCCACGAGGTAGAAGAGCGGGCACCGGAGGTCCCGCGCCGTCTCCTGGATGCGGAGGATCTTCTCCACCGTGCGCGCCCCCCACGACCCGGCCTTCACCGTGGAGTCGTTCGCCATCACGCACACGGTGCGGCCCGCGATCTTCCCGACGCCGATGACGACGCCGTCCGCCGGGAGCTCGCCGTCGAGCGCGTTCGCGAGCAGGCCGTCCTCCAGGAACGAATCCGGGTCGAGGAGCCGCGCGAGCCGTTCGCGCGCGAAGAGCTTCCCCTCCGCCTTCGCCTTCTCGTGATACTTCGGCGCGCCGCCGGCGAGCGCCCGCTTCGTGGCGAGATCGAGATCGTCGCGGTTCACGCGCGGTTCCTCAGCGCTCCGCCACCAGCTCGCCGACGAGCTTGTCGAACGCAGGGAGGCGCGCCGGATCGAAGCCGACCATGACGTCCCGGACGTTGCCGCGCCGGTCGATGGCGAACACCATCGGGATCGCGCGAGCCTGATAGGCGCGAGTCGTGCTCCCCGTCTCGTCGGAGGCCACGGAAAATTCCATCCCGAGTTCCGTCGCTGCCGTGAGCGCGCGGGGGACGGGTTCCATGGTGATGCCGAGGACGCGGAGCCCGCGCGCGCGATACTGCGCGTTCAGCTGGTTCATGTGGGGGATCATGGCGCGGCAGCCCGCGCAGAACGGCGCCCAGAACTCGACCACGAGCACGTGCCCGCGTTCGCTCGCGAGCGACGGCGTGCTCGCCCCCTTCGCCGTCGAGAGCCCCGCGAACAGCGGCGCCGGGCGGTCCACGAAGCTCATCCGGAGGATCTCGTCCCGAGACGGCGCCGCGCCGAGCGTCACCGCGAGGAGCCGCTCCGCGTTCGCGCGCTTGAGGAGCACCCCCACCCGGGTTCCCGACGGGAGGCCACCCACGTGCGAAACGACGTCTCCTGGTGCCATCACCGCGTCCCCATCGAGCTTCTCGATCAGATCTCCGGGGACCAGCCCCGCGGCCTCGGCCGGGGAGGTCGGGACCACGCGCGCGACCCGGGCGCCGGCTTCTCCCGTTCCCGCCGGCTCGAGCTCCACCCCGAGCCAGCCGTGCGAGGGAGGCGGCGCGGGGATCGGCGTCGCGCCGCCGTTCGGCGACGTCATGGCCGTGGGCGGCGGAGCGCCCTCCGACGGCTCCGCCTCCTCTTCCGGATCGGCATCCGCTTCGCTTGGCGCCGGGGCCGCCGTCGCCGCGGTCGACTGGCTCGGGGCGGCCGCTTCCGGCGCGCTCGCGGCCTTCGCCGGTGCGGGGATCGTCACGGAGACCGGCGTCGCGGGCGGAGTCGGGCTCTGCCCGCCACAACCCACGACTGCTGCGACCACGAGCGACCAGAGAGACGAGCGAGCGCTCAGCATCACGGGTCTTGTTACCATTACCCGGTGCCCGGCTCCTGTCGAGACGCGGCCCCGAGTCGCGCTCGGGGCGCGACAATTGCGGCAATTCTGCTCGTCCTCGCGGGCGCGGGGCTTCTCTTCGCGTGCGGCGCGACGGCTCCGCGCGAACCCGCCGTCACGATGCCGAAGCGCGCGCGGTGGGCAGCGTTCGAGGAGGCACTCGGCCTTCCGAGCTCCGGTCCGGCGGCGCCCTCACGGGGCCACGGTGTGGATCCGTTCCTCGTCGAGGTACGCGTCTCCCCGGCGAGCCTCGACGCCTATCGCAGACTCACCGACCGCACCGTGATGCCCGCAGGAACGACGGTGCTCGCGCTCCATTCGCGCCCGAACGGCACCCGCGCGTCCGTCTTCGCGATGACGAAGGGCGCCGAGGGCTGGGAGTACGTGGTCGCGGAAGCGGACGGCACCCTCACCGCCCAGGGCGCGCTCGCCCAGTGCGAGGCCTGTCACCGGTCGGCCCCGGCCGATCACCTCTTCGGTCTCCGGCCCCCGGCCCCCGCCGCAGGGAATTGAGGACCCGCGAGCGCCGTTGTCCCCCGGTCCCCCGCGATACGCGGCCTCACAAAACGCGACGACCCGCCGGGCGCTTGCACGCCGCCGCGGGCCATCCCAAGCCTCTCAAGACAAGCGAACCAAGAGAACCGAAGGCTAAGGCTCTAAGCTAAGGGCCCCTCGCTCCGGGCGAGGTGGCGAAGTTCGGGAATCGAAGCCAAACGAGTCGACGTCTCAACCCTCGAAGCTAGCGAGGCGGCGAGTTAGCAGGCTTCGTGCCACCGGCGCAAGCAATGCGCTTTCCCGCAGGATTTCCGCTGTCCAGAGGGCCTCTCACGACGCACCGCGCAGCACCCCCGGGCGGCGCTGTCAGACTGAGCTCCGGACCCCGCAAAGATTGCGAGGTCCCGGTTCAACCACCGGCGGATGTCCACACCCCGTGCGGTGCGTCCCGTCCGAGCCCTCGCCGAGCGCGATCTGCGCGAGAGCACGTCTCGCGACCGTCGCAATGCCGGAGCGTCGTGGTATGAAGCCGGCCCCGCGCGGCAGCCGCCGAGCGGAACGCGCCCGTAGCTCAGCTGGATAGAGCGTCGGTCTACGGAACCGAAAGTCGGAAGTTCGAATCTTCCCGGGCGCGC
>DASZXK010000107.1:0-53008 GCA_035545855.1 Polyangiaceae bacterium
CGCCCGCGCCCGCGCCGGTGCCGGTCCCCGCCGCCGGCGCGCCGGGCGCGGTGCCCGACCCGGAGCCGCCGGGAGCGAGCGGTCCGCCGCCCACGTCGATGGACGCGATCGCGAAGGCGCTCGACGTGCCGTACAAGCCGAAGCCGGGCGGGCACCTGGTGAAGTTCAATCTCCAGGACGCCGATCTCGGCGAGCTCGTGAATCACATCAGCGGGCTCACCGGGAAGCGCTTCATCTACGGGCAGAAGGTCCGGCAGATCAAGGTCACGGTCGTCTCTCCGACGCCCGTCACGCTGGACGAAGCGTACGAAGCGTTCCTCTCGATCCTCCAGGCGAACGGGATGACCGTGGTCCCGCACGGCCGCTTCTACAAGATCGTCGACACGGGCGGCGTCGTCACGGAGACGACCCCGGTCTTCGATCGCGCCGAGCCCGTCCCCGACACGGACCGCTTCGTGACGCGCCTCTACCGGCTCCGCGCGACGAGCGCGACGGAAGCCGCGAACCTGCTGGCCAAGTTCAAGAGCAAGGAAGCCGACATCTCCGTCTACGAGCCCGGCTCGCTCCTCATTCTCACGGACCGCGGCTCGAACATCCAGCGCCTCGTCCGCATCCTCGAGGAGATCGACGTCGGGGGCGCGGGCTCCCAGATGTGGATCGAGCCCATCAACTACGGCTCCGCCGCCGACATGGCGAAGGAGTTCAACGAGATCTTCGAGCTGAACAACCCGAACGGGAGCAAGGGCGCCCCCGGGCTCATGAAGGTCATCGCCGACGACAAGACGAACTCGCTCGTCATCGTCGGAACGGAAGACGCCTACCTGAAGCTCCTCGAGCTCATGAAGCGCGTGGACATCGCGCCGGCGGCTTCCGGGAAGATCCGCGTGCTGCCGCTCCAGTACGCGATGGCCGAGGAGCTCGCGGCCACGATGACGCAGATGCTGACGGGCGCGAAGGCGCAGGCCAACGCGAACCAGCCGGGCGCGCCGGCTCCGGTCTTCGAGGGCGAGGTCCGAGTCGCGGCCGACAAGCCGACGAACTCGCTGGTGGTCACTTCGTCCGCGCGGGACTTCGCGCAGATCCGCGTGGTGGTGGACCAGCTCGACCACGCGCGGCGCCAGGTGTTCATCGACGCCGTCATCATGGACGTCGCCGTTTCCCGCTCGCAGCAGCTCGGCCTCGCGTACCACGGCGGCGCGACGGCGGATCTCGGCGGCCCGACGGACACGATCATCCTCGGCGGTCTCGATCCATTGAAGTCGATCGCGCCGACGGATCCCACGCAGCTCCAGGGCCTCGCGCTCGGCGTCCGCGGTCCGGACATCCCCGGCAGCAACACCTTCCCGGGTCTGAACGGGCTCTCCATCCCCGCGTTCGGCGTCGTACTCAACGCCATCGCGAACAGCGGCGACTCGAACGTGCTCTCCACGCCGCACGTCATCGCGACGGACAACACGCCCGCCGAGATCCGGATCGGCGAGAACATCCCGCTTCAGCAGAACATCGGCGGATTCGGTCTCCCGAACCTCGCGGGGCTCGCGGGCGGCGCCGCGGGGGCGAACCCCGCAGCGGCTCTCGGCGCGCTCGGCGGCCTCGGCGGCTTCGGCGGCTTCGGCGGCGGCTTCTCCCAGCGCCAGGACGTCGGCACTCAAATCAAGGTCACGCCGCACATCAACGACAAGGACCAGGTTCGTCTCGAGATCCAGGAGGAGATCAGCGAAGCCGGCGCCCCCCAGGGCACGATCGGCGCGGTCCCCATCACGCAGCGTCGCGCCAACACGACGACCATCGTCGACGATCAGCAGACGGTCGTCATCGGCGGCCTCATGCGGGACACGATGACGAAGAGCAAGGCCAAGATCCCGGTGCTGGGAGATCTCCCCGTGCTCGGGTTCCTGTTCCGGAGCTCGAAGAACGAGATGCGGAAGACGAACCTCCTCCTCATCCTCACGCCGTACGTCATCCGGGACCAGGAGGACCTCCGGAAGGTCTTCGAGCGGAAGATGCAGGAGCGCCAGGAGTTCCTGGATCGCTACTTCGTCTTCGAGGGCGGAGGCTGGTCGCCTCCCCGCGACTACACGCGCACGAACGGCCTCGTGGAGGACATCCGGAAGGCGTACGCCGAGCTCGAGGAACGCCTCAGGCTCGAGGCGGAGAGCGCCCCCCGGGAGAAGCGCCAGCACGAACCCACGGCGCCGATCGATCTGCCGACGAGCGTGAAGCAGGGCGGCCCGGCGCCGGCCGCCGCACCGCAGCAGCCCCGTCCGCCGACGGCACGTCCGCGACGACCCCGGACGGACAACTCGCCCATCATCATCAACCCGATCGCGCGCAGCGTGAGCTTCGATCGCGAGGAATGACGATGCTGGAGCAGCGGGCGATCGGCGACATCCTGGTACGACGCGGCGTCGTTTCATCCGACCTGCTGGAGCAGCTCTACGCCCAGCAGCGGGAGAAGGACGCGCCGCTGGTCGACATCGTCGTGCAGTCTCGCGCGGCCACGGAGGTCGACGTGGCGCGCGCCCTCGCCGCGGAATGCGGGTTCCCGTTCGTCGAGAAGATCGACGTGAACGCCGTCCCGATGACCGCGGCCATGCGCCTGCCCATCGGGTACGCGAAGGCGCACCGCGTGCTCGTCGTCGGGGAGCACACGGACCACGTCGAGCTCGTCTGCGGGGATCCGCTCGACACCGGCGCCCTGGACGACGTCCGCGCGGCGTTCGGCAAGATGGTCCGCCCGAGCGTCGCCCCGGGGGAGACGGTCGTGGACGCCATCAACCGCGTCTACGAGAAGCAGGACACGGCGGGCGAGCTCAAGAGCGACGACGAGCTCACCGAGGAAGACGAAATCGACATCCTCGAGTCGGACGACGACGCGCCGATCATCCGCTGGGTGAACGGCCTCTTCTTCCAGGCCGTGAAGGAGCGCGCGAGCGACATTCACATCGAGCCGGAGGAGAAGGAGGTCATCGTCCGGTATCGCATCGACGGAAACCTCTACGTCGCCAAGCGCGCGAGCCGGCAGTTCATGAGCTCTGTCGTCGCCCGCGTGAAGATCATGGCCGGGCTGAACATCGCCGAGAAACGCCTCCCCCAGGACGGCCGCATCTCGCTGAAGATCGCCGGTCGCAGCATCGACGTCCGCGTCTCCACGATCCCCACGAGCCGCGACTACGAGCGGATCGTGATGCGCCTCCTCCACAAGACGAGCGTCCTCCTCGATCTCACGGACCTCGGCTTCTCGAGCCGGGACTACCACCTGATGGATCAGCTCATCCATCGCCCGGACGGCATCATCCTCGTCACCGGTCCGACCGGTAGCGGCAAGACGACGACGCTCTACGCCTGCGTCAACAAGATCAACAGCTCGGACATCAACATCCTCACGGCGGAAGATCCCGTCGAGTACGAGATCGCGGGTATTCACCAGGTCCACGTGCAGCCGAAGATCGGGCTCACGTTCGCGAGCGCGATGCGCGCCTTCCTCCGCCAGGATCCCGACGTCATCATGGTCGGCGAAATCCGCGACAAGGAGACGGCCGAGATCGCGATGCACGCGTCCATGACGGGCCATCTCGTCGTCTCCACCATCCACACGAACGACGCCGCGAGCGCGTTCACCCGTCTCGTGGACATGCAGATCGAGCCGTTCCGTGTCCGCTCGACGGTCATCGGCGTGCTCGCTCAGCGGCTCGTTCGCGTCCTCTGCAAGCACTGCAAGGAGGCGTACGAGGCGACGCCGCACGAGCTCGAGCAGATCGGCATCGATCCGGAACGCACGCGGAAGAGGAGGGAGCGGCTCCTCTCCTCGGCGTACCGGGTGCACGGCGTGCCGTACATGCCCGTCGGCTGGGAGGGCCCGGGCATGCCCACGGTCTTCCGCGCGAAGGGATGCGATCTCTGCGCGGGCAAGGGGTTCACGGGCCGCCTCGGCATCTACGAGCTCCTGATGGCGGACGACGCCGTGGGGCAGCTCGTGCTCGCGAACGCGGACGCCCAGAGCATCAAGCGCGCGGCGCAGGCGCAGGGCATGGATAGCCTCCGGGACGACGGCGCGCGCAAGGTCCTCGAGGGCACCACGACGGTGGAAGAGGTCGTGGCCGCGACGCAAGAAGACGTCGCCGTCGAGTAGCGCCATGGCCGTCTTCGAGTACCGCGGGATCCACGTCCAGACCGGCAAGACCGTCAAAGGCTACCGGGACGCGGACAACCCGAAGGCGCTTCGCGCCCTGCTCCGGAAGGACGGCGTGCTGCTCTCGCACGCGCAGCAGGAGACGGCCGAGCGCGCGAGGAAGCAGAAGAAGGAGATCGACCTCCTCGCGTTCTTCCGGCGGCCGTCGACGGCGGACGTCGCCGTGATGACGCGCCAGCTCGCGACGCTCGTCCGCGCCGGAGTGCCGCTCGTCGATTCGATCAGCGCGCTCGTCGACCAGGTCGAGAACGAAGCCCTCGTCCGCGTGCTGACGACGGTCCGGGAAAGCCTGAAGGCCGGCACGAGCTTTTCGAAGTGCCTCTCGGTCCACCCGAAGATCTTTCCAGGACTCTACGTGAACATGGTCGCGGCGGGCGAGGCCTCCGGCACGCTCGAGGCGGTGCTCGACCGGCTCGCGGACTTCATGGAGGGTCAGGCCCGGTTGAAGGGCAAGGTGACCGCCGCGCTCGCGTACCCGGTCCTGATGATGTTCATCGGCGGCGTCATGGTGAGCGTCCTCATGGTCGCCGTCGTGCCGAAGGTCGTCAGCATCTTCGATAACCTCGGGCAGGAGCTCCCCTGGTACACGAAGCTCCTCATCTTCGTGTCGAACGTGTTTTCCGGATACTGGTGGCTCATCCTGATCGTGGGCGCCTTCGGCATCTGGTACTTCCGGAGGTGGAAGAAGACGGAGGCCGGACGCCTGAAGTGGGACACGTTCGTCCTCCGGGTCCCGATCTTCGGGCGGCTGAACCTCCTCGTCGCGGTGGCGCGGTTCGCGCGGACGCTGTCGACGCTCCTCGCGAGCGGCGTCCAGCTCCTCACGGCGATGGACATCGTGAAGAACGTCCTCGAAAACGCCCTCCTCGAATCCATCGTGGCGACGGCGATCGGGTCGATCCGCGAAGGGGAGAGCATCGCGGAGCCGCTGAAGCGGAGCGGGGAATTCCCGCCGATGGTGACGCACATGATCGCCATCGGAGAGAAGACCGGACAGCTCGAGCAGATGCTCGACAACGTGAGCCGCGCCTACGAGGCGGACGTGGAGGTGAAGGTCGTCGCGCTCACGAGCCTCCTCGAGCCGCTCATGATCGTGGCGCTCGGCGGCGTCGTGGGGTTCATCGCCATGGCGATCCTCATGCCGCTCGTCCAGATGAACCAGCTGGTGCAGTGATGGCCAAGCGGAAGCCCCAGGAACGCCAGATCTTCTTCCCCTGGGAGAAGCGCGGCGGTTTGCTCCGGAGGATCCGCGTCGACCAGCTCCAGTCGCTCGTGGTCCTCGCGATCGTCCTCGGGGGCGTGCTCCTCATCGGGATGCACGAACGCCGCACGTCCGGCATCCGGCGGACCCGCGCGACGCTCCTCGGGGTGCGCGAGACGGTCGATTCCTACATGGCCGACCACGACGGCGGGTGCCCGAAGGACGGGCTCGCTGGCGTCGAGGCCTACGCGGGGGAAGATAAGGCAGCCCCGCAGGACGCCTGGGGAAAGCCCCTCCGGCTGACGTGCCCCGGGCGCGAACGCGCCCGCTACGACCTCTCGAGCGACGGCCCCGACGGCGTCCCCGGCGGGCTCGATCGCATCGAATGACGATTCGGACATCAGGAGACGAGAAGATGCAGACAGCGACAGTGAATACAGGGGTGGTGGCGCGCGCGAGGCGCGTGCGACGCGCGGTCGAACGAGGCGTGACCCTCGTCGAGGTGCTCATCGTCGTCGCGATCATCGCGATGGTGGCCAGCGGCGTCGCCGTCTTCGCTCTTCCGAAATACAAGGAAGCGCAAATCAAGCAAGCCGAGACGGGGGCCCGCGTCATCCGCGGAGCCATCCAGAACTGGCAGCGCGTGAACAACGAGGTCTCGTGCCCGACGATCCAGCAGCTCGTCCAGGAGAAGGAGATCGACTCCGCGACGAACACGCAGGATCCGTGGGCTCAGGACTACATCCTCCAGTGCACGGACGACGACGTGATCGTCGCGTCGAACGGTCCGGACAAGAAGCGCGGCACCCCGGACGACATCCGCGTGCCGAAGGGCGCGACGGCCGGCCCCTGAGGCCGGAGGCGAGCGATGGCGACCGGGCCCGGGCGCGACCGCGGATCTCGGAGCAACGCTCCGGGGCGCGGCTTCACGCTCGTGGAGCTCCTGATCACCATCTCCCTCGTCGCGCTCCTCGGCGGCTCCATCGTCGCGGGCAGCGGTATGCTCGCCTCGAACCGCCTGCGCTCCGCGGCGGGGCTCGTCGTCACGGGCGTGCGGCTCGCGATCACGCGCTCGAACACCATGGGGCGCCCGGTGCGGCTCGTGTTCGACCTCGACGCGCAGCGGATCGCCATCGAGGAGACGAGCGGGGTGATGCTCCGGGTGCGCGAGGTGAAGGGGACCATGAACTCGCAGACGTCGGAGGGCGCCGCCGCGGGCGCCGATCCGGCGACGGAGGCGGAGCGCGAGGCGCTCAAGTACGCGGACGGCATCGTGAAAGGGCCGCGGGCCCCGAGGGCCAAGTTCACCCCCGTGCCCTTCGGCAGCGGGGACTCGGACCCGAAGGCGGGGCGTGAGTTCGGGCGCGGCGTCAGCTACCGGCTCGTCCAGACGGAGCACGACGAGAAGCCGCGGGACAAGGGCCGCGCGTACCTCTACTTCTGGCCGGGAGGCGGCACGGAGCGCGCCGTGATCCAGCTCGAGCGCAAGGGGGACGAGGAGCCGCTCAGCGTCGTCGTGAGCCCGCTCACGGGGCGCGCGAAGATCCAGCGCGGCAAGGTCGACCTCGAGGACCGGAACGTCTCCGAGGACTTCGGCGAGCGGGAGGTCCAGTGAAGGCGACTCGCGGCTTCACCCTGCTCGAGGTGCTCGTGGCGATCGCGATCCTCGGGCTCGGCCTCACGGCGATCCTCTCCGCGCAGACGGGCATGTTCGCGAGCTCGATCTACGCGGAGCACGTGAGCTCGTCCATCGGCCTCCTCCGCTGCCGGATGAGCGAGATCGAGGTGAAGCTCGCGAAGGAGGGGTACCCCCTCGTCGATCAGACGGATCAGGGCACCTGCTGCGGGGACGAGCCGCAGCCCGGCTACAAGTGCAAGTGGAAGATCGAGAAGGTCGAGCTTCCGCTCCCGCCGACGATGTCGGACATGTCCTCGAAGACGGGCGCGATGGGCGGCATGGGTGCCCTCGGCGCGATCGCGTCCGTCGGGCAGTCGAACGGCTCGGTCCTCGGCCAGGCCCCCGGGCTCGGAGACGTGTCGCGCTTGCTCGCCGGGCAGGCTCCGGCGGGGGTGCCCACCTCCGGGAGCCCGCTCGGCGGCCCCGACTCGTTCGGCCCGAGCGCGCTCGGCGGGGGGATGCTCGGCGGCGGCGCCGGCGCGAGCCCGTTCGCGGGTGGCACGAGCTCTCTCGCGCCGCTCGTCATGAGCTTCGTCTATCCGACGCTGAAGCCGATGCTCGAGGCGAGCATCCGAAAGGTGACGGTGACCGTCGAGTGGAAGGACGGCGAGCGCACGCGAGACGTCCAGGCCGTGCAGTTCCTCACGAACCCTCAGCAGGGCGGGCTCGACCCGAACGCCGCGCAGGGACTCGACGCGATCACCAGCATGCTCGGCATCGGTCAGACGGGCAGCGGCTCCGGCAAGGCGCCGGCGGCAGGTGCCAAATGACCTCCCTCCGCGCGCGTGCCCCGAGCCGCGGCTTCACGCTGATCGAGATGATCATCGCGATCGCCGTCCTCTCCGGCATCTGCATGCTCATCTACGGCGCGTTCGCCGGGATGCGGAGCAGCAAGGAGGGCGTGGAGCGCATCGACGACCGCTATCACGAGGGGAGGGAGGCCCTCCGGCGCATCGCGCGGGAGCTCGCCGGAGCGTACGTCTCCATGCACAAGCCGCTCGATCCGACGTTCGTCGTGCAGAAGACGGCCTTCATCGGGACCCGTGGGACCCCGGCCGATCGCGTCGATTTCGACTCGTTCGCGAACCAGCACCTGGACCGGAACTCGCACGCCTCCGACCAGTGCGAGCTCTCGTACTTCGGTGCGTCCGCGCCGAAGGAGCAGGGCGTCTTCGATCTCGTCCGCCGGATGAGCCCGCGGCTCGACGTGAAGCCGGAGAGGGGCGGGCGTGTGGACGTCCTCGCGACGGACATCGATCTCTTCCGGCTCAGGTACCTGGACCCGCTCACCGGCAACTGGGTGGAGACCTGGGACTCGACGGACACGCTCACTCACACGAACCAGCTCCCCATCTACGTGCACGTGAAGCTCGTCCTGAACGGCGGGCGGCGGAGCACGTTCGGCCGGAGCCAGGGGACGCTCAAGTTCGAGACGAAGATCCCCATCCCCATGTACCAGCCGCTCTCCTTCGCGATCGAATGACGTTCTTCAGCCGCTCCCGCCCGTCGCCCCGGGGTCCCGAAGGGACTCCGCGCGAGCGTGCGCGGAAGCGGCGGAAGCAGCGCGGGGTCGCGATCGTGCTCGTGCTCGGCGCTCTCACGATCCTGACCGTCATGCTCACGGACTTCCAGGACGAGGCGTCCGCGGAGCTCGGGAGCGCGCTCTCGGCGCGCGACTCCATCAAGGCGGAGTACGCCGCGCGCTCGGCGATCCAGCTCTCGCGCCTGCTCATCGCCTCCGAGCCGACCATCCGGAAGGCGCTCGCCCCGCTCTCCATCGTCATGGGCGGCGCTCCGCCGCAGATCCCCGTCTGGGAGTTCGCCGATCAGGTGCTCGGCGCCTTCAACGACGCCGAGGGGCAGACGAAGTTCTCCATGCTCGCGAGCGTGTCCCTCGAGAAGGGGAAGAAGCTCGGCATGGAGGGGGCGGGCTTCGACATCGACATCCTCGACGAGGACTCGAAGATCAACGTGAATTCCGCCTCCCGCGACGCCATGACCCAGGTCCGCGTCGCGATGGAGCTGCTCGGGCTCATGTCGCCGCCGCAGTACGAGCCCATGTTCACCGGCAGGGACGGGGACGGCCAGTACTCGGACCGCGCGACGATCTGCGGCGCCATCATCGACTGGGTGGACTTCAACCAGGACCTCGCGACGTGCGACCTCCGGACGGCCCAGGGCGGGAGCGCGACGCCCGAGGACACGTTCTACCAGCTCCTGGATCCGCCCTACTTCCGGAAGAACGCGCCCTTCGACAGCCTGGAAGAGCTGCACATGGTGCGCGGCGTGACCGACGACTTCTGGTCGACGTTCGTGGATCCGGATCCGCAAGATCCCGCGAAGCGGAACGTCACCGTGTGGGGCCAGGGCAAGATCAACGTCAACACGGCGAACGCGCAGACCATCCTCGCGCTCATCTGCGCGTCCGCCGTTCCGCCCGTGAAGGTCTGCATGGATCCGATGGAGATGGCGAAGTTCCTCTCGCTCGTGAACCTGCTCCGCTCCTTCACGATGGGCGCGCCGCTCTTCAATTCGCCGAACGGCTTCGTGAACACGTTGAAGCAGACGACGCCGATCGGGACGATGCTCAAGGTGATGGGGCTCGAGCCCATCACGTTCATCTCCGAGGCGGAGACGAAAAAGGCGATCTCGACGGACAGCAAGGTCTTCAGCTTGATCGCCACGGGCCACGTGAAGAGCGGGCAGCGGGACACGCGCGTGAAGATCCACGCCGTCGTGGATTTCCGCGGGTCTCCGCCTCCGGCGATGCTCCTCGCGAACCAGATGCAGCAGACGGCGGCGACCTCCGGGAACGCCGCGGCCGCGAACGCCCTGTCCTCGGCCGCGCAGAGCGTCACGGGGGCGGTCAACGCCGCCGTGGGGGCCCTCGGGCAGCAGGCGGCCGCGAACGGCCTGGCCGTCCCGCCCGGGACTCAGCTCCCCACCGGCGCGACGGCGGACTCCGACCTCGCATTTCTGATCCCGAGCCCCGGGGGCAGGATCGTGTACTTTCGGATCGACTGAAACATGGCGAAGATCATCGGCCTGGACATCCGGACGCGTCACGTGCGCGCCGTCCTTCTCGATTCGAGCTACCGGAGGCTCGCGGTGGAATCCCTGGTCGAGGTGGACCGCTCGCAGTACGCGGCCCTCGACGATGCGGTGCAGGCGTGTCTGCTCCCCATCATCCAGCACACGGACGGACTCGCCGTCTCCGTGGACGGGGACGCGGCCTTCATCCACCGGCTGAAGCTCCCTCCGACGGCGATGAAGCAGCTCGAGGAGGTCGTCCCGTTCGAGCTCGAGGCCCAGGTGCCGGTCGACATCGACGAGCTCGTGTACGACTACGTCGTGCTCCCGCGCCGGCTCGGCGACGACCGCTCCGTGGAGCTCCTCACCGCCGCCGTCCGTACGGACCACGTGAAGGAGCGGCTCGCGCTCGTGTCGCGAGCGGTTTCGCGCGAGGCGGAGCGCGTCGGGGTCGGCGCGCTGCCGCTCGCGAACCTCTCGGGCGTCATCCCGGCGCTGGACGTCTCCGGCCCGGTCGTCGTGGTGGAGCTCGGTGACGAGCGGTCCGAGGTCGTCGCCCTGTCCCGCGGGTATCCGATCTTCGCGCGCACGCTCTCCATCGGCGTCGCGGGGCTCCCGGGATCCGCGCCCCAGCTCGCGGCCCAGCTTCGCCAGACGCTCGCCGCCATCGCGCTCCAGGTCGGCTCTCCCGTCGAGGCCGTTCATCTCACCGGGGGCGGGTCGCTCGCCGCGGGCGCGGAGGCGTATCTCGCCTCCGAGGTCGGCGCACCGGTGTCTCAGCTCCCTCTCCCGGAGATCCCCGAGCTGACGTTCGACCACCAGCAGGCGATGCCCCGGTTTTCCCGCGCGCTCGGCCTCGCGCTAGGGCTCCGCGGCCGCCCCCGGGATCTCGACCTCCGGCGGGGTTCCCTGTCGTATCAGCGGGGCTTCGCGTTCCTGAAGGAGCGGGCGCCGCTCCTGCTCGCGCTCGGCGGCACGATCCTCCTCTCCTTCTTCTTCTCGACCTGGGCGGAGCTCCGGTCGCTCGCGCACGAGCACGAGAAGCTCGCGGCCGAGCTCGGTTCCGTCACGAAGTCCGCGCTCGGGGAGGAGACGACCGATCCGGACCGGGCGCGCGAGCTCCTCGAGGGAGCGTCGTCGCGCGCCGAGGTCGATCCGATGCCCCACATCGACGCCTTCGACGTCATGGTGGAGCTCTCCAAGGCCGTGCCCCAGTCGATCACGCACGACGTCGACGAGCTCGAGGTGCAGCGGGAGCACCTGAAGCTCCGCGGCATCGTCGGGTCGGCGACGGAAGCCCAGCAGATCGCGGATGCACTCCGGCAGAACAAGTGCTTCGTCGACCCGAAGATCAACAAGGTGAGCCAGGTCGTGAACGGAACGCGGCAGAAGTACCTGCTCGAGACGGATCTCCGGTGCCCGGAGGACGTCACCACCAAGAAGAAGGGCGACACGGAGGAGCAGGAGAAATGAACGTCACCCTGAACCTCCGCGAGCGCTTCGAGCGCATGGAACCGAGGGAGCAGAAGCTCGTCGGGATCATGGGCGCGATCCTCGTCGTCATGCTCGTGCTCCTGGTCCCCGTCGTGCTCGCCGCGACGACCGCGTCGCGGAAGCACGAGAACGAGGCGATCCGGGACGTCATGTCGGCCATCGCCGCGGCGAGGCCCGACCTCGAAAAGGCCGACGCCCAGAAGGCGCGCATCGTCGCGCGGTACGGCCGTCCGGCGCCGCCGCTCGCGGGCTTCCTGGAGCAGGCAGCGTCCGCGCACGGCATCGAGATCCCCGAGAGCCAGGATCGCCCGCCCGTCCCTCACTCGAACAAGCGGTACGAGGAGCGGCAGACGAAGATCGAGCTCCAGAAGGTCGGGATGCGAAACCTCTCCCTGTTCTTCGAGGCCATCGAAAACTCCGGGTATCCGGTGAGAGTCTCGGGGATCTCCCTCCGGAAGCGCCCCGAGCAGGATTCCTGGGACGTCACGGTTCAGATCTCCGCGTTCGACCGGAAGGAAGGCGTGAAGGCGCCGAAGGCGGGGGACAGCGCCGAGGCTCCCGCCGGAAAGGAGGCGCCGTGAACCCGCGCCTCCGGAACGCGCTCCGGTGGACGGGCTACCCGCTCTTCTACCTCGCGTGTCTCGTCGCCTTCTCGTACGTCTCCGTTCCGTGGGACCGGCTGAAGGGAGCTCTCTCGAGCGGCTTCAACCAGTCCTCCCCGCTCCGCATGGACATCGAGAAGCTCACCTGGGCCTTCCGCTTCCCCGGCGTCGTCGCGAAGAACGTGAAATTCACGGGGACGTCTCCGGGTATGGACGAGAAGGGCAAGCCCCGCCCGGCCCCCGAGTACCAGGTGGACGAGCTCTTCGCCCGCGTCTCGGTGTTCCCGCTCCTCTGGGGAACGACGAAGATGTCCTACAGCATCGACGGCTTCGGCGGCAGCATCGACGGCTCCGTGAAGACGTCGAGCGACGGACGGGAGCTCGACGTCGAGTTCGACGACGTGGACGCCGCGAAGGTCCCGTTCGTGTCGGATCTGCTCGGAATTCCCATCGGTGGCACGCTGAACGGCAAGGTGGAGCTCAAGCTTCCGCAGGACAAGCTCACGATGGCGGAGGGATCCATCGACCTGAAAATCGCGGATTTCACCATCGCCGACGGCAAGACGAAGATCCGCGACATGATCGCCCTCCCGAAGGTGCGGGCCGGTGATTTCGTGATGAAGGCCGACGTCACGGAGGGGACGCTGAAGATCACGGAGCTGACGACGAAGGGCCAGGACCTGGAGGTCGTCTCCGAAGGGCGAATCCGCCTGATGGATCGGTTCGACGCGAGCCTCGTCGAGCAGAACCTCCGCTTCAAGTTCTCGGACGCGTACAAGGGCAAGGACGAGACCACGAAGAGCATCTTCGGCGCGCCGGGCTCCACGGTGCCCGGCCTGTTCGACCTCGACCCGAAGATGAAGCGCGCCAAGCGCGAGGACGGCTTCTACGCCTGGCACATCACGGGCCCGATGATGCGTCTGAACTTCGCTCCGGCGACGAACTCCGGCGCGGACGCCGCCGCCGCGGCGCGCGCCCGCCGCACGAACCTGAAGGGCTTCGCGCAGAAGAAGGTGGACGCGCCCGCCGTCCCGCCGCCGCCCGCCGCGCCCCCGCCGGCCGCTCCCACGCCCGACGAGAATTCGGGGGACACGCCGATCCCTCCCGACACACCGGCTCCGCCCGCGCCCTGAAGGCTTCGCCGGCGAACGCCGCGATCTGCTAGGCTGCATCGGATGGGAGGGACGAGGAGTCGATGAGACGAATGCAGTGGGGCACGGCGCCGGCGATCGTCTTCGTCGCAGCTTGCGGGGGAACCTCCGTGAACCAGGGGCGAGCGCCCGAGGAAACGGCGGACTCCGCCGTCGAAGGAGCGGCGGGCGGTTCTTCCGGAGGCAGCGGCAGAGGCGACGGCGGCAGCACGGGCGCTGGCGGGGGCTTGGGCGGCAGGTCGGGCGCGAGCTCGGGTGGCGCTACCTCGGTGGGGGCCGGCGGCGCTCCCTTCGTGGCCGATGCCGGTGCATGCGAGCCGCTCGATTGCGGCGACGGCGGCTGCCCCCGGCTCAACGGCATGCCGACATGCAGGATGGACGTGGTGCCTTTCGGCCCAGCCGCGACGTTGGTCTACGTCGGATGCGGGGTCATCACGGAGCACCGTCAGGTGCGGGACCTGGGCTCGGAGACTTACTACGACGCCGAAACCGGCGCGTGGCTCGGCTCGATGGGGACCGCGTTCGGCGCGCAGCTCGACGGGTGCCAGGGAACGATCCCTCCGCGGTGCGCTTACCAGTGCACCTGGTGCCCGTCCCTGTCGTCGCTGCCGCAGATCCCGTCGATCACTTCCTCGTGCACGCCGGCTGAGCTTCCCTCCTGGGCCCGTCCCTGCGCCGAATCCGGGGGCGACTCTGGACTCACCTGCGCGCCGTGAACGTCATCGCGTGACCGTCGCGCGGCGTCGGCTCGGAGCGCGCTCTTTTTCGGTTTCCTGAACCTTGCCGTCGCCGGACAGCAACGCGAGCCCCTCTGCCCGCGCCGCCGCGCGCAGCGATTTCCGGAGCTCCGGGTCGTCCGTGGTGCGAGCGATGACCATGCCCCCGACGCAGAGGTTCAGGACGAGACGCGCCTTTTCCTCGCGGCGCGGGTCCGTCTCCGGGAACGCGCTGCGGAAGACGCGCAGCATGCTCTGGACGATCTGCGTGTACGCGGCGCGCGGCTTCAGCCCGGCGCGCGCGACGTCCGACGGCAGCGCGACGAGCGGACAGTGCACCTCGACGTCCTCGAGCGTCTCGTCGGCGAGGTAGAGCCGCACGAGCATCTTCGCGAGCTCGACGCGGCTCGGTTCGTGGTCGAGCTCCGCGCGGGCCTTGGCGAACGGATTGCAGGACGAGAAGCTCCGCACGGCCTCGGCGTAGAGGTCGTCCTTGCTCGCGAAGTGGTGGTAGAAGCCGCCGCGCGTGAGGCCGGCGGCCTTCATCACGTCGTCGATGGAGACCTGATCGAAGCCGCGCTTGTTGAAGAGGACGCGCGCGTGCTGGACGATTCGAGCTCGCGTCTTCGCCTTGTGATCGGCGGGGTAGGGCATGGCGTTCCGGGAGAAAGCGTACGGGGAATCCAGAATATGTTCTTGAACATATTCTCCCGGAGGGCACCCTCCCTCGAGGAAAGGACCCGAGATGCACCTCTACTACTTCGAGACCCTGAATCCCCGGAAGGCGTGCGCCGTCGCCAAATACGTGAATGCTCCCGTGGAGTACGTCCTCCTCGACATCCGGAAGATGGAGCAGCGGGGGCCGTCCCACATTGCCCGGAACCCGAACGGCCGCGTGCCCGTCCTCGTGACCCCCGAGAAGACCCTCTGGGAGAGCCTCGCCATCATGGTCTACCTCGCGTCGAAGGCGAAATCCCCGCTCTGGCCGGAAGATCCCCTGGCGCAGGCGGAGGTGCTCCGCTGGGCGAGCTTCGACGCGTTCCACGTGATGCCGCGCGCGGGCGTCTTCTATTTCGAGCGCTACATCAAGCCGATGCTCGGCCTCGGCGCGCCCGACGAGCAGGCGATCGCGAAGGCGACGCCGCTCTTCCACCAGTCGGCGAAGGTGCTGGACGCGCACCTCGCGGACCAGCGCTGGGTGGCCGGGGACGCCCTCAGCATCGCGGACTTCTGCCTCGCGGCGACGCTCCCGCAAGCGGACGCCATCGGGCTCCCGCTCGAGCCGTACGCGAACGTCCGGAAGTGGCACGACCGGCTGCTCGAGATCGACGCCTGGCGGGATCCGTGGCCAGCGAAGGCCTGATGAGCGTCGCCGTCAGACGTCCACGCCGATCTTCAGCCGCTCGCGGAGCTTGAAGTACGGATCGCTGATTCCGTAGAGGACGAGGTCCTTGAGCCGCGCCTGGGGAAGGAGCGCGCTCGAGGACTCGTCGGACGCGCGGATGATCTCGACGGCCGTCTCGAGGTCGTGGCAGAGCACGAACCCGATGCGATCGGCGGTGAGATCCACGCCCTGGATCCACTTCTTCAGGTCGAGCGCCGCGCCCGACTGGATGAGCTTCGACACGACGCGCGAGAGGTGATCCCGGAGCTGCGGGCCGAGGTGCCGCTCGAGCGCCGCGAGCGCCTCCCGGACGGGTCCCTCGATGTCCGGCGGCACCGGGAACTGGGGCGCGTTCATCTTGATCGCCGCGAAGAGCCACGAGCGGAGCCCCGTGACCGACTGGACGAGCTGCCGCACGTAGAGCCCCGGCCGGAAGTAGGCGAGGTGCCGCGCCGCGAGGAACGCGAGGGCCTGCGGCGAGGCGTCGGCGAGGAGCGCTCCGCTCCCGAGGACGATGCCGGGCGTCGCCGCGTGGAGGAACCCGAGGCCGCCCGGGTCGTTCTGGTTCTCGAACACGACGGGGAGCGACATCCCCATGACTCCCGCCGCGTAGTGGAGCGTCTGGCTCACCGGGTACGGGTGCTGGCTCGGGTCGACCGCGAACCGCGGGTCGTACCCGTGCGCCTCGAGCGGCGGGTTCCGCGTCGCGATCATGGCGGGCTCGATGAGCGCGAAGAGGCTCGTGAGCATCGGATCGGCGTCCGCGTGGAACACGAGCTCGAGCCAGTCGTCCGCGGTCATGATGGCCTGCGCGTACGCGGGATCCTCCGCGCGCATGCGGCGGAAGAAGCGCTCCTCGTCGGGCTCGGCGAGCTTCAGCACGTAGAGCGCCTGGCAGAGACACCACGCCGCGTCGGCCCGCTTGTCCTCCGTGTAGAGGCGCCGGAGGAGCTTGTACGACTCCACGCGGTACGGGTTCTGGTGGAGGAGCTTCATCTGGGCCTGGACGGCCTTCTCGAGGTAGCGCTCCGGGTACGCCGCGTAGATCTCGGCGAGCGCGCGGCTCCGTTCCTGGTTGTCGGGGTCGACGGTCTGCGCGGCCTCCATCGCGTCCACGGCGTGACCGATGCGTCCGAGCTTGTCCCGGTAGAGGGGGGCGAGCTTCTCGAACGCGGCCAGCATGCGCGCGGCGTCCTTCGCCTCGCTCGCTCGTTTCGCCTTCTCCTTCAGCCGCTCGACGGCCCCGGCGTAGTCGCCCTTCTCCTCGAGGAGCTCGATCGCCTCGTCCGTCGCCTTCTCGTTCCCCGGGTCCATCGAGAGGACACGGTCGTAGTAGCCGATGGCCTGGTCGTACTCGCGCATCTCGCGCCCGGTGACCATCGCCGCGGTGAGGAGGTACTTGGCTTTCTGGCGCGGGTCGTCGACGAAGTCCGCGAGCTTCAGCACGACGTCGACCAGCTTCTGCCAGTCCTTGTCCTCGCTGTAGAGCTGCATCAGCCGGGCGAGGAGCTTCCTGTCGTCCGGGCGTTCGTCGAGGGCCGCGACGAGGTTCTTCGTCGCGAGCGGGCGGTCCTGGAGCTTCGCCGCCGCGATCTCGCCGATGTCCACCAGGAGCCCGAGCCGCTCCTCGCCCGTCGCGAGGTCGAGGTGGCGACTCTTCGCGTCCACCACCTTCGCCCAGTCTTCCCGCGCCTCGTGCACGGCGGAGAGCGCGAGGAGCGGCAGCGGGCTCGACGGATCCAGGTCGGCGGCGTTTTCGAGCGCGGTGACGGCCTCCGCGAGCTTTCCGACGCGGCGCGACGCTTCCCCGAGCCGGTACGTCGCGACCGCGCGGTCCGCCGTGGAAAGCCCGTCCCCGAAGCGCTCGAGGAGATCCGTGTAGAGCTCGACGGCGCGGCCCGGCGAGCCGTGCTCGAACGTCACCGAAGCGACGCGGCTGACGGCGGCGACGTCGTCCGGGGCGAGTCGAAGGAGCGTGTCCATCGCGACGAGAGCCTTCTCCGTGGAGCCGCCCTTGGCGAGCGCGTCCACGTAGCGCTCGAGGACACGGACGGCGGCGTCCTTCGTGAGCATTTCCGTGCGTCCGGCGAGCTTCTCGTAGAACGCGGCGGCTTCCACGAAGCGCCCCGCCTCGAATGCGACGTCCGCGACCAGCGTCGTCGCGGGGACGTCCGTCGGGTCGAGCTCGAGGGCCTTCCTCGCGGCCTTCTCCGCGCGGACGTCGTCCCGGAGCCGCTCTCGCTGGAGCGTCGCGAGCTCGGAGTAGAGCTTCGCCTTCTGGCTCTCGCCCTCGGCGCCGTCGATTTCTCGTTCGATGAGCTCGACGGCGGCGTTCACGTCGCCGCGCGCGACGTACGCGTCGCGGAGCGCGCTCGCGACGGCCGTGTTCTTCGGCGTCGCGTCGAGGGCCTGCTTGTACCGGAGGATCGCGCCGTCCCGGTCGCCCCGGCCCTCCGAGAGCTTCGCCGCGCGGACCAGGAGCTCCGAGCGGGCTTCGGGGGACTCCGCCTTCGCGATGAGCGCGTCGATGGCGGCGAGCGCCGCGTCTTCGTGCCCGGCCGTTTCGCGGAGACGAGCGAGCGCTTCGAGGGCCGCTCCGTGCGTCGGATCGATCGCGAGGACCTGCTCGTACGCCGCGATGGCGCGCTCCGTGGAGGCGAGGTTCTCGGCGAGGACCTTCGCGCGAGCGAACGCCACCTCGAGCCTTCGCCCGGTGTCCGTGAGGAGCGCGAGGTGCTTCTCGTAGAGGAGCGCGAGATCTTCCCAGCGATCGAGCGCCCGGTAGTGCCGCGCGAGCCCGGTCAGGGCGCCGTCGTGCTCGGGGGAGAGCTCGAGGAGCCGCTCGAGCGCGAAGGCCGCCTTCTGATGGTCGAGGAACTCCTCGTCGTGGACGGCGGCGACCCGCTCCCAGAGCGTGATCTTCTGCCGGGGCGTCGTCGCGGCCTGGATCTGCTGCCCGAGGTTCTCGAGGAGATCCGCGAACCGACCGGCCTTGCTGTAGAGGCGGTCCAGGCCGCGGAGCGCGTCGATGTGCGTCGGGTCTTCGTCCAGCACGGCCGAGTACCGACGGATCGCCTCCGCGTCGTCCTTCAGCCGGTCCTCGTGGATCTCCGCGATGCGACAGAGCGTGCGCCGGAGATCGTCGCCCCGCTCCGTGGCGGCCTGCATCTCCAGGAGCTTCACGGCGTTCGGAAAGTCCCCGGCCTGGTCGAAGATGCGCAGCAGGGCCTCTCGCGAACGGGTGTGGCCCGGATCCGCGCCGAGGATCGACCCGTAGATCTCCCGGGCCGCGCCGACGTCGTTCAGCTGCGTCTCGAGGAGCTGCGCGGCCTCGAACCGGAGCTCCCGTGCCTTGCCCGGGTCGGCGGCCGCGTCCGCGCGCCGGAGGAGCAGCGTCCCGAGCTCCGGCCACTGCTGCGCCTTCCGGTAGAGGGCCGAAAGGGCGACGGCCGCCTTCTCGTTCGACGGATCCGTCGCGAGGATCGCCTGGAGGCACTGGAGCGCGAGGTCCGGCCGCGAGTAGCGCGTCTCGTACCAGGCCGCCATGCGGGAGAAGAGCGCGTTCTTCACCTCGGGCGGAGCGTCTCCGGTGGACGCCTCGTTGCACGCGGCGAGGACCTCTCCCCAGGACGCGACGTCGGTCCCCGCGAGCCGTTCGACGTCCTCCGCGTGCGCGTCGGTGACCGGGTCCTCGCACAGGGCCTGCGTGAACGCGACCAGCGCCTGCTCGCGATCCCCGACGTCGTTCGCGTAGAGCGCGCCGATCTCGCCGAGCACCAGGGCCCGCTCGGCCCCCGGGGCGGCCCGTTCGGCCCGCGCGAGGAGCGACTCCACCAGCTCGTCCCACTTGCCGAGCTTCCGCCGGATCGCGTCCAGGCGCGCGGCGGCCGCGCCGTCCTCGGGGTCCAGCTGGACGATCTTCTGATAGGCGCGCTCCGCGCCTTCGGGGTTCGCCGCGGCGTCCTGGAGGAGGCGTCCGGCGCGGAAGAGGAGCCCGATGGCCGTGCTCCGCTTCTCCGGCTCCTCGGCGCCTTCGAGCTGCTCGGCCGCCATCAAGAAGGTCTCGGCGACGCGCGCGGCGGTCGCGCCGTCGGAGACGGCGCTCTCGAGGGCGAGCGCGGCGTCCTCGCTCTCCGGAGCGGCGATGACGGCGTCGATGCGCGCGGCGAGATCCTCGTCCGTGATCGCCGGAGCCGCCGCGGCGACCTCCGCCGGTCTCCCGAGCGCGTCCAGCGCGGAGAGCACGGCATCGGCCGTCTGCGGACGCGCGAGGGGATCCTTCTCCAGCAAGGAGAGCACGAACGCGTCGAGGTCCCGGCTCACGAAGCCGCGCGGGGCGACCTGGCTCGGCAGCCGAGGCTTCTCGGACAGGTGCGCGACGAGGGCGTCCGCGATGGTCTTCGTCTCGAACGGGGCCTTGCCGGTCAGGAGCTCGAACAGCACGGCGCCGAACGCGTAGACGTCGGTCGCGGGCGTCGCCGGGCGGCCTCGGAGCTGCTCGGGCGCGACCGTCTTCGGCGAGCTCACGGTCCACGGCTCCACGTGGCCGTTCGCCTTGGGACGCGCGCGCAGCCGATCTCCGCAGGCGTCCAGGAGGACCGCACGGAGCGCGCCGTCCTCCGTGCGGTGGAGGATCACGTTCTCGGACTTGAGGTTCCCGTGCACGAGTCGGGCGGCGTGGAGGGCAGCGAGCGCCTGCAGGAGGGAGCGGACGAGATCTCGCGCCTCGTTCAGGTGCATCGCGCCGGTGCGCGCGATGCGCGACGCGAGCGACTGCCCTTCCACGACGTCGTGCGCGACGTAGTGCCGGTCGTCGACGAACCCGACGCGGAGCTTCCAGGGGAGCCCCTGGTGCCGGACTCGCGACGCGAGGCGGGTCATCGTGAGGAACCGCCGGAGCGCGCGCTGGTCGCGCACGGCCTCGGCGCGGAGCACCTTCAGCCGGACCTCGCCGTCGTCGATGCGCGCTGCATAGGAAATCCCCGCCGCGCTCTCTCCGAGCTTCCGCGCGATGAGGAACGGCCCGAGTCGATCGCCGAGGGCGAGCTCGTCCTTCACCAGGAGTCCCTTCATGCCGAGCGTCGCGACGTCCGGGCTCACTCCGGACTTCGAGGCGACGAGCGCGTCGCAGAGCGCCTCGACGGCGTCGTTCGTCACGCAGTGCTCGGCGAGGGCGCGCGCAAAGGACCCGACCGCGGCGGTCCCGCCGACGGCGTCTGGGTCGAAGCCGAGGAGCTCTCGGCTGAAGGAAAGAAGCTCGTCGAGCTCGAACAGTCGCTCGAGCTCCGCCCGGAGTAGATCTGTCTCCATCGCGTCTCGCCTCGGATCGGACGACGCGTGTGCCAGGAGCGAAGCCCCGGCTCCGAACGCGCCGCCCGGGATGGTAGCAAAAGCCTGCACCGGCCGGCCCACCAAACGGTGAAAAATGCTGGAATTATCGGCTCTTCAGCTGGGTCGAGAATTTTTGGCCTACCGGAAAGACTCATGAGACGTTCCCCGGAGCTCAGATGGACCTTTCCCGCTTCTTCGAGCGGTTCCTGCCCCTGATCCTGCTCGGGGTTTCGGCCGTGTCCGTGCCGGCGATGATGCTCTCGCCGACCGGGTTCCCCCGGCTCCGGTCCCTCCGGGAAGAAAAGGGGCGCGTCGAGGTCGAGGTGTCGCGGCTCTCGGACCAGATCCGGAGGCTCCGCGCCGAGGTGCGTCATATGAAGGACGACCCGGCGAAGGTCGAGCAGGTCGCGCGGGACGAGCTCGGGCTCGTTCGCGAGACGGAGCTCGTCTTCCAGTTCGACGAGTGACGAGCGGGAAGAGCGCCGCAGGCGGCGGAGGAGCCTCCCTCCCGGCGAGCCCGTTGCGACCGCGTGCGGACCCGGTGAAGATGCGGGGCTCGGATGACCGTCACGCTGGCTCGCCGTCTCGTCTGGGAAGGGGTCGTGACGCCGGAGGACGTCAACGCGGCCCTCGGCGCCCACGTGCGCGAGCGCATCCCGTTCCTCCGTGCGCTCGTCCAGCGGGCTCCGGTGCTCCTCTCGAGGCTCGAGGGTGAGCTCGGGCAGGCGCGCGCGTCGATGCCGCCGCCGATCCTGCCGGACGACACGCTCGTGAACGCCCTGCCGCACGGCCTCGTGGAGACGCTCCTCGCGATCCCCGTGTCCAGGGATCCGACGACGGGCACGGTCCGCGTCCTGGTCGCCGACGCCTCCGACGGGCACGTCGCGACCGAGATCTCGTTTCATCTCGGCGCCCCCGTCGAGCTCGTGGCAGCTCCGCTCCGGCAGCTCCTCGAGGCGGTGCGACGGAGCGAGCCGCCGCCGGCGCGAGGTCGGACTCCGCTGTTCGGCGTGCGCGCCGTCGAGCGGCCGCCCTCTTCCGTTCCGCGGGCGGCCGTCACTCGATCGGCGACCCCCATGCCGGCGGAAGCTCGGCCGAGCGAGCCGCCGATACCGCTCGTCCGCGTGGCGTCGGACATCCCCGCCGGGCCGACGACGGTGAAAGGCGTCGCGCCGCAGGCGGCCGGAGCGTCCTACGCGTCCGGCGTCGTCGTTCCGAAGCGGAGCGCCACGCCCGCCGCGGAACCGATCATCCAGCTCACTCGCACGAAGAGCCTCGTCCCGGCCGCGAACGCGTCCGACTCGTCCCCGCCGGACACGCTCGCGGGGCAGCCGGCGCCGAGTCCGCGGTCCGCGCCCGCCAGCCTGGAGGCGCCGCTCCAGGAGCTCGCCGAAGCGAAGAGCGCGGAGGACGTCGTCGCGATCCTCGCCCGGGCGCTCGGCGCCGCCGCGCGCCGCGTCCTCGTGCTCGCCGTGCGCGGCAAGGTGTTCGAGGGCAGGGAAGCGAGCGATCCATCGCTCACGGACTCGGTCCGCCTTCTCGTCGTCTCCGCGGACCGTCCGAGCGTGCTCCTCACGGCGTCGCAGACGGGCCAGTACGTCGGCCCGGTGCCCCAGACCCTCGTCCACCAGGAGCTGTTTCGCCTGCTCGGCGAGCCCGAAGGGGACATCGCCGTCGGTTCCGTGGCCGTCTCCGGCCGCTCGGCGCTGCTCTGGGTCGCCGCGGGGCTCGACACCGCTTACCTCGCGACCCGGCGGGGGAGCGCGCTCGGCGACGCCGCCGGCAAGGCGCTCGAACGCATCGTCCGCGACCGGAAAAAGTAGGAAAACCCGCGGGATCTCGCCGTTCGGGGCTTTGCCCGAAGGGGCGTCCGCGCTACGGGTTTCGCCCGGAGGGGCCCTCGCGCCCGGAGCTCATCGACCCATGACCGAATCGAAGAACGCCGACCTCGACCTGTGGAAGCGCCTCGCCGAAAAAGATCGGAAGGGAGCGCCGACGTCCGACCTCGTCTGGCACACGCCCGAGGGCATCGACGTGAAGCCGCTCTACACGAAGGCGGACGTCCAGGACCTCGAGTTCGTCGACACGGTGCCCGGCGCGTACCCGTTCGTCCGTGGCCCGAAAGCGACGATGTACACGGAGCGTCCCTGGACGATCCGCCAGTACGCCGGATTCAGCACGGCGGAGGAGTCGAACGCCTTCTACCGCCGGAACCTCGCCGCCGGTCAGAAGGGGCTCTCCGTCGCGTTCGATCTCGCGACGCACCGCGGGTACGACAGCGATCACCCGCGCGTCGTCGGGGACGTCGGCAAGGCGGGCGTCGCGATAGACAGCGTGGAGGACATGAAGATCCTCTTCGACGGCATCCCCCTCGGGGAGATGAGCGTCTCCATGACGATGAACGGCGCGGTGCTCCCCGTGCTCGCGATGTTCGTCGTCGCGGGGGAAGAGCAGGGCGTCCCTCAGGCGGCGCTCACCGGCACCATCCAGAACGACATCCTGAAGGAGTTCATGGTCCGGAACACGTACATCTACCCGCCGAAGCCGAGCATGCGGGTCGTGGCGGACATCATCGAGCACACGAGCCGGAACATGCCGAAGTTCAACTCGATCTCGATCTCCGGCTACCACATGCAGGAAGCCGGAGCGACGTGCGACATCGAGCTCGCGTTCACCATCGCGGACGGCCTGGAGTACGTGCGCGCGGCGCTCTCCAAGGGCCTCGCCGTGGACGATTTCGCGCCCCGGCTCTCGTTCTTCTTCTCCATCGGCATGAACTTCTACATGGAGGTCGCGAAGCTCCGCGCGGCCCGCCTCCTCTGGGCGACGCTCATGAAGAAGCACTTCGATCCGAAGAAGCCGGACTCCATGACGCTCCGGACCCACTGCCAGACCTCTGGCGTCAGCCTCACCGAGCAGGACCCGTACAACAACGTCATCCGCACGACGATCGAGGCGATGGCGGCCGTCCTCGGCGGCACGCAGAGCCTCCACACGAACGCCTTCGACGAGGCGATCGCGCTCCCCACGGATTTTTCGGCCCGCATCGCGCGGAACACGCAGCTCGTCATCCAGCACGAGACGGGCATCACGAAGACGGTCGACCCCTGGGGCGGGTCGTATTTCATGGAGTCCTTGACGCACGCGCTCGCGGCCCGCGCCCTCTCCATCATCGACGAGGTCGAGAAGCTCGGCGGCATGACCCGCGCCGTCGAGAGCGGCATGCCGAAGCTCCGCGTGGAAGAGGCCGCGGCCAAGCGCCAGGCCCGCGTCGACCGCGGTACGGACGTCGTCGTCGGCGTGAACAAGTACAAGGTGCCGGAGAAGGACCAGGAGAAGCTCGACATCCTCGTCGTCGACAACACCGAGGTCCGGAACACGCAGATCGCGAAGCTCCAGAAGATCCGTCGGAACCGGGACGCGGCCGCGGTGGAGAAGGCACTCGCCGCGCTCACCAAGTGCGCCGAGACGGGGGAGGGGAACCTCCTCTCGCTCTCCATCGAAGCGGCGCGCGCCCGTGCGAGCGTCGGAGAGATCTCCTACGCGCTCGAGAAGGTGTGGGGCCGCCACCAGGCGGAATCCCGGAGCATCTCGGGCGTCTACGGCGGCCACTACCAGAACGACGAGACGTGGGCGGCGCTCCGGAAGGACATCGCCCAGTTCGAGAAGGAACACGGCCGGAGGCCGCGTCTCCTCGTCGTGAAGATGGGTCAAGACGGCCATGATCGCGGCGCGAAGGTGATCGCGACGGCGTTCGCCGACCTCGGCTTCGACGTGGACGTCGGCCCGCTCTTCCAGACTCCCGAAGAAGCCGCGCGGCAGGCCGTCGAGAACGACGTTCACGTCATCGGCGTGTCGAGCCAGGCCGCGGGCCACACCACGCTGGTCCCCGAGCTCCTGAAGGCGCTCGAGAAGCTCGGCGCGTCGGAGATCGTCGTCACGTGCGGCGGAGTCATCCCGCAGCAGGACTACCCGGCGCTGAAGAAGGCGGGCGTCGCGGAGATCTTCGGTCCCGGCACTCCCGTTCCGGTCGCGGCGCGCCGCGTCCTCGACGCCATCTCGAAGCCGGTGAAGCGGGCGGGCTGATGGCGGGACCGTCGGAGACGGTAACCCGCCTCGCCGAGGGGATCGCCCGGGGGGAACGGCGGAGCCTCGCGAAGGCCATCACGCTCGTCGAGAGCACCCGGGCCGATCACCGGATGCAGGCCGAGGACCTGCTGGATTCGCTCCTGCCGCGGACGGGGAACGCCGTCCGCATCGGCATCACTGGAGTCCCCGGGGTCGGCAAGAGCACGTTCATCGAGGCGTTCGGCCTCCATCTCGTGGAGAGCGGGTACAAGGTCGCGGTTCTCGCGGTCGACCCCTCGAGCTCCATCTCCGGCGGGAGCATCCTGGGGGACAAGACGCGGATGCCGCGGCTCAGCGCCGCCGAGAGCGCGTTCATCCGGCCGAGTCCGTCCTCCGGATCGCTCGGCGGCGTCGCGAGCCACACCCGGGAAGCGATGCTCCTCTGCGAGGCGGCGGGCTACGACGTCGTGCTCGTGGAGACGGTCGGGGTCGGTCAGTCCGAATACGTCGTCGCGTCCATGGTGGACTTCTTCCTCGTGCTCGTCCTCCCCGGCGGCGGGGACGAGCTCCAGGGCATCAAGCGCGGCATCATGGAGCTCGCGGACGCGCTCGCCATCAACAAGGCGGACGGGGACGCGATCACCCGCGCGGAGCTCACCGCCGCCGAGTACACCGCGGCGTTTCACCTGGTTCGATCCGGGGGCGTCTGGGAGCCGCCGGTCGTCACGGTGAGCGCGCTCGAAGGCCGGGGGATGGACGCCGTGTGGAGCATCGCGAAGGACCACCGGGAGAAGCTCGGCGCGTCCGGCGAGCTCGAGCGCAAGCGAGCCGACCAGCGTCGTCAGTGGTTTTCGAGCCTGCTCCACGAGGGGCTCTCGAGACGATTCCTGTCGCGCCCGGACGTCGCGGCGGCGATCGAGGAGGCCGAGCGCGGCATCGACGGGCACACGGTGACCCCGACCGCCGCGGCGCGGCGCGTACTCGAGCTGCTCGACTGAGCCCGCGACGCGGCGCTTCAGCCGCTCGCGGGAGACGTCGAATCCGTCCGCGGCTCCGCCACGACGTGCAGCCGCACGACGGGGAGCCGCTCCGGTCCGAGCTCCTCGCGGACGAGCTCTTCCACGAGCTCGTGACAGCCGCCGCAGCCCGTTCCCGCGCCGCACGTGTCGCCCACTGCCTCGATGGAGCAGGCGCCGCCCCGGACGGCTTCGCGGATGGTTCGGTCGGTGACGGCGCGGCAGTGACAGACCAGCATGCGAGGAAGTACGTGCACCCTAGCAAAATGATAATGACTTTCAATATCGACCCGACGCGCTCGATGGATCCCGGCCCGGCCCCCAGCGCCAAGTCATTGAAAGTACTGAATATCGCACTCAAACCGTGCCCTGGACGGCCGTTCCGGGTGAAAGTGGCGTCCCCCCGGGCCTCGCCCACCGAAAGAACCAGGAGGAGTCGCGTGAAAGGTGATCCCGACGTGATCGAGGTGTTGAACGCGGTGCTCACGAGCGAGCTCACGGCGATCAACCAGTATTTCATCCATCACAAGATGTGTGAGAACTGGGGCTACGAGAAGCTCTCGGCGAAGAAGCGGCACGAATCCATCGACGAGATGAAGCACGCCGACCGGGTCATCGAACGGATCCTGTTCCTCGACGGCGTCCCGAACATGCAGCGGCTCTCCCCCGTTCGCGTCGGGGAGGATGCCGTCGAGCAGCACAAGGTGGACCTCGCGCTCGAGCTCGACGCCGTGGAGCGGCTGAACAAGGGGATCGCGCTCTGCGTCGCGAAGGGCGACAACGGGACGCGGGAGCTGCTCGAGAAGATCCTCACCGACGAGGAAGAGGGGATCGACTGGCTCGAGGCCCAGCTCCACATCATCGGCGAGATCGGCAAAGAGCGGTACCTCGCGGAACAGCTCCACGATTGACGGCGCCTTCCGGGGGCGGCGAAGCGGAGCGAGCGCGGCGGGCGTTCGCCCGCGCCTCCTGGTCGGGCGCCGCGACGCTCGCCGTCGCAGCGGGCCTTCTCCTGCTCTTCCCGACGAAGGCCGGCGCGCTGCCGCCGGGCTTCCAGACCCCGATCCTCGCCTTCGAGCTCGCGACGGATCGGGCCGAGATCGAGGCGCTGTTCGACCTGCCCGGCTCCGCGCATCGGGCGGAGCTCGTCCACCGGATGGACCTCGGGAACACGGCGGACTTCGCGTTCATGGTCGCCTACGGCGGGTTCCTCGCGCTGTTTTCTCTCGCCGTCCGGACCGCGGGTGAGCGCCGGGCGCTCGTCCCCGCCGTCCTCGGCCCAATCGGAGCGATCTTCGACGTCCTGGAAAATACCCAGCTCTTCGCGATCACCAAGGCGCTCGGCGGCGACTACGACGGCGCGCTCGCGCGCCTCCGGCTCTTCACGTGGCTCAAGTGGGAGACGCTCGCCCTCGCGCTCGTCCTCCTCGCGCCGTGGCTCCTCCGTGGGGGCGGGGGGCGCGTCGGGCGCGTCGCGGGGACGGTGTGCGCGCTCGCGGGTCTCTTCGGCGCGCTCGCGTTCTTCGATCGCACCCACTTCGCGGAGCTCTTCTCCCTCTTCCTGTCGCTCGGGTTCGTCGGGCTCCTCGTCGTCGCGACGCTTCGAGGGAAAGCGCCCGCCCTGGCCGCGCGCTGACCCCCTCGGGCGTGCATTCCGCGTTCACCTGCGGGTGTCCGCTCACGGGCTTCACACGTGTACGAAGGGTGCGCGCGCCGTCGGGCCATCCGGGGCCCGCCGTGGCCGCCTCGGGCACGGATCGGACGGTGGATTCCTCGAAGAGCGTCCTTTTTCCGCCGCGGACGGCGTCGCCCCGCGCTTCACGGCCGTGGCACGCTCGTTGCTCTATCTCCGGGCATGGCGCAGGTCGCACTTCAGCACCGCATCGGCCTGCGCACTTGAACGACGAGCCCTCCGCCCCGGGCGCTCTCCAGAAGGGAGCTCCGGGGGCCAAGGCAGCCGCGAACGGTGACCCCGGCGCGCCTGGTTCCTTGGCGGGAGCGGCGACTTCCACGGGCACGCACGCCGTCCTTCGCGCTCGCGCCGGTTGTCGCATCGCGACGGTTCCCCTCTCGCACCGATAGTTTGTATACAAACTGTCGCATCGCGATGGACCCCCGCCTGCGCCGATAGTTTGTATACAAACTGTCGGATCGTGACGGACCCCCGCCTGCGCCGATGGTTCGTATTCGGACTATCGGATCGTGACGGACCCCCGCCTGCGCCGATAGTTTGTATACAAACTGTCGGATCGTGACGGACCCCCGCCTGCGCCGATGGTTCGTATTCGGACTGTCGGATCGTGACGGGCTCCCTCTCCCACCGATAGTTTGTATACAAACTGTCGGATCGTGACGGACCCCCCTCGTGTTGAAGAGCACGACGGCAGACGCGGGTCAGCCGAGCGCGGCGATCACGTCCGGGGGGGCCTGGACGAGCTCGATGAGGGTGCCCTCGGCGCCGATGGGGAACTCGTCGTTGCCCTTTGGGTGGATGAAGCAGACCTCGTAGCCCGAGGCTCCCTTCCGGATCCCGCCGGGCGTGAAGCGCACGCCCTTCTTCGTCAGGTGGTCGACGGCGGCGCGGAGATCGTCCACCCAGAGGCCGAAGTGGTTCAGCGAAGGGACGTGGACCTTCGGGCTCTTCTCCGGATCGATCGGCTGCATGAGGTCGATCTCGACGGCGAGCGGACCTTTGCCGATGCGGGCGATGTCCTCGTCGACGTTCTCCTTCTCGCTCCGGTAGTTTCCGGTGCGCTCGAGGCCCATGACGTCGATCCAGAAGCGGGAGAGGCCGTCCTTCTGGAGGGCACCGATGGCGACTTGCTGGATCCCGAGGATGCGGAAGGGTCGGTCGGACATGGGCCGTTCCTACCCCGTGGCGGCCCGCGTGAAAAGAGCGTGCGCGGGCCTCAGGGAAAGCGGAGCTGAGCGCCGATGTTCGCGTGCTTCAGGGAAAGCGGAGCTGAGCGCCGATGTTCACGTGCAGGTTGGCGCTGATGGCGCGGAGCACGCCCACGTCCACGCCGGCGTTCATGAAGAGGCCGAACGCCTTCGCGAAGTCGTATTGCGGGCCGATGCCCACGTGGACGATGAGATCCTTCTTGTACTCCGGCTTGAGCGTGTATTTCGGGTCGAGCTTCGAGGGGTTCCACTGCGGATTTCCCGAGCCGCCCTCGACCTCCCAGGCGACGGCCGGCTCCACGAAGACCTTCAGCCGCGAGTCCGCCATGGTGTAGACGCGAGCACCGATTCCGTAGAGCTGGAGGGCGTTCGTGTTCGTCTTCGACTCGCCCGAGAGTCCGAAGCGGGCGAACACGTACGGCTCGACCGAATCGAAGGGGGCGAAGGAGAGGGCGACCTCCGCGGCCGGCGGCGCCGTGAAGCCGCACGTCTTCAGCTGCTCGCTCGGCTTCGACGTGTCGAACGCGCGGCAGAGGGGGGACTTGTCGTACCGGAAGTACATCTTTTCCCCGATGAGGAAGCCGCCCCGGAGACCGAACTGCATGCCGTGGCCGTAGGTGGCGTCCTCCCCCTGCTCCTTGTCGGGCTCCTTCGGCTTCGCTTCCTCTTCCTTCGCCGGCTTCCCGGGCCCTTCTTCGTCGGCCTTCTCCGTCTTCAGCTTCGCCTGATCGGCGACGCTGTCGGACTTCTCCGCGTCGGCGGCGGCCGCCGCCGGGCGCGTCGCGGGCGAGTCTCCTTCGGCTGCGCGGGCGGAAACGTGGACGAACACGGCGACCGCGGTCGCGAGCCCCAGGACCTTCGTCTTCACGACCCGGGACGATAAACCAATCCCCCGGCGTTTTCGACGCTCAGGGGCGGGCGCCCTCGGCCGCCGCGGTTCCGGCTCGGGTCCAGTCGCGCTCGGCGCCGACGGCGTTCCACGTCAGGGAAACGCTCTGACCGGCGGCCGTCGCCTGGACGGAGGCGCCGTCCCACGCGCCCGGGTCCGGGAGCGACAGCGTGCCGCCCTTCGCGAGCATCGCGAGCGTGGTTTCGTCCACCGAGAACGCGGCGACGCCGAGCCCGGCGAAGACCGGGACCGTGCCGCTCGGGATGTAGCCCGAGACGACGGCGCGAAGATTCGGTGACAGGGACGCGGCGTGATCGGCCGCCCAGCGCACGTCGTCGAGCGACGAGAGCACGAGGCAGCTCGGCTTCGCGAGCTCGGCTCGCCCCGGGGCGAGATCCAGCGTCGCGGCACTCGTCCAGGCGCGCGACTCCAGAGCGCTCGCGGCGCTCGAGCTCCGCTCGCTGCCTTCACCCTTGCCCTTGCCGCTCTTCGTCTTGCGGACGACGAGGACGTCGTCCGTCGGAAGGGCGCGCGGCACGGTGACGCGCACCGGGCGCTTGAAGCTCCGCGGATCCCCGACCTGACCGGACGCGACGGCGTACGCGATCGTCTCCGCCGAGGCGACCACGAATCGGCGATCGGCGGGTAGCCCCGGCTCCGGATCGAACGTCCGGAGCGAGAGGCCGCCGCCGCCCGGGGGCGGGTAGAGCTCGGCGCTCACCAGGCGATCGTCCGGCTCGACCAGTCGCGCGCCGGTCGCGATGAGATCCACGAGGGCGCCCGACTTCGCGAGGACCTCGAGCACCTGCCGCGAGGGCGGAGCGACGAGGAAGTCCAGCCGCGGCGGGACCTTCTTGCTCTTCAGGAGCGCGGCGGCGGCGAGCATGTCCCGGAGCGACGCTCCGGAGTCTCCGCCGAGGATGACCTGGTGGACGGGCTTGCCGTCCAGCTCGCGGACGGGGCGGACGACGCCCGCTTCGTCCATGACGAGCGGGTCCACGGCGCTGAGGTCGATCGTGATGACGTCGTCGCACGGGGCGCCCGGATCCGGAACGAGGGCGCGATGCGCCTTCGAGCGGCGCTGATCCCGGAGATAGACTTCCGTCTTCTCGTCCGAGACGAATACGGCGCCGGCGGCGCCGAGCTGCGGCGCGAGCCCGCAGAGGACGGCTCGCTCGGGGACGGAGAGGAGGCGCGCGCTCGGTCCGGCGAACTCCAGCACGACGGGGGCGTGATGCTCCCGATCGATGCGCTGAATCACGTCTCCGAGGCCACGCCTGAGGAGCTCGAGCGCGACGTCCCGCACACAGACGAACGGCCGCACGCGGCCCGAGAGGAGGACCTGCACGCTGCGCGGCGGGCGGAGCGAGATGGAGCCCGTGGCGAGCGCCTCCCCGAGCTGCGACGGGGACACCACGAGAGTGAGCATCCCCGCGCCCCCGACGGCGGAGAGGCGCGCGTCGTCCGTGAGCGCGAGCCGAGCGGGCGCCGCGAACCGTTCCAGGTGGACGGCTGCCGGGAACCCGATGCCGGGCCGGGCGACGAGCACGCCGTAGCCGAGAGCGTCCCGGAGGGCGGGGGCCTCGGTGTCCCCGGCCACGGTCACGCAGTGCGTGTCGTAAGCGAGGGCGACCTCGACGGCGGCCTTCTTCATCCCGAGCCGTTCGGCCTCCGCGACGGCGCGGTATGGGCTCCGGCAGAGGACGACTTGGTCGACCTTCAGTCTGACTAGATCACCCCCGAGGAGCGGGTCGTCGGCACGTCCCGCGAGGATCTTCTGGGGCATCGTGCGAGGCGGATCCCCCGCTTTCGCGCGCATTAGCCTACTTCTCGCGTCCCTTTGGGCATGTAAATCGGCCCCCGAGGCGCGGCGAAGGTAGCCGCTCGATGCGCAGGGGGTCAAGGTCGGTTTGGGGTTTCTGCAGCCGCCCGAGGGCCCGGTTTCGGCTGGCATCCCGGCGACATTTCGCGCCGACTCGGCCGTCCCCCCGCGGGATCCGGGCATCGCCCGGAGGCGCCCCGGGGCCCCCGGGAAATCGACGCGGGACGCCTCCGGCCGAAACGTTCACCGCGCCCTTCCAAAGCGGCTACTCTGAAGGTCATGTTCAAAGAGGCGCTGAAGGGCGTGGTGGATGCCACGGACGGTGGCATGGCCGGGCTTCTGATGGACTTCGAGGGCATCCCGCTCGAGGTGTACGCCAAGGACGGCACGCCGTTCGACATCGAGGCGGTCGGGGCGGAAATCAGCGTCGTCGTGAAGGCGATCCAGCGCGCGACGGAGATGCTCGACGCCGGGACCACGAAGGAAGTCGCCTTCAAGAGCGACAAGATGGTCACCCTCATCCGCGTGCTCGACCAGAACTACTTCCTCGCCCTCGCGCTCGCCCCCGAGGGCAACTTCGGAAAAGGCCGCTACCTCCTCAGGACGACGGCGCCGAAGTTCCTCGAACAGCTCGGCTGATCGGGGCGATGGCCATCCGGAAGATCACGAAGCCCAAGGCGGAGGGCTCGCGTCCGAAGGGAAGCGGCACCCGTCTCCTCGTCCTCAGCGGCCCGAACCTCGACCGGCTCGGCCGGCGCGAGCCGGACGTCTACGGCACGACGACGCTCGCGGAGATCCACGCCGGGCTCGAGCGCCTCGCGACGGACCGCGGCATCGAGGTGGACTGCCGCCAGACGAACCACGAGGGGCTCCTCGTGGACTGGATCGGCGCTGCGTCGGACGACGGCTTCCACGGCATCCTCCTGAACGCGGGGGCGTACACGCACACGTCGATCGCCCTCCACGACGCCATCAAGGGCTCGGGCCTTCCGACCATCGAGGTCCACCTCTCGAATCCCGAAGCCCGCGAGGGCTTCCGGCACGTCTCCCGGATCGCCCCGGCGTGCACGGCCAAGGTGTCGGGCTTCGGCGCGCTGAGCTACGGGGTCGCGCTCGAGGGGCTCCTCGGGCTCCTCGCCAAGCGGCCGGGCCGCCGCGCGCTCACCCGTTGAACGCGGACCGGGATCGAGGCATCCCCTCGGTCGTGACGGATCTCGCGCGCCGTGTGCTCGCCGGGGAGACGCGCTCCGCGGCGCGGCTCTGCCGCCTGGTGGACGAGCGCACCCCCGGCTACCGCGAGCACCTGCGCGCGCTCGGCCCGGGCGGAGGCGCTCGCGTCGTGGGCGTCACCGGGAGCCCAGGAGCGGGCAAGAGCACGCTCGTCGACCGACTCGTCGCGGGGCTCCGTGCGCGGGGGCTCCGCGTCGGCGTCGTCGCGGTCGACCCGTCGAGCCCGTACACCGGCGGCGCCATCCTCGGCGACCGGATCCGGATGCAGCAGCACTTCGAGGACCCCGACGTCTTCATCCGCTCCGTCGCGACGCGCGGCGCGCACGGCGGTCTCTCCCGCTCCACGCGGGACGTCGTTCGCGTGCTCGAGGCCTGGGGCGCGCGAGTCGTCCTCGTGGAGACGGTCGGCGTCGGACAGGACGAGCTCGACGTGCAGCTCGTCGCCGAGACGACGATCGTGGTCTCGGCTCCGGGACAGGGAGACGACGTCCAGGCGATCAAGGCCGGCATCCTCGAGATCGCCGACGTCTTCGTCGTGAACAAGGCCGATCGCCCCGCGGCGGAGAACGCGGTGCGCGACCTGGAGAACATGCTCGCCCTCGGCCAGCTCGTCCCCGCTCCGTCCACCGGTCACTCCCCGGCGCGGCCGTCGCGCGCCGCGGGCGGAACGGATGGCGGATTCTCGCCCCGCGTCCTGAAGACCGTGGCCACGCGCGGCGAGGGCGTTCCGGAGCTCCTCGGCGCCCTGGACGAGCACGCCGAGTACGCGAAGACGGAAGCGGGCCGGGCGTCCGCGCTCGGACGGAGAGCGCGGCTCGCGGCGCGGCTCCTCGTGGACGCGCTCGGAGAGGCGGCGACGGCCGAGCTCGCTTCGGACCTCGAGAGCGCGGCCGCGCGCTCGCTCCGGGGAAACGCGGATCTCGACGACGAGATCGACACCCTCGTGCGAAAGTTCCGGCATGAAGGCGGATGACGATCCCCCCGCTCGTTCCCCGTCGCGCCCGCGCAAGACGCGGGACGACGCGAAGCGGGAGACCCGGGAGGCGCTGATCGCCGCAGGAGTCGGGATCTTCACGGAGCAGGGGCTCGACACGCCGAGCCTCGACGCGATCTGCGCGCGCGCCGGCTATACGCGCGGGGCCTTTTACGTCCACTTCAAGGACCGGGACGACTTCATCATGGCGGTGCTGTCCTCGACGCTCGAGGGCTTCATGAACGCCATCATCGCGACGGGGGACGCGGCGCTCGACCTGCAGAAGACGATCGACACGTTCGTGACGGCGGTACGAGCCGGCGCGTTCCCGATCAAGCACGGCATCCCGTTCCACCAGTTCATGGCCGTGTGCGCGCGCTCGCCGCGGATCCGGGACGGCTACGTCGCGGTGCTCCGGGAAGGCGCCGCCCGGATCACGAACGCGGTCCGCGAGGGGCAGGGCGCGGGCACCGTCCGGACGGACGTCTCGCCCGAGTCGCTCGGTCTCGTGTTCCTCGCGCTCGCCCTCGGCGTCCAGGCCGCCATCGAGGTGGAGTTCCCGGTCGAACCCGTCGTGGAGGCCGCGGCCCGGGATCTCTCCCGGATGCTCGAGCCCCGCTGACGGTCCGCGCCTCTCAGGGGTGAAGCGCGACGTTCGTGAGGACGGCGTTCGCGGCGCACTGGCCGATGGCGCGGCCCTGTTCGTCGTCCATCTGGTAGTGGATGCCGCCGTATCGGCGGGAGAGGCCGGCCTCGATCGCCGCCGCCATGAAGTTCGGATAGGTGCGCGTCTCGAACCCGCCGCGGACCTTCGTCTTGTCCGTGAACGGGCCGGCGCCGAACACGGACGTGAGCGCCGTCGCGGCCGCCGCGGAGAACCCGGAATGCCCGGACGTGTACGACGGGAACTGCGGGGTCGGGAGGAGAGGGATCCACTGCGCGTCGATGTACCGGTGGACGTACGTCTCCGGGCGGAGGAGATCGTAGTGATATTTCGTGTTCCAGGTCGCGATGGCAGCGTCGAACATGCTCACCATCACCGGGAGGTACGCCTGGACGGCGTCCGCCAGGGTGAGCGGACGCACGAGATCGTTCGCGATCTTCAGCCAGTGCCCGGGCGGCGTCTCCGAGCCGGCGCCGTCGGCCCAGTAGAGAGCGATCTCGCGCTGCTCCTTCGTCAGGTTCAGGTCGAGTTGCAGGACGTCGTTCGCCTGGGCGTAGAACGCGGACGACGGATCCGTGGAGAACGGCACCGGCGGCGGCGCGAGGCAGTCCGCGCCGCTCCCGAGGACGACGGGACGGAGGTCGCCAAAGTGCGGCTCCTGCGGACGCGAAGCGAGCGCGTCGACGTAGCCGGTCGCGACCCAGTTCGACGGATCGCCGCTCGGCGGCACGTAGCCCTGATATCGCGCCTCGGCGTAGCCGTCCTGGTTCGCCCACGCGGCGATGGCGTCCCCGAGCGCGTGCCCGTACGTCACGGAAGCATCGACCACGCTCTGCGCGATCCCCGCGTCCACGCGGAGCGAAACCTGGATGCCCTCGATGGACTCGAGGGAGATGTGCGTGCGCGTCGTGTACTCGAAGAAGAGCACGTTCGGATACACGTACGTCGCGGGGACGACCTTGCCGAGCGTCGCGGCGAGCACGGTGGGCCAGTCGTAGGTCGCGCTCGGGTCGGGCTGGGGGAGCGACGTGAGTCCGTTGAGTTGCCCCACGAGCGACTGGTTGCCGGGCATGCCGTGGACGGTCGCCTCGTACGCCGCGATCGCTGCATACGCGAACGATCGCGACGCGACGGGCGGCGCGATGTTGTCGTATTTCACGCTGAATGCGAGGTCCAGCATCCACTGGCGCGCATAGGTGGAAGGGAACGTGGAGACGGCGGGGCTCAGCGCCGCGCGGGACTGCTCGACTCCGTCACCCCCGGCGGCGTCGCTCGGTCCACAGCCCGTAGAGAAGAAGCCCAGGGTGAGCGCAGCCAGGGAGCCGAGGCGGAGCAGTTTCATCGTTCGTCCCTCCGTGTTCGAGTGGCGCGAGTCTCGGAGCACCAAGCGAGATCCGTGCCGACACCGGGAGCCGAGCGGAGCCGTGCGCCCCGCGCGGCGCTCGACGCGAGCACGCACGCGACGGCTCCATGGAGCATCAGCGGTCGCGCGAGACGCGGCGCCCCGCCGGAGTCGATGGGTTCGAGCCCATCCGGGCGTGATCCTCGAGCGCGCGAGGGACCGTCCGAGTTGCATCACTGTCTGTTTTCCAACACTCGACGGGCGGCGCGGCGCGGGCGTTCTCTCCGAAAAATGCCCGCGCCGGTGAGGCGTCGGGGACCGCGCGGAGCGGGTGATGCATTTGAAACAGTCTAAGATCTCGTAGAGGTTCCGCGAGGTTCCGTGACGCGGCGGCGGCGGCCGCGCTCGACGCGAGCGCGCCGGGAGCGCGCTCCCGGCGACAACGGCGCCGGACGAGCACTGGCACGGAGCTCGCTAGGCGACGTTCCGCGCTCGAGTGTTCCGCTCGAATCAGACGGAGGCCCGCAGATGAACAAGAGAGGGTATCGGACCGCCATGCTCGCCATCCCGCGCTTCATCCGCATTCCCGCCGCCGTGCTGGCGGCGGTCGTACCGGGAACGGCGTTCGCGACGCCCGGCATCGTCTCCACCGGCATCGTGTTCCACGACATCGCCGCGAACGACGGCGCGGGGATCTCCTACCGGCGCGCCCCCTCCGCGGGTCAGGCGGCCTACGACGCGCAGCTCCTGAAGCCCCTCTACGACCTCAACACGGTGCTCGCCACGCCGCTGAAGCCCCACGGCCAGCCCGGCATCGCCCTGTTCGACTACGACAACGACGGCGATCTCGACATGTACGTGACGAACGGTCCCGGACGGGCGAACAGCCTGTACCAGAACAAGCGAAAGCAGACGGGGCAGACGACGTTCGTGGACGTCGGAGTCGCGGCCGGGGTCGCCGCCACGGACATGGACTCGAGCGGCACCTGCTACGGCGACATCGACAACGACGGGGACGAGGACCTCCTGGTGCTCGGTCGCATGGAGCCGAACCGGCTGTTCCGGAACGACGGCTCGGGGACGTTCACCGAGATCTCGGCGACGTCCAACGTCGGCGGAGGCGCCCTCTATCACTCCTCCTGCTCGATGGGAGACGTCAACGGCGACGGCAAGCTCGACATCTTCGTCGCGAACGTCGCGGACATCATGCGGAAGGAGCCCATCGTCGAGGACTCCTTCGCGTACAACCAGCCGAACCAGCTCTACCTGAACGCCGGCGGGAACACCTTCACGGACGTGAGCGTCTCCTCCGGGATCCGGCTCCTCGGCGTGATCCCCGCTCCCGACAAGAACTCGACGCTCTCCTGGGCCGCGGCCATGGTCGACTACGACCTCGACGGCGACCTCGACATCATGCACGGGGACGACCAGGGCGGCATGGCGCCGAGCCAGTTCCGCGGCGTGGATCGCGGCTTCATCCAGATCTTCAAGAACGACGGCGCGGGCAACTTCACCAACGTGACGTTCCAGTCCGGCACGGGGTTCGTCTCGGAAGAGTGGATGGGCCTCGCCTTCGGCGATCTGAACAACGACGGCTCCATGGACATGTTCGGGACCAGCGTCGGCGACTACATGGACGTGCAGCTCGTCGGCGCGCCGCTCCCGACGGAGTTCGAGGCCTCCATGTGGCACTACGGGTCGCCCGCCGGCTTCTTCTCGCGAGCGACGTTCGGGGATCTGAAAGCGACGCCGTTCGGGTGGGGAACCGGCATGGCCGACTACGACAACGACGGCTTCACGGACATCATCTTCTACGGCGGAATGGACCTGGGACTCTTCGTGGACGTCGACAACCCCGGCACCGTCCTGCACAACGACGGCACCGGCGTCATGTCCTGGGACCAGGCGGCGACGGCGCCGTCGTTCCCGATCGTGTCCCGCAGCGAGACGCAGGGCGTCGCGCTCGGCGACCTCAACGACGACGGCTTCGTCGACATCACTCACGTCGCCTCCGAGAAGGCACCCGACGGCATTCAGCCGGTGCGGATGCTGAATCCTCGCGGCGGCCCATTCGACGCGACGGCGAACTTCATTCCCATCACGACGCCCGTGGGCCCGGACTTCGAGAGCGAATGGACGGGCATCAAGATGGAGGACGGCCACCTCGGCGTCGAGCTCAGCAGCGCGAACAACGGCAACAAGTGGGTGAAGGTGACTCCGCGCGGCAGCGTCGGGCAGACGGGCGGCGCGAGGGTCCCCCGCGACGGCATCGGCGCGGTGATGTTCTTCACGCCGAAGAACGGCAAGCCGGTCATGTCCCCGGTGCTCGGCGGCTCGAGCCACGCCTCCGAGCACGAGCTCACGCAGATCTTCGGGCTGGGCAAGCAATCGAGCGGTACGCTCGAAGTCCTCTGGGGAGGCAACGTCCGGAACCGCCTCTACGAGGTGAGGGCCGGCGAGCGGCTCGTGATGCCCGAGATCCCGTGCAGCTTCTCCGCCACCTGGCCGAGCGAATCCGCGTACAAGAGCTGCGTGAACGGCGCGCTCGGCAACCTGGAGCAGGCGCACGTCATCAACGTGCTCCAGCGCCTGCGCCTCGCCGCGAGCGCGTTCCGGGCGTACGGCGACGCGCATCACTGACGGCCACGCCCCAAGGGCCGTCCGGGGAGCCCTCCGAGGAGACCCGGGGGGCTTCTTGGCTCGAGCGGATCAGGCGTTCGCGCGGTGCGACGCGCACACGAGGTCGATGGCCTCGAGGAGGTCTCCGGCCATCGGCGCTTCGGCGCCGGGGCCGAGCGCCGGATCGCCGAGGCGATCGACCATCCACTGCGCCGCGTCCTTCCGGCTGGCGAAGATCTTCACGGGGAAGGGGAATCTCGCGACCAGGGTGATGAAGGCGAGCGCGCTCCGCTTCGCCGCCGCGCCGAAGCCCTCTCCCTCGACGACCTGCGCGACGCCGCGCAGCTTCGGCCCCGCCTGGGCGATGGCGTGCTTGATCGGCTCCCGCACGGCCTCGCTCGGGGGCTTCGCAGACCGGTCGATGACGACGATGGTCCCGACGCCGCCGGGGTGTCGCGCGAAGATGGAGTCCACGCTCTGGACCCAGGACTTCAGGTAGCCGGTGTTGGGCTCCGCGACGGAGTACGAGATGATCACGTTCTCGTACGTCGCGGTCACGTGGTGGCCGTCCCTGTACGATTGCCTCGGCGATACTCGCTCCGAAGCGGCCCGTCTGAGCATCTCGGGAAACGTACTCGCCGGGGAGCACCGGCACCACGGGTTTTTGACTCGGCGGCCGCACGCCGGTATCTGTTCTCGTCGTGTCCTCGTTCTTCCGGGACTTGCGTGACGGAGGGTGCGGTCGGGTCCAATGGGCGCGCTTGTGGGCCTTCCTCGCCCTCGTGGCCTCTCTCCTGGTTCTCCCCAAATGTGGAAACAGTGAGAACGCCCCCCGGTCCCGTGGACCGGACTCGGGCGCACCGAATACGGACGGCGGCGGTACTTCGGAGTGCCCCTCGGCCAACTCGCCCGGGGTGCACTATCAGTCGAAGGATCTCTCGTCCTGTCCGCCGGTCGCGGAATTCACCTGCGCCGCGGATCAGAACGGCTTCTACAACGCCTGTGGCTGCGGCTGCATCGACAAGGGGACCACGCAGTGCAACCCGGATCCGGATCCCCGGATCCATTTCACGAGCCGGGACCCGGCGGCGTGCAGCACCGTCACACTCCAGTGCACCCCGCTGCAGCAGCCGTTCGACAACTCGTGCGGTTGCGGGTGCATCGATCCGTGACTCGACGCGTGACGCGCACGTGGGCGTCACCGAGCTGGTATCGCGGGCGGTACGCGACGCGGCCCGTTGTGTGCGGAGAACCGCCTAAGGTACGCTGATCGAGCGTGGAAAAGTCCCGTTACGTCCTCGTTCTTTGCGAGAACGCGCGGTTGGTCAAGTCGCTCTGCACCGCGCTCGAGGGCAGAGGATTCGAACCCGTCGTCGCGTCCAGCGCGGGCGAGGCACGCCGTCTCGTCCTCGCATGGAGCCCCGCCGCCGCGCTCCTCGATCTTCCGGTCAAGGGCGCGAACTCGAGAGAGCTGGTTCGTGATCTGAAGCAAGAACGGCCCGACATGGCCGTCGTTTTAGGGGGGACCGACGACGACGTTCGGGTCGCGACGGATGCCTTCGAGGTCGGGGGCTACGAGTACCTCGAGCCGGTCACCGTCGAGGGGTTCCTCTCCGCGGTCGGCCGGTCCATCGGGACCCGGCGCGGAGACGTCCATCTCCGGTACCTGCGCGAGAAGGACGCCCCGCCGAACGGGTGGGCGGGTCTGATAGGCCGGTCCAGGGCGATGGAGGAGGTGGTCGGAGTCCTCCAGCAGGTGTGCCGGCGAACGTCGCGTCGCGGCGCGGCCACGATTCTCCTGAACGGGGAGACCGGCACCGGGAAGGGCTTCGCCGCGAAGTGCATCCACTACAACAGCGCGCGGCGGAACGAGGCGTTCGTCGAGGTGAACTGCGCGGCCATCCCACCGTCCCTGATGGAGTCGGAGTTCTTCGGACACGAGCGCGGGGCGTTCACCGACGCGAAGGTCGCGCGCACGGGCCTCTTCGAGGCGGCGAGCGGCGGCACCCTGTTCCTGGACGAGATCGGCGCCGTGCCCCCCGACCTCCAGGCGAAGCTCCTCACCGCGATCGACGAGAAGCGCGTGCGAAGGCTCGGGTCGCGAAGGTCCGAGCCCTTCGACGTCCAGATCATCGCCGCGACGCACGAGGATCTGGAAGCGCGGGCGAGGGAGGGACTCTTCCGGCACGACCTCTTCCACCGTCTGAACGTCGTAGCCGTCACGATGCCTCCGCTCCGGGAGCGCGCCGACGACGTGGTCCTGCTCGCCGAGTCCTTCGTCAAGACGCTCTGCGCGGACTACGGCATGCCGCCCCGGACGCTCTCCGACGGCGCGCGGAGCTGGATCCTCAGATACTCGTGGCCGGGCAACGTGCGCGAGCTCCGGAACCGGATCGAGCGCGTCATCCTTCTGGAGGACGGCGCGGAGCTCCGCGCCGAGCACTTCGGACCGCCGCATCGCGCCGCGTCGGGGATCCGGATCCTGCCGAGCGCCGCGGGCCTTCGTGTCGAGCTCCCGCCGGAGGGCGTTCCGCTCGGACAGCTCGAGCGAGCGGTCATCCGCGAAGCGCTGGAGCAGTGCGGGGGCAACGTGTCCCGAGCGGCGCGCTTCCTGTCCGTCTCGCGGCAGACGCTCATCTACCGGATGAAGAAGCACGCGCTCGGGCACGTTCAGCACGCCTCGAAGCTCGTGCCCCTCGAGGGCCGGATGGCGGGCGCTACACGCCGATGACGCATTGTCGGCGAACTCGCCCTGCGCCCACTCGAGGTACGTGAGTCGCTCGCAGCCGTTCGAGGCGATCGAGCTCGATTTGCTGAGGCCGTGGGGGGAGAGCAGGTAGGGGAACGGCAACCTGGAGAGCCCGGCTCGCCGTCAGCGAGCTCGCCGCTTCGGCGAGCCGCGCTTCGCGGGGGCCTTCTTCCGTTTCACGGTCCCCGTGGCTTCGGGGCGTCCCGGGCCCTTCCTTGCAGGCACGCGGATCCTCGGCGGCTTCCGTCCGACCTTCTCCGCCTTGAACGCGCTCGGGCAAGCGTCGTTCACGGAACACGCCGAGCACGCGGGCCGCGCGGCGGTGCAGATCCGGCGGCCGTGGAAGATCAGGGTGTGCGAGACGGGATCCCAGTCCTTCCGCGGGAAGAGCTTCACGAGATCCCGCTCTATCTTTTCGGGCTCCGTGTTCTTCGTCCAGCCGAGGCGTTGCGAGATGCGCTGGACGTGAGTGTCCACCACGACGCCCTCGGGCGCGCCGAATGCCACGCCGAGCACGACGTTCGCCGTCTTCCGGCCCACGCCGCGGAGCTTCGTGAGCTCGTCCAGCGTCCGCGGCACGGCGCCGCCGTGCCGTTCCACGAGGCCCTGCGAGAGCGACACGATGCTCTTCGTCTTCTGCCGGAAGAAGCCGAGCGAACCGATGACCTTCTCCACCTCGGCGGGATCGGCGGCGGCGAGCGCGTCCGCCGTCGGCCAGCGGGAGAACAGCTCCGGCGTGACCTTGTTGACGTTCACGTCCGTCGTTTGCGCGGACAGCACCGTCGCGACGAGGAGCTGGAACGGCGTCCGGTGGTCGAGCTCGCAGTGCGCGTCGGGGTGCTGGGCTCGGAGCCGGGCGAGGGTCGACTCGGCGTTCTCGAGCGCGCGCGATTTCGCCATCAGTTCTCGGTGTTTCCGCCGTCCGGCTCTTCCCCGGGCGGCTCTCCGCCGTCGCTCGCGGGGCCGCCGGCCGTGCCGGGGCCGTCCCCCGCCGGGCTCGGGGCCTCGGCGTCGGGCGGCATGGGTTCGCCGCCCTCCGCGAGCTCCTCCCCGCTGATCTGACCGACGGATTCGACGGCGACGACGCGCTCGCCGTCGTCGACGGTCATGAGCTTCACGCCCTGCGCGTTCCTGCCCGTCTCGCGGATCTCCTCCACGCTCGTCCGGATGATCTGCCCGCGGTCCGTCACGAGCATCACCTGATCCTTCGGCCCCACGAGAGAGATGCCGACGACCGGGCCATTCCGCTCGCTCGCGTCGATGAGGATGATGCCCTTGCCGCCGCGGTTCTGCTGCCGGAACTCCTCGAGCGGCGTGCGCTTGCCGTAGCCGCGCTCGCAGACCGCGAGCACGAACTGTCGCTCCGGGTCCGTCACGGCCATGCCGACGATCGCGTCGTCCTCGTCGATCTCCATCGCCTTCACGCCCGCGGCGCTCCGGCCCATGGGGCGCACCTGCTGTTCGTCGAAGCGGATGCTCTTACCCTTCTTCGTCGCGATGACGAGCTCCCGGGTGCCGTCCGTCACGGCCGCGCCGAGGAGCGCGTCGTCCTCCCGGATGCTGACGCCGATGATGCCCTTCTCGCGATAGTTCTCGTAGTCGAGCACCGGGCTCTTCTTGATCTGCCCGCCCTTCGTGAGCGTCGTCACGAAGAGCCCGTCCTTGAACTGCTCCACCGGCGTGATCGCCGCGATGCGCTCGTTCTCGGCGAGGCCGATGAAGTTCACGATCGCGCGGCCCTTCGCGTTCCGGGCGGCCTGCGGGATCTCGTAGACCTTCTTCACGAACACCTTGCCGGTGCTGTCGAAGAAGAAGACGAAGGAGTGCGTCGAGCAGACGAAGAGCTGGTTCACGAAGTCGTCTTCGCGAGCCTCCATCCCGCTCGAGCCCTTGCCGCCGCGCTTCTGCGCGCGATACGTCGCCAGCGCCGTTCGCTTGATGTACCCCTGGTGAGAGATGGTCACGACCATCTGCTCTTCCTGGATGAGATCCTCGATCTGGATCTCCGCTTCGTCCTCGACGATTTGCGTGCGCCGCGGCTCGGCGAACTTCGCCTTCACGTCGTCGAGCTCCTTCACGATCACGTCCATCAGGAGCGCTTCCGACGCGAGGATGGAGGAGAGGTGCGCGATCTCGTCGCAGAGCGCGCTGTACTCCGCCGCGAGCTTGTCCTGCTCGAGCCCGGTGAGCCGCGAGAGACGCATCTCGAGGATGGCCTTCGCCTGGCGCTCGGAGAGCCGGTAGTCCTTCCGGGCCGCCGCGGCCTGGATCTCCGCTTCGGGGCGGCCCGCGCGACGGACGAACGCCTCGAGCCCGGCGAGCGGGAGTCGCATCAACTTCTCCTTCGCCTCGTCCGGGTCTCGCGCTTCACGGATCGTCTTGATGACGAGGTCCGTGTCCGTCGTCACCATGCCGAGGCCTTCGATGATCTCGCGCTGGCCCTCGGCCTTGTTCAGCTCGTACCGGGTGCGACGGCTGACGACGTCCCGCCGGTGCTCGATGAAGTGCTGGAGGATCTCCTTGATGTTCAGGACGGCGGGGCGCCCGTGGACGATGGCGAGGTTGATGACCCCGAACGTCGCCTGCATGTCCGTCAGGTGATAGAGCTGGTTCAGGACGACCTGGGGGAATACGTCCTTCTTCAGCTCGATGACGAGGCGCATGCCTTCGCGGTCGCTTTCGTCCCGCGCCTCCTTGATGCCCTCGATGCGCTTGTCCCGGATGAGCTCGCCGATCTTCGCGTGGAGGCGGGCCTTGTTCACCTGATATGGGATCTCGGTGACGACGAGCTGCTCGCGATCGGTCCCCTTGATCTGCTCCACTTCCGTCCGGGCGCGCATGATGATGCTGCCGCGGCCCGTCTTGGCCGCCTGGTGGATGCCGAGGCGGCCGTAGATCATGCCGGCGGTGGGGAAGTCCGGGCCCGGGACGATCTTGATCAGCTCCTCGAGCGTCGTGTCCGGCTCGCGGATGAGCTTCACGGTCGCCGTGAGCACCTCGCCGAGGTTGTGCGGCGGGATGTTCGTCGCCATGCCGACGGCGATGCCGCCGGAGCCGTTCACGAGGAGGTTCGGGAATTTCGACGGCAGGACCGTCGGTTCCTGGTTCGATTCGTCGAACGTCGGGATGAAATCGACGGTGTCCTTGTCGAAGTCGTCGAGGAGCTCCGCCGCGATGCGCGAGAGGCGAGACTCCGTGTACCGGTAGGCGGCCGGCGGGTCGCCGTCCACGGAGCCGAAGTTCCCCTGCCCGTCGACGAGCGGGTGGCGCATGCTGAAGAGCTGCGCCATGCGGACGAGCGCGTCGTACACGCTCGCGTCCCCGTGCGGGTGGTACTTGCCGAGCACCTCGCCGACGACGGCCGCGCACTTCTTGTACGGCGAGCCCGCGTTCAGGCGCATGTCCCGCATCGCGTAGAGGATGCGTCGGTGCACGGGCTTCAGGCCGTCCCGGACGTCCGGGATCGCGCGCCCGATGATCACGCTCATCGCGTAATCCAGGTACGAGGTGCGCATCTCGTCCTGGATGCTGATCGGGATCTCGTAAGGCGTGCCCTGAGGGTTCTCTTTGTCCATCGGAAGCGGTCTTCGGCGGCGGGCGAACGCTCACACGAACGTTCGAAACCTCGCCCCGAAATCGGGCCACTTTGCTAACCCGGGAGGGGGCAGGAGACAACGGATTCAGGGGGAGTTTGCATCCCCCCAAGTCCCTGATTTCACGCTCGAATTCGTCGCGCCCGGGGCACCCCCGTCGGAAGCAGTGGGGGTGGCGCTGCGGAGCCGATGGTTTGTATACAAACCATCCCTCTCCGGTGCCACGAGGCGCGACGCGGTTGGCGGGGTGTACGGCCTCTGTGGCGCAAGCTGTGCCGCGGGTCAGTCGCGCTTTCGGTGCAATGCGCGGCGCTTCCACGGCACGTGCCTTGCTCGTTACTCCCCCCATGAGGAGTCTCATTGCGGTGGGGATCGGGGTGCTGGCGGTCGCGTGCGCCGGTTCGACGAAAGACAGCAGTCGAAGCGTGGACCAAGGCGACGGCGGAGGGACGTCGGCCGGAGGAGCCGGCGGAGGTGGCGAGGCCGGCGCGACGTCGCACGCGGGTGGCGCTCCGAGCGGGGGAGCCCCCTCTCACGACGGTGGGCATCCGGACTGCGTGCTCTCGACCGAGTCCGCGATTCCCGGCGTTCACATCGAGCTTCCCGAGACGCAGAAGTGCGTCTTTCGGCTCGCGGAAGTCTCGAAAGGGATCCGGATCTCGTACGACGTCGTCGTCGACTACGACACGCTCTTCGGCGCCGTCTTCCGGTACCCGGCGGGCCCGGGCCCGTACGAAGATCCCGGCGTCGAAACCCACAACTACGCCGGGCCGCTCGAGATGAACGAGAGCGTCACCGGCGGCGAGCAGTTCTACTGCTACTGCGATCTCGGTGGGGTCCCGACGCGGTGCGCGCTTCCGGACGGAGGAGCCACGCTGTTCGACCGGACCTGCCCTCCCACGGTCCTCCGTGCGGGCACCTATCCGGTCTCGTTCTATTGGGATGGTCACAACTGGGAAGGACCTTCGGACACCTCCCAGCCCAAGGGACCCTCTTTCCCGGCCGGGGACTACGAACTCACCGTGAAGACCAATGACGGCCTCGTGCCGATGGACGTGGACGCGGGCACGCAAGCCGACGGCGGCACGGTTCCGACGCGCCCCGCCTCCGCTTCCGCGAAGTTCCTGATCCGCCTCGTGCCGTGACCTAGCGTGCCCGGGTCGTCAGCGCGCCGACCAGGCCGTACGCGATCGCCTCTTCCGCCGTCATCCAGTGGTTCCGGTCCGTGTCGGCGCGCACTTTCTCCAGAGGCTGACCCGTGGCCTCCGAGAACAGACGATTCAGGCGGCTCCGGATCGAGAGGATCTGCGCGGCTTCGATCTCGACATCGCTCGCGGGGCCCTGTGTCGCGCCGAGGGGCTGGTGGAGGAGGAAGCGCGTGTTCGGCAGGGCGAGGCGCCGTTCGCGGGGAACGGCGATGTACACGAGCGCCGCGGCGCTCGCGACCCAGCCGGTGCCGACGATGGTGACGTCCGCGTTCACGTAGCGGATGACGTCGTGGATCGTGTCCGCGGACTCGACGTGCCCACCCGGCGAGTTCACGAGCAAGCGAATGGGCTCGGAGTTCGCCGCCGCGAGGGCGAGGAGCTGCGCCGTCACCGTCCGCGCGAGCTTCTGTTCGATCTCGCCGAAGAGGAGCACGGTGCGCGAGAAGAAGAGGGCTTCCTGGATGCGATCCGGGAAAGAATCCGAGGGCTGGGATGGAGAGGGGGCTGCTTCCGGCACCCTCATTTCATGCGACGAACGCCCGCCGCGAGGACATGGCCAGGACGCTCGAAATCTGCGGCCATGGCCGGGACGCCCAATCCGCCCGGGGGAGGGTAGGCGGCCACGCGAGTGGCGCTAGAATTCGCGGATGCGCATGCTCCGCCAGGAAGTCGATCAGGAGACCCCGCCCGCCAACGACACCCGGGTGACCTCGCCACTTCGCGTCGTCTCGGAAGACTCGCCCGTCGCACGCGCCATCGCCGTCATGCAGCGCGATCTGACCACTCAGTGGACGGTTCCGTTGCTCGCACGTGCGGCGCGCTCATCGCGCACCACGCTCGGCCGTCGCTTCGTCGAAGAAACCGGAGTGCCGCCACTCCGCTACCTGACGCGCCTCCGGATGGAGCGCGCCGCGGAGCTCCTCCGAGATCCGGCCAAGCGCCTGGCGGACGTGGCTCCGGCGGTCGGCTACGGGACCGAGTTCGCGTTGAACCGCGCGTTCAAGCGTCAGTTCGGACTTTCGCCGGGCCGTTTCCGGGTGGCGGGCCCGGTCGCGGGCGGAACGCGCACGCGGATGGCGGCGTAGCGGCTCGGAACGTCCCCGCGCAGCGTCGGCCACGGCCCCATCACGGGGACGAGGAGCCATCCCTTCTGGTCGTCGAAGCCGTCCGGGAAACGAGCGCGACGACGACCGCGCAACTTGAATTGGCACTAGTCAGAGCTGAGCGACACGCCGTGGCACGACGGACGTTGCAGAATTCACGGCGCCCGCGAGCCCCCAAGAAACGGAAGCCGGCCCTGTTCGCCGGAACGCGACGCGGCATCCGTCCCGTCGGCCGCGAAAGCGGCCAGAGCGCCCTGAATCGCCGCGGTTTCACGGGCGATGTCCGTGAAACCCTGATTCCCACGCGCACCCCGTCTCCGACCATCCCCGTGGCCGCGCTGCCCGGCCCGTCCTGTATCACGACAACGGCACTTGCCGCATCGTCTCCGCCAGGGCCGCGTAGACGGAGCGGCGCGGGTCGTCCGCCCGGAAGACGAGGCGGAAGTGATCGGAGAGCGGCGTCACCTTCGGGAACAGGCGGACGAGCCGTTTCTTCTCGAGGTCCTCCCGGACGAAGTACTCGGGAAGGACGGCGACGCCTTCGCCGCGCAGGACGAGCTCCCGCATCGCGGCGATGGTGCCCATGCGGACAATTGCGCCGAACGCGAGGCTGTCGACTCCGCCGGGCGCGTCTCTCCAGTAGTGGAAGAGCGGGAGCGTCTCCGCCGTGTCCACGAGCGTGTGGCGCTTCGCGTGCTCGGGCTTCTCGAGCGGCGTCTTCTGGAGGAGCTTCCGCTCACCGACGAAGGCGTACGTTTCCTCGTGGAGGCGCGCCGCGTCGAGCTTCGGATCCGTGAGCCGGGTGGACGTGATGGCGCAGTCGATTTCGAGGGTGCGCACCCGGAGGAGGAGGTCCGGGCCCGAGCCGAAGTAGAGGTGCGCGGTGATGCCGGGGTGCGCGTCGCGGAGACGCGGAAGCTGCGGGAGCACCCACGAGAGACCGAGCTCGTGCCGCGTGCCGATCGTGAGCTCCATCTTCGGCGGCCCGAGCTCTCCCTGCGCGGCGCGAAAGCACGCGCGGGACGATTCGAGCGCCCGCTCCGCGTACGGGAGCGTCGCGAGGCCCGCTTCCGTGAGAACGACGGTGCGCGTCGTCCGGTGGAAGAGCTTCACGCCGAGCATCTCTTCCAGGTGGAGGATGCGCTGGCTCACGGCGGCGGGAGTGAGCCCCACGGCGCGTCCCGCCGCGCGGAAGTTGAGGAGGCGCGCCGTCTCCACGAAGCAGCGGAGCGAATCGGGTTGAGGGAGCGCCGCGTCCGTCATGAGGCGGCTCGGAGCGCGTCTTCTGCGCGCACGTCGGGCGCCGGAAGGAGCCCGAGGGTAGCGAAATGCGCCACGGATTTCCGGAGGACGTCCGCGGAGACCCGATGACGGCGCGCGACGTCCTCCGGATCGGCGCCCTCCGCGAGGAGATCGGCGAGGAACGGCGTGAGCGGCCCGGAGACGAGCGTCTTGCCGACGGCGGCGTGGAGCGTCGCGGGATGGTGCGTGGTGACCATGAAATGTCCTCCCGGCGCCGTGCGGAGGCACGCCGGGAGCTTCACGGCGGCGCGCGGGTTCACGGCGACGAGCTTCATCAGCGCGGCGTGGAACTCCCGCCCGCGGTCCGCCGCGGTGCCCAGGTCCTCCGCCTCCGCGAACCGGTAGAACGCCTCCTCCAGGGAGAGGCCCACGCCCGAAAAGGGGAGCTCCCGGTACTCGCCGAACGCCTCCGACTCCAGGAACCGGTACGCGAGCTCGAGCGGGCCCGCGTCGGGGTGAGCGGCGCGGAACGCGGCGACCGTCCGCGGAAAGAGCTCCGGCAGAGACCCCGTCGCTGAATACCCGCGCGTGAGGACCTGGGACGCGATCCGCTCCGCCACCTCCTCGAGGAGCGCGTGATCCACGGTGCGAAGCTCGGAGAGAGTCTCCGGAGAGACGGCGAGGGCGTCGACGCGACCGGCGATGAACGCCGTCCGCGTCCGACGCGAGTGGAGCAGGCGATGGAACGCCTCGTCCACGGTCATCAGGCCGCCCACTTCGTCACCTCTTCCCGCAGTGCCTCGAAGCTCCGGACGGTGCGCGGATCCAGCGCGCCCTCCGGGGTGAACCTCGGATCTTCGTACGTCACGACCGCGAGGTTCGGACAGAGCGGCAGGAGTCGGCGGAGCATCTCGAGCTGTTCCGGGAGGAGCACGCCGTGGTGCGCGTCGACGAAGCGCTCGTGCTCCAGCGCGCACCCCGAGAGGTGGATCTCGAAACAGCTCGCGGTCGGAAGGCGATCGAGGTTCGAGAAGAGGGCTTCTCCTCGCGCGCCGCGAAACCACTGGTAGGAGAGGAGGTGTCCGACGTCGAGCGTGCACGGGGAACCCGTCTCTTCCACGACGCGGCGGAAGAAATCGTACGCATCGAGTCTTCCGACGACGACGCTCGCACCCTCCGAGAACCCGGGAAACTCCACCAGCAGGGGTACGGAGAGGCCCTCCTGCACGTCGCGAACGTTCCGGACGGCTGCGGCGAGTCCCGCGTCCGTCAGATACGGGGGGAGCGGGTACGGGAGCGAATGCCCGTGGAGCGACCAGAGTCCGAGATCTTCGTTCACCCACCGGAACGAGAGGCGCTCCACGAGGGCGTTCGTGAAGTCGAGGAGGGCGCGGCGATCGTACCGTTCCATCGCGCCGAGGTTCAGCATGGTGTGGTGGAGAGCACGAGCCGCGTATGGCGGCGCGCGCCGGAAGAGATCCTCGAACGCCGGCACGTACTCGTCCGCGGCGAGGGTGTTCCGGCTCCTCGGCTGAAGCGACCCGAAGAAGCAGCTGAAATCCGCGTGCCGCTCGGAGAGGAACCGGACGAGGGCGTCGGACGCCGCGCCGTCGCGCGTCCCGCCGGCGAGGAACCCCGGTTCCTTCCCCCACGGCAAGTCGAGACCGACGCCGAGCCCGAGTCGGCCGCTCACCGTGGGGAATCGGGTCACGTCAGGGGGCCTTCACCGCGACGGCGATCGCCTCGAGCTTCGCGTCCCGGAGGTAGTTCAACTGCCCCGCCGCATCGATGTCGCTCTGGCACGGGAGGTTGTAGCAATTCGGGTTGTTCGCGGGCGTCGCCACGAGGATCGCGCCGATGTCCACGACGCCGAGCGCGCGGAGCGTCGTGAGGTTCAGATCCACGTCCTCCGTGCATGCGTAGGAGAAGCTCGGCGTCTGCGCGGCCGTCTCCGCCGCGTTCGTGAAGCGTTCCAGATCCGTTGCGGTCCGGCCCCAGAGCGGGTCCGCGCACGGCGTGGTGCAGTAGGAGCTCGCCGGCGCGATGACGCTCCCCACCTCGAAGACGTCGAGTGCTCTGAGGCGTTCGAGGTTCTGATCGATGCGATCGATCGCCGTCGGGTCGACGGCGCCCGCGTCCGTGCCCGGCGCGGCACCGCCGGTGTTCGGCGCGGCACCGCCGGTGTTCGGCGCGGTGCCGCCGGTGTTCGAGCCGGCGCCGCCGTCCCCGGCGCCCGCGGTTCCGTCACCCGGATTTCCACCCGAGCCGGCCGAGTCTCCGGAGCCGGCGCCGCCCGCGCCGTCCGCGGCCGCGCCGCCGCTCGCGGCATTGGCCGGCGCCCTGCCGCCACCGGGCGACGCGCCGTCCGCGCCGCATCCCGTCAGCATCGCCATTCCGAGCAATCCCACTGCTGCCTTCATGTCCATCTCCGAGACCTCCTCACGATTTGCGAACCCCGACGATTGAAGGATGCCTCCCGGGGATTGAACGGGGAATCAATATATTCTGGAACTGTCTATATAGCGATAGTTGATTATGTGCCTGCGCGTGCGCCGTGCGGGCGCTTCTGCCCACCGCCGGTAGGCGCGCTACCTGGGCGCGGGTCGCGTGTTGCCCGAGCAGCCACGTCTTCCTGCACCTGAGTTCGACGGCGCTCGGTAGCGGGGCCGTTCACTCGGGGAACGACCATCGCCTGGGGACCGAGCCCGTTCGCGATGCAGTTCCGAGAGGGTCGGCGGCCGTGCCATCGACGCCGGACTCCGCCCCCGCCGCGAGATCGATTTGCGCTGCCCAGGGCGTGCCCGGACGCCGCGATGCCCGCGCTGCTCTCCTCCGCCCCCGTCGCGAGATCGACTTGCGCTGCCCAGGGGTGAATTCGTGCTCGATGGCGGCTCACGCGCAGCTCGGCGATGCGGTCTTGAATTGGCACTAATCATGTTCCGGCACGGAGGCAGGCGGAACGCTTCCGGCGCTGAGGCAGGCGCTCAACGCCCCGTCGCGGGTGCAGACCGGGGACATCCTTGACAGCTCGGACCGGGGACATCCCTGACAGTTGGTCCGAGTAATCCGGAGACATCCCTGACAGTGGCAGCCATGCCCTGAAGGAGGCGGATTCGGTGAAGGAGCGAGTGAAGTTCTTGCTGGAATGGGAGAAGCGGTTCAAGGCGGGCCAAGGCGGGCTGAATTTCGCGGCGGCTGCCGCTCCGCTTCCGGCGCGGCAGCTGACGTTCCGCCTCGGGTGCGGAGGCAGGCGTTCCGCTTCCGCCGCGGAGGCAGGCGTTCCGCTTCCGGCGCGGCTGCATCGACCACCGAGAATGTGTCCACGAGTGCGTAGCGGGGTTGTTCGCCGTCTGGATCACCGTCTCCGGTCGAGCCGTCGCAATCCCGTCGCGTCCGACGGGTCGGAATCAGCCCGCTGAGGCCGGATCAGTGGAACCGGCAGCACCCCGGTCGATGTGAGTCCTTCGCCCTAGATCGTCTCGCCTGCGGCGGCTCGTCGTTCGTCGCGGCGCTCTGGGCGAGGCTTTCACCGACTACGTCGGTGTCATTCCCTTCGACTACCACGCCGGCGCGGACGAGGTTCAGCGGTGAGGAAGCGCCTTCGCGACGCACGTGGGTTCCGGTCCGCATCGAGTCGAGCGGCAAGCCGCGCCGAGCCCTCGCGCTACCGCCTGCGGGGCGCGCGGTTCGGATCGACGAGACCGTGCTTCCGGTAGCCCGAACGCAGGAGCCAGGTGCGCGGACTTGCCACGGGAGGGTCTCCGAGGATCGAGCGGTGGAGGCCGAGAGCGCGCTCCGTCGCGTCCGGAATCTTCCAGCCATCGAACCACGGCGCGGACGAACACCCGTCCATGAATCCGACGAGCCGACGATCGGACGGCGCGGAATGCTTCTGGAAATTGCAGAGCACATAGCCGAGGGCGCGATGCACCTCGAGCGGCGTCCCGAGTGCGCGTGAGTGATATCGGTCGCCGAAGACCCTTCCCGTGCGGGAGGTCGCCCGGTTCACCGAGCGCGCGATCCGAATACTGAGCCCCTGAATCAGTCGGGAGAGCGCGACACCGTCTTTCGCCTCCGCGATGAGATGCACGTGGTTCGACTGAACCGAGAAATGGACGACGCGGGAGTCCGGACGCTCACACCCGGCGCGAAGCGCCTCCACCACGGCGTCGAACGTCCGGCGCCCGCGGAGGTTCGGTACGCCGTCTGCGGTACGGAGCGTCACGTGGACGGGGTGTGCCGCGGAGTGGTTCGGCCGGACCAGATGCGAGACGCCGGCCCGCGCACCGTTCGGCGGACGTCCGGCCCCACGGCGCGCGCCGCCCCAGGTGCGGATGGGGAGCGCAAGTTGCTCTTCGCGCCGGCGGGGCATGAACTTGAATTAGCACTAATCGCGGGAACGCGCCCGCCACCCAGCGCGCCGACGCGCCCGAGCGGGAGGGTACAGACCGGATACATCCCTGACAGATCGGACCGAGAACTCGCTGACACTCGGTTCGAGCAATCCAGGGCCCTCGCCGGAGCGCGGCTCGAGACGGACGCCAGCGAGGAGCAGGCCGTAGCTCCCTTCGGCCGGAGGATGGCTGCGGCAGGGAGGCGGACGCTCTGACGGGCAGCCCCAGCTCCCTTCGGTCGCTGGATCGCTGCGGCAGGGAGGCGGAGGATGGGACTGGAGTTCCCCCGGTTCCGTTGACACCGGTTATGCCGCGCAAGCGAGGGCGTGGTCGCTCTCGACCTGGGCGGGTGACTTGTAGCCGACGGCCGAGTGGAGCCGGCGGCGATTGTAAAATACCTCGATGTACTCGAAGAC